>JADZCN010000031.1 GCA_020851565.1 Acidobacteriota bacterium | reverse complement strand
GCACGCGGCTGCAGGTAAGCGGCCGACGAGCCCGTTCGAGGCAGACTTGGAACTCCTGCGGCTTCTGATGCGCGGCGCCGTGGTACTGGGCGGCGGTGAGGAGACCGGCGTAGTAGTGAAGGTCCAAGCGTTCCATCAGCGAGGGGACGAATTGCTCGGCGGGAAGGCAGCCAAGGGCGTGATACTCGGGCGGCACGACAACGTAGTAGCCGCGTGCCGGTGAGGAGACGAGCCCCTGCTGCGACAGTCGGTGGAGGGCCATTTTGGTTGCCTCCGCGGACACGCCGAGGGCGGCCCGGGCGTCGCCGGAATTGAAGAAATAACGTCCGGACCGAGCGAGGGCTTCGACGTATTGCCGAGCGTTCCCGACGTGTCTTTCCATATGCATAAAGTAACAATATTCGTTACTTTACGCAAATGAACTGACGTACTCGACAGCCAGCCAGACGAGTCCCGGCTCCCTCGGGATGACGTCGAGCAGCAGGATGCGCTCGAGCGCGCGTTGCACGGTCGAGAACGCCGCCCATGATGATGTAGGCGACCCACGCGCGAACCCGGCCTTCGGCGACGCCGAGCTCGCGCGCCTAGGCTTGTGCATACCGGGCCAAGGCGCTCGCAGAGGGCGGTTGTCCGGTGGGGCGCTTGCGGCCTGCGGTCACCTCGGCTCCCGCCGTGCCCGCATGGTCCTGCGGGCGCCCGGCTTGGTCCCGAGCAGCTCACGCTCCAGCCGATTCGCGGCGGCCATGGACAGGGCTCCAGACCGTCGTCCGTCGGCGATCGCCTGGGCGACGAGGGCGTCGCCGATGTGGCTCGCGTGGGCGTCCCGGATTGCCCTTTCAGGTGTTGTGACGGGCACGCCTTCGACACGCTCGACGTCCTCGGGGGCGAGGTCGGCATAGTGGATGACGAGCCCCTTCGGTACCTGCCGCCGGATGCGTACGGCATTCGGCAGGGTGATGTGAACACGGGCCGGGCTGACGTCGGACAGCTCGTGAATCGCCAGCGCCGACTCGTGGGAAACCACGCCAGTGACGTCCGGGCGGCGGACCTGTGGCCAGAGCACGGCTTCCATAAAGTGGCCGTTCCGTGAGACTGGGAATCGCGCGAACCGGTAGACGCCGCGAGAGACCCGCTCGATGTCGCCCTGCTGGGCGAGCTGGACCAGGCGGACCTGATGGAGCCCGGCCGCGCGGGCCTGCGCGGCCGTGAAGTATCCGGCCTGATCCTCGGCGATCCCGTAGAGCACGGTGTCCCACTGGCGCTTGTTCATGGGGCTGAGTGGCAATAATATAACGTCTTTAACTATTATTGCCAAGCTAGCCTGCCGGTTGCTAGCATGTGCGCCATGTCTGATGACCAGAAGTGGGACGGAGCGGCCGAAGTGAAACCCGAACAGCAGGCCGAAGAGGACATCACCAAGAGCGAGCTCTTTCGCGTGCTGATGGATCGCGAGATCCGAAAGGCGAACGAGGGGCCAAAAGTAGTGGGCTACGTCGACATGCTCGGATTTGGCGCGCTTGCGATGAAACATCCGGAGATGTTCGACATCGAGATCGACGAGGAGGCCCTGGCCGTCAATACCTCCACGTCGAAGTCGCATGAGCGCTTCGGACGCTTCCACGCGGTGCTGGACAGGCTTGCCGCAAACGAACTCGACAGCTCACGACCGGAGCGGATGATGATCTTCTCCGACTGCGCCTTCGCGGTGTACGACAACGCGTTGCAGGCGGCGGTGTCGCTCTCTACGGTGATGCGTCAATTACTCTGGTGGGCGGTTCCCGTGCGCATATGTATCGCTAAGGGTTCGTGCCACTTCCAGCGCTTCTCCATCGAGTCGTTCCCGCGCTTCAACCTCACGCGGTCGATGTTCTATGGCTCTGGGGTCGTGTGCGCCGTCGTCGGCGAGGAGGAGTCCGGAGCCGGATGCAGGATTTTCCTGAGCACAAGCCTCGAGGATGCGGACCGCGCGCTAATCGAGAAGCGCCTCACCGTTCTGCCGATGGAAAAACCCTCGAAGCACGCGGCGTACGAACTCAACTATCTGTCGGAGCCGGATCCTACAGGCGCGACGGATCCGGAGAAGGACGACACCCGGATCTATGCAGGGTTGACAGTCCTCCGCAGCGAGTTGAGGGCTCCGATACCGGCGCGGGTGCTCGAGCAGTACGACGAGTCCTTTGCGTTGTTTAATCGCATGAGGAAGCGCTTGGGGCGAACCGAGTTGCTGCCGCCGAAGTTCGACGGAGAGGGCAACTACATTGATCCTCGCGCGGCGTACCCTGAGATGCAGTTTCGGAAAGCCTGATGGACATGGTTAACAGGTCCAACATTACTGCGCCGCAGTCCAAGCGGGCGAAGTACATCTGGGAGCGCCGAGTGGCGTTCATGGACGCGATCTTTTTCTGACCACCGAGACGTGTGGGCTCGGACGACGGACGACGTCCCTACGCCACCCCCACCAGCGGCGCCAAGTGGCTGTAGGCGTGCGGCAGCACCAACGGTTCGATGACGCCCACCTCACGGAACAAGGCGTCGCCGACCAGCGCGGCCACGGTCGGGAACACGTCGTCGCCCTTCGCCACCCAGTGCGGGTAGAGCGCGGAGAACCCGAGGCCAGAGAAGCGTCGCAGTCTCGCGCGGTGTGCGCGCTCGTCATCGTCTGACACAGCGTCCGGGTTGCCACCGGCTCGCCGGGTTTCGAAGTACCAGCGGAGGTCGTCGCGGAACTGTCCGTCGAAACGCCAGCGCAGGTTTCGTCGCGCCTCATCGACGAAACGCATCCCGTGGGCGGTCATGTGGGCAGGGATGACGACGCGGATCGTCCAGGTTGGCAGAGCAGCGAGGAACATGAGGTGCCGCTCGAGGAAGGTCCGCAACTCGCGCTTAGCGTCCTGCGTCACCAGGCAGACCAGGATCCACCGCCCATCCGGATGGATGCCGATCGGCGCCTGGTCCGGGAAGTACCGCACCGGCTCATAGCTTCCCTGCGGCGTCCTCATCTGCGGCAGCGAGTCCTTCGGGATCGCCGTGAACGCCGAGACGTGCCTCATCTTCTCCTCGGACGAGGTCAACCAGACGAGGTCCGGCTCCTTCAGGATGACGTCGAGCAGCATGATGCGCTCGAGCGCGCGTGGCACGATGGGCGGACGCCGGAGGCGGGATTCGGCATCACCGACGGCCTCGTACAGCTCCCGATGGCGGACGTGGTAGATGCGCGCGCGTTTGCGCGCGCAGTTATAGGTCGAGACCCATCCGAGGCGCTCGAGTTTGGTGAAGAACCTCCGCGTCGTGTGGCCAAAGACGACGCCTGCGAACGCGGAGTACTGGCGCATGACGCAGACGCCGGAGTGACGCGCGACGAGTACCAGAAAGCCTGCCTGCCGCTCGGTGAATCCGCGCGAGATGATGGTGGCGATGGCCTCATCGAGATTCATCGCAACAACTCCTCTGCGAGCCGTGGATCGAGGCCCCGACCACCTCTCTTACCCGTGCTCGCGGTGACGGCGAATCCCCCGCTGCTGCCGCGCCGGCTGCCTCCGCCACCGACGCCACGCGAGCCGACGACCCGCATGCCGGCCGCGCTGTGGCGACTGAATCCGGATGATGCTTTCGCGGAGGCGTGCGCCCCGCGGTAGTTGAGCGTCTCCACCTCGATGTCACGAGTCTGTTCGCGGCCGTCTCGGTCCTCGTAGACGATGCGCGCATCGGGAAATTGAACGTGACCGTCCTTCTCCGGAAGGTCGTGCTCCCTCGCCCAGCGCGCGATCTCGTCGGGTGAACGATCGGGACGACCGTCGCTGTCGGACTTACCGCGGTTGTTCGCTTGAAGGAACTGTTGGTACTCGCGTTTCAACTCGACGTCGAGCACCACGCGATGGATGACCGCACCGTCTTCGCGGAGACGCTCTGCCTCGCGCTCGTACGCCTGGTAGACCTTCGCATCGTGGAGTAGTTCGCGAGGCCGCTGAAGGCCGGAGTAGAAGCGCTGTTCGCGCTCGTGCCGGTTGCGCTCGAGGACGTCTCGGCCACGCTCGGTGAGAACGACGAGCGCACGGCCGTCGCGGACCGGAATGGTTCGCACGAGCTTCTGTTCACGCAGGTGCCGGAGCTCGCCGCTGCGCGGGTCGTAGGCCTGGCCGCGGCTGTCCCGGAGATCGTCGGCGCGCACGACGCGGAACGCGCCGGTTGTGGCCAGCGCCCGCGATTCCGAACCGCGCAAGAGAACGCTGTGCTCGCGGAACCACACGCGCTCGCGGTCTGGACCGCGCGGCAAATCGAGGTCACGAGTGAACACGTCACGCGGGTCACGCGCGTCGCGCTCGAGTGGATCGGACGAGACGCCTCGACTGCCTTGGCTGAGTTCGCGACCATCGTCGTCTCGGTCGCGCGGGTCATCATTCCAACGAGGATCGAAATCCATGGCCGTACCACCTTTCCGATGTGAACTGGAGGCGAGATGGCAGGCGACTGCAGGTCAGAATCTGATGGTTGGGACGAGCCTTCGGGAGAGGGACTTCAATCAGCCGTTGGCTGACAATTGGCTGACAATCGGTAGCGGCTCGCGGTTTACTGCAGTTGCCCCAAGTTGAGAATTTCCTAGGAAAAACGAGGGGCAGCGGTCTCCCGCTGCCCCCAGTTGTGTGGGTTTCTTCGCCTTGGGCGCAGGGGGTCGCTGACCTATCGCGTCACCACCCGCACCAGCCCCTCGAAATCAAACGCGCCGAGCACGCGCAGCTTGTGCTCGTGCGCCTCCACCGGCACGCCCACCACGCGGCCGGTTTCGGTGCGAAGAACAATCGTCTCGACGTCCACCGGCGACGGCGTGCTCCGGACCGCGCCGGGGTTGGGCGTGCCGATCGCCCGGCCCGGCGCGCACGCCCCCGCGCCGGGCTCCCACTGCAGGTACTCCTTCCCCGCCTCCGGCAGCTGCTCGCAGGCCGGCAGCGCCCGCTGCTCGGGCGTGAGCGCGGACCGCCGCGCACGGATGCGCTCGATCTCCTTGCCGAGCCACGCGGGGTCACCTTCCCCAGCGGCGACGCGCGCCTGCATCTCGGCCTCCCACGCGCGCAG
Organism: Acidobacteriota bacterium; assembly: GCA_020851565.1. GTDB lineage: Bacteria > Acidobacteriota > Vicinamibacteria > Vicinamibacterales > UBA2999 > VFZN01. The sequence continues at coordinate 110,891 of JADZCN010000031.1, read as the reverse complement.
GTAGTCGTCCTTGGTGACGGGCAGGAGCAGCGGCTCGCCGCCGCGCGTCCACACGTAGAACGCCTGCCGCCCCTCCCAGCGCTGGAACCGGCCCTGCCCGGGCTGGAACGCGGGAAGGGTGCAGAACTGCTGCTCGCGCAGCTGGTGCGGGCAGCTGTAGATCCAGCGGAGGTCGTTGAGGCGAATCTGGATGGCGGTGCTGGCGAGCTTCGGGCACGGCCCACCCGGCGGGCCGGTCATGAAGCCGATGACCGCGCCCCCCTGCACCGTGCCGGCGACGGCGTTCTTCCGCTGCTCCATGTTGCTGTAGATGGAGGCGCACTCCGGCGCGCGCGGCTCGCGGAGCTCGGCCAGTGCGCCCAGGAACGCGTGCATGGCGGCGATGCGGGCGTTGAACTCGCGGGACTCCGCCTCGGTGACGCCCTGGATCCGCAGCGCCTTCACCGGGTCCAGCCGGAGCCGGGCGGCGGTCTGCGCGGCGGCCGGGGCGGGCACGGCCGCGAACGCGGTGGCAACGACGACGGCGCCCGCGAACGCACGGACGGCTCGGAACCCGTTTCCTCTCACGTCGGGAGATCCTCCATGGCAGCACATGCGCCAGCTCGTGCATTGTAGCGAGTCGATGCGTGTGGCGACCGGCGGGCTTCGTTGACACATCCGACCCGCCGGCGTAACGTGCGCCTCACACCACAGATCGGAGACGCCCTCATGCAGACACGACTCCCCGCCAGGTTCTCCCTTGCCCTCCTCCTCGCCGCCGGCGTCGCCTGGCTTGCCGGGCCCGGGGCACCATCGCCGGCCGCAGCCGGGCTCGACGCCGCGGAGCAGGCTCCCGGCGCCCGCGCGGCCGAGCCCGCGTTCACGCGGCGCGTCGACCGCTGCGCCGTCCGCACGCCGTCAGCCGAGATGCAGGAGATCATCGAAGCCGCGGCCAACCGCGGCAGACGGGACCCGGGGGGCACCGTGACCATCCCCGTCTACTGGCACATCATCACCACCAGCAGCGGCGGCGCCAACGTCAGCGGCCTCGTGCCCGACCAGATGCAGGTGCTGAACGCCGCGTACGCGGGCAGCGGGTTCGCGTTCGACCTGAAGGGCGTCGAGGTCGTCGCGAACAATGCGTGGTTCTTCGCCGTGGCCGGCTCCGCAGAGGAAGTCGCCATGAAGACGGCCCTCCGCCGCGGCGGACCCGAAAGCCTGAACATCTACACCACCAACGGCGACGTCTACCTAGGCTGGGCGACGCTGCCCTTCTACTACAAGTTCTCGCCGGGCTACGACGGCGTCGTCCTCTACTGGGCAGCGCTGCCGGGCACCGGCTTCGAGTTCCCGTACACGACCGGCGAGGAGCCGGACGGCTTCCTCACCTACGACCAGGGCGACACCGGCACCCACGAAGTGGGCCACTGGCTGGGCCTGGATCACACCTTCGGCAGCGGCGGCTGCACGCATCCCGGCGACAAGATCAAGGACACGCCCGTGGAGGCCGAGCCCCAGTTCTTCTGCGCGCCGCGCGACAGCTGCACCGGCGCGCCGTTCCCTGGCGGGGATCCCATCACGAACTTCATGGACTACGTGGACGACGTGTGCATGGACCACTTCACGTCGGACCAGACGAAGCGGATGCGGACGCACTGGCACGCGTTCCGGGACAAGAAGTTCCGGGAGTAGCCACGCTGCAGACGCACGGGTTGCCGCTGATGGGATAGGGTAATGGGCACATGTCCCTGCCCATCAGCAGCAACGACGTCCTGGCCGCCGCCGAACGACTGCGCGGCGTCGCCCACCGCACACCGGTCCTCACCTCCCGGACAGCGGACGCCCGCACGGGCGCCCACCTGTTCTTCAAGTGCGAGAACCTTCAGCGCATGGGCGCCTTCAAGTTCCGCGGTGCCTACAACACGCTCGTGCAGTTCACGCCGGAGCAGCGCGCGCGCGGCGCGCTGGCGTTCTCGAGCGGCAACCACGCGCAGGCCGTGGCGCTCTCCGCGCAGATTCTCGGGATGCCCGCGCTCATCGTGATGCCGAGCGATGCGCCGCCGCTGAAGATTCGGGCCACGCGCGAGTACGGCGCCGAGGTGGTGCTGTACGACCGCTACACCGAGGACCGCGAGGCCATCGCGCGGCGGATCGCGGAAGAGCGCGGCATGACCGTGGTGCCGCCGTTCAACCACGCGCACGTGATGGCGGGCCAGGGCACGGCGGCCCTGGAGCTGATCGAGCAGGTACGGGAGATGGACGGCGGCGGGCTGGACCTGCTGCTGGCCTGCGTGGGCGGCGGCGGGCTCATCTCCGGCTGCGCCGCGATCGCGCGTGACCTGCTCCCGCACTGCCGCGTGATTGGCGTGGAGCCGGAGGTCGGCAACGACGTCCAGCAGAGCCTGCAGCGCGGCGAAATCGTGAGCATCGACGTGCCGCGCACCATCGCGGACGGCGCGCAGACCCAACGCACGGGCGATCTCACGTTCCCGGTCATGCAGGCGCTGGTGGCGGACATCGTCACCGTGAGGGACGAGGATCTCGTGGCCGCCATGCGGTTCTTCGCCGAGCGCATGAAGCTGGTGGTGGAGCCCACGGGCGCGCTGGCCGCCGCGGCCGCGTTCACCGGCGCGGTGGGCGTCCGGGGCCTCCGCGTGGGCATCGTCATCAGCGGCGGGAACGTGGACCTGGCGCGCTACGCGGAGTTCCTGGCCGGGGAGCCGGCCCGCGAGGCCACAGCCAGCGGGGCGTCGGTACGCTGAGGAGCTGCGCCATCCGGCGCGGCGGGAGACCGTCGGTGCCGGTTGGCCCCTGCTGTTTCAGGCGCGCTCCCAGTAGCGGTAGAACAACAGCTTCGCCGCCTCTGTCGAAACGAAGTACAGCGCGACGAGCCCGAGGGCCATTACCAGGTGCTCCGGCGCGGGTGCAACGAAGCCGAAGAGCGCGCGGGCAGGCGCGATGAACGGCAGCGCCACTGCCGTCGCCATCACCAGCAGTGTCAGCCACAGCACCGTCCCGCTCGGCGGCGTGGAGCGCCAGAACGGCAGCGCCGTGGGGATGGAGAACAGCAGCACGAGCTCGGTCAGGACGCTTCCCATGAACCACATCGTCTGGAGGAGCGCCGGCTCGGCGAAACGGACGAAGTAGCCGAAGAACGCAAAGTCGAAGAGCGTGGAGACGGCGCCCAGGAGCATGGCGACGCCGGTCAGCTCGCCCACCTGGTAGCCGCGCGGCCGCGCCAGCTCGGCCTCGTCCACGCTGTCGGCGGCGATGGAGATCATCGGGAAGTCGGACAGCAGGTTCAGCAGCAGGATCTGGACGGGCAGCATCGGGAGGTACGGGATGAAGAGCGCGGCGAACGCCAGCGCGTAGAAGTTGCCCACGTTCGACGTGAGCGTCGCCCGGATGTACTTCATCGTGTTGGCGAAGATCGTCCGGCCCTCCCGGATGCCGTCCACGATCACCTCGAGCGACCGGTTCAGCAGCACGACGTCCGCCGCATCCTGCGCGATGTCCGAAGCACCGTCCACCGCGAGCCCCACGTGCGCCACTTTCAGGGCGGGTGCGTCGTTGAAACCCTCGCCGAGGAAGCCGACGAGGTGCTTCGCATCGAGCGCCTTGACGATGTCGAACTTCTGCTCGGGGGTGGCGCGCGCGAAGACGTCGTAGCGATCCACCGCTGACGCCCTCTCCTCCGGCGACATGCGCGCGAATTCGCTGCCGAGCAGCACTTCTGCCGGATCGTCGATCAACCCGATCTCGACCGCCACCCAGCCGGCCACCTCTTTCGAGTCGCCGGTGATCATCTTCACGCGCACGCCCAGGCGCTCGGCCTGTTCGACCGCGGCCCGCGTGGTCGGCTTCAGCGGATCCGCGAAGGAGATGACGCCGATGGGAGTCATGCCGCGTTCGTCGTCCGGATCCACGACGCGCCGGCCATCCGGCCCTTCGTCCTTCCACGCCACGGCCAGGACCCGCCGGCCCTTCCGCCCCTCGCCGGCCGCCCACGCCAGCGCGGCGGCCTCGTCCGCGGCGCCGGCGTAGAGCGCCTCGGGTGCGCCCCGGGAGATCAGCCGCAGATTACGCGGATTACGCAGATTGGCTGGATTACTCGGCTGGACGCCCGCGGCCGGGTCCAGGTCCCTCTCATCGGCCTCGACGAGCACGGTGGCGCGCCGGCGCACGGGGTCGAACGGCAGCTCGTCCACGAGCGTCAGGGCGGCCAGCTGCGCGCGCACGTCTTCGCCGACCTCCGCCAGGATGGCGGCGTCGAACGCCTGGTTCTGCACGGTGGAGCTGCCTCGTGCCAGCGGTGGCACCAGCGCGTAGCGGATCAGCGTGTCCCTGTCTCCGTACACGTCCGCCACCAGGAGCGTGTTCTCGGTAATCGTCCCGGTCTTGTCGGTCGCCAGCACGTCGATGGATCCCAGGTCCTCGATGGCCGAGAGGCGACGCGGGACGACGTGCTTCTTCGCCAGCGCGAGGGCGCCGCGGGTGAGCGAGATGGTGGTGACGAGAGGCAGCGCCTCGGGGATGGCCGAGACCGTGAGGGCGATGGAGAACAGGAGGAACTGCCCGAGGGTCACCTGGCTGTCGGTGACCAGCGCGTGGAGGAGGTACACGAGAGGCACCGTCACGCCGAGCATCTTCAGGACGAACGCGCTGAACTCCGAGACGCCCGCCTCGAACGCGCTCGGCGCCTCGGCGGCGCGCATGGTCCCCGCAATCCCGCCAACGGTGGTGTGGTTGCCGGTTGCGAAGACCAGCAGGTCCGCATCGCCGGCCATGAGGGTGGTGCGCGTGAACCCGATGTTCGCGGCCCCGTAGGCATCGTCCGGCGGGGCGGCCAGTGCGCCGCATGTCTTCTCCACCGGCGAGGTTTCCCCCGTCATCGGCGATTCGTCCACCTCGACCCCGTCGGCGCGGATGAAGAGCCCGTCGCCAGGGATCGTATCGCCAGCCGAGAGCAGGACGACATCGCCCGCCACCACCTCGCGTACAGGCACGCTCACCACCAGCCCTCCGCGCCGCACGCGGGCCCGGCGCTCGACGAACTGCTTCAGGAGCTGGAGCGCGTGCTCGGCGCGGTACTCCTGCACGAATCCGAGCAGGGCGTTGATGACGAGGAAGAGGAAGATGATCGCGGCGTCGAGGTACTCGCGGAGGTAGATGGCGATGGCGGAGGCCGCGAACAGGAGATAGATGAAGGACGACTTGAACTGGCGCAGGAGGATCTCGAGCGCCGTCGTCTCGGCGCCGGAGAGCTCGTCGAGGCCGTGCTCAGCAAGACGCGTGGCCGCTGAATCGGGAGACAGGCCGTCCCGCGCGGACGACAGGAGAGACAACGCCTCGTCGGGAGACCGGGTGGCGATGTCCTGAAACGTGGGCTGCACCATCAGGGGCCTGGGGACACCCCATTATGCCGGCGCGACGGTTTCGCGCGGGCGTTCGCGCCGTCAATGGCCAGCGCCGGGCTTGCCAATCCGGGTCTCGGTTTCGACCGTGAACTTCCGGTAGTCCGAGAACTCCGACGTCCCCCCGATGCGCAGCATCTTCAGCAGCAGCACGCGCGCGGTGGCCGTGTAGCTGGCGCGCGCGGGCAGCCACTCCTCGCCGTTCACCTTCCGCCGCTCGAAGGCCGCCTTCGACCCCTTGTGCACGCGCGCCAGCAGCCCCAGGCCGAACGATGCCGTCTCGATTGCCTCCGCCTCGAGCCGCACCAGCTCGTACTCCGACTCGCTCACCCACGCCTTGCCGGCAAAGTGCTTCATCACCTTGCCCTCGCGCGTTCTCGGCTTCGCGCTCTGGCGCGGCGTGAACGAGATGGCGATGGTCTCGTACCCGCTCACCACCTCGCGGCCGAGCATCTTGAGCTCGTACACGACGAGCGCATCGTCCACGGCTCGCTCGGTGTCGCGCAGCTCCTCCGCGCGCTTCTTCTCCTGCGCCGCCCGGATCTTCGCCGGGTCCCGCTCCATCCTGCGGACGTACTCCATCACCTTCTTCTGCCGCTCGCGGTCCTGCTTCGCCAGGTCCTCCGCCGGGAGGGCCTGACCGTCCTTCACGGTCTGCCGCTGCCAGCGAGACTCCCCGGGCAGGGCCGGGTAGCTCTCGTAGACGTTCAGCGTTTCCTTCGTCGTGCGGCCCGACTTGTCCAGCTTCTGCTCGCGCCGCGTCTCCACGTAGACGTACTCGCTCTGCCGCACATCGTCGGCCTGCAGGCGCTTGCGGGTCTCCTGAAGGAAGCGCTGGAAGTCGGGCAGAGGGCGCTCCTGTGGCCACGCGGGAGCGGCCAGGAGGAGCGCGAGGCAGACGAGGGTCTTACGCATGGTGACCGGGCACGAGGGCTCAACACCTGTTAAGACGTTGGCGGCATGGGGTCGGCTCATCCATGAACCCGCTCGTATCGCCCGCCTTCGCGTGACATCCTCGTGATAGCCTTCGCCCCTCGGCAACCGCGGAGACCTCGGGGAGGGCCCATCATGGCAGACGACGCGACGCCGGTCACGTCACCGCGCTGGAGCATCGCGCCCTACTTCATCGTGGACGATGTCGTGGCCACGGCCAACTACTATCGCGACACGCTGGGGTTCAAGTACGAGCGTTTCTGGGGCGACCCGCCAGCGTTCTGCATGGTCTACCGCAGCGGGATCATCATCATGCTGAGCCAGTTGGAGGAGGGCGGGTTGATGCGCCCGAACAGCGAGGCCGACCCGGAGCGCTCGGCGTGGGACGCCTACGTCTGGGTGGACGACGCGGATGCGCTGATCGCGGAGTTCAGGGGCAAGGGCGCGACCATCGCGCGGGACATCTGCGAGCAGCCGTACGGCAACCGGGATTTCGACGTGGTGGACTGCAACGGCTACCGGCTGTGCTTCGGGCACAGCATCACGTAGCGGCGCAGGACGACGAGACTGAAGGCCCGTCGCTCCCCGGCGGTCAGCAGATCCGCGGCAGCAGCTCGCCCAGTGGCAGCGGCACGACGCGCGTGGCGCCGATGGCCGTGCGCGTGGCCACCATGCCCGCGCGGTCCGCGCGCACCTCGCCGATGATGGCGGCGTCACGCCCCAGCTCGTGCGCGCGCAGCCATGCCAGCACCTCGTCGGCGGCCTCGGGCGCGACGATGGCGACGAGCTTCCCCTCGTTGGCCACGTGCCACGGGTCCAGCCCCATCAGCTCGCACGCGGCCTGCACCTGCGGCTTCACCGGCACCTGCCGATCCTCGACGATGATGCTGACCTTCGACTGGCGGGCGACCTCGTTGAGCGTGGCCGCAAGGCCTCCGCGCGTCGGGTCGCGCAGCACGTGCACGCGCCCGGTGTTGTCCACGATGGACTGGGCCAGCGTGCCGAGCGGCGCGCAGTCGCTTTCGATGACGGTCTCGAACTCCAGACCCTCGCGCACGCTCATCACGGCGATGCCGTGATCGCCAATCGTGCCGCTGACGATCACCTTGTCACCCGGCCGCGCGCGGTCGGGGCCGATGCGTGCCACGCCCGCCGGCACCACGCCCACGCCAGAGGTATTGATGTACAGGCCGTCGCCGTGCCCGCGCTCGACCACCTTGGTATCGCCGGCGACGATCTGCACGTCCGCGCGCTTCGCGGCGGCCGCCATCCGCTGCACGATGGCGCCCAGCGTGGCCATCTCGAGGCCTTCCTCGATGATGAACCCCGCGGTGAGGAACTGCGGCACCGCGCCGGCCATTGCCAGGTCGTTCACCGTGCCGTTCACCGCGAGCTCGCCGATGCTGCCGCCGGGGAAGAAGAGCGGCCGGACGACGAACGAGTCGGTGGTCATGGCCACGTGCCCTGGGGGCAGCTCCACGAGGCTGGCGTCGCCGAGCGCGTTCAGCGTGGGGTTGCCGAACGCCGGCACGAAGAGGTGCTCGACGATCTCTTCAGAGAGCTTGCCGCCGCCGCCGTGCCCGAGCACCACACGCGGATAGTCACGCAGCGGGAGCGGGCAGGTCCACGACTCGAAGTCCAGGGTCTCGGCCATCGGGCGCCTACGCGGTCACCGGGTCCGCCTCGCGGAACCGGCCGTAGTGATAGTACGCGGCGCACGCGCCTTCGCTGGACACCATCGTGGCGCCGAGCGGCGTGCGCGGCGTGCACTCCTTGCCGAAGGCCGGGCACTGATTGGGCTTGAGCGCGCCCTGCAACACCTCGCCCGCATGGCAGAGCGGCGACTCCAGCGTGCGGATGCCGGAGACGTCGAAGCGCAGGGCCGCATCGAAGTCGCGATAGGCCTCGGAGAGCCGCCAGCCGCTGGCGGGGATGGTGCCGATGCCGCGCCACGTCCGGTCGCACACCTCGAACACTTCGGCCAGCATCTTCTGCGCCGGCACGTTGCCTTCCACGGTGACGACGCGCTCGTACGCGTTCTCGACGCGGGCTTCCCCGGCCTCGAGCTGCCGGATGGCGCGGCGGATGCCCTCGAGCAGGTCCAGGGGCTCGAAGCCGGTGACCACGATGGGCACGTGGAAGCGCTCGGCCAGCGCGGGGTACTGGCGCATCCCCATCACGCAGCACACGTGCCCCGCGGCCAGGAAGGCCTGCACGCGGTTCTTCGGCGACGTCATGATGGCGGCAATGGCCGGCGGCACCAGCACGTGCGAGACGAGCATCGAGAAGTTCTTCAGGCCCTGCGTCTTCGCCACGTGCACGGCCATCGCGTTGGCAGGCGCCGTGGTCTCGAAGCCGATGCCGAAGAACACCACCTGGCGGTCCGGCAGCTGCTCGGCGAGCTTCACCGCGTCCAGCGGCGAGTAGACGACGCGGACGTCGCCGCCTTCGCTCTTCACCTGGAAGAGGTCCTTCCGGCTGCCGGGCACGCGCAGCATGTCGCCGAACGAGCAGAACGTCACGCCGCGCTGGCCGGCAATGGCCAGTGCCTGGTCGATGACATCGAGGGGCGTCACACACACCGGGCAGCCGGGACCGTGAACGAGCTCGATGCCGGAGGGCAGGATCTGGTCGATGCCATTCCGGATGATCGAGTGCGTCTGGCCGCCGCAGACCTCCATGATCGCCCACGGCCGCGTGGTGATGCGGTGGATGTCGTCGGCGAGCTTCTTCGCGATGTCGGCGTTGCGGAACTCGTCCAGGTACTTCATGACGGTCCTCCGGAAATCACTCGGCGGTGGCCTCGGGGGCGGCGGGCCGGATCCTCTGCTGTTCCACCAGGAAGGCAATCCACTCGTCCATCCCGGCGCCCGTCTTCGCCGAGGTCTCGAACACGCGAATGCCCGGGCGGATGGCCTGGAGGTTCTGGTGCATGGCCGCCATGTCGGTCTCACAGGCCTCGGCGAGGTCCAGCTTGGTGATGACGGCCAGATCCGCGGAGTTGAACAGCGACGGGTACTTGAGCGGCTTGTCCTCGCCCTCGGTGACCGAGAGCATCACGACGCGGAGATCCTCGCCCAGGTCGTAGCTGGACGGGCAGACGAGGTTGCCCACGTTCTCGATGAAGAGAATGTCGAACTGGCCGAGGTCCCATCCTTCGAGATGCGTGGCGATCATCTCGGCCTCGAGGTGGCAGCGCCCCGCGGTGGTGATCTGCCGCACGGGGACGCCGCTCCGCATCAATCGCTGCGCGTCGTTGTCGGTGGCGAGGTCGCCCACCAGGGCGGCGGGCTTGACGCCCCGTGCGACCAGGCGCCCGAGCGTCTCCTCGAGCAGGCGCGTCTTCCCCGTGCCGGGGCTGGAGACGAAGTTGAGCGTGAACACGCCGTGCGCGTGCAGGCGATCCCGCAGGCCGCGCGCCAGCTCATCGTTCTTGGAGAGGACCTTCTGCCGGATTTCGAGGACGCGTGGAGTGGTGGTCATGCGCTCGCCACCTCGGGCTCATCGTACTCGATCGAGGCGAGGTCCAGCTCCCGGCCCTGGCGGAGGTCGCCGCTCAGCGTTCCGCACACGGGGCACCTGAATGTCACCCCCTCCAGGGTCCGGTCGGCCTGGCACTCGGGACAGTGGATGACCACGGGCAGCTCGACGATGCGGAGCGTGGAGCCCTGGAGCGGGGTCCCGTCCGTGGCGATACCGTAGCAGAACTCCAGGGCGCCGCGGACGACGCCGGCCAGTGCGCCGAGGCGCATGTCCACGGCGGTCACGCGGGTGACGCCCTCGGGCAGCTGCCGCTCGACGAGGCTGACCAGGCTCTGCGCGATGGACAGTTCGTGCACGGGGTGTTCAGTGTAGATCGTGGCGGATTCGACGCTCAGCCCGGCAACGGGGACTCTCCGTCCTGCCCGTCGGAAAGTGGGCGCGCGGTCCGTGAGGCCGACCCTGTCCGCGCAACACTCGCCGTCAGTGTGGCGTGGCGAAGCCCGCGGCGGCCGCCACCCGGCGCTGGGCCACGTCGAGCGTCACGAACGCCAGGTCTTCCGCCGTGGGGTCGAGATACAGCGCGCACGCCACGTGCCACAAGTCGGCGCCCCGCAGGCCGCCAAGTGCCGCGACGCGATCGATCTCGAGGGTGAGGGCCCGGTCGGGGAGGATCCAGTCCAGCCCGGCGCAGACATCCGTCCTGGCGGCGACGCGCTCGCGCACGAACGCCGCGCGCACCTCGGCCTCGAGCAGATTCGACGACAGGAGCCGCTCGAACCGGCCCAGCGTGGCGGCCAGCCGGCGCGATCCGGGCTCCGCGAAAGCCAGGGCCACCACACAGGAACTGTCGAGGTACGCGATGGCCACGCTCAATCCCTCGACGCCACGAACCGCGACAGGGCACCGCGCTTGCGCGCCACGGCAGCCGGGCATTCACCCTGCCGCGCTGCCCGCTGGACGATGCCGCTGCGCTCGAGTTCCGCGAGACGGGCCGCCAGCGACGCCGGAGCGGTCTCGACCGGGCGGATCTCGGCCACCTGGGTGCCGTGGTGCGTGACGATGACCCGGCGGCCGGCCCGCACCTTGCGGAGGATCTCGCTGAACCGCGCCTTGGCCTCGTAGGTCGAATAGGTGTCCACGGGCCAAGTATAGACTAGTCTGACTGACTAGTACCTGTTCACGAACGGCGTGGGAACCAGGCGACTGCGGCTCTCCGTCCTGCCCCGGGTGAGCGTCCGCGGCGCCGATCTGGCCATCGATCCTGGCCAGTGTTGCGCACCGTCTCTCGCAGGCCGGTCATGAACACGGTGCTCCGCAGGTCGGTCGTGTTGAAGTAGACGCGGTCGCGGTCACCAGGGTGCCCGCGCGCGTGCGGGCTGGCGGCGACCAACCGCGAACAACTTGACGAGCACGACTCCCGCGACGAACCCGCCGATGTGTGCCATGAACGCCACGCCCCCGCCCGCCTCCGGGCCCAGGCCGATCACGCCGAAGGCGCTGATCAGCTGGAGCACGAACCAGAGGCCCACCGCGACGTAGCCGGGCACCTCAGTGAGCATCCGCAGCATGATGACGCGCACGCGGCGATGAGGATGGAGCACGAGGTAGCCGCCCATCACGCCTGAGATGGCCCCCGACGCGCCGAGGCTGGGGATGAAGGGGTTGTCGCCCAGCGCGAACGTGAACCAGACGTGCGCCAGCGAGGCCGCGACGCCCGTGACGAGGTAGAAGGCCGTGAAGCGCACGTGCGAGAGGTCGTCCTCCACGTTGTCGCCGAAGATCCACAGGAACAGCATGTTGCCGAGGAGGTGCATCAGGCTGCCGTGCATGAACATCGAGATGAGCAGCGTGAGGTACACGCCGCCCGGCGTCGGCTGCAGCGGAATGGTGCCGCGCTCGCCGCCCAGATCCACCGTCACGTCGCGGGCGATGTCCTCGCCCGTGCGGATCTCCTGCGGCACCGTGGAGAAGGCATAGGTGAACCGCTCGTTGGTGCCCATGCCCTGCAGGAACACGAACACCAGGACGTTCAGCGCGATGAGGGTGAAGGTGACGTAGGGCGTCCGGGTCCGCCCGGTGTTGTCGTCACTGATCGGGAAGACCATCGGCGCATGTTACGACGGGATCGTCGTCATCGCGCACCGTCAGCCCCGTGCGCAATGCAGCTTGCGCGCCCTCCGCCCGAGCCGTGCCCTCCGCTGCTTTCGAGAAAGACTGGCCCGTGGCGGCGCCGGCCTCCAGGCCCCCGATGTCCGCGATTGAGCGGATATTGCCTGCCATGGCTCGAGGTGGCTCAGCGATACGAGCATGGGCGGTGGCGACGCTGCTCGTGCTGACGGGCAGCCCCGCCCTTCCGGCGTTGCGCGCGCAGGCGCCTGCCGCGGTGGCCGAGCAGGCCTCGCCGGACAGATTACGGCAGGAAGCGAGGCGCGCGGCTCGGCTCACGGTCAGCGTGCCGCATGAGGACACCGTGCTCTCTCTCGACGGCCAGGCCATCGTCGGTGCGGGGACCACGCGGGTTGTAGAGACACCGCCACTCCGGCCGCGCGAACGGCGTCGCTTCACCTTGACGGCCAGCTGGAATCCGAATACCTACACGACGATCACGCGGACCAAGAGCGTGTCGGTTCGAGCGGGCGAATCCGTCGCCGTCGATCTGACGCGCGAGGACCCGGGCGACCGCGTCCGCGTCATCTATGTGCCGACGCCGTCCGATGTCGCGGAGGAGATGGTCGCCCCGGCCGGTGTCACTGCGGCGGATGTCGTCTTCGAGCCCGGGTGCGGCGACGCGCGCGCACCATCGCCGCGATCAAGGCCGGGGCCCGGCGCGCCATCTGTGTGGACCTCGACCCCGAGCGCGCGCAGGCGTCCCGCGACAACGTCCGGCAGGCGGGCCTCGCAGACCGGATTGACGTGCGCCAGGGTGATGCGCTGGACGTCAAGGACTTGTCGGAGATCAGCGTCGTCTTCCTCTACATGGGCGATCACTTCAACCTGCTGATCCGGCCCGTCCTCTGGCGATCGCTCCGGCCGGGCGCACGTGTCGTGTCGCATCGCTTCACGATGGGAGACTGGAAGCCCGACAAGACCGTGGCGGTGGAGAGCTTTGAAGGCGGCGGGACCTACGACCTGCACCTCTGGACGATCACCGAGGAGGTGAAGCGGAAGGCGGCACGCTGAGTGTCCTCCACGCGCCCGGGCGACGGCTCATGACGCATCGGCGTGACTCGACCCCAGGGTTACCTGACGCGGGTCTGCCGGAAGAAGGGATGGTCGGAATCGGCATGCCCGAGCAGGTTCGTGAGTTCGGCTCTGAGCCGATCGGCATCGTCCCGGCGACCTCCGGATGGTGGCTTGATGTGGCCGTGGGCGTCGCATAGGATGCCCGGGAATCCGGAGCGATTGTGGCAGCCGTTGGTCGCGACGCCCCAGGGGGGAGACAAATGAATCGCGCGCTGCAGGTGGCCGGGCTGATGGCCCTGTCCACGGGGATCCTGATGAGCCAGACCTCGAGGCAGGTGGTGCCGACCGACGTGCCGCTGCCATTCAGCGCCGCCGTCAGGGCTGGTGACCTCGTCTATGTCGGCGGCGAGCTGGCGACACTTCCCGACGACGGGATGGCCATCGTGCCGGGCGGCATCCAGGCGCAGACGCGGAGGGTGATGGAGCGGCTGTCGGCGACGCTGGCAAAGGCGGGATCGAGCCTCGCCAATGCGGCCTCCGTCACGGTCTATCTCAGGAACGCGTCCGACTTCCAGGCGATGAACGCTGTCTATCGCGACCTTTCGTCCCGCCGGGCCATCACCACGCCGGCGGCGGACGGTCGGCCCGGACAGGCCAACCCGGTGCTCAGCTCGGCCATCCAGGTGGGGAACCGGTTGTATCTCTCGGGCATGCTGGGAGACACCGCGGCCACGGCGGGCGACGCGGGCGCGCAAACGCGCGAGGCCCTGGCACGGCTCGGCCGCACGCTGGCGGCGGCCGGCTTCGACTGGAGCCACGTGGTGGACGGCGTCGTCTACCTGCCGGACCTGTCGCACTACGGCGCCATGAACGAGGCGTATCGCGCCGTGTTTCCGAAGGACTTCCCGGCCCGAGCCGCGGTCCGCGCCGGCCTTGTGGCGCCCGGCGGGCTGGTGGAGATCATGCTGACGGCGGTGAAGCAGGCCCTCATGGCAACGTGACGACCTGCTCCGGCGTCGGTGCACTGGTGCCGCAGGGATTGGCGGCGCGCACGCTCACGCCATACGTGCCCGGCCCCACGCCGCCGCTGATCATCCGCGCTGTCGTCGGGAACGTGCCAGCGAAGGCGCCCGTCACGGTCACGAGGTACTGCGTGGGCGCTGGCCCGGCTGCGGGCGGGTCCCACATGACGAAGATGGTGGCGCCGACCCTGTAGGCGAGGAAGTTGTCCGGAGCCTGCGGCACGCCGGAGCAGGCCGACGGGAAGGCGAGCGTGACCGGATCCGACGGGGGGCTCGCGCCGCCGGCGTTTTCACCGCGCACGCGGAAGGTGTAGGTGCCACCGGGCACCGCCGGGAAACTGAACGACTCGGCCGGGCCCAGCGAGAGCGTCGTGTTGATCGATCCGGTGACGTCGAGCAGTGCGTCCGATGCCGGCCCGCCCTCGAACGTGTGCTTCCAGGCGAGCGCCACCGACGATCCGTTCACCATTCCCGTCAGCCTGGACGGCGCCGACGGCGGCACCGGGACGCCCACGTGCAGGGGCACTTCATCGGACGGCCCGCTCTCGTTGCCATTCGCGAGTGTGTGCATGCGGATGTGGAACGAGCCGATGGGGGCGAGGAAGGTGAACACCGGCGCCGTGTGGCCGGTGGGCAGAGCGGCCAGCACCTGACCGGGCAGCACGCCGCCCTTGAGCACATAGGCCGTTGGCGCCGGGCCCAGCAGGGGCGGCGTGAACCTCACCGTGACGAGCCGGCCCTGCACGGAGTCCACCACCAACTCGGTTGGCGGCTGGGGCGTGGTGGGGTGGTTCACCGTGATGGTGACCGTGGCGGTGTTGCTCAGCCCGCCGGCGTTGCTCGCGCGATACGTGAAGGTGGCGATGCCGGTGAAGTTGGCCGGCGGCACGAACGTGAAGCCGCCGTTCACCGCCAGGGCCAGCGAGCCGGCGGATGGCCCGCCGACGAGAGTCGCGGTCATGGCGCCGCCACCATTGCTGTTGTCGTTGCCCAGGACGCCAGGCGCAGGCACGTCCAGCTGCAGGTTCGCCGTCGTGCCATAGGCATCGTCGATGGCGACGGGCGGCATCTGGGCGGTCACCGTGAGAGTGACCGTGGCGGTGTTGCCCGGGCCGTTGGTGTTGACGGCGCGGTAAGTGAAGCTGTCCACGCCGGTGAAGCCCGCCGATGGCGTGTAGGTGAAGCCACCGTTCGTGCCGAGCGCCAGCGCACCATTACTGACGCTGCTCATCAGCTGCGCCGTCATGGCGCCGCCGCCATTGCTGTTGTCGTTGGCCAGCACGCCAGGCGCGGCAATCACCAGCGGCACGTCACGCGCGGTCGCGTACGCATCCGCCACCGTCGTCGGAGGGAGCGTAGACGTGGAGAACGACGCGATGCATTGCCGCGCCGTCGTCATCGTGACGATGCCGTCATCGCAATCGGCGTCGCCGCTCCAGCCATTGAAGACTGCGCCGGCCACCGGGACGGGCGTGAGGTTGACCACGGTGCCGTCGAAGTAGCGCTCCGCGCAATCGGCGCCGCAGTCGATGCCGATGGGGTTCGAGGTGACGCTCCCCGCACCCGTCGTGCTGACCGTCAGCGGATAGAACGTCGGGCAGCTGCCGAGGATGCACTGGTACTCGAGGTTGTAGGTCATCAGGTTGTCGTCGCCGGATTCCCTGACTCGGATCGTGTAGGCGCCAGTGCTCGTCAAGGCCCTGTCGATGAGGCACGTCGTGTTGGCGGCGACGTCCACGATGAGCACGCCGTCCGGACCGTAGAGCTCGAGCAGGCATGCCGGAGAGCTCCCGCCGCCCGCCTGATCGGTGACGCGGAGACTGATGGTGTCGCCGCTGACGCCGTTGAACACGAAGAGGTCCGCGTCCCCTCTGGGATCCATCGTGAGATTGGCGACGGCGTCTCCAGGGTTGATGGACGTAGCGGTCGGGGATACGGGCAGCAGCCGTTCCATCTGCACCCCGTAGGTCATGAGGTTGTCGTTGCCCGACTCAGAGATTCGCAGGGTGAACAGGCCCGTCGCGTCAAGCGTCGTCAGCACCTGGCACGTGGTATTGCCCGCGATCGTCGACACCGCGCTGCCGTTCGGCCGAAACAGCTCGAGGACGCACGCCGGCGACGATCCGGCCCCGGCCTGATCGATCACCGTGAGGATGACCCGCTCACCCGCAACACCGTTGAAGCGAAACAGGTCCGAATCTCCCACCGGGTTGATCTGGCACGGGTGCACGTGGTCGCCATACACCATCAGCTGATCCGTCGGCTCCGCCATGCACGGCTGCCCTTCCGGCTGGGCGAGCACGGGACGGACGGACAGGAGGCCAAGGACACAGAACTGGACCACGACGAGGGGATGCCGTGTCATGCGCCCTGTATAGGGCCTGCCGGGCGGACCGTGAATCGGGCCCGGCACCCGGTTGGGCCGGGGAGATCCCCCGGATTCCCTAGGGACTGCGTATCGCCGGCATTCGGAACCGGCGCCGGGCCTGTGCGCCTACAGTTCCTCGCGGTGCTGCATCGCGAACCGCGTCAGCGCGTAGTTGCCGTGCACCTCGAGCTTGCGGCAGATGTTCGACCGGTGCGCGTCCACCGTCTTCTGTGCGATGCCGAGATCCCCGGCAATCTCCTTGCTGGTCCGCCCCTGGGCGATGAGCGTCAGGATCGACCGCTCCTGCCGCGTCAGCCGCTGCAGCGCGGGCACGTCGTGCACGAAGCGCTCGATGCGCCGCGTCCGGTTGACCAGGTAGGTGGTCATCGCCGGGCTCGTGAAATGATGCCCCTCGGCAATGGTCCGCACGCAGCGGACCACGTCCGCGTCGGTGCAGTCCTTCAGCATGTAGCCCCGGACGTCCCACTCCAGCGCCTTCTCGAAAATGTCCCCATCGTCGTAGATGGTGAGGAACGCAATGGCGACGGGGAGGCGCTCGTCGCGAACCTGGCGGGCGATGGCGCAGCCGTCCATCCCGGGCAGGCCGATATCGAGGATGGCGACGTCCGGAGCCAGCGTCCGAATCGCCTCCATCGCCGAGACGCCGTCGGCGGCCTCGGCCACCACCTCGAACCCCGGCTCGGCCTGCAGCGCGCGTTTCAGCCCATCTCGAAAGAACGGCTGGTCCTCGGCGATGACGATGCGGATGTCCGTCGCCATTCGTGCGGCGCATGATTCGCGAAGTCGGTGGGTGGTGTCAACAAGCGGCCGGCGCTGCTAGACTCCGCTGGTCGTTGCACGGCACCAAACCGACGCCCCGCGAGGTCATCATGACGTCCGACGCCGGCAATCGCCGCTTCCGCTGCACGCTCGCCTGGCTGTGCCTGATGCTGGCGGCCTCGCCGGCCGTCGCGCCGGCGCAGATCGCCACGGACGTCTGGACGGTCGACAATGGCCTGCCACAGAACTCGGTCTACGACATCCGCCAGACGCGTGACGGCTACCTGTGGCTCGCCACGTTCGGCGGGCTGGTGCGGTTCGACGGCGTCCGGTTCGTCACCTTCGACAGGACTACTCCGGGCATCGGCAGCCTGCGCATCCGCTCGCTGCACGAAGACGCCGGGGGCACGCTCTGGGCGGGGACCGAGGACGGGCAGCTCATCCAGTACCGGGATGGACGGTTCCGCACGTTCGGCGCCGCTGATGGGCTGAACACCGAGTACATCCTGCGCATCGAGGATGACGCCGGCGGCGCGCTGTGGCTGACCTCCCTGACACTGACGATCCGCTTCGATGGGCAGCGCTTCGAGGCCTTCCGGCCGGGAGAGCTGCCGCGGGGGGTCAGGCCCGTCGATCGCAGTGGCAGCTGGCGCGGCATCTGGTGGAGCCAGGATGCCGAGGGCCTCCACTGCCTGATTGCCGGGCACGTCCGACGGTGCCTGCCGGCGTCGCAGCTGCCGGGCGGCCCCGTCGCCGACATCAGCCTGGATCGCCGCGGGACGCTATGGCTCCACCTCGCCACGGGCGGAGCCGTGCGGGTCGGCGGCCGCGAAGAACGAGCCTACACGGTGGCGGACGGCCTGCCGTCTCATCCGATCGAGGGCCCCATCTTCGAGGCCGTCGATGGCACCCTCTGGGCGGGAGACGCGACCTCTGGCTTTCTCCTGCGAATGCGCCGGGGTGTCGTCGAGCGCATCGCCACTCGTGCCATCTGCGTGTACGAAGATAGAGAGGGTTCACTCTGGATTGGGACCACGGAGACGGGCCTCCGCCGGGCACGCGCGCGCGTCGTCTCGATGCTGACGAGCGACCATGGTCCCTCATCGAACAACGTGTACGCCCTGCTCCACGGCAGCAACGGGACGGTGTCGACCGGGACGTGGGGCGGCGGTCTGATTCGGCGCCAGCCGGACGGCGACACCATCGTGCTGAGCACGCTCGAGGGCCTGCCCTCGCCGTACATCACGTCGCTGCTCGAGGACCGCTCGGGACGACTGCTCGTTGCGACCAGCGCCGGAGTGGTCATCGTCAGCGAATCGCACGTCTCGCCGCTCCCTGACCCCGAAGGCTGGCTCAAGACCTCGGTGTGGGTGATGCACGAGGATGACGACGGAACGCGCTGGTTCGGCACACAGCGGGGCCTCGCGTGGCAGCGAGCCGGCCGGGCTGGTCGCTACACGTCCGCAGACGGGTTGCCGCACGATGAGGTGACGGCGTTGCTTCGCAGCGCGAGCGGCGACCTCTGGATCGGAACCCGCCGGGGGTTGTCGCGGCTGCGCGACGGACGTCTGACGAGCTACACGGAGGCCGATGGCTTCCTCGGCAATCAGGTACGGGCGCTGGCCGAGCACGGCGGGGCCATCTGGGCGGGGACCTATGATGGCGGCCTGTATCGGCTCACGGAGAACGGTCTCACGCAATTCACCACCGCGCACGGGCTGCACGACAACGGCGTGTTCCAGCTGATCGACGACGGGCAGGGGCACTTCTGGGCCGGCGGCAATCGTGGCATCGCCCGGCTGCGGATCGCCGAGCTCGAGGCGGTCGCCAACGGACGATCCGACGCGGTCCACCCCCTCGTGCTCGGGCTCCAGGACGGCATGGCCACGCTCGAGTGCAACGGTGGCCGACACCCGAACGGGCTCCGCATGCCCGACGGCACGGTGTGGATCCCCACCCAGGGCGGCGTGGCGGTGGTCGACCCCAGCCGTGTGCGCGATGCGACCGGCCCGCCGCCGGTCCATCTCGAAGCCCTGCGGATCAACGGCAGGCCAGCAGACCTTGATCGCCCAATCGAGCTTGGCGCGGACGAAGACACGCTGGCGTTCGACTACACGGCGCCCACCTTCGTCCGAGCCGCGGACGTCCGCTTCCGGTATCGACTGGCGGGCCTGCACGAAGACTGGGTGGAGGCCGGCACGCGTCGCACGGCCGCCTATCACCAGCTGCCGCCGGGGCGATACCGCCTGGAAGTGGTGGCGACCAGCGGCAATGGCCAGTGGAGCGCGAACCCGGCGGCGCTGGTCGTTGTCATCCACGCGCCGTTCTGGCGGCAGGCGTGGTTCCAGATGCTCGCCGGGGCCGGCGTGATGGGCCTCGCCATCCTGTTCGTTCTGGGACGGGCCGAACGGCTGAAACGCGAGCGCGACCACCAGCGGGCGTACGCGCGGCAGCTCATTGACGCACAGGAGCGCGAGCGACGCCGCGTCTCGAACGACCTGCACGACTCGCTGGGGCAGACGCTGTTCATGATCCGCCAGCACGCGCGTGCCGTTGCCGACGAGGCGGCACCCGCCGGCGCTCGGGGTGCGGCGGCCGGGACCCTGGCCAACCTGGCCGCGCGCGCAACCGACGAGATGAAGGAGATTGCGCACGCGCTCACACCGTACCAGCTCGACAAGATCGGTCTCGCCGGCACGCTGGAGGGCATGGTACGGCGCGTCCGGGAGGCCTGCGGGCTCGAGATCGTGGCGGACATCGAGCCCATCGACGACCTCGCGGGCCCCGACACCCGGATTGGCATCTATCGCATCGTGCAGGAGGGCGTGAACAACATCGTCCGGCACGCCGCGGCCACCGAGGCCGTGGTGCGGGTGCGGAGACACGGGCGAGCCATCGACATCGAGATCTGGGACAACGGCGTGGGCTTCTCGCCCACCGATCTGCCGGCTGACAGGGGCCCGTCTGCCGGACTGGGACTCACCACCATGCAGGAACGGGCGCTCGCCCTGAACGGCGTCCTCCAGGTTCAATCAGCACCGGGTGGCGGTACCACCGTGACCGTGCACCTCGAGCCACTGATCCAGCAGGGCTGAGTGTGGGCGCCACAGAGAACCGTTCGACCACCGAGCGCACATGGCGCCCGTCCTGGACGAGCCATGTCCTTGTCTACGGCACCACGACCGTCTGCGGGGCGGTGCTGCCACTGACCCCGCATGCATTCACGGCCTCGACGCTGAGCGTGTACGTTCCGGACGCCACCGTGCCGCTGAGTGCCCGGCCCGGCGTGGCGAAGTCGCCGACGAGCGTGCCGGTGACATGCAGCACGTAACTGGTCGGTGCCGGCCCGCTCGATGCAGGTGCCCAATCAACAAACACCGTGCTGCCGACGCGGTAGGCCAGCAGGTTCGCAGGCGTGAGGGGCGGCCCGGTACACGGGCCCGGGAAGGCCAGCGTGACGGCGGTGGAGGGCGGACTGCTGCCGCCGGCGTTCTGCGCCCGGAGCGCGAGCGTGTAGGTCCCGGGGGGCACGCCGGCGAAGCTGAAGCGGTCGATCGAGCCCAGGGGCAGCGAGGTCGCGATCGGACCGGTCACGTCGAGGACGAGCGAGGTGGGCGCACCGCCTTCGTAGGTGTTGGCCCACGCCAGCGCGAGGTTGCTACCGTCGACCAGGCCCAGCAGGCCGGCGGGCGCGGACGGGGGCACCGCCACGTTGACGTGAATCCGGATCTCGTTCGATGCGGCGCTCCGCACGGCACCGTTGAGCGCGTGCACGCGGACGTAGAAGGATCCGGTGGGGGCCACAAAGGTAAAGGTCGGATTGGTGCTGCCTGTCGGAATGCTGGCAGCCACCTCCCCGGGGTTGAGTCCCCCCTCGAGCACGAACCCGGTGGGCAGGACCCCGCCCGGGGGAATCGTCCAGCGCAGCGTGACGAGGTTCCCTGCGATCGAATGAGCCACGAGGCCGGTTGGCGCCTCGTCGGCGCCGAGATCGTGCACGAACACGTCCGCGTAGCCGTTCGTGTCGCCTGCCACCAGATTACTCGCTGCTGACCAGAAAGCCACCGACGTGGCGTCCGCGCTGACCCAGGGGCCATGGCTGAGACCATCTCCTTGCGCACCACCGTTCCCTACACTGAGTCGTGTCGTAGTCCCGCTCGATAGATCGTGGGCGAAGACATCGTATGCTCCGTTCGTGTCTCCTGGGACCAGATTGCTGGCGGGAGAGGCGAACGAAACCCGGCGGCCGTCTGCGCTAATCGTCGGCAAGTCGCTGTGCGCGTTCGCCTGGAGGCCGCCCGGTCCCACGCTCGCTCGCGTAGTCGTTCCCGTCTGTCTGTCGTGGACGAACACGTCCCAGGTGTTGTTCGTGTCGCCGGAGACCAGGTTCGTCGCTTGCGAGGTGAACGCGAGCCATCGGCCGTCCGCACTGATGGCCGGCCCACGGCTGTCATCGTTCGCCTGGACGCCTGCGGAGCTGACGCTCACGCGCGTTGTCGTCCCGCTCTGCCGGTCGTGGACAAAGACGTCCGCGCGGTTGTTCGAGTCGTCTGGCACGAGATTGCTGGAATACGAATGGAACGCGACCCACCGGCCGTCAGCGCTGATGACCACCGTTTCGGCGCCGCTGTTACCTTGGGATCCGTCGGAGCCTACGCTCACGCGCGCCGAGGTTCCAGTCTGCCGGTCGTGCACGAATGCGTCCCATGCGCCGTTGGTGTCCAGGGTGACCAGATTGCTCGCCGCGGACGTGAAGGCCACCCAGCGGCCATCGGCACTGATCGACGCGCCGAAGCTCCCGCCGTTGCCCTGGGAGCCCCCTGGTCCGATGCTGACGCGCGTGGTCGTCCCCTGCTCGAGGTCGCGCACGAACACGTCGGACACGCCATTGGTGTCGCCGCCCACGGCATTGCTGGCCATCGAGTCCATTGCCACCCAGCGACCATTGGCGCTAATCACCGGACGTGCGCTTGTGTTGTCGAGCTCGGCGCCCGCGGAGCTCACGCTCACGCGTATCGTGGCACCGGTCTGCCGATCGTGAACGAACACGTCCTCCTGATCGTTGGTGTCCCCAACGACCAGATTGCTGGCCAGGGATTGAAATGCCACCCATCGGCCGTCGCTGCTGATGGCGACTCCGTGCTCACCACTACCGTAGGGGATGGCGGCTGTGTGCTCCCCACTGTCGCCATTGGCCTGCACACCTGACGGCCCCACACTCACTCGTGTCGTCGTCGCCGGCTGTGCCCCCACCGTCGGCGCGAGCGACGCAAAGGCGATCACGGAGAGGAACCCCAGCATGGTGCTCCGTCGACGCGGTGCCAGCATCTGCGCCACGGGCTCTCTTATCCGTCACGGCCGGTGCGATGCGGAATCGGGTCCACTACCTACGATTCGTAATCGAATCACCAATGGTCCCTAGGGGATCGATTGGCGCGCCTCGCGCACGGCCCTCGTCGGGGCAGTCTCGCGCGGCGGGATCGATACGGGTGGGTTGATTCCTTGTCAGCGCGGAGTGGCGAGCGCCACCAGCTCAGGATCGTGATCCTCTCCCGCGACGGCGACGACGATGTATTGCCGGCCGGCGTGCAGGTAGGTCATCGGCGCACCGGTGGCGCCGGCCGGGAGGGGAATCCGCGCCAGGCGACGACCGGTCTTCTTGTCGTACGCGCCCAGCCACCTGCCCCCGCCTCCCGGCGGGATGCTGAGCCCGGTCTCACTCCCCTCGGTCACGAAGAGCAGCGTCTTCGTCACCAGCGGCGCGGCGCGGCCCATGTGCCCGAGCGGCGGGAGGTTCAGATCCTTCAACGCCGGGTGGTCGCGCGGGCCGTCGCCGTTCGGCACCATCCAGACGTGCTCGCCGGTGTTCAGGTCGATGGCCGTGATGCGGCCGTACGGCGGCTTCGTGATCGGCAACCCGCGCGGGCCGGGACCCGGCACGCGATCCAGCCGCTGCCGCGTCTGCTGATACGCAAAGCGTCCCTTGCCGGGCACGAGTGCCCCCAGCCAGGGGAAGGTGACCGACGGCACGTACAGTACGCCGGTCTCTGGATCGAACGCCGCCCCGCCCCAGTTCGCCCCGCCCACCCAGCCGGGGAGATACATCGTTCCCTTCCTGCCGTCCGCGCCTTCGATGGTGGGCGGCGTGAACATCGGGCCGATGGTCCACTCCTTGACGATCTCGCGCGCCTCGGCCTTCAGCTCCGGCGTGAAATCGATGAGGTCGTCGTCGGTGAGCCCCTGGCGATCGAACGGCGCCGGCCTGGTCGGGAACGGCTGTGTCGGCGAGGTCCACTCGCCCGGCACGATGGACTTCGGGACGGGACGCTCCTCGATGGGCCACACCGGCTCGCCGGTAACGCGGTCGAAGACGAACGTGAACGCCTGCTTGGTCACCTGCACGACGGCTTTGATCCGGCGGCCGTCGACCGTGATGTCCGCGAGGATTGGCGCGGTGGGGTTGTCGTAGTCCCAGAGGTCGTGGTGGACCATCTGGAAGTGCCACTTGCGCTCGCCCGTCGCGGCGTCGAGGCACACGAGGCTGTCGGAGTAGAGGTTCGCGCCGGGCCGCTCTCCGCCGTACCACTCGTTGGCGGCGCTGCTGAGCGGGACGTAGATGTAGCCGAGCTCCTCGTCGGCGCTGATGAAGTTCCACGCCTTGGCGCTGCCGGTCTCCTTCCACGAGTCGCGCTCCCACGTTTCGATGCCGGGCTCGCCCTGGCGCGGCACCACGTGGAACGTCCAGCGCAATGCGCCGGTGCGGGCGTCGAAGGCGCGCACATCACCGGGCGGAATGTGCTCCTGCGTTCCCTCGTCGGTCCAGCCCTGGCCGCCGATGATGACGACATCGCGGACGACGAGCGGCGAGGGCGCGCTCCAGCGGAAGGTGGAGGCAGTGCCGAGGCCGGCGACGAGATCCACGCGGCTGCCGGCGCCGAACGTTGCGATGGGCTTCCCGCTCCGAGCCTCGAGTGCGTAGAGGTATCCGCCACGTACGGCGAACACGCGCGCACCGCCATCGCCGCGCCAGTAGGCAAGCGTCCGGCTTGCGCCTGGCCCCTCGACCTCGCCCGGCGGCACCTCCTGCGTCCAAACGGTTCGCCCGCTCTCGGGCTCGATCGCTTCGGCGAGGCCGATGGCGTTGGAGGCGAAGAGCATCCCGTCGGCCTTGAGCGCCGTCGCGCGGAAATTGCGGGGGACCACGAGCTTGGGGTGGGCGGCGGTGATGTCGGGGTCGATGGCGGGTCGTCTCCACGCGATGCGGAGCGAGCCGACGTTCGCGGGCGTGATCTGGTCGAGCGGCGCGTACTTCGTGCTCCCGGCATCGCCGCCGTGGTGCGTCCAGTCCCCGACGGGGCTTCTCCGCTGGGCGAGCGGGTGTGCCGCCTGGGCGATCAGCAGGAGGACGAGACACGCGAGGGTCAGCCGGGTGCGCATCGTGGGGGCATGGTAGCGCAGTGTCGATCCCACTGTGATAGTAGACTGACGCCGGCCGGGGCGCCGGGAACGGCCCCGAGTGGAAGGAGCAATCATGACTGTGTCGGGACTTCTGCGCTCGATGAGCGCGGGGATCGTGCTGGCGGCCATCGCAGGGTGCGGCGGGAACACGAATGAGGCGCCGGCCGCATCCGCGCCCGCAACGTCCGCGGCACCAGCGGCGGGGGCAAGTACCGACAACCCGTGCCCGCTGACGGTGGAGCAGGTGACCGCCGTCACCGGCACGCCAATGACACTCCCGTCGGGCGGCTGCACCTTCTTCCCCGCCAACGGTCGCGACATTCCTCACGTCTTCTACGTGCTGCAGAACCCGATGGTCTGCACGTCAATCAAGCCGAGCGAGTTGGGCTTCACGGAACCGGTCGAGGGCCTCCCGGCGCCGGCCGCGTACGTGAGAGATCTCATCGACGGAACCCATGTGCTCGTCTGTCGTGGCAACAATGCCAGAGCCTTCGACATCGTCGTCGAGATCCAGAACGACAAGCGCCAGAACCGCGAGGCCGCCATTGCGTTCGCGAGGCAGGTGCTGGCATCGTCACGGCCCTGATTTCCGCGTCGCGATTGGCACGCGCACCGGCGCCGCCGCCGATGGGAGCCCAGCCTGCGCCGGCCGCGGCCAGGTGATCCGGAACAGGTCAGCGTGCGGGCCTTTGCCCGTCAAATGCGGCCAGTAGCGCTCGATGGCTGGCCGGACCGCCGCATTCCACGCGTCGTAGCCGCGTTCGTTCAGGTTGAGCCCGTTCTCGGCGTAGTAGTCGGCGCGCGGCCGTCCGTCCGGGCCGAGGAGCGCGGCCTCCACGTCGACGAAATCGACGAGCGGCTCGGCCGCCGCGAGGGCCCTCGCGGCAGCATTCGCCGCACGAATCGTCGCCATGTGGCTCCAGTGCGCCGGGCTCGGCTTCGTGCCAATCACGATCGTACGCGCCTCGGGCAGTTTCGCGCGAATGAGCGCAAGGAGCGCACGGTAGTCCATGGCAATCTGCTCGGCGGACTTGCCGCCGGCGACGTCCGCGTCGCCCGCGTAGAAGACGATCAGGGCGGGCCGGTAAGGGACGACGATGCGGTCGGCGAAGTGGAGGGTGTCCGACACGTGCGATCCGCCGAAGCCGCGCTTGATCGCGCGGCGGCCCGGGAACGCCTTCGCCAGGTCCCAGTAACGGATGCTGGAGCTGCCGACGAAGAGCACGCCACCGGGCAACGGAGGACGCGCGCGGTCCTCCGCCTCGAACACGGCGATGTCGGCCTCGAAGCGGCCGGGGTCGGGCGCTGCCTGGCGCGCAGGCACCGTGCGAACGAGGACCACCGCCACCAGGCCAACTGCAATGGCGCCCGAGCACGAGGCGGAGCCGGAGATTCGAGGCATGGGCGCATCATCACCCGACAGCACGTCCGGGCGCCACTCCAGGTGACGGCCCTGGCCCACCTCGCCGCGCAGGAGTGGCCGAGACAGCGATGGGAGAGTCGCCGGCCCGTAGGATGCCCTATGCTTGGCGCGCGACATGCGGCGCGTGCAGCTGGTGGTCCGTGGTGTGGTGCAGGGGGTGGGCTTTCGCCCATTCGTGGCGGGCCTTGCGCGACGCCTCGGCCTGGGCGGGATGGTTCGCAACGACGCCGGGGCCGTGGTGATCGAGCTGGAAGGTCCGCGCGACGCCCTCGACGTCTTCGCCGACTCGCTCATGCGCGACCGGCCGCCCCTGGCGGTGATCGACTCGGTGACCACGCGGGAGCTCGCCCCCACCGGCGAGGCCACGTTCCACATCGATGCCAGCGGCGAGGCCGTCGGCCGCCGCACGTCCATCCCGCCGGACGTGGCCACGTGCGACGCGTGCCTCCGCGAGATGCGCGACCCCGGCGACCGCCGCTTCAACTACCCGTTCCTCAACTGCACGCACTGCGGTCCGCGCTTCACCATCATCCAGTCGCTGCCGTACGACCGCGCGACGACGACGATGAGGCGGTTCGAGATGTGCGGGGCATGCCGGCGGGAGTACGAGGACCCGGAGAACCGGCGATACCACGCGGAGCCGACGGCGTGCCCCGTGTGCGGCCCGCACGTGTGGTTCGAGGCGCCGGGCGCTGCGCGCGTCGAACGCGACGCGGCCGTCCGCGCGGCACAGGACTGGCTCGGCCAGGGCCGAATCGTGGCAGTGAAAGGCATCGGCGGGTTCCACCTCGCGTGCCTGGCGGAGAGTGACGCCGCGGTGGCCGCGCTCCGCGCGCGGAAGGGCCGTGGCGATAAGCCCTTTGCGCTGATGGTGCCGACGATGGAGATGGTCCGCGCGCTGTGCGAGGTGGGATCGGACGAAGCGGTGCACCTCCGGAGCCGCGCGCGACCGATTGTCCTGTTGCGAAGGCGGGCGGACGCCGGGGCAGCCACGGTCTCGCGCCTGGTCGCGCCCGGGCAGGACCACCTCGGCGTGATGCTGCCCTACTCGCCGCTCCACCACCTGCTGCTGGAGGATCGGCCGCTGGTGATGACCTCCGGCAACCGCTCGGACGAGCCCATCGCGAAGGACAACGACGAGGCACGCGAGAAGCTCGCGGGGCTCGCGGACGCGTTCCTCTTCCACGATCGCGACATCCACACGGTGTGCGACGACTCGGTGATTCGCGTGTTCCGTGGTGAGCCGCTGCCTGTCCGGCGATCGCGCGGCTTCGCGCCGTTCCCCGTGCGCCTGCCCTTCGAGGTGCCGCCCGTCCTGGCCGTTGGCGGCGAGCTCAAGGCGACCTTCTGCCTGGCGCAGGGTCGCGACGCGTATCTCAGCCAGCACATCGGGGACATGGAAACGGTGGAGACGCTGGCGGCCTTCGAGCGAGCCGTGGCGAACCTGTCGTCGCTGTTCGACATCGCGCCGTCGATGGTGGCCATCGATCCCCACCCCGGGTATCTCTCGTCGCGATGGGCGGCGGTGTGGGCGCGCGAGCGCAGGCTGCCGGTGGTGCCGGTCCAGCACCATCACGCGCATCACGGCGCGGCGATGGCCGAGCACGGACTGGGCCCGGACGCGCGCGTCATCGGCGTCGTCTTCGATGGCACCGGCTACGGGCTGGACGGCGCGGTGTGGGGCGGCGAGGTGTTCGTCGGCGGCTACGCGGAGGTGCGGCGTGTGGCGCGGCTGAAGAACGTGATGCTGCCCGCGAGCGACGTGGACGTGCGGCACGGCTATCGCCTGGCGCTGGCACACCTGGCGGCGGCGGGTCTCCCGTGGGACGAGGCGCTGCCCGCGGTGCAGGCGTGTCCCGCGCGGGAGCGGGCGCTGCTCGCTCAGCGCTTCGCGCGAGGTGTGTCGATGGTCACCTCCAGCAGCATGGGACGGCTGTTCGACGCGGTGTCGTCGCTCGTCGGCGTGCGGCACGTCTCTGCATACGAGGCACAGGCGGCCATCGAGCTGGAGGCCGTCGCGGCCACGGCTGACGGCGCGGACCCTTCGGCCGCGGGCGGCTACGCGTTCGGCCTGGTGGATCGCGAGGGTCTGCTCGAGATGGACCCGACGCCGGTGCTGCGCGCGATCGCTGCGGACGTGAAGGCGGGGGTTCCGGTGCCGGTCATCGCCTCGGAATTTCACGAGGGGGTGGCGCGCGGGGTTCGCGCGGTGGTTCAAAGCACGAGGGTTCAAAGCACGAGCGGTTCGGTACGGAGCGCCGGGGCTTCAGCCCCTGCGACCACGGTCGTACTGTCCGGCGGCGTGTTCCAGAACGTGCGACTGCTCGGGCGGACGGTGGATCTGCTCACGGCCGGCGGCTTCCGCGTGCTGACACACCGGCTGGTGCCGCCGAACGACGGCGGGTTGTCGCTGGGGCAGGCGGTGTGCGGGGCGCGATCGGCACAGGCTGCGCCCGCGCAGGACGCTGCCGGCGACGGGTGACATTCTGGCAATGTCGACGTCACCGATTGGCTGGGTTGTCAGCAACGGAGGGCGAGCGGGATAATCGGCGCTCGATGATGCGCCTGTCGTTCACCCTCGGCGCCGCGATCACGCTCGGGTGTGTCGTGGCCGCGGCCCAGTATCCGAAGTACCTCGTGGACTCACCCGGCGTGTGGAAGCCCTGGAAGGGGCTCACCGCCATCCAGAGCGCCCGCAAGGAACAGGCCGCGACCCCGGCCCTCGTCAAGGCGTTCGAGGCGGAGTTGCTCGCGCTGAACGAGATCGCGAAGCGCGCTCCGGGTGTCGCAGCGCCGATCGGCTTCAGCGTCGAGACCTGGGGCAGCCTCGACAACAGCACCCCTTACGGTCACGCGCCCGGGCAACCCGCTCCTGGCGGGCTGCCCCTGATGGGATCGTGGACGTTCGGGGCGTTCCCGATCTTCGAGTACGAGCGCGGCGGCACGATCCTCCGCTCGGATACGGGCGAGACCCAGCTCCAGTACTTCGCCATCAACCAGATCACGCGCGATCTGGGTGAGCCCGGCAAGGTGACCGAGTTCGGCCAGGTCGATCACGATGCGTTCAGACAACCCCTCCGTCAGGGCGAGTTCGCCGGCATCCCGCGATACGGCGACCAACTGATCATCGCCCGCGACCCCGAGAAACTGTGGGTGCCGCTGACGCTGCGCGCCGCGCTGGACATCCTCGCCCTGGCGCGCGAGACGACGGTGGCGGAGCGCCAGGAGACCGTCGACCGGATGACGACGCGCCTCGCAACCTTGCGCGATCCCGCGTGGCGCGCTGCGCGCGCGAAGGAAGACCAGGCCACCGCAGGGAACATGCCCAATCCCGGGCAGTTCCTCACCCAGGTGGCCGAGGCAAGAAAGATCGAGGAGGACGCCCTCACGAAGGAGCTGTCCCCGACGGGCGAGGCCGCTCGAGCACTGGCCGAGGCGCGGAGGGCGCTGGACGAGGTCACGTCCTGGGCCGCGGAGCTCTCTCCGGCAGACCAGGCCGCGCAGGCCTGCTACGCGGAGAAGGGTGCGAACCTGCGCGCGAAGTTTCGGACCGTTGCGTCAGCCGGCTGTCACCCGCTGGCGCGGCCCAACTACGGGTACTTCGACAAGAGCGCGCCGCGCTCGGCCGCGCAGGTCGTGCTCATCCGCGGGTTCGATCGCTGCCTCAACACCGCGGACCAGTCCAACCGGCAGGCCAACGGCCCGAGCCCGGCCGGGTGCCGCGCGAATCGCGCCCTGGTCGAGACCATCGACAAGGACGCGATCCGAGCGCGCATCAGGTAGCGTCGAGTCCTGTCGTCATTCACTACGGGACGAACACGGTGCTCTCGTTCGACACGATGCTTGCTCCCTGCGCGTACGAGACGTGAGGGACTGCCGGGGCCGTGAATGCCCCACGGTCTGCTACGATGCGCGGGTGACGAACAACCATACGCGTCCGCTCCGCCGCCGCCCGGTGCTCCGTTCGCTCGCCGGAGTGCTGGGCGGGCTGGTCGTGGTGGCCTCGCCCGCGCAGGCCCGGCAGTATGCCGGTTCATCGTTTCTGAGCAGCGAGATGAACGGCAACACGGAGATCGATGCGGGCGAAGGCATCGGGATGACCTTCTGCCTCATCAATGGGCGGCCCCAGCCCGGTCCTCCGCGGCACGCTGATGTCCGGCGGCGGGGTCGTCTCGCCCAGCGGCGCACAGATTTTCGGGAGCCTCGGGCACCTCCGGAACGTCTGCCGCACCTTCACGTTTCGGGCCGAAGCCGCCTGCGGTACGCCCCTCGTGGCGAGGATGCTGCTCGACACCGGCACGAACGCACCCGCCACGCCGTTGACCTTCGTCTTTCCGACCGGGCCGACGCTCTTCAACGAAGGGTTCGACAACGTGACGGCGCCGACGTTCCCGTCGTTTTTTACACGGAGTGCCACCAATACGACCGGATGGACCGTCCTGGAGGGGGGCGCGCATGGCGAGAGGAATCGCGCGTTCGCGCCCGACCCCCTCGGGCCTTCCACGGCTTCCATGACCACCGAGAGCGTTCCCATCGCGGATGGAAGCTACGTGCTGACGTTTCACCATGCGTTCCTGACGGAGGCCGGCTACGACGGCGGCGTGCTCGAGATCTCCATCGAGGGCGGTGCCTATCAGGACATCGTTGCGGCCGGCGGCGTGTTCCTGGCAGGCGGCTACACCGGCGTCGTCTCGGGCGCCAAAGGCAGTCCCATTGGTGGCCGCCAGGCCTGGACGGGTGACTCGGGCGGCTACGTCGAAGCGCGCGTGAGCCTGCCCCCCGCCGCCGTCGGCCACAACGTGCGGCTGCGGTGGCTGTTTGCCACGGATTCCACCGTGGAGGCGACGGGCTGGTCGGTCGATTCCGTGGTGCTGTCGTCCACGACCTGCGATCCGGTGGCACCGGATGTCCCGTGGGGCCAACGCGCCGAGGTTCATGGGAACGAGGTGCGGCTGCAGTGGAACGCTCCGCTCGCCGGGGGTTCCCCGGACTATGTGCTCGAGGCCAGCGCCGACATGGGCCTGACCTACCCGTACGTGTTTCCGGTGGGCACGGCCACGTCGCTGACGACGACGGCACCGAGCGGGACCTACGCGACTCGCATCCGGGCCGTGCAGGGCGGAGTGGCCAGTGCCCCGAGCCTGCGCCTTCCGGTGCAGGTTGGCGACCTGGTCGAGCCAGCCGAGGTCCGCAACATGCTCGGGACCTCCCATGGATCCTCCGCCGCCCTCGCGTGGAGCCTTGATGAGCCTGGAGGAACGGTCGACGCCATCGAAGTCCGCGTCGGCAGTGCGGTGGGCCTCGCCGACATCACCACGCTCCTCTTGCCGCCAGGCACCACATCGTTCGCGGCGGATGACGTGCCGGCCGGCACGTACCACGTCTCGGCGCGTCAGGTCGGTCCGACGTTCACGGGGCACGCGTCCGATTCGGTCGTGGTGACGATTCCAGGGGTCTGTGCCGCTCCCGACGCGCCAGCGTTTCTCGCGGTGGCTCCCCAGGCCGGCGGATACCGGTTCACCTGGCATCTCGGCGCCCTGGGCACCGCGACGCCGACCTCATGGGCCCTCCACGCCGGGGAGTGCGCCCGGGCTCTCGGACCTTGCCGTCCTGCCACTCGGCTCGCGCGAGTACTTCACGCCCGCGCCACCCCCCGGCACCTACTACGTGCGGGTCGTCGCGACCAACTCCTGCGGCGCTTCGGCCGCCTCCAACGAAGTGCGGCTGATCGTGCCCTAGAGGCGGCATTCCAGGGGGTGAGCGGCCGTTTTCAGGCGCGGCCCTGGCCGCGTCTCACGGCCGCGAACGCGTTCCGCCGCAGCACCGCCGACGCGCAGACGTAGGCGGACGACAGCGCGCCCATCAGGCCCACCAGCGTCACGTCCTGGCCGCTGAGGAAGAGCCCCTGGATGGGCGTTCGGGGCCGGAGCGCGCGTGCGAGGAACCGCTCGGGCGTGTGGGCCAGCCCGTACATCTCACCCTCTCCGTGGTTGGCGAAGTGTCGCATCGAGAGCGGCGTGGAAAGCTCCGTCATCGTCACGTGCCCACGAACCTCGGGGGCATGAGCGTACACCGTGTCCAGGAGCCGCTCCGAGAGGCGCGCCTTGAACGCGTCGTACTCGGCGCCGCGCCGCTTCCACCGCGTGTCGCTCCAGCGCGAAAACCATGACCACGGCGCCATCGTGATGGCCTCCGCCGTGCCGTGCCCCTCGTGGCGCCCGGCGAACACCGGATCCTTGGCCGAGGGCCAGGAGACGTACACCACCGGCAGCGGCGCGTCCGGGTCCGCCGCGGACCGCGCCACGTTGGCATCATGATCCGGACCCGGGTAGATCCACAGGTTCCCGGCCGGCACCGGGACGGGTGAGTCGAGGCCAATGTAGAGGCACAGGTGACCCGTCGCTCGCGGGAGCCGCCGGGCCGTCTCGGCCAGGACTGCCATGCGCGGGCTGGCGTCGGGCGGCACCAGCGCCAGCGTATTGCGCACCCCGGCATCGCTGATGACGACCGGGGCGCGGAACCCGCGCCCGTTCGCCAGCGTGACACCGGTCACACGCCCATCCGTCACGTCGATGTGCGTCACCTCCGCGCCGATCAACAGCACGCCGCCGGCGCGTTCCACCGTGGGCCAGATGCTCTCCGCGATGCTGCGGGCGCCGCCCACCGGGTAGCTGCCGCCATCGAAGTAGTGATCCGTGATGATGGCGTGCGCCGCGAAACTGCTCTGCCCCGGCGGCGCGCCGTAGTCTCCCCACTGTGCCGCGAGTACGGCCTTGAGCTCGATGTCGTCGGTGAGGCCGTCCAGTATCTCGCGCGTGGTCCACTTCGCGAGCGACGCGAACGGCCATCGCATCATCCCGCCGACAATCGCACTGATGGGAGCCGGCACCGCCTTCTCGGCGAAGTACAGCGAGGATCGCTGAACCACCTGCTCCACGAGTGAGAAGTAGCGATCGATGCCCTGACGCTCGGATGGGAAGCGTTCATGCAGGGCCGCGCGGAGGCGCTCGGCGCCTCGCACGTAGTCGAACGCGGCGTCGCCAATGCGCACGCGATCGTACGCGTCCGGCATGGAGGCCCACTGCATTCGCCCCTCGGTGATGTACTCGATGAGGGCGCGGGCCTGCCCACCTTCGTCCATCCGCCCGACGTAGTGGACACCGACGTCCCACTCGAAGCCGGGCCGGCGGAACATGTGCGTCATGCCGCCAGCGGTGTAGTGCCGCTCGAGTACGAGGACGCGGCGGTTCCCCTGCTTCGCCAGGATGGCCGCTGCGCCAAGCCCACCCAGGCCCGAGCCGATGACGATGGCGTCGAAGGTGTCGCCGCCGGCGTAACGCTGGAGAGGGACGCTGATGGCCGACATGGATGACCGCAGCAGCGCAGATGGGACGCAGATGTCGCAGATGTCGCAGATGGAACTGGGGCGCCGATGCGCGGATGTGGCTACTGCGAGCCGCTGCCGCCGACGACGGCGGTGAGCTCGGCGACGCCCTTCTGGAAGAGCTCCAGGATGCGGCCGCTGTTGCGGAAGTCCTCGAGGATGGCGCCGCGCCGGCTCGTCCGGAGGTCCCCGATGACGTAGGCCAGCGTCGTCGCCATCACCTGGCCTTCCACCGTGCCGGTGGCTTCGAAACGGCGGCGGAAACGCTGCAGCTCGGGCTCGAAGGAGGCTTCGTGCCAGCGCTGGACGCCGGCCTCGAGCTTGAGGAACTCGTCCAGGACGGTGGTGTACTCGGCGCTCGCCGGGCGGTGCCAGAAGGTGACGTCCGCACCGAACTCCGGGACGCGCATGGGCAGGTAGAGCGTTCCCTTCGCCGGCACCTGGCGTTGGAGCGCCGGGTTGAAGCGCTGCACCTCGGTGGCGGTGAGCTTCGTGCGCCGGGTGATCTCGCCCATCGGGATGGCGCGCCGCGTGCGCATCGCGTAGATGCGCTCCTGCGTCACGTCGGACCTGATCAGCTGCACGTTGATGGTGTTGCCGAACACCATCTCCGCGTATCGGAACGAGCGGACGCCGTACGTGCGGTAGAGGTCCCGGTACTCCCGCAGCGCGACGCTCCGCAGGTCGCGCGCGAACTGGGAGCCCTTCAGGTACTGCTCGGCGACCGTCGTCCCGCCCAGGCGTTCGCCATTGATGAGCGTCCGGCCCACGTTCACCCCGCCGGAGTGGTGCTCGGAGAGCGCCGGGATGAAGCTGCCGTACATCGTGGCGAGGATGGAGAGATACGCGGCGCAGTACGGCGCCTGCGTGGTCTGGTTGTAGGCCTCGATGGTTTCGGGCGACAGGCGGTTCAGCGCCTGCCAGTTGCGCCGGAGGAACTGGCACAGGCCGAGCGCGTTGGAGCGCGATCGGGCGGTGCCGTTCAACCCGGACTCGAGTACGGCCTGCGCGAGCCCGATGTCGGCGGGCACGCCGAAGCGCTCGTAGATGCGGCTCCACTCCTCGAGGAACGGCCCGTACTTGGGCACGTTGGGCAGCAGGAACAGGCCGCGTGTCGGGTTGTGCACCAGCGGGCCGGTCACCGGCTCGAGGCGGCGCACGGCGAGGTCCCGCCGATCGTCGAGGCGTGTCGGCCATGCGACACCGGACACCGCGGAGGCAAGGGCCGGCTCCGTCCAGACGGCGTCCTTCGACCAGTCGCCCTTCGAGGGGAACGTGACGATCAGGCGCCCGTCCTTCGCGCTGCCGAACGCGATGCGGCCGTCGGTGATGGTGAAGATGTGGCGCCAGAAGGGATACGCCGGCCGGAACGCCTTCACGACCTCGAGGTCGGCCTGGAGGCGCGCCTCGACGTGTTCCATCGGCTCGGCGGACACGGTGGGGCCGAGCAGCACGACCAGGACGGCGACGACGACGGTGCGGATCACACGGCTGAGCATGTGGAGGGGATCCACCGACTCCTTTGCCGTAATTTATCGGATCGTCCGCGCCGGTCAACACCCAAAGGGATGGCACAGACAAAGAAAGACACCACCGCAGGGGCCGCAGATGACGCAGATGAGGCAGATAGTGCAGGGGCCGCAGATGACGCAGATGACGCAGATGACGCAGATAAGGGTGGGTCAGGGCGATGGGGCATTCGCCCCTTCACGATCGGGGCGCTTGGGTGATTCTGCGCCGTACCACG
Organism: Acidobacteriota bacterium; assembly: GCA_020851565.1. Lineage (GTDB taxonomy): Bacteria > Acidobacteriota > Vicinamibacteria > Vicinamibacterales > UBA2999 > VFZN01. The sequence continues at coordinate 75,717 of JADZCN010000031.1, read as the reverse complement.
CAGCATCCATTTGCGGCATCTGTGTGCTATCTGCGGAATATGCGGCCCGTATCCAACCTCTGTGCTATCTGCGAAATCTGCGGAATCTGCGGCCCGTCTGCAGCCTCTGTGCTATCTGCGGAATCTGCGGCCCCATCCGCGGCATCCGCGTTCGGGCATCGGTGTCATAGAATCAGCGTTCTCACGGGGGTTCCCATGGCCGCCTCGCATCCCGCCGCCTGCTCGGCCCTGTCCCGCTTCGGCCGCGCCGCTCGCCCGTGGGTCATCGTCGGGCTGGCGCTCGGCGCCTGGGCCGTCACCGGGATCGCGCAGTCGCCCACGCCGTTCGGCGTCCCCACCGCCGGGGCGCCGGCCCCCACCGCGGGGATTGCCGCCGTGCCAGGGTCGCGCGCGCAGGGGTGGCTGGCCCAGGGCCGCTCCGAAGTGCTCGCTCGACACGGCATCGTGGCAACCAGCGATCCGCTCGCCGCGCAGGCGGGCCTCGAGATCCTGAGGCAGGGCGGGAACGCCATCGATGCCGCGGTGGCGACGGGCGCGGTCCTGGACGTCACGTCGCAGAACGACACCGGCATCGGCGGCGACCTCTTCGCCATCGTCTGGGTGGCGCGGGAGCAGAAGCTCTACGCCCTCAATGCGGCCGGGCGCGCACCCGCGGGATGGACGCCGGAGTTCTTCACGAAGACGCTCGGTGGGACCCGTGTGCCCGGGAGCGGCGTGAACGCGGCCACCGTCCCCGGTGCCGTCGCCGGCTACGACGCGCTGCTGAAGCGCTTCGGGACGATGGGGTTCAAGGAGACGTTCGAGCGAGCCGCGCGGATCGCCGAGGAGGGATGGGGACAGGCCGAGCGGCGGCACGACGACATCCGTGGCGCGCTGAGCGGGCTGCGCGCGGATCCCGACTCGAAGCAGGTCTTCCTGAGCGGCGAGGACGCGCCGGCGCTCTACTCCATCATTCGCAATCCCAATCTCGCAAAGGCGCTGCGGCTCATCCAGGCCGAGGGGCGCGACGCCTTCTACAAGGGCGCCATCGCCGAGGCCATCGTCCAGAAGGTGAAGTCCGGCGGCGGCGTGATGACGCGCGAGGATCTCGCGGGGTACGAGCCCGAGTGGGTGGAGCCAGTCACCACGAACTACCACGGCTACGACATCTACCAGCTGCCGCCGCCGGGGCAGGGCTTCGCGGCGCTGGAGATGCTGAACATCCTCGAGGTGTGCGTGCCGAAGCTGGGCTACAACCTCACGCAGCTCGGGCCCGCCAACCCGATGTACTGGCACCTGATGGTGGAGGCGAAGAAGCTCGCCTACGCGGACCTGCAGGCGAAGAACGGCGACCCGAAGTTCTCGACGATTCCGGTGCAGCAGCTGCTCTCGAAGTCCCACGCGGCCAGCCTGTGCGGGCGCATCGATCCGAACGCGGCCGGCAAGCCGGCGGTCCCCGGCGGCACCGACGGCGGCACCATCTACCTGACCACCGCGGATCGCTGGGGCAACATGGTGTCGCTCGTGCACAGCGTGTTCAGCGTGTACGGCAGCCGCGCCACGGTCGGCCCGTACGGCTTCGTGCTGCACAACCGCGGAACGGCGTTCTCGCTGGATCCGAAGAGCCCCAACGTCGTCGCGCCGGGCAAGCAGCCGTTCCACTCCATCATCGCGGGCTTCGTCATGAAGGACGGGCAGCCGCTGATGGCCTTCGGCAACATGGGCGGGAGCGTCCAGCCCGAGACGCACGCGCAGCACATGGTGAACCTCATCGACCACGGCATGAACGTGCAGATGACGACGGATGCGGCTCGGTTCACCCACAACCAGAACAGCAACGTGCTGTCGCTGGAGGCGAACCTCTTCGCGCTGGTTGGCGCGGCACTCCGCGCGAAAGGACACGAGGTGCGGAGCGTGGACGGCGGCGCGGTGGGTGGCTACCAGGGGATCCTGTTCACGCGCGATCCGACCCTGACGCCGCCGCCGTTCGATCGCAGCGCGGTCGATCGCGATCTGCCCGTGAACGGGGTCTACCGTGCCGGGTCGGACCATCGCAAGGACGGGCAGGCGGTGGGGTGGTAGGGATTCGAGGTTCTCGGGTTCTCAGGTTCGCGGGTTCTCGGGTTCTCGGGTTCTCGGGTTCTCGGGTTCTCGGGAGGTGAGTGGATTGGATCCCGCTCGGTCGCGTTGTTCGCAGCGGTGGCTGCTGGTTGCGGCTCTGGCCCTGTGGTCGCTCTTCGCGTTCGTGCCAGCGGCGGAGGCGTGCACCTGCATGCCTCGGGGGTGTGGCGTGGTGAGTGCCGGCGCTGTGCTCTTCGAGGCCACGGCGGCGAACATCGAGCAAGCCGCGCCGGCTGGCCCGGTTGTCGTACGGCTGACGGATATCCGCGCGATCGACGGCGACGCCCCGCCCACGTCGGTGTTCGGGGGCGATGGCGTGGACTGCGGGTACCAGTTCCGGGCCGGTGTCAGATATCTCATCGAGGCAGACTCGGGCGGCAGGGTCTCGACGTGCAGCCAGACGAGGCCGCTCGTGGCCGCACGCGGTCTGCTCGAGTTCCTCTCGGCTCCTTCCGTCCGCGAGCGGCCACGCGTCTGGGGTCGCGTCTCCGCAGCGGACGTGAGGGGCCAGGGGCTCGGATGGCCAGGCGGCCCGGCCGTTGACGGCGCTACGGCTACGCTCGAAGGCCCTGTGAGCACCCGCCAGACGACGAGCGCCAATGGTGAATTCTCGTTTCGTGATGTGCCGGATGGCAGCTATCGCCTGTCCGTAACCATCCCGCCGCATCGAGCCGACGTGAGCGCCCCGGCCGCGACCGCCGTGACGCTGACAGGCGAGACCTCATGCGTGAACGTTGACGTCACGGCACCATCGACCGCGCGCGTGACCGGCACGGTGGTCGACCCCGCCGGCGCACCCGCACCAGGCGTCTTCGTCGAGCTCTTCCCGGCGCCGTACAACCAATGGGCCGGAGGCTACGTTCACGGTGCGATCAGCGGGGCGGACGGGCGCTTCGCAATCGAGAAACTCCCCCCTGGCCAGTATGTCGGCGGCATTGGCGTGCCGTACCCGGACGACACGCGAGCGGTAGCTCCCGTCCTGGCGCGCAGCGGCGCCGGCGGCGAGGTGCTCGACGTCCAGCCAGGCGCCAGCCTCGAGGTCTCCCCACTGGTGGCTCGGCCCGCACCGCAGATCGCCGTCACCGGCAGGACGATCGCGCCACCGGACACTGCTCGTACGCGGCGGATGCTGGTCCTGCAGCCGCTGGATGGCCTGGCGACAGCGCGCGCTTACGGCGGCATGACGGCCGAGGACGGCAGCTTTTCGATCAGCGCGCACCGCGGCGTGCGCTACCGCGTCCTGGTCGAAGAGGGGCAGCGAATAGTCGGCCGCGCCGAGTTCGTCGCTGGGGATGGCCCTCTGGAGATCGGGCTGGATCCACCACGATGAGCGACGGCTTCAAGAACTACATCACGCCCGCCGGCCACAAACGGCTGCAGGACGAGCTGACGCACCTCTGGAAGGTGGAGCGCCCGGCGATGGTGTCCACGGTGGCCTGGGCGGCGAGCAACGGCGACCGCTCGGAGAACGGCGATTACATCTACGGCAAGAAGCGGCTCCGCGAGATCGATCGACGCCTGCGCTACCTGTCCAAGAGCCTCGACAGCGCCGTCGTCGTCGACAACGCCGGCAAGGCGCACGACCGCGTCTTCTTCGGCGCCACGGTCACCTACCAGCGCAAGAGCGGCGAGGAGCGCGAGGTCACCATCGTCGGCATCGACGAGCTCGACAGCGGCAGCACGCGCGTGTCGTGGCGCTCGCCGCTCGCCACGGCGCTGATGAAGGCGCGCGTCGGCGACGTGGTGACGCTGCGGACGCCGCAGGGGCCGGAGCGTCTGGAGATTCTCGATATCCGGTACGAGCGACTGGAGTAGCCGGCACCCCGTGCGCGGGCTCGACTCGACTCCCCCTGAATGGCGGGACACCCCCTCAGCCCGCTGCAGGCTTCTCCAGCACCCAGCGGTAGGCCTGCGCCAGGTCGTCCTGAAATGCCTGCGCGCATCCCCAGAGGTACAGCCGGAACTTCCGGTACACCTCCGGGCCCCACCGTCCTTCGACCAGTTCGCGCGAGCGGTCCAGGCCCTCGGCCCAGGCCTTCGTCGTCAGGTAATAGCTGTGCCGGTCGTCGTACACGCCGAGCAGGCGGAACGGCGAGCGCGCCACCTCCTCCAGGTACTCGTGCAGGCACAGCTGCGACCCGTTGCCAGGGTAGAGGTACTTCACGAGGAAGGCCGACTGGTAGTGCTTGACGCGCGAGGCCGACGCGTCCAGGTAGATACGCCCACCGGGCTTCAGCAGCTCGAGGTACTTGGCCAGCGTGTCGCGGTAGTACGGCAGGTGCTCAGTGACGCCGAGGTTTACGATCGCGTCGTACGGCTCGGCGGTGCGATGGTCCAGCAGGTGCTCGAAGACCACGCGGGCGGGCAGCTGCTGCCGCTGAATCAACTCGGTGAGGAACTGCTCCGATGCGCGGGAAATGGTGAGCGAGGTGACACGGATGCCGCGCTGGCCGGCATATTCGGTCATCGCGCCCCAGCCGCCGCCGATGTCGAGGATGCGATCCCCGGGCCTGGCGCCCACCGCGTCCAGGGCGAAGTCGAGCTTGCGCGTCATCGCATCCTCGAGCGGCTCGTCGTCCCGCTCGAAGATGGCCTGCGAGTAGCAGCGGTGCCGCCGGTCGAGGAAGGACAGGTAGAACTCCGCCGGGTAGTCGTAGTGCTCGGCAATCCACTTCCGATCGCTCTGCACCCGCCCGAACAGCAGCGGCTGGACGAACCGCCAGACGAACTGGAACGGGTGCCGCTCCGAGAACATCGTCCGCAGGGTCAGGACCGACATCAGGTCGCCGTCCACGTCGAGGTCGCCACGCATGTAGGCCTCGGCAATCCGGGAGGTGTCCAGCGTGGTGAGCGCCGCGATGCCGCTGCTGTTGCGCGCCACAATCGCGAAGGCCGGCGTACCGCTGCCGAAGGTGTGGCTGAGGCCGGTGTCGGTCCTCAACGCGAAGGGCACGGCGCGGTCCGCCGGGAAGAACGAGTGATACCGCCGCTCCAGGAGCGACGTCATGCGCCGGAATGCTGTTTCCATCACAGGGTCACGATGCGGGCGTCTGGGCAGACGCCGGAGGCCATTCACCAGACTCACGCCACCGCTGCACGGCCTCCCGCGCGTAGCGGTAGCCCACGTCGGCCAGCTGCTCGATCCGCCCGAAGTCCAGCAGCGTGAACCCATCGACGGGCGGGGCGAGGCGGAGGTCCGCCTCCTCCAGCGCCATGCGCTCGCGGTAGGAGCTGTGCAGCGTGCTCGCGCGGACGACGACTTCCATCAGCGACGGGAACTTCGGCGCGTGCCCCCCGCCACCCGGCAGGCGCGAGCGCAGCACTTCCCAGGTCGTCGGGACGCGATCGCAGAAGAAGGAGGCATCGGATTCGACCGTCACCTCGGCCGCAATGACCGTACCCGCGCCGGAGGCCCGCATCACGTCGGTCGGGAGATTGTTGAGCACGGCGCCGTCCACCAGCAGGTGGTTCCCGTGCAGGACGGGAATGCCCAGGCCGGGGACCGAGGAGCTCGCCCACGTGGCGCGCCACAACGAGCCCGTGCGGTGCACCATCGCCTCGGCGGTCGACAGGTTGCTGGAGACGCAGTAGTACGGCAGCCACAGGTCCTCGAGCTGCAGGTCGCCAAAGGCCAGCTTGCCGGCCAGCTCGCTCCGCTTGGTGCTGACGAGGGCGAGCAGCGGGATCGTGTAGCCCTTGTGCGGCTTGACTTCCAGGAAGATCTGCCGGTTGAGCGCAATCATCTGCTCCATCGACAGGCCCATCGCGAATTGCGCGGCGATCTGCGACCCCATGCTGGTGCCGCCGATGGCGTCCACCGGGATGCCGGCCTCGGTGAGCGCGGCGAGCATGCCGATGTGCGCGAACCCGCGGGCACCGCCCCCCGAGAGGACGACGCCGACGGTCTGCCCGGCGAGCGCCCGGCCGAGGCGTGCGAAGTCCGCGTCGCGGTCCAGGCGGATGTGATGGTGGTCGTGCACGTCGCGCGCGCGCAGCCACTCCGCGGTGCCGGATGGCAGCCGGCTGCCGTCGGGATGGACCAGGACCAGGGTACGCCGCGTGTGCGACGAAGCCGGCCCTTGCGGAAGGAGGTCGCGCTCGTGACTGCCGGCCGCCGGGTCCGCCCCTGCGGCGCCGACCAGCAGCACCTGGTCGGCGAGGCGGGCCGCCAGTCGCGTCCAGGACGAGGCCGCCGCTTCGCCCTCGTACACGATGAACCGGTGCGTCGCCTCCTGCTCGTTGAGCCAATGGGCGAGCGCCCCTTCGTCGTTGGGCGTCCCGTCACCCTCGAGGCGGCGCCCGACCTCGGCGGCCGTGAGGTGCAGCGCGGGCCCGCTCGCCTCGAGCGATCGCACCAGCCGCGCCGTGAAGTCCCCGACCGGCACGCCGGGGCTGACGGGGACCACCGCGATCGTCGAGATCACCCGCCGCGGCGCGACCGCCCGGTTCGCCGCGCGCAGCCGCGCAATCTGGATGCGCATCAGGTTGCGCAGCAGCTCGGGAAAACGTTGCGTGAGCGGCCCGAAGCTCGCGGCGGGGAATCGCATCAGGACGCTGTCGCGCACGGCCCGCACGGTGGCACTCCGGCGATCGTCGCTCAGGATCGCCATCTCGCCGATGCTCTCGCCCGGGGAGGCTACGCCGAGCACGCGGGTGGCATCGCCTGGTCCCCCGAGCACGGCTTCGAGCCGCCCGGCCGTCACGACGTAGAAACCGTCGGCCACGTCGCCTTCGTGGATGACGACGTCGCCGCGGCGGGCCTCGACCCAATCGGCGTGGGATTCCAGATCGACGAACGCGCCTTCGTCCAACGGCCCGAACAACGTAATGCGGGACAGCAGGCGCCGGCGCTGCACGGGGTCAGTGAGCACGGTCGGAGGCTTGAATTATCCAGCGGATTTCGCCGAAATCAAACAGCGCTCGCCGCGCCCGCACCCCGGCCGCGCGCGCTCTCCGCGTACGCCGCGCCGCGGAGGGCATTGAGATCGCCCAGCGGATCGAGTACGGGCCCTCGCGCGTCCGGCCAGTCCGGCGTCACCCGGTATCCGACGGGGGTGTCGCCTTCCCCGGCGGGATCCTCCGCGGTCAGCACCAGGCGTCCCACGGTCAGCCACGGCGATCTCCATGCGATGCGGTGATCGTCCAGGGGCGTCCGCTCGCGGTCGAGAAATCCCTGGACCTGGACGTGCCAGGCAACCTCGCCGGCGCGGCGTCGCTCCGCGAGGTCTCGGCTGAGCGCCTCGTCGCCGCTGGCGCGCAGTGCAGCATCGACGCCGGGCAGCGGTGCGAAGCGGTAGCGCACTGCGAACGGGCCGAGCGCGAAGGGCGCGCGGCTGTAGAAGGTGAGCGACGCCAGGCTTGCGCCCGACTCCGCGGCACGGGAGACCGTGCGCGCCATCCGCAGCGCGTCGGCCGGGCCGAGCGTTCGGACGAGCGTGGCCAGTGCCCCGAGCCTGCCAGTTAGCCCTCCGCGCACCGCGGACCTCGCCGAGGCCAGCGCCGCAACCATCGCCCGGCCGTCGCGCGCGTGATGCGCTTCACCGGTGGTGGTGAGCAGGTCGAGGCGCCGCGTGTCATCGGATATGCGCGCCGCCAGGCCTCGCTGGTCGGGAGTCGCGTCGGGACGCGACACCGGGTACGCGCTCGACAATCGGACCAGGGCCGGCCAGGATGCGCCGGGGACGAACGGCCCGAGCGCGATAGGGGCCGGAATATCGTGTGAAACGTCAAGGCGGGCACGAGCGGTGACGTGCAGCGGGCGCCGGTGAAGGGCGCGGCCGGCACGGCCCTCGGCGTCGCGGGCCACGGCCTGCAGGTCCGCCACGGCGCGGCGAGCCTCCTCGAGCAGGCGGGCCTGCTCGTCCGGCGTGCGTACCGGCAGCGCGACCCGCCAGTCCTGGCGCCACGACGAGATGACGGCGGGCCCGGACTCCGGCGCCTCGGTCACGCCTTCCCCATCGCCCGCTCGCCCGCCCACGGATCGTCGGCCAGGGCGTCGTCGAACGCACGGGTCGGATGGCGTGCCGGGTCGAGCCGCCCTTCATCCCAGGGCTCGAAGGCGTTGCGGACGTTGCCGAGCCCGGTGCCCGCAAGCTCGGGGAAGTGGCGCAGCAGCACGTCCTTGAACGAGGTGAAGTCGATCCAGTCCAGGCCCTCAGGCGTGTACACCTCCGGCCGGTAGTCCGTGGTGTAGAAGCGGTCTCCCAGCAGCCGCCAGCTCGCGTTCAGGATGAACACCTGGAACAGCGTCTCACCAAAGCCAAAGCCTTCGGGGCGATTCCCCTCGCACAGCGTTCCGATGAGCAGGTCCACGTCATCGACGCGATCGCGGCCGTCGGCATCGGTCCCGTACTGCTCGCGCAGCCGGGCCGCGAGCGCGGTGTCGCCGCCGGTCAGCTCGTCGAAACTCGGGACGCGGGGCAGACCGAGCTCGGCACGCAGCTGGTTGTACGGCGGGATGCCCCGCTCGCGATCCCGGAAGAGATCCAGCGCGCCGAGGTCGATGAGCGGCATGTCGGGCGTCGAGACGTCCAGCAGCGGCGTCGGGTAGTTGTTCGCCACGAGCGCACAGCAGTTCTGCGCGCCCATCGAGACCGCGATGGCCGCCAGGCCGTGCCGGCCCAGGATGTGCTTGACGGCGGCGTTGCGGGTGCGCAGCAGGGGGATCTCCTCTGCGACGGTGCCGGGCGCGTCGCCCAGGCGACGAACCTTCAGGCTCTCGGGCAGCAGCGAGTGCAGCCGGTAGACGGCGGTGAACTCCTCGGACAGCCCATAGCGCGCGAGCGGAAACCCGGGCCCGCCCACGATGCCGCCAAGCTCCGGGCTGCCGATCGAGATCGGCTCGAGCGTGCGCGGCTGGTCGCCGCCGAACCACTTGGTGAGCAGGCCGTACCAGTTCACGCGCATCCCGTCGTAGATCGTGCGGTTGGCGAGGATCCCCGGCGTCCACTCCACCGTGTGGATCTTCGCCATCAGCGCGCTGTTGACCAGGCGGGCGGTCTGGAACAGGCGCTCGTCGTCCCAGTCGGGGTACGCAGCGGCGAGGCGATCGCAGATGGCGTTGTGCTCGCGGGCGAACACCGTGTGCAGCATCGCGAGCCCGACCCACCAGTTGCGGACGAACCCTGTCTGCTCGACGCCCGTCCGGGGATCGACCGGGAGGCAGCCATCGTCGGCAACCGTGAGGCGGCCACCAATGCCGCTGCGCAACGCGCGCTGTGTGGCTTCGTCGCTGCCGTAGATCTGGGACGCGTCCCACCAGTGCGTGACCTCGTTGAGGAACGTCGGCGGGCGCCTGCCGTCGCTGTCGTGTCGCGTGAGGTCGCGCGGGGTGGCGGGGATGTCCAGCGTCTCCCGCCCATAGCGCCGCATGGGATCGTCCGCCGCCAGCGGGATGCGCGCCACCGTCGTCTGGTCGGCGGTGCCGTGGCTCACCCAGTCGTGAATCATGAACTGGATCCACGCCGCCGCCCACAGGTTGAGGAACGGCACCTCCTGGCGCGGACCCCGCGGGGCCAGCAGCGCCCGTGACAGCTCGCGCACACTCACTGGAGTGGTACCGGGGTTGTCACGCGGGCGCGTCGACTCGAGGCCGATGTCGTCGCCGACGTTGCGGAAGAACCGGGTCCAGGCCGCGCCGACGAGCGGGTCGTAGCGCCCGTCGGCGTCCTTGTGGAGGTCGTTCCAGCTCCCGTCGGCGGTGCGCCACCAGCGCGCCCACTCCGGCGGCTCCGTGTCGGTCACGAAGAATGCGGTCTTCTCGCCGTCGGCGTAGGGCCGGACCAGGTTGTTGGCGAAGAGCGAGTTCCGCATGAAGGCGAGCTTGAGGATCTGCAGCGAGGGCCGCAGGCGCTCGGGCGCGTTCTCGGCAGTGGTGTGCCAGTTGGTCCACACCCCGTCGGTGATTCCCATGCGGCCGGCGCGCTCGGCCAGCGTCTCGAAGACGACGCGGCCAATGGCGCTGAGGGCGGTGCTCGCCGCCGCCTCGGCCCCCTCGCGCAGCCGGTCGAGCACCGACGGCTCCTCCTCAGCCGGCGGCGTGGCCGACCCCGTTCCCGGATGCGGCCCGCCCAGCAGCCAGTCCCGCGCGAAGCGCTCCTTGAACACGTGGGCCTGCGGCTCGTCCTCGATGGCGGTGAGGACGTTGGCGGCCGCGCGATCGAGCTTCCGCGCGAGCACCTCGTCCACGCCGGCGCGCGTGAGCGCGGCGCGCCAGGCCTCCTCGGCGCGGTCATAACGGGCCTGGAGGAAGTGCGCATCGCCAAGCAGCGCAAGTCCCTGCCCGGTGGCGTCGCTTGCGGCAACGCCTTCCAGGGCCTCGATGGCGCGCGCGGCGTCGCCGGCCGCCAGGAACCGGCGCGCCGCCTCGAGATGCTGGAGGGGACCGCTGGTCGTGTGGGTCGAAGACATGCGCTCTTATAGACCAGCTTACGGGGGACTGCAAATCAGTGATCCTCGAACATCGTCCGGTAATGTCGATACCAGTCGCTCTGGAACAGCTCCTGCGGGTCGTGCTTCCGCTTGAGCCGCAGGAACTCCGGCATCTGGGGCCAGCAGGCCTGCACCTGCTCGCGCGTGGCCCACCGGTTGTACGTGAGGAAGTACCGGCCGTTGTACTTGATGGCCGCATCCAGCAGGCGCCGGTAGTTGTCGGTGGCGGCGCGGATGCCCTCCTCGGTGTGATCGATGTGGAGGTTGCAGAGCACGCACACGGTTCGCTCCGGCGCGACGGAGAGGAAGCTCTCGGCGTTCCCCTCGAGGAAGCGGATCGTGCCATAGAACAGGTTGATGCCGTGCCGGCGGACGAGCTCCCGGGCCTCCCAGAGGAAGTCCATCAGGTGCTCTGCCTTCACGTAGAACTCCATGATCTGCTCGGAGCCCTTGTGCGTGGCCCCGATCAGCCGGTCCACGTACTCGTGATAGCTCGGCTCGAAGCCGCTCATCTGGTGCGTGTCGGTCCAGTAGATCTGCCCATCGGTCTCCTGGTAGTGGTGGGCGTAGTCTTCGAACGCCTTCCTCTTGTTGGTGTGCGCGTCCACGAACAACTGCAGCCACTCGCGCTGGCTCAGTTCCTTCTGCCCCCTCGCAATCTCACGGCCGTCGTCCACGGGCCGGTAGCAGGAGAACACCGCCGGGTGCGACAGGCTGTCCGGGTTCGGATCGATCGAGTACTGGCAGTCGCCGTAGACGAAGCCCTCGTCCAGGCGCTTCTGCACCCAGGGCATGAGGTCCTTGATCTCGATGATCTTGACCACGCGCTCGACCTTGCGGCGCGGCACGAGCCGCAGCTCGACCTCCGCGACCACGCCGAAGTTGCCGTAGCCGCCGATGACGAGGCCGAAGAGCTCCGGGTTCTGGTCGCGGCTGCAGGTGCGCGCCTGGCCGTCCGCCCCGATCAGCACGAACGACTCGACGTCCCCGATGAACGAGGGGAACGCCAGGCCGCGGCCATGGGCGTTGGCCGACAGCGTCCCGGCGATGGTCACCTGGTCCACGCCGGTCTGCTTCTGCCGGATGCTCCACTGCCGCGCCGATCCCTTCTGCGCGTCATGGAGGTACTCGATCAGTTCCGGCCACTGGGTCCCGCCCTGCATGCGGACGAGGCCGCGATCGGTGTCGAGCGCGAGCGGCTGGTTGAAGCCCGAGGTGTCGAGGTGCAGCGTATCGGTGCCGAACTGCTGGCCGCCCTGCGCGTGCCGGCCGCCGGCCACGCTCACCGACAGGTTTCCCCGCCGCGCCTCGTCGAGCGCCTGCTGGATGTCTTCGATCGAGCGCGGGCGCCTGATCAGGGCCACGCGCGTCGGGTTCAGCTGTGACTGGACGTCGTTCAACAGACCGCCGGAGTCGTCGCCTCCCCACACCCGCTCCACCAAGTCGGAAATGCCTCGAATCACGACTGCCTCCCCGGATAGGTGTCCGATCGAGCCGTCACGCCGACTGCTCGAGGTGTTCGACGATGTGTGGATAGACCCGGGTGGCCGCCTGCGACCCGAAGATGCAGTCGATGTGCCCGAATCCCGGAATGACGACGCGCGAGTAGAGCTGCGGATCGTTGTGCGCGCGAAGCCAGGCCAGCGTCCGCTCGCTGCCGGCCGGAGGAAAGCAGTCGTTCTCTCCGCCGTGCACCAGCCGCAGTGGAATGGCCAGGCGCGCCACATGCGGCATGTACACGTCGCGCCCGCGGGCGTCGACCAGGTGACCGGCCCGGACCATCCGGGCAAGGTGGCCGAAGGTCGTCATCCCGGCGACGCCGAACAGCTCGTTGAGCGTGTCGTGCGTGGCGGGCGCCAGCTGGCCATGCTTGTACAGCAGGGAGTACATGAAGGAGATCCGGCGGCAGGTGGCGCTCGTGCACCGCTCGTGGCTCGCCAGCGGATACAGGGCGAGGCTCCGGTTGAAGGCCCGGTCCATCCAGCCCGCCTCGTCGTCCGTATACGCCGTCAAGCGGTCGATGCCCAGGGCCGCGAGCAGGGCCGGGACGCGCAGGGCCGCCTTGAGCCGGACGAGCCCGGCCGCCTGGACGTGGGGCGTGGCCTGCGAGGCGACGGCGGACCGGACGCCCTGGAGCGCGCCCGAGAGCATCGACATGAAGAACACCGTCGAGCCGAAGCAGTGCACGACCATCTGGACGCTGGCGGCCCCCGTCAGCCGCCGGACTTCGGCCACGGCCTCCGGATAGTCAATGGCCGCGATCACGTCGGCGTCGAACCGGGCGGACGAGGCGGGCAGGTCGATGCTGGCCCTGAAGTCGAGCAGCCAGATGTCATAGCCGCACGCGAACAGGTACTCGACGAGGTTCGTCTCGATGGTGTCGAGCGTGAAGATGCCGCTCGAGACACCCAGGCCGTGACAGAGCACGACCGGTCCCTTGCCGCCGCCGGCGTAGCGCGTCAGGCGCAGCTCCAGGCCGTCGGTGGTGACGAACGGGTGCACCTCGGGCGGACCGCACTTGAGGGGTCGGCGCGGGCGGGTGGGTGAGCGAAGGCGCGCCACCGCGGGCGTGGCCGGAGGGCCTGTCGTCGCTCCACCGGAGGGGGCGAGCGGCCGTGGCGCCGGCGACGACGGAAGGGTTGCGCGCATGCGCCGCTACTTGTTCAGGTGCACCGAGAATGCGGAGGCCTTCTCCGTCGTGTCCTTGTGCAGGCCCAGCTGGATCATGATCGGGTTGGGGTCGCCCAGCAGCGCCACGAGCGGCGTGAGCACCGGGTTGTTCCCGAAGCTTCGGGTCACGTTGAACCACCACATGCTGACCGCGATCGACTCCGTGAGGTTCTGCACGCCGTGCCAGACCCAGGGCGGGTTCCACAGGACGTCCCCGGGCTCGAGCACCGTCTCGTAGCGATCGACGTACCTGTACAGGGGGCACTCGTCGTAGTCGGGGTTGCGGAAGTCCACGCGCGACTGCCAGTTGCCGCCCTTCGAGAGGCCCATGTACATGAACGGCGAGAACCGGGGCGAAATCAGCACCCAGCGCTTCCGGCCGTAGGCCTGCAGGTACAGGTTCATCACCGGCGCGCAGTGCAGCGACGTCGCGGTCATCGGCCCGCCGACGTACATCTTCGCCAGGATGTTCTGCTGCCAGGGCACCCGGGCGTCCATGCAGCCGTAACGACGCACGAAGTCGAGATCGATGTCCCGGCGCAGGTCCTCGTACTTGTCGAGCAGTTCCATGAACGCGCCGTACCACCCGCTGCCGGTGCGCGCCGCCGCGAGGAGCTCCCTGACCTGCATCCCGCGTTCTTCCGTGCTCACGACGTCGTCGCCTTCACGGCGGCTGACCTTCCAGTTGTGCCCGTCGAGGACGTCCACCCGGTCCTGGCCGCAGCGCTCCATCAGGAACTCGAACGTCCACTTCTTCACCGCTGGCCACCCGCGGCCGGCGCCTTCGAGCACGACGGGCTTCCCCGTCAGGAAGTACTCACGTCGGAACTCCTCCGCGGTGAGGCCCACCCGTCGCTCGACGGTCAGCTCGCGGCCGGGCGGCTGTCCTTCCATCTTCCGGACCATCCGATCGTGCCAGCGCTGGCGCCGGTCCGAGCTCTGCCGGCCGAACTTGCGCGTGAGAACCCAATCCTTCACGAATGTGCCGTTGAACGCGTATCGATCGGCCCGGTCGACGCCTGCCTGCATGTCCATCTGAATGAGCTCCCCGACGTTGGCGTGCGGATGATGCCACACAACCGAAACGTCGGCGATTCAAAACGTCTTGAGGAACTCGATCAGCCCGCGTTTGTCCTCGTCCGACAATCCCGACGCGAAATAGTGGCCGCGATCCTCCACCCAGTCGGGGCTCTTGCTGAGCGCGCGGAGCGCCGGTGCGGCCTCGGCTTCGAGCAGGCGCGCCGCATCCTCGTCCGCAAGCCCTTCCGACTCGATGCGCGACATCACCCGGTGCATCCTCCACATCGCCGGCAGGAGGCGCGTGGGCGATGCGTGCGGGTCGAGGTTCGAGATCACCCCGACCGGGATGCCCGCGGGAAACGGGCCCACCCGCAGATCGCCCATTCGTCCTGCGGCAAACCAGTTGAGCGGCAGCAGGACCAGTGCCGCAGCGCCGGCCAGCCCGCCGGCCAGCCGCCCGCCTCGACGCCACAGCGAGCCCGAGGCGCGGCCGGCGCCCCGCCAGAGCGCGACCGCCGCGAGCACCAGCGCCAGCGGCAGCAGCCAGGGGAAACGCAGGAACACGCGCGCCCGCGGCACGATGCCTTCCACCAGCACCGGCAGGTCCGCGGCCGGGAACGTGAGCCACGACCGTGTCGTCGTCCGCGCGATCGTTCCGGGGCGCCTGGCCTCCCAGAACATCTTCGTCATCGCGTCGTCGAAGGCGCGCATCCGGCCCTCGACCGACGGGTCGCCATTGAAGTCGCCGAGCGCGTTGTTGTGCAGGAAGGGCGCGCCCGCCCAGATGGCGACCAGTGTCGGAACGCGGTAGAAACCCGGGCCGCCCGCCGGCATCTCGAAGGGAACCGTGCGCCCGGAGAACGGGTCGAGGACTTCTATCTGCCCCACCGACGGCGTGCGCTTGTAGGTGAGCGACGAGAAGTCCTCCCAGATCCCGCCGGCCACGGCGTTGTTCTGCAGGGCGCGCGCCGCGTTGGTCTGGAGCAGCGTGACCGGGTAGCGGGCGTCGGTGGAAAGGAAGTTGTCCTGGAGGAAGTCGGGCTTCATCACCTCGGCACGCGCCCAGTCGAGGAACGCATCGCTGCGGGCCCAGCTCGCGAAATCTTCCGGCCGCCGCTCGATCCCGTCGTTCGGGCGCTTGCTGGAATGGCACGCCATGCAGCGCTCGGCGAATGCCCGCTTGCCGCGGTCGACGAGCGCCGTGTCCGCAGTGAGGTACCGTTCGCCGCCCGGCGCGTCCTTCAGGTACATGGGGCCGCTGGCCTTCGCCAGGTACTGCGCGAGCTTCAGCGAGCGCCGCTCCGTGACCTGCCAGTACACCGAGTTCGTGCGCGCGAGTGCGATGCGGAACGGCCGCGGTGTGCGGAACCCGATGATGGCGTTGTGGTCGCGCAGCCACTCCTCGCTGAAAGTCCCGATGTTGACGAAGACCCGGTTGAGCGCCGCCTGGACGCCCACCGAGTCGGCCCCGTCCACGAGCACGTGCGGCACATGGCGGCGCTCCCCGCCGTCGGCCGTCAGCAGGAGTGCCCCGCCCTCCACCGGCTCCTCGACGGCCACGCGCAACCGCGCGGCGACCTGGTAGATGGAGTTGATGATGTTCGGGTTGTTGTTGTGGTCGGTGGCGATGATCGACGTGTCGAGCGCCCCGGGGCGGGACGTTCGCAGCAGCTGGTGGAAGAGGTGGTCGGGGCCGGCGTCACCGCCGAAGACGCCCAGCGTCCTGAAGTACTGGTTGCCGATCGTGCCCGACAGCTCCGCCCAGGAGGGACTGGCCACGTCGGCGGGCGGGTGCAGTGGATGGAACGCGACGTGACAGAACGCGCACGTCATCCCCACCCGGTACGGGCGGACGAGCGCGGGATCGCGATAGTAGGACGGGTCGTTGAAGTAGCGCGCTGGATCCCAGCGCGCGCGGGCGGCGGCATCGAACTGCGGGTTCGGAAACAGCCGGAGTCCGATCACACCCGTGGATCGGCCGTAGACGGCCGGGTCCACGCCGGCTGGGGGCTCGCCCTCCGGGACGTCGATATGCAGGCCGAACTCGTCAGGCGCGGTGGCGGCGCGGAAGCCGGGCTCGTTGATCACCCCCAGCTCGGCGAACCGCTGTGCTCGCTTGCGCGAGTCGATGGTCTTCAGGAAGTCGACGAGGCCATAGCCGCGCTGCGCCATGACATCCCAGAAGCGCTCGTTGCCGCCGGTCCACATCATCCAGGTGTTGCGGCCTTCGATCTCGTCGGGTGTCAACGCGATGCCGTTGTCCATTCCTGCGAACAGGTCCGTCGTGGCCGTCGGGAAGTCGTCGGCCGTCTTCCCCGCCGCCATGGCCTCGTCCACCGGGGGCGGCTCGTTGCAGCCGACGCACACGAGAAGCAGGCCTGCCAGGATCGTGCTCGTGATCTCACGCATGGTCATGCGGTTATCTCCCGTGGGTGCCGGGCCCTGCGGCCGCCAGCGTGCGCGCAATGTCCGCGCTCGATTCGGTGAGTGCCACCGCCGCGTCCCGCCGCACGCGGAGCAGTTCGACGCGCGTGCGCGCCCGGACCGTGGCCGTGCGGCGCACCCCTCGGAAAACGGCCACTTCTCCGAACCGCTCGCCTGGGCCGAGCGTGGCCACCAGGTCGCTGCCCGGGCTCTCGCCCCGGCGCTTCCAGACCTCGACCTCGCCGGAGCGGATGATGTACAGCTCGTGCCCGATATCGCCCTCCCGGACGATGTCCTGGCCCGGCTCGTAGAGGACGGACACGACATCGATCGGACGGTGCACGCGCGTGTCGATGAGATCGCGCCCGAAGAAGGGCGCGAGCAGCCAGTCCACGACGAGGCGGACCTTCTTCTCCCATGCGGGCAGGTACCGCACCATGAAGTAGCGCCAGCCGATGTATCCCACCAGGCCGGTCAGCTGGATGCCCTTCAAGTGCCCGACGGCCTGCCGGTGCCCGAGGACGCAGGCGTCGCCGAGGCCGGTGAAGCGATACGGTCGGGGCTCCCGGCCGGCAAGGGTGGCCGCGATGTTGCGGCCGAGTTGCCGGCCAGCGGTCATGGCCCAGATCGCCAGGGGCGGAACGGTCCCGCCGTCAGGGTGCGGCACCGCCGCGCAATCCCCCGCCGACCAGACGTCGCTGACGCCCTGGACGCGAAGGCACGCGTCGGCGACCAGCCGGCCCAGGCCGTCCCGCACGGCGGGAATCTGGTCCAGAAGCGGAGAAGGCGCCGTCCCGATGCAGCTGATGATGGTCCGCGTCGGCACGCGCTCGCCGGTGCTGAGGACGGCGGCTTCCGTGGTGGCCGAGGCAAGGCGCACGCCCGTGAGGATCCGGACGTGCGGGTTGCCGGCGAGCGTCCGTTCCGCGCTCGCCTGGAGGCCCGGGTAGTGCTCGGCGAGCTCCGGCAGGATGCGCGGGCCGGACTGGACGACGACGATGCGGATCTGCTCGACGGGAACGTTCGGGAAGCGCTGCCGCGCGAGGCGCGGGAGATGGTCGGAGAGCTCGCCCGCCACTTCGATACCGGCATAATTGCCGCCGGCCACCACGAAGGTGAGGAGCCGCTCCACCTCCTCGGGATCGGTCTCGATGTCGGCGAGCTCCAGCATCGTGATCAGGCGATGCCGGAGCTCGAGGATCTCGGGGAACGACTTGAGCTGCAGCGCGTGCTCGGCGATGCCTGGAATGCGGCGGAGCTCGTCGACGGTCCCGAGGCCCACCACCAGGTGATCGTACGGGACGACGAACTCCTTGCCATCGAGACCGCGGCCGAAGGTGACCTGCCGGGCGGCGACGTCGATGCCCGTGATCTCGCCGTAGCAGAACCGTGCATGGCGGAACAGGCGGCGCACGGGGCTCAGGATCGTGTTGGCCTGCAGGGTGCCCCCGAGCACCTCGGGGACCAGCCCGTGGAAGCAGTGGTAGTTGTTGCGGTCGATGACCGTCATCCGCACGCGGCCGGCACGGAGCAGGGGCGCAAGCGCCCGATAGGCGAAGAGCGAGGCGTAGCCGGCGCCGAGTGCCACGATGTGAGGGGCCCGCGGCTCGGGCAGCGGCCGTGGCGAGGCACCCGGCACGGGAGCACTTTGCCACAGGTCTGCTTCCGCCCGGAAACCGATCGGTGGTCCGGGGGCGTCAACGTTTCGCGAGCGCCTCCCGTCTACTGCTCTTGACGGGCGCGCCGGACTTGCCGCCCGAAGAGGTAATCATGACCCGTTCCGCCCGTTTCACGCGTCCCGCCGGCCTGGCCGCCGCGTGCCTGGCCGTGTTCGTTGCCGCGTCCGTCCCTGCCTCCGCCCAGTCCCGGCAGGAGGAAACCTTCGACCGAACGCTCAGCGTGCAGCCCGGAGGCACGTTCCGCCTGCGCACGTTTTCCGGCCGCGTGACCATCCGCGGCACCGGCGGCAACCAGGTGGTGATTCACGCCGTCCGCCGGGCCCGTGCCGACCGGCTGCGCGACATCCAGATCGAGGTGCGGCAGAACGGCAACTCGGTCGAGGTGAACGCCAACCACCAGGTCGTCGAACGCGACAACGACAACGTCGTCGAGACCGACTTCGACATCCAGGTGCCGTCCAGCATGCGCCTCGACGTCAACTCGTTCAGCGCGCCCATCGAGGTGGAGAACGTGCAGGGGGCGCACCGGCTGAAGACCTTCAGCGGCGACATCGAGCTCAATGCCGGCACGTGGAACGACGGCGATGGGCTGGACATCGAGAGCTTCAGCGGCGATGCGCGACTGCGCCTGCCCGACAGTGCGCGCGGATCCATCGACTTCGACAGCTTCAGCGGCCGCTTCGACAGCGACCTGCCGGTCACGCTGAAGACGAGCGGCCGACGGAACTTCCGCGGAGAGCTGAACGGCGGCGGCAGCGCGAGCTTCCGCTTCAAGACGTTCAGCGGGTCCGCCACGATCAAGCGGTAGAAACGGTTCTGGGGTTCTGGGGTTCTGGGGTTCTGGGGTTCTGGGGTTCGGGGGTTCGGGGGTTCTCGGGTTCTCAGGTTCTCAGGCGGATGGGCTTCATCGTGCTCGTGCGGGTTGTCGTC
Organism: Acidobacteriota bacterium; assembly: GCA_020851565.1. Taxonomy (GTDB): domain Bacteria; phylum Acidobacteriota; class Vicinamibacteria; order Vicinamibacterales; family UBA2999; genus VFZN01. The sequence goes on along the minus strand of JADZCN010000031.1, from coordinate 56,464 downwards.
GTCAGGCGAGTCACGTCGGAAAGGGTCGAGCGGATGCTGGCCACGCCCGGGACATTGACGAAGCGCAGGTCGTAGTCGATCGCGCCGCTCATCGTGTTGCCCGACACGGTGGTGCTCCACCTTGTCACGACGGCGGTGAAACCCTCTCCCGTGGCGGTGCCCTGCAACGAGAGGACGCCGCCGACGACGGTCCCGCTCATCGTGCCCTCGAGCCCGGCCAGGTTCACGGTCCCGGAGACGCTGCTGCCCGTCTGCTGCAGTGTCGCCGCGAAGAGCATGTTCGAGCCCACGGGGAACTCGCCGCGGGCGGCGCTGCAGATCAGGTCCTGCGCCGATCCCGTGCCGTCACACGCCGTGATGATGTGCCCGCCAAGCCAGTCGCCCGAGAACGCACCTCCTGTCGCGGTCGCGGAAACCGCGATCGTGTTCGTCCCGCTCGTCTGGTCGCCGTTGACGGCCAGGGTGCCGCTGTAGGAGCCCGGCTGCGTGGGGGTGAACCGGATGGTCACCGCCTGCGAGGCCCCAGCCGCCACCTGGCCGCTGGTCCAGTCCGCCGTCAGCAGGTCCGCCAGGTCGCCCGGCGCCGTCAGGCTCGTGATCGTGAGCACGGCATTTCCGGTGTTCCTGATGGTGAGGGTGGCATCACGGCTGCTGCCCACGGGGACGTCGCCAAAGGCCAGGTTGCCACTGAGCGCGATGATGCGTGTCGTGGCGGGTGTTGGTGTCGGTGTCGGCCCGGTCGGCGACGAGGGTCCATCGTCCCCGCACGCGCCGACCATCAGTGTCAGGGCGACGGTGGTGGCGAGCAACAGCCTCGACCGTCCGGTCCTACGGGCCTGGAAAGGTAATGACGATGCCGGGTCCTTCATGGCGGACTCCTTCTGGCGGGGACCCGAGGCCTGATAGCGCCCGGTGTGACGCGGCTGCAAGGTTGACGCCAAGGTGGCGAGGTGAGATCTGGGGGACTGCGCCGCTCCTGGCACCACTGGCACGGCCGGGGACACCCGTCGATGACGGCCAGCCGGCATCGCCGCGCCGTGGTCGCTAGTGCGCAGCCACGCGACGAAGGCGGGCCACCATGACCAGCGCCACCCCGTAGCACGCCAGCGCCACGAACAGCGTCGCCGGCGACGAGGCGCGCAGGTCCACGAGCGCGAGCTTCAGGCCCGTCAGCGCCAGCAGCGGGTAGGCCAGCCGGCCGATGGCCGAGAAGCGACCGGGCCGATCGAGCAGGGCGGCGCCCACGGCCATCATCGAGAGCACGGCCGTGCGCACCGTGGCCAGCGTGCCGGGATCCATCGCGGCGGACGACACCGCTTCCAGCGCACGAGCCACAGCGAGGGTGAGGAAGGCCGCGGTCCCAATGACCGCCATCAGGCCGATGGCCAGGGCAGGGACGTCGGCGGCGACGAGGCGGCCGGGGTGCGCTTCCGACGCATGGCTGCCGCTCACGAGCACGGCAACCGCCAGCGTGAGGCCCGCGGTCCAGAGCAGTGCGGCAACCGGGAACTCGCCGGCGAACGCCGACTCGAAGAGCGCCATCAGCCCCCCGGATGCCGAAGCAGCGGCAAGCGCCACGGCCGCATGGCCGCCCAGGGTGACGCGGCCCGTCCGCGACCACGCCACCGCCAGCATCGCGGCAAAGCCGGTGAGGGCCAGCGCGCGGGCCGCCCCTCCGAGCGCGGTCTCGACACCGGTCAGCGCGAAGACGATGGCGAGCGAGCTGTAGAAGTAGAAGTTCAGCGCGCCGCGCGCATCGCGCGGCATGAAGCGGAACGACACCAGGTATGCGACGGCGCCGAGCAACGCCAGGACGAGACCGAGCGTCCCGCCGCCGGCCTGCATCGAGCGGCTGACCATCACGGCGCCGCCCACGCCGACCAGCAGCACCAGCACCGTCTGGGCGACCTCGAAGACGATCACCTGGCGGCCGCGCACCAGCGTGCGGATGGCAACGGAGGCGAAGTAGCCGACGACGAGCAGGCCCTGCGCGGCCCAGGCGCTCAGCGCCGAATCGACGGGCGGCACCGAGAGCGCGCGGGAGGTGACGCCCAGCACGCCGCCTGCGGCCAGCAGGCCGGTGGGCCACCGCAGCAGTTTCCATTCCCGGAGGTAGCCCAGCCAGAGTGTTCCGACCCCGAGCGCGGTGAAGTAGATCGAGTACGGCGCGACGACGCCGAGCCGCACCATCAACGTGAGGCCCGTCATCATCCCGCCGACGGTGCCCATCCACGCCAGGGTCTGCAGGCCGGCACGATGGGCCACGACCAGGGCAACCGCCGTGAACGCGGTGAGCACCACGGCCGCCGCCTCCGCCGTGAACAGGCCGAAGCGGAAGGTCGCCTCCGCGATGAGCGGGAAGCCGATGACGAGGGCGGTGCCGCCGTCGAAGATGGCGCGCACGCGGTCGCCGGTGCCTGCCGCACGATCCGACAGCATCATCCACGAGAGCGCGTAGACCAGGCCCAGTGTCACGCCGGCCGCGGGCGGCCACGCGCCGCCGTCGGTCAGCGCCCGCAGCAGGAATGCGCCGCCGAGCACGATGAACGATCGGCCAAGGGCCGTCGTGAGGCGGAGCGCGTCGACGCGGGGAACGGCGACGGTCGGGAGGATGTCGTATTCGGCCGGCTCGCCGGCCGGAGCCGGCCGGCGGGCCTCGAGCGCCGACAGCCGGGCCTCGACGACCGCGAGCCGCTCGGTGAGCGCCTGGACCTGGTCCACCAGCGAAGACGGGGGCTGCTGCACGCGTCTACCCTCCGCGCGGCCGGGGGACCGGTGCGGCCGCTGGCGCGGATTCTACCTCCACAATCCATTTCCGGCGCGGCCGATGGCGCGTATACTCCGCGTGGCGGCTCGCGGCCCGCCACTCGGTCCCCAACCCGTTGCACTGCACCTGCCGCTGTGGGGATACCGGTATGTCCGCCTCGGACAGGCCTTCGGGGCCCGGCACGATCCAACGCCGAAGCTTCCTCGACATCGTCCTCGGTCTCGGCTTCGTTTCGACCGCCGCGTCGTTTCTCTATCCGCTCTGGCGTTATCTCAATCCGCCGGCGACCGTCGAGGCCGCGACCAACAGCGTGATTGCCGGCAAGGCGGCGGAGTTCAGGCCCAACTCGGGTGCGATCGTGAAGTTCGGCTCGAAGCCTGCCATCCTGATCCGCATGCCCGACGGCCAGTTCCGCGCGTACTCGGCCATCTGCACGCACCTTGACTGCACGGTGCAGTACAAGGGCGACACCTCGCAGATCTGGTGCGCGTGCCACAACGGGCTCTACGACCTGGCGGGCAACAATGTCTCGGGGCCGCCTCCGCGCCCGCTGGACGCCTTCGCGGTGAACCTGCGCGGCGAGCCCGGCCAGGAAGAAGTCGTCATTTCCCGCACCTGATCGGGGCGAAGGAGCCGGGGCAATGACACAGCAACTCATCGCGTGGCTGGACGAACGGCTGGACCTGACCGCCATCCGGCATTTCGTCGAAGAGAAGAGCGTGCCGGTTCATCGGCACAGCGTGTGGTACTACATGGGTGGCATCACGCTGTTCCTGGTGGGCGTGCAGGTGGCCACCGGGATCCTGCTGCTGCTCTACTACCGCCCCAGCGCCGGCGAGGCCTACGAGAGCGTGAAGTTCATCGTCTCGCAGGTGGAGTTCGGATGGCTCATCCGGAACCTGCACAGCTGGTCGGCGAACCTGCTGATCTTCATGGCGTTCGTGCACCTGTTCAGCACGCTGTTCCTGCGCTCGTACAGGAGGCCGCGCGAGCTGACGTGGGTGACCGGCGTGCTGCTGCTGTTCATCATGATGGGGTTCGGCTTCAGCGGCTACCTGCTGCCGTGGAACGAGCTCGCCTTCTTCGCCACGAAGGTGGGCACGGGCATCGCCGGTGCGGTTCCGTTCGTGGGCGACTTCCTGGTGCGCTTCCTCCGCGGGGGGGACGAGGTGACGGGCGCCACGCTCACGCGGTTCTACGGGCTGCACGTGGCCATCCTGCCGGCGATGACCACCGTGGTGCTCGGCATGCACCTGCTGTTCATCCAGCGGCAGGGCATGAGCGTGCCGCCCAGCGTCGAGGCGCGCGAGAAGGCCGGCGCGAAGACGCCGCAGATCCCGTTCTTCCCCCACTACGTGCTGCACGACGTGATGTGGTGGTACGTGGCGCTGGCGGTGCTGGCCGCGCTGGCGCTCTTCCTGCCGTGGGAGCTGGGGACCAAGGCCGACGCGTTCGCGCCGGTGCCGGCGGGGATCAGGCCCGAGTGGTACTTCCTCGCGATGTTCCAGGTGCTGAAGCTGCTCCCCGCGCACATCCTCGGTATCGAGGGCGAGGTGCTGGGCGTGCTCGGCTTCGGCCTGGCCGCGCTCGTGCTGCTGTTCCTGCCCTTCCTCGACCGGGGCGCGGCCGAGGGACGCTCCAGCAAGCTCGTCACCATCGGCGGCATCCTCGCGCTGGCCTACATGGTGGTGTTCACCATCTACGGCTATCTCGCCGCCTGATCCCACTGGAGCCGCCATGCGATCCCTCATCCTCCGCATGTTCCTGGCCACGGCCTCCGGCGCGTGGCTGCTGCTCTGTGCCGGCCCTGCCGGCGCCCAGCCGGCGCAGGCCACCGGTTGCGAGACGTGCCACCGCAACGAGGCGTCCGAGTCGCTGTCGGCGCCCGCCCGCGACTTCGCGCTGGCCGACGTGCATCGCGATCGGGGGTTCACCTGCGTGAACTGCCACGGCGGCGATCCGAACGCCACCGACAAGGCCGCCGCCAAGGCGCCCGCGACGGGCTTCCGCGGCAAGCCGTCGGGGCAGGCCGTCATCGCCGTCTGCTCGAACTGCCACAGCGACGCCGCGCTCATGCGGAAGTACGCGCCGCGCCAGCGGGTGGATCAGGCCGCTGAATACGCGACGAGCGTGCACGGGCAGCAGCTCGCGAAGGGCGACACGAAGGTGGCCACCTGCGTCAGCTGCCACGGCGCGCACGGCGTGCGGCTGGTGAGCGATGCGCAGTCGCCCGTCTACCCGCTCAACGTCGCCACCACGTGCACGAAGTGCCACGGCGACGCGGAGCACATGAAGGGCTACACGTTGAACGGCGGGCCGCTGCCGACCGACCAGGGCGAGAAGTACGCGAAGAGCGTGCATCACGCCGCCATGGTCGAGCGAAGCGACCTGTCAGCCCCCACGTGCAACGACTGCCACGGCAACCACGGTGCCGCGCCGCCCGGGGTGGACGCCATCGCGAACGTGTGCGGCACCTGCCACACGGTGTTCGCCACGAAGTTCGCGCTGAGCACGCACGCCGCCATCTTCGAGCGCGGTTGCGTGGAGTGCCACAACAACCACGACATCCTGGAGCCGACCGATGCCATGGTCGGCACCGACGAGAAGGCGCTCTGCTCCACGTGCCACAGCGAGGGCGACAACGGGCACAAGGCGGCGATGGCGATGCGCGCGGGGATCGAGAAGCTGAAGGCCGCCATCTCTCATTCAGAGGAGCAGGTGGCCGCGGTGGAGAACGCCGGCATCGAGATGGGCGACGAGGCCCTGACCGTCCGCGAGGCCGCCAACCACCTCACGGTGGCGCGGACCGAGCTGCACGCCTTCGACCCGGCGGCCGTGCAGGCAGTCCTGGACGAGGGGCTCGGCCTCACGACGAAGGTGGACGAGGCGGCCGCGGCGGCGCAGAGCGAACTGTCGTTCCGGAGGACAGGCCTCGCGATCTCGCTGGCCGCCATCTTGCTCGTCGTGGTGGCGCTTCAGCTGAAGATCCGGACGCTCAAGCCGCACGCCTGACGGAGCCCGGGGCTATTTCAGGCTGAGCACGTACGCGACCAGCGCGTCGATGTCGGCGGCGGGAAGCGACGCGAACGACTTCATCGGCGGCTTCGCCACCTTGCCCGTCTTGGCCTCGGCCGCCTTGGGATCGGTGAGCCACAGCTTCACCGTGGCCGCGTCCAGCCGCGCGCCGGCGCCGTCCAGCGGGTGCTTCACGTTGCCCTTGCCGGCCACGGCGTGGCAGATGGAGCACTTCTGCGCCGCGAAGAGCTGCTGCCCCTTCGCCGCGTCGCCCTGTGCCGCTGCAGGGCCGACCCACGCTGCCATCATGATGCCTGCCACGAGTATCCGCGTCGCTCTCCGCATGGGACTACTCCTCACCCGGCGCCGGCCGGCGCCGCTAACTATCATCCGGACCCCATGTGCACTGCAAGGGCAGGGCCATCGGAGGTGGTGCGAAAGCAGCCCGCTTCCAGGTCCGGGCCAGGGCGGCACCCGCACGCGTCAGGCCGATTGACGGGCTTCCGGCAGCTGGGCAACCGGCTCCCGACATGACACCGGCGCTCGAGATTGGTGGCTCTAGATCGGAATCGGAGGGCCAAAGCCGCCACGGGAACTGGTACGAGCGCTTGCACGTCGACTCTTAGCAGTTGCCATGAACAACGCATTGGTTGAACTGATGGATGCGGCAGACCGAGGTGAGCCGACTGCCGCCGAGTCCCTCTTCACGACCCTCTACGCCCAACTGCACCGGATCGCGCGCCGCGAGCTCGCACGCAACGGGTGGGGCGTCACGATCGGCGCGACGAGCCTCCTGCACGAGGCCTACCTCGATCTCGCACGAATCAACGGCGACAAGTTCCCCGACGAGCAGCGCTTCCTCGGGTACGCCGCCCGGGTCATGCGCGGCCTGGTGATCGACTATGCGCGGAGCCGCCAGGCGCAGAAGCGCGGCGGCCAGTTCGAGCTGACATCGATCAGCACGGACGTGGCCGACTCGGTGCCGGACGGCGTGGCGCTCGGCACGCTCGGCCCGGCTCTCGACGCGCTCGAGGCCACCGACCCGATGCTCGCCGACGTCGTGGATCTCAAGTTCTTCTGCGGCTTCTCGGTGCCCGAGATCGCGGCGATGAAGCGGGTGTCCGAACGCACCGTCGAGCGCAGCTGGCAGAAGGCGCGGCTGTTCCTGCACCGGGCCGTGAATGAAGACCTGATGCGGGCGTGAGCACCGTGCGCTCAGGGAAGGGCCTTCCATCCCCACAGGCGCGTGATGTCCTCGGCGCGAAACTCGTGGCCGAGCTCCCGCGCCAGCCAGCAGATCTGGCCGCGATGGTGCGCATCGTGCTGCACGAGATACATCAGCATGTTGACGGCGCGGCGGGGCATGCCCTTGACGCGGGCCTGGCGAGCGGCCAGGGCGGCTTCGAACAGCCCCGCAAGGTCCTTCGTGGACCGGGCAAGCGCCCGTTGTGCCTGCGCTCGTGTCACGCGCGTGCGGTCCAGCGAGGGCGGCCCGGGGCGCGCGCCGCCCATCCTGGCGAACGTGCGGCGCACGCTCTGCATGTGTGCAACGATCGCCGCGATGGTGCGGCCGTGGCCTCCCGGTGGCGGCGTGCGCCAGATGGCGTCGGGCAGGACGCTCACCAGGTACTCGCTCACGAGGCCGCTGTGCGTGAACTCCTCGAGGAGCTCGTGCTCTACGTCCAGCGACCGGCCTCTTGCCATCTCCGATCTCCTCCCTGATCCCTGATCCCTGATCCCTGATCCCTGATCCCTGATCCCTGATCCCTGACCCCTGACCCCTGACCCCTGACCCCTGACCCCTGATCCCTGACCCTGCCCCGATCCTATGGGCGCTCAGGGGGTCGCGGTGTGGCGGGTGTCGATGAGCGCCGTGACGTCGAACCCCTGCGAGCGCGCCTGCTCGACGAGCGAGCGGTAGAGCGCCTCGTCGACGCGAGGCGTCCGGGCGAGAATCCACAGGTACTTGCGATCCGGCGTGCCAACCATCACGTGATCGTACTCGGCGCCGAGCGCAATGACCTGGTAGTCGCCCCAGACCATGGGGAGGAACGACAGGAACGCGGGCGCGAAGCGGACCTTCAACACCGACGGAGGCCGGCCCTCGACGCGGCGAGCCACGCCCTCTGCCTCCCGCATCTGGCCGCCGGCCTCGCGGCACCGGTTCGTGACGGTGATGCGCCCATCGGGCCTGGGCTCGTAGGTCGCGGTCACGTCGCTCGAGCACTTCTCCTGATACTTGAACGGCAGGCGCGCGATCTCGAACCACGTGCCCGCATAGCGTGCGTAGTCCACCTGCTCGACGACGCGAAGCGGCGCCTGCGCGGCGGCCCGCGAGGCGGCGGCCGCGAGAATCAGCAGGGCGACGCTGACGGTCCTCGATGCCATGACAACATTCTCGTCCATCTGGCAATCCTGACTCACGCGTGTCCGACGAGGCGCCGCCGGCGGCTGTGGCGGCCAGCCGCGCCCCGGCGCCTATTCGCCGGCGAGATCCACCACCGGCCAGGTCCTCGCGAAGCGATGAGCGAAGGCCGCGATGCCGAGAAGCGCCACTTCGTGGCCAGCCTTCTTGAACCGGATCGCGCCGTCGCCAACACGTGGCGGGTTGCCCCTGGGATGCTCTCCGAAGTTCCGCCGGGCCCACGCGAGGATGGCGGTTCCCTCGGGCTCGTCCCGGAGGGCGATCGTCGTGCCGCGCTCGACTTCCGCCGCCAGGGACAGCGCCGCGTCCAGCGTGGCCGCATCGGTTGCGGGCCAGGCCTGCTCGATTCGCCACGTGCCACCTCGAAGCGCTACGAGCCCGGCATCGCCTCGATCGGCGCGCAGCAGAGGTCCATCTGCGTGCCATCGCACGGCGGCCAGGGGCACGGCCAGCTCGGGCAGCCGCGTGAGGATGGTGTTGATGTCCAGATCGGAATCGAAGAGGACGCGCCCGACGCCGTCTTCTTCCACCGCCACCATCCCTTCGGGCCACTCGCGGCCAAGGCCGAGGGAGGCGCCGGAAGGCGGGGTCAGGCGAAGCTCCACCTGAATGTAGCGCGAGCCGAACCAGCCGATGCGAATGGCGCGGGCGAGCGACTCGAGCGGAAGCGACACCGTCCCGCCCGCCACGCGTGTTCGATCGATCGCCGGCATGCTGTCGAACACACTGCGCACGTAGGTCCAATCCCCCGGCGACTCGTCCCGCACTGTGCGCTGCACGTCCGCGGCCACCAGGCCTGACGGGCACCGCTCCGGTTTGCGCGCGTTCTCCGCGCCATTGAACCAGCCGTCCTCGGGCAGCTCGGACAACCCCGCCGACGGCGCCACGTCGACCGGTTCGAGGTACAGGAGGAAGTGGACCAACTCCATGCCGTCCCAGTCGGGGCGTGGCTCCCCCGGACGAGTACGCGCAAACCACGATTCCGGCGACTCACCCTGACCGTGGCCCCCGGCCAGGAAGTCCAGTACGCTGCCGCCGTTCACGCCGTGCACGTGCGTGTAGAGCGCGGCCCGATACCGTCCCCTGGGCAAAGCGACCTCGCCGACGTACTGCTCCTCGTGCGGATCGTCCGCGTCGTAATCCTCGCTGGTGAGGACCGAGCCACCGGTGACGCACAGCCGTCCATCGGGCACGTTCAGATGCCAGTCCACACGCGCCACCCACTCGGCGTGCTCCTGGTCCGTCAAGGGCGCACCGGCGACGATGCGGATGACGAAGGGGTCGTCCTGCACGAGCGTGAGGGGAAGCATGTCCCCGCGGCCCACGGCCTTCGCCGTGCCGAACGAGCTCGATGACCTGCCTGCGTTTGCCCTTGCCGCGCTCCAGGGTCGCCACGTCGACTCCATTCCGCTCGAGGCACGTCGGGACACGGCCCGAGGCGGAGGAGATTATAGGCGCGCTATTCCGCGCGAAGCGCCTCCGTGGGGTCGAGTTGCAGCGCCCGCCGGGCCGGCATGATGCTCGACAGGGTGGCAACCACCAGCAGCACGGTGACGCTCGCGGCCAGGGTCGCCGGGTCGGTGGCACTGAGGTCGTACAGCACTCGCTGCAGCACGGACTGTATCGAGATGGCCCCGAGGACACCGACCGCTATCCCGGCGGACGCGAGGGCGATGCCCCTGAAGGCAGCGCCGCGAAGGATGTCGTTCGGGCGGGCGCCAAGGGCGATACGGACCCCGAATTCGTGCCGCCGCCACGCAACGCCCTGCGCGATGAGGCCCCAGAGCCCCGTGGCCGCCAGCACCAGCGCGATCCACGCAAACGCTCCAAGGATGGCCGCGTTGAACCGCTGGGGTCCGCGTGCCGCCGCCAGGACCGCCTCCATGTCCTCGAGGCGCGTGATCGGCTGCGCTGGAGCAGCGCTTCGCACGGTGGCGCGAATGGCAGGCGCCGCAGCGGACACCGGCACGGTCGTTCGAATCGCAATGGTCAGCACATCCGGCGATGCCATCGTGGACGGGATGTACACCATCGGGCGGACACCGGCGCCCGGGACATCCGGCTCGAAGTACTGCACGTCCGCCACGACGCCGACGACGGGCAGCCAGGGCCCATCCCCGAGGCGCACGCGCTGTCCCATCGGATCGGCGCCATCGAAGTACCGGCGGGCGGTCGTCGTGCTGATGATGGCCGCAAGCCCGCTGGCGGACTCGAACGCCGTGAACGTCCGCCCGCGGACCACCTGGATGCCCAGGGTGCGGAAGTACTCCGGCGTGACGATGCGCCTGTCGGTGTCCGGCACCTCGTCAGCGGCGTAGGTGCGGCCCTCGATCCTCAATTGGTTGCCGGAGTTGGGGCCCGCGTAGGGAAGGCTGCTGCCGCCGGCCACCGACGATACGCCGGGCAGGGCCGCCAGCTGCGTGCTCAACGTGTCGTGGAATCCACGCGGCGAGCTCGACGCGGGCGGCAGGACCTGCACGATGACGAGGCGCGAGGGGTCGAAGCCAAGGTCGCGCTGCTGCAGCCGGATGAAGCTGTTGATCAACAGTCCGGCGATGACGATGAGCACGGTGGCGAGGGCGGCCTGGGCCGCCACGAGCACGTCTCGCAGCCGGGTTGTCACGCGGTCGCCGCCGAAGCTCCTCGACCCAAGCGCTTCGACCCGCCCCCGCGATACGCGGAGGGCAGGAACGAGACCGGAGGCGATCGCGGCGAACATCGTGGCGAGCAGGGCGAACGCCATCACCGCCGGGCGCATCGCGATCTCGTCTCCGCGCGGGATGCTCGCCGTGGCCAACCCGGCCAGGGCGTCCACCCACCACATCGCCAGGATGACGCCCATCGCGCCGCCGGCCAACGACAGGGCGAGGCATTCGACGAGCAGCTGGCGCACCAGGGCGACACGTCTCGCGCCAAGCGCCAGGCGGACCGCCATCTCTCGTGCGCGCGTGGTGGCGCGCGCCAGCAAGAGGCCGGACACGTTCACACAGGTGATGAGCAGCACCAGGCCCACCGCTCCAGCCGCCAGCCACAGGCGGCGCCGCACGTCCTCGCCCACCACCGTCTCGGCCAGGGGCACGACCGTAACGGTCCAGCCGCTGTTCGAGGAGGGATGCTCGATGGCCAGCCCCTGCGCGACCTGTTGCAGGTCCGCGGCCGCGCGTTCGACGGGCACCTCGTCGTGCAGGCGTGCAATGACGCGGAGGTTGCGACGGCTTCGCTGGGCCGCGTCGACGAATAACCGAAGCGGAACCCACACATCAGCGGTGTTGTTCGGAATGGTGAACGATGGCGGCATCACCCCTACGACGGTCCAGGGCTCCCCGTTCAGTCGCAGGGGCTGACCAACGGCGTCGTGGCGGCCGCCGAAGCGGCGCTGCCAGAGCCCGTGGGAGATGACGGCCACGCGCGAGCCATCACCTGCGGCATCTTCGTCTTTCGAGAACCAGCGGCCGAGGCTCGGATGCACGCCCAGCACGTCGAACACCTCGCGGCTGGCCCTGGTCATGAGTACCTGCTCCGGCTCGTCGGTCGCCATGGCGGCCGGCCGCTCGCGCTCGTAGGCGGCGATGTGCGCGAAGCTCCTCGCGCGGGCGCGCCAGTCGGCGAAATCGGCCGCGGAGACCGAGAAGAACGGGAGATCCCGCTCGGGCCGCGCGGACCAGATGCGCACGATGAGGTCGGGCCGCTCGAACGGCAGCGGACGCACGAGCACCGTGTGGACCACCGTGAACGTTGCCGTCGTCGCTCCGATGCCGAGCGCGAGCACCAGCGTCGTGGCCGCGGTGAATCCGGGCGCGGCACGCATCACCCTGAGTGAGTGGCGCAGGTCGTCAGCCAGCATGCCCGCTCGCCATGCATCGGCCGTACCAGTCGCGCGCCAGCCGAACCACGAGGGAACGCGCGACTCTCACCCGCCTGAACCCACATCTCGCCGACGGCCATCGGTGGGCTGCGTCCGCAGCCGGCCTGGCATGTTCGAAATCGGACACCGGCGCCATGCGCCACGGTGGCCTTCCGGCAATCAGGACTCGCGCGTGCCGGCCCGTCCCGAAGCACTGTCGCCGCCGGCGGAGGCAGTTTGTCCGCGCCCGAGGAACGCGTCGATCTCCGCACTTCGCGCGAGCGCGTCGGCCTCGCCCAGCTCCACCAGCCGCTGGAGGTAGTCGGGCTGGAACATCAGCAGGCTGAGCATGTCGTTCGATCGCGTCTCGCGGCTGCCCAGGCCGCGGACCATGAAGCGGAACGGCCGCGGGAGGTCCGCCTCGAACTCGTTGGCCAGCCGGCCGAGATCGCGCGAGGGGCGGATGACCAGCAGGTCGATGTGTCGCAGGCCCCCGCGCGCGGCATCCGGCAGGCGATCGACGAGCGCGTTCAGCTCCTGCAACCGCTCAGCGTCGGCGTCCAGGAGGTCGAGAAAGATGGCGTTCAGAAGAACGCCGGCCACCTGTGCGGGCGGGGGATAGCCGTCCACCAGCGGCCGCTCCGCCTCCGTGCGCGTGCGCGGGTAGCGCGTGGACACCGCGAGGATGCGCCGCGCGCCGAGGTGGATGGCCGGCGAGAGCGGCGCGGTCAGACGGATGCCGCCATCGCCGTACCACGCCCCTTCCACCTGCACGGCGGGAAAGAAGAACGGCAGGGCCGCGGAGGCCATCACGTGATCGATGCGGAGGCACCCGCCCACGCTCTGCCGTTGCGGCCCTTCGAACGCCAGCCGGCCGCAGCCCTCGCGTCCCTCGACCCAGGTGACCGACTGGCCCGTCGTGTAGCTGGAGGCGGTCAGTGCCACGGCGTCCAGTCGGCCTGCCTGCAGGTTGCGCGCGACGCCCGGCACCGTGCCGTTGGCCTCCGCGCGCAGCGTGCGCTCGAGCAGCTCGCGCAGCGGCGCCGTGTCGAGGAGGCTGCGCACGCGAGGCGTGTCCGCGCCGCCCGATAGCAGCTTCGCGCCCCAGCGCGTGGCGCGCGATCCGAGGCCGAGCGGCCCCACCTTGAAGACCTTGTCGATGCGCAGGTCCAGCCAGAGCTCCGAGAGCCGTGCCGCGGACTCCGCGAAGCTGCCCAGGCGCGAGGCCAGGTGCGCGGCGATGATGCCGCCGGCCGAGACGCCGGTGAGGATGCCCGGCGCCAGGTCGGGATACTTCGACGCGATGTGGCGGAGCACGCCCACCTGATACGCCGCGCGTGCGCCGCCGCCGCCGAGCACGAACGCGAGCCGCGAATCCACGGGCATGTCGATCAGCGAGCCCCCGCAGGCAGGTAGGTCAGGAAATGCCGCGCAATCCGCCGATAGACGTGCGCCGTTGTGCCCGGTCCCTCGGCTATGGCATGAGTGCGGTTCGGGTAGACCATCACGTCGAACGATTTCCTCAGCTCGATGAGCTTGTTGATCAGCCGCTCGGTGCCCTGGTAGTGCACGTTGTCGTCGCCGCTGCCGTGGATGAGGAGCAGCTGGCCTTTCAACCCCGCGGCATGGTTGATCGGCGAGGCCACGCGGTAGCCCTCGACGTTCTCCTGCGGCAGGCCCATGTAGCGCTCCTGGTAGATGGTGTCGTACAACGCCTTGTCCGGCACCGGCGCCACGGACACGCCGACGTGGAACACGTCGGGGAACCGGAACATCGCCTGGAGCGTGTTCGACCCGCCGCCGCTCCAGCCCCAGATGCCGATGCGCTCGGGATCCAGGTAGGCATGCCGGGCGGTCAATGCGCGGATGGCGGCCGCCTGCTCCCGGGACGACAGGTCGCCCACCGCCCCGTACTCCGCCTTGCGCCACGCGGCGCCCTTCGGCGCGGGCGTGCCGCGGTTGTCCACGCTGACGATGATGTAGCCGGCCTCCGCGAGCGCCCGGTGGAAGAGCGTGCGCCCGGCGCCCCAGCGATCGACGACGGTCTGGCTGGCCGGCTCGCCGTAGACAAATGCAATCACCGGGTAGCGCCGCGCGGGATCGAAGTGCGAGGGCTTCAGCATCCAGCCGTCGAGCGTGACCCCGTCGCCAATGTCCACGTCGAAGAACTCCACGGCTGGCCGCACGAGCGGGGCCAGCTTCTGCTTCAGCGCGGTGACGTCGGTGAGTAGCCGCTTCGACGCATGACCGGGGAGGTCCACGACGTCCGTGGCCGGCGGCGCGTCGAACCGCGACCACGTGTGGAACGCGAGGCGGCCGCCCGGGGCCAGCACGTAGCCATGCGTGCCCGCCTGATCGCGCGGCGTCACGCGCTCCGGCGTGCCGGCGCCATCGAGCCGCGCACGATAGAGGTACTGCTCGGTCGCATTGTCGGGGGAGGCGGTGAAGTAGACCCATCCGCCGGGCTCGTCCAGGCCGACGAGATCGATGACGTCTCCGTCGAAGCGCGTGAGGAGCAAGGGGACGCCGGGACTGAAGTCCCGGCGCACCGTCCTGACTGTGCGGTGCTGGCGCTCCGTTCCCTCTTCGTCACCGCCGCCCTCACGCGGCACACGGTAGATGTGCCGCCACCCGTCCCGTTCGCTCAGCCAGAGAAAGGCCGCGCCGTTGTCGATCCACTCGACGTGGTCCACCACGTCCACCCAGGTCTTCGACTCGTCCCGGAAGGCGCGCCGCACCTCGCCGCTCCGGACATCGGCGAGCAGGACATCGTTCTGGTTCTGCAGGCGGTTCAGCTGCTGGATCGCCAGCGTGCGCGCGTCGATCCAGTCCATCCGCGCCAGGTAGGTCTGGCGGGGGTCGCCCGGCGTCCTCATCCACTTCGTCTTCCCTCCGTCGGATGAGGCCACGCCGATGCGCGCGGCGGAGTTGGTGGTGCCCACTTTCGGATAGGGAATCACCATGAGCGCCGGATAGAGCGATTCGGTGGTGTTGATGAGCGTGAAGAGCCCCACCCCGGTCGTATCGAACTGCCAGTAGGCGATGGCACGGCCGTCAGGGCTCCAGCGGAAGCCGTCGCGAACGCCCAGCTCCTCCTCGTACACCCAGTCGGACGTGCCGTTGATGGTGGTGGCCGACCCGTCGCTGGTGATCTGCCGGATGCGCCGGTCGGCGAGGCGCTCCACGTAGATGTTGTTCTGGCGGACGTAGGCGACGTGCGTGCCGTCGGGCGAGAACTTCGCGAACATCAGCGACGACCCGGGCGCGCTGCCGCCGAGCTTCACGAGGGTGCCGTCCTCCAGCCCCAGGACCCAGTAGTCGCCGCGAGTGTTGTCGCGCCACACCTTCTTCGTATTCGTGAAGATCAGGAGCCGTCGTCCGTCGGGCGACCAGGCGTAGTCGTCGATCGAGAGCGCGGCCGCCTGGCCGGCAGGCACCAGCCGCGTGCCCGCCACCAGCACCTCGCGCGCGCCGGTCGCGGCGTCGTAGCCGACGATGTCCGACGCGCCCTTCGGGGACGCCGACGCCTCCACGGTGGTGTAGCTGGCGCCATCCGGCCGCCAGCGCGCGGGACCGAACCGCGGGACGGCGTACTCGTTCGCGTCGAAGATGCGCCCGATCTGCTCGTCGAGGGTACGGACGCGATCGTCCTGCCGCGCGAGCACGGCAGCGCCTCCGACGAGGACGGCGGTCAAGGTGAGGAGGATAGGAAGTCGGCGCATTGGGACTTGAGGTCTTGGGGTCTTGGGGTCTTGGGGTCTTGGGGTCTTGGGGTCTTGGGGTCCGACTCCCGACTCCCGACTCCCGGCGCTAGTCAACAGTCCACAGCGTGAGCGACGACACATCCTTCACGAAGATGCGGCCGCCCGAGATGGCCGGCTGCGCCCACGTCGCGCTCGTGGCCACCTCGTACTGCGCGACGGGCTCGAAGCCCGTCCGGCTGGCCCGCATCACCACCAGCTCGCCGTCGTCTTCCAGCGAGAAGATGGTGCTGCCGGCTCGCGCCATGGCCGCGTGCTCCGCGCGGCGCGGCTCGCCCGTCCAGAGGACCTTGCCGGTCTCGAGATCCAGCGCGAAGTACTGGCCGCGGTTCAGGTGCGAAAGACCGTAGACGACGCCGTCCACGGCGACGACGTCGCTCATGTGCACGGACACGTCCCTGGTCTGCCACACGTCCGGCGTCGTCCAGGCACTGCCGGCGAGGGTGGGCCTGAACGCCGTGAATCCGTTGTCCCTGCCCGACTCGATCACCATGTCCCGGTGGACGATCGGCGTCTGGCTCGTCGTCGTCGCCGGCGTCGTGAAGGGGCGGCGCCAGAGCAGCGCGCCCGTGTCGCGGTGCACGCCGACCAGGTTCTCCTGGGTGAACGTGACCACCTGCTTCGTGCCGCTGAGCGTGGCGATGATGGGCGAGCCGTACGCCGGCCCGTCACCCGTCCATTGCCAGGCCACCTTGCCGGTAGCGACCTCGAACGCCGTCAACGCGCCGCGATCGTGGCCGCCGACGTGCACGATGACGAGATTGCCGTCGACAAGCGGTGACATGGCCGTGTGGTACATCGGCTGCACGGGCGGCGCGGGGGCCTGCCACAGGACGCGGCCCTCGCGCGCGTCGAACGCCAGGACCACGCCCGTCATGCCGAGCGTGAAGATTCGGCCGCCGGCATGCGTGGGCGTGGACTTCGGCCCAGGCCCGTGCTGGCGTGCGGCGGGGTTCATGGAGAACGCCGCCGGGTACGCCGCGCGCCACAGCTGCTTCGCGGATGCCGCGTCGAAGGCCGTGAGCACCTCGTCTTCACCCTGTCGCGTGAACGTGTAGACGCGATCGCCCACCACGAGCGGTGTCGCGTAGCCGGTGCCGACCTCGACTTGCCATCGCCGCGTCAGGGCAGTCGGCCATGCATCCGGTGCCGTGAACGACGCGATGGCGCCGTCGCGGTTGGGCCCCCGCCACTGCGGCCAGTCCTGCGCGTGAACGGTGAGTGTGACTGCCATGATGGCCGTCAGGCTGATGGCGATCGCCCCGGCGGCTGGTCGTGATCTCATCGCGCGCCCTTCGCTTCCCGACTCCCGACTCCCGACTTCCGCCTTCGCCAAGGCTCCGGCGGACGCCCGACTCCCGACGCGATACGATACACCCGTGTTCGACGTCGTCGGCATTGGCGCAAGCTCGGTGGACTACGTCTACCGCCTGCCCTCTGCTCCGCAGTTCCATGGTCCCGCTTCGAAGATGCGCCTGGTCGGACACGCCGTCTCATGCGGCGGGCAGGTCGCCACGGCCATGGCCACCTGCGCCGCGCTTGGGCTGCGGCCGTCGTACGCCGGCGCTGTCGGCGACGACGACAACGGGCGGCGCCTGATCGAAGCACTGGAGGCGCGAGGCGTGGACGTCTCGCTCACGGCCCGGCGGCGCGGCGGGACCCAGTTCGCGGCCGTCCTCATCGACGACCACTCCGGCGAACGCGTGGTGCTCTGGGACCGGCCCGATACCCTGCTGCTCTCCGACGAAGACCTCCCGGTCGCGGCCCTGCGCGCGGCCCGGGCCGTCCTCGTGGACGATGTCGATCCGCGCGCGAGCCTCGAGGCGACACGCATCGCGAGCGCGGCGGGCGTGCCTGTGGTGACCGATCTGGACCACATGACGCCGCTGACCGCGGAGATCATCTGCGCGGCATCCCACCCCATCCTGTCCGAGCACCTGCCGGAGGCCCTCACCGGCGAAGGCGATCTCGAGCGCGCGCTTCGGGTCCTGCGCGCCTGGAATCCGGGGCTGTTGACGGTGACGGTGGGCGAGCGCGGCGCGGTGGCGCTCGATGGCGATCGCTTCATCGAGGTCGAGGGCTTCCGGGTCTCGGCGGTGGACACGACGGGGTCGGGCGATGTCTTCCGGGGCGCGTTCATCGCGGGGCTGCTCGAGGGCCTTCCCACCACGGAGCTGCTGCAGTTCGCCAACGCCGCGGCGGCGTTGAGCTGCACGCGTGCGGGGGCGATCGACGGCGTCCCGGCGCTGGCCGACGTGCGGGCTCTGCTGATCAGGACTGCTCGACCGGTTCCGCCGGATACGCCGCAGCGTGATCGACCTCGGCGGTGACACCGAATCCGTACTCCGGGACCCAGCGCCACGCGCCGACGACCCTGGTACCTCGGTAGTCGAGGTACCCTCGCGTGTCGAAGCCGTTCTGATGGCGCGTGGCATCCTGCGCCATGCGCGTCAGCGGCCAGCGATCCACCGGCCCGTCGGAGGGCTCGGCGACGCGAAGGCGCAGCGGCGTCTGCTGGCCCTCGATGGTCAGCAGCCCCGAGGCCAGCAGGTGCTCTGGAAAGCGGCTGTTGGACAGCATGAGCCCCGCCGAGTCGAACGCGTAGGTCTCGAACGTCGGCAGCGGGCCCGGCTGGCCCAGGATCCGCAGGAAGTCGTCTTCGGCGTCGAAGCCGAAGAGCAGCATCCCGCCCGCACCGCCGGACACGCGCGCGCCGGCCAGAATCATCAGCCGCTCGAGCCCATCGTCGAGCGCCAATGGCAACGAGGTGCTGTGCCCGGCGGCCTCGACGCGGCGCACGAACTCCGCGAACGCCAGCCCGTGAACGGGGGTCAGGGACTCGCTGCCCCACCGTTGATGCGGCGTCATGAGCCGCCAGGCGATCGCCCGGAGTGCACGCTGGTGCTCGTCGAGCGCGACGACCAGGCGTCGTTCGAACGAGGCGTCGATCCGCTCGTCTTCCCTTGCGAGGGTCACGACGGTCTCTACCGTGTCCGAAGCGGCGATGCGCCCGACCGAGTCCGCGGTGCGGTCCATCCAGCTTCGCAACGCCTCGACCCGGGCCTCCACCATGGCGTTGAGGAGCTCGGCCACCGTCGCCTCTGCCAGCATCGGGCGGATCGGCGGGGTGGCCGGCGGCGCCGAGCGAAGGAACCCGGGACCGCCGATGACCACGGGGCAGCTCACCCGTCGAATCAGCGTCTCGGCCAGACCGCGCCACAGCGTCTCCGCGATCCAGCCGCGCGGTGGCTCTTCGGCCACCAGCAACTCGACGCTGTGTTCGCGGACGAAGCGGGCCGCGACCTCCGCCGGCTCTCCGAGCTCGAGTCGGTGCCGGAACGGTACGCCCGCGTGAGAAGGCCGCAGGCTCCTCAGCCACGCCTCGGGCGCGCCAGAGGCGAGATCCACCGCCGCATGGAGCATGGACTCGCCGTGGCTGGCTCCGGGCACGACGTGGAGGAACAGCAACACTGCGTTCGCCCGCGCAGCCAGCCGGCTGGCGAGCTCACGGGTCGACTCGTGCAGCGTCGGGGCCGTCGTCAGGACGACGACGAAGCGCTCGTTCACCTGTGTACCCTCTAACCCCCACTTCGACCTCGCTCATCTCCGTTCGCTTCAGCGAGCAGATGGACTGGCCACTCGAGCGAAGTGAGGGGCTGACCACACTGTACCGCGGCAGGCGTGCACTCGCCCAGCCCTGGCGAATGGGGATCGCGCGGTCGGCGTGGGTTACCCCGTTGCGGTCGTGCTAGTCTGCGGGATCGTATGCACACCGGCTCCTACGTCAACGGCACCTGGTATCACCCGGCGTCCCCCGAGGTCCTCCGCAACGTCAATCCCGCCGACACGAGCGACGTCATCGCCGAGTTCCCGCTCGCGACCGCCGCCGACGTCACGCGCGCCATCGAGGCCGCGACGGCCGCGTGGGCGGGTTGGCGCAAGACGCCGGCGCCCGAGCGCGGGCGCGTGCTGTGGCGGGCGGCCGACATCGCGCGCCGCCGTGTGGACGAGATCGCGCGCACGCTGACGCGTGAGGAAGGCAAGGTGCTGAAGGAGGCCCGCGGCGAGGTCCTCAAGGGCATCGCCGTGCTCGAGTTCTACGCGGGCGAAGGCTTCCGCATGCACGGCAAGACGCTGCCGGCGGAATCGCACGACACCTTCACCTACACGCTGCGCCAGCCACTCGGCGTCGTCGGCCTCATCTCGCCCTGGAACTTCCCCTGGGCCATCCCGGTATGGAAGTCGGCTCCCGCCATCGTCGCGGGCAACTGCGTGGTGTTCAAGCCGTCGGAGCTCGTGCCGGCCACCGCGGCGCTGCTGGCCGAGGTGTACGAAGAGGCAGGGATGCCTCCCGGCGTCTTCAACATGGTGGTGGGCTCGGGCCCCGAGGTGGGCGAGGCCATGGTGCACGCGCCGGAGCTGCGTGCGATCTCGTTCACCGGATCGAACCGCGTTGGCCAGGAGCTCTACGTGAAGGCCGCGCGGCGCGGCGCGAAGGTCACCTGCGAGATGGGCGGCAAGAACGCCGTGATCGTCATGCCGGACGCGGACCTGGACAAGGCCGCCACGGCCATCCACGGCGGCGCGTTCGGGTCCACGGGCCAGCGCTGCACGGCCACGTCGCGCGTGATTGCGCACCCCGATGTCCGGCAGGCGCTGGTGGATCGCCTCGTGGCCTCAGCCCGCCAGATCAAGGTGGGACCCGGGCTCGACGAGACGATGGAGATGGGGCCGTCCATCTCGGACCGGCAGTGGTCCACGGTGATGGGCTACATCGATGCCGGCCGCCAGGCCGGCGCGCGGCTGCTCACGGGCGGCACGCGGCCGGAGCACCTGGCACAGGGTCATTTCATCGAGCCGACCATCTTCGACGGCGTGGACCCGGACATGCGGATCTTCAAGGAGGAGATCTTCGGGCCCGTGCTCTCGGTGGCTTCGGCGTCGAGCCTGGACGAGGCCTTGAGGATGGCCAACGGCGTCGAGTACGGCCTGACGACCTCCATCTTCACGCAGGACATCAACGCGGTGATGCGCTTCATCGAGGACGTGGAGGTGGGCATGGTGCACGTCAACGAGCCCACGGTCGGCGGCGAGGCGCAGCTGCCCTTCGGCGGCACCAAGTCCACGGGCGTCGGCGAGCGCGAGATGGCGGAGGAAGGGCTGCACTTCTTCACCGAGCTCAAGACGGTGTTCATCAACTACTCGGGGAAGGCCGAGCGATCGCTGACGCGATAGGCGGCGGCACGCACCACTGGTCGCCGCCGATCCGCCGGGATCAGCGGCGCACGATCCGGTCCATCAGGTGCTCGAGGCACGCCGCCGGATCGCTCGTCTTCCCGGTGTGCACCTCGGAGGGCTGGATGATGGTGCTGCGCGGCGCGACGAGCCAGCGGAAGCGGCCGCGTGACGGCAGCGAACCGATCGGCCCGGCTTCAGGGCCACCCTTGCAGACCGCCGGGATGACCGCGAGGTTCGCCCGCACGGCCTCGAGGTCCACCGACGGATCGATCGCGCGCAGGAGCCCTTCGTCCAGCTCGATGCGCGCGTCGAGGAAATCGAGCGCCTCGCACGAGAGGATCACGCCCACGTTGATCTGCTCCCCTCGATCGACGCGCGGGACGACGCGGATGATCGCGTAGTCGTAGGTGTGCTCAGCGGGCACGAGCCGCCTCCTCAGCGAAGCCTCGCGGAGCTACCAGCCGCGCGAGCAGGTACTGCCGATACGCGGCCCGCGCACCAGCTGCGGAGACCCCGGTGGCGGTGTCCTCGAGCCATTCGTCCGGCACGAGCGAGAGGACGCCGTCGAGCACGTCGGGCGTGACCGCGGCCGCCAGCTCCCCGTCGACGTCCGGCAGCCGCGTGGCCGTGCGCAGCAGCACGTGATCCTTGATCGCCGGGAACACGGCCGCCGGGCGGGCCGGGTCGTCGGCCCATCCCGGCGCGTGGTGAAAGTAGAGCGTGCTGCCGTGGTCGATGAGCCACGGGGCGCGGTGCCACATCAGCATGTTGGTGTTGCGCGGCGTGCGATCCACGTTGCTCACATAGGCGTCGAACCAGACGACCTTCGACGCGAACGTCTCCGGTACCTGGTGGACGACGGGGTCGAAGTTCACCGCGCCTGGCAGGTAGTCCATCGCCGCGTTCAACCCGGCGCTGTCGTAGATGAGCGCGTGGATCTCCGGGTCCGGCTCGGTGCGTGCCAGGTCGCGATCGACCGTGGCCAGCACCAGCTCCGGCACCGGGAGCCCGAGCGCGCGCCCGATCTCGCCGGCGATGACCTCCGCCACGAGCGCTTTCACGCCGTGCCCGGCCCCGCGGAACTTCAGTACGTACAGCCCGTCGTCGTCCGCCTCGACGATGGCAGGGAGGGAACCGCCTTCGCGGAGGGGCGTGACGTAGCGGGTGACGGTGATGGTCCGCAGTGCGGGCACGGCCCATTGTGACCCAGACGGACACCGATGACGCAGATGCGGCGACACAGATAGGCGCAGATGCCGCAACACAGACAAGGCCGCAGATGCACGACGCAGACACGGCCACAGATGCGGCAGAGCAGACGGGCCGCAGATGCGCAGATAGGGTTTCTTCACACGCACGAGGTCGCCTCGCGCGGGTGCGCCGCGGCGCCCGGCCCACCGTTGGAGGCCCGCCGACGCACCGATCCGACACCTGGCCGCAGGCAGGGACAGGGCGCTGTCTGAGCCCACGAATGCAGGGCGAGTTCGCCCAGGTGCTTGTCGGGGCCGGAGGACAGGTGACCGGCGGGCCGACCGGTGGGCCGGGCGACGCAGCGCGCCCGCGTGAGCTCACCGGCGACGGGACACGACACTCCGACCGACCGGTGGGCCGGGCGACGCAGCGCGCCCGCGTGAGTCTCACCCGGCGGCCGGGAATCGTCGATGTGCTAACGTCTGCGCGTCCCGCATGCTGAACCGCCTGCTCGCCCGCGTCGGGCTCGTCACTCCCGAGCAGCGGGCGTGGGCCTGGTACGACTGGGCCAACTCCGTCTACTTCACCACCGTCATCACCGCGGTCTTCCCGAGCTTCTACGCCACCTACGCCGCCGCCGGCCTCGACGCCGCAGGCGCCACGGCGCGCTTCGGCCTCATCACGACCGTGTCGGTGGCCGCCGTGGCCGTGACGGCGCCCATCCTCGGCGCGCTCGCCGACTACAGCGGCATCAAGAAGCGGATGCTCGGTACCTTCATGACCATCGGCGTCGCCAGCTGCGCCGCCATGGTCTTCATCGGCGAGGGCGACATCGGCCTGGCTTCCCTGCTGTTCTTCATCGGCAACATCGGGGTGTCCGGGTCCCTCGTCTTCTACGATTCGCTCCTGCCTCACGTGGCGAAGGCCGAGGACACCGACCGCGTATCGGCCGCTGGCTATGCGCTCGGCTATGTCGGCGGCGGCGTGATGCTGCTGGTGAACCTCGCGTGGATCCTCCAGCCGGAGTGGTTCGGCTTCGGCTCGACCACGGCCGCGGTCAAGGCGTCATTCGTCTCGGTGGCCGCGTGGTGGGCGCTCTTCTCCATCCCTCTCTTCCGTGGCGTGCCCGAGCCGGCCGTCAGGCTCGATCCGGACGACAAGCGGCAGGGGTCCGCTATCGGCGCGGCGTTCGTGAGGCTGGGTCACACCCTCAAGGAGATTCGCCGCTACCGCCACGCGTTCCTCTTCTTCCTCGCGATGCTGCTCTACCAGGATGGCATCCAGACGATCATCCGGATGGCCGCGGTGTACGGCGCCGAGATCGGCATTGCGCAGACCGCGCAGATTGCGGCGTTCGTCATGGTGCAGTTCCTCGGCATCCCGTTCGCGTTCCTCTTCGGATCGCTCGGCACGCGCATCGGCACGAAGCGCGCCATCTTCATCGCCATCGCCGTCTACGCCCTGGCCACCATCCTCGGCTACTTCATGACCACGGTGACGCACTTCTTCATCCTGGCGGCGCTGGTGGCCACGGTGCAGGGCGGCGCGCAGGCCCTCAGCCGCGCGCTGTTCGCGCGCATGATCCCCGCCAACAAGACCTCCGAGTTCTTCGGCTTCTTCGCCGTCGCCGAGCGCTTCGCCACCGTGCTCGGGCCCCTGGTGTTCACGCTGAGCGTGGCCATCACGGGGTCGAGCCGCACGGCGGTGCTGGCCATCCTGCTCTTCTTCGTCGCCGGGGCCTGGCTGCTCAGCCTCGTGGATGAGGAGGCCGGCGTGGCCGCCGCCCGAGAGGGCTGACGCGGCTCGGTCGCCAGACAAAACCGTAAGCCCATTACAAAACTGGCCCCTCCGCCTGTTCCATCCAGGTACACCCTCGCCGCGAAGATCTGTGTAAACCACCGCGATTCAGTGAGTTGTCGCCGCAGAAATTTTCGGTCCCGGACTTGCAGAACCTGCACTTTCTCAGGTCCCGATCTCGATGCGCGCGATGCCTTCGCCGATCGTCGCACTTGGCCTCGCCGCTGTCGCGGTGCCCGTGGCGGTGTGGCTCTCCAGCCCTCTCGGGATCTCTCCGCTCGAACTCGCTGGCCTGACGCTGGTGGCCATGCTGGCATCCGCGCTGGCCGCAAGACCGGTCTCCACCCGCGAGCTGGATCGGATGGAGGCGTCCTTCGTCGTCGACCTCACCACCTTCATGCTGCTGGGCCTGCCCGCCGCGATGTGGGTGGCCGCCGCGGGGGAGGTGGCGCGCGGGCTGGCCGCACGCGGGGGCTGGAGCGGGGCCTGGCGCACGCTCGCGGGCGTTGCGACCAGCCTCCTGGCGCTCGAAGGGGCGGGCGCCGTGTACCTGGCGCTGGGCGGCACGCTGCGATATCTCGATTGGCCGTGGATGGCCTTACCGCTCGCCGGGGCCGTGCTCTCGTACTGCGTGGTTCGGACCGCCATTGCCGGGCGCATCCTCCCGTTCATCACGAGGACACCGGCGGCCCCCGCCTGGCCAGGCCGCCTCCTCTTGACGTGCCCGGCCCACGTGGTTGCCGCGGGTATCGCGACGGGGCTCGTCGAGGCCGTGGCCCGCGGCGCCTGGGAACTGCTGGCCATCTCGGCGGTTCCGATGGCGTTCGCGTATCGTGCGTACGCACGCCATGAGGAAGCGGAACACGAGGCGCGCCATCGCCACGCCGTCGTGGACGCGCTCCAGGGGATGGCGGTCCTGGGTGCACAAAGCGAGGTGACGCTCTGGAGCGATGCCCTCGAGCGGTTGCTGGCGTGCCCGCGTCAGCGCGCGCTCGGACGCTCCCTGTTCGCCGTGGTCCCGTCGCTCGCCGGCACCGATCTGCAGCGGGCCGTCGACGACCTGGCTCGGGCTCCCGGATCCCGCGCCACCGTGCGCATCACCGTGCCGACGGTCACCGCCGTGCGTGTCCTGGACATCCAGATCCTCCGCGTCGCCGGCGGGACGACGCTGCTCTGGCAGAACGTGACGGATCAGGCGCGGCACGACAGCGCGGTGAGGCGGACCGAGGAGCGGCTCTCGCTGGCCGCGGAAGCTGCCAGCGACGGTCTGTGGGACTGGGACCTGAAGACGCACCAGTGCTTCTTCTCCGGCCGCTGGCGCGCCATGCTCGGGCTGCCGCCGCGGCCCGGCGTCGGCCGCGCCGACGAGTGGCTCGCACGGGTGCACCCGGAGGACATCGGCGCGTTCAAGGATGCGATCAACGCGCACCTGGGTGGCACGACGGATCGCCTGCAGCACGAGATCCGGCTCCGGCACGAAGACGGCACCTACCGCTCGTTCCTCTGCCGGGGCATGGCCGCCCGTGGCGCCGGCGTGGGCACGCGCCCGACGCGGCTGGCCGGCTCGCTCACCGAGACCGTGATGTCGCGGCATCGGCTCGGCGGACCCGGGCAGATCGATCCGCTCACGGGCCTGGCCAACCGCGCGGTCTTCGTCGAGCGGCTGGGAAGGCGGCTGGCCGACGCCCGCACGCGCCCGGGCGGCGATCGCTTCGCCGTACTCTATCTCGACCTCGACCGGTTCAAGGTGGTCAACGACAGCCTCGGCCACCTGGTGGGCGACGAGCTGCTCACCGCGGTGTCCCGGCGGCTCGAGTCGTGCCTTCGCGCCAGCGACGTGCTCGCGCGGCTGGGCGGCGACGAGTTCGCCATCCTCCTCAACAGCCTGGGCGACGAGCAGCAGGCCAACGCCATCGCGTTCCGGCTGCAGGAGGCGCTCGGCGCACCATTCGCGATCGGCGGCCGCGAGGTGTTCACCTCGGCCAGCATCGGCATCGCGATCGGCAAGACCGACTACGCCAGCCCCGACGAGCTGATGCGCGACGCCGACACCGCCATGTATCACGCGAAGACGCGCGGCAAGGCCCGGCACGAGATGTTCGACGCCGATATGCACGCGCGGGCGCGCGATCGCCTCGGGCTTGAGAACGACCTCCGCCGTGCCGTCGCCGCGGGCGACTTCGAGGTGCACTACCAGCCCATCGTGGCGCTCGCCTCGGGCGCGTGCGTGGGGTTCGAGTCGCTGATCCGCTGGAAGCGCAACGATCAGCCGGTCCCACCGGACAAGTTCATCCCGCTGGCGGAGGAGCTCGGGCTCATCGAGCCCCTGGGCACGTGGGTGCTCCGCGAAGCCTGCCGCACTTTCGCGGGCTGGCAGCGGCGCTATCCGGGCGGGCTGGATTACATCACGGTCAACGTGTCCAGCCGGCAGCTCGTCCAGCAGAACTTCCTGACCGTTGTCGAGCGGGCGGTGCAGGATGCGGGCCTGCAGCCGAGCGACCTACGGCTCGAGATCACCGAGACCGCGTTGATGGAGAACCCGAAGGCGGCGGCGGGGTTGCTGAGGGACCTGCGCGACTTCGGCGTGAAGATCTACCTCGACGACTTCGGCACGGGATACTCGTCGCTGAGCCACCTGCACCGCCTGCCGGTGGATACGCTGAAGATTGATCGCTCGTTCGTGAACAGCCTGCTGCTGCCCGATCGGCCGGCCATCGTCGAGAGCATCCTCGCGTTGGCCCGCACGCTGAACACGAGCGTGGTGGCCGAGGGCATCGAGAGTGCCGCGCAGGCGCTGGAGCTGGAGCGCCTCGGATGCACCCACGCGCAGGGGTATCTCTTCTCGCGCCCGCTCTCGACGCAGTCGGCCGAGGAGGTAGTCGCCCGGCGACAGCCGCTCGGGCCGAAGCACTCCGCCGCCGGGTCCGATCACGACGCCGAGCGCCAGCGCGGCCCGTTCGCGTGGCCCGAGATGGTTCCGGCCCGAAGCGATCCCTCCTCCATCTCGCGGGCGGGCTGAGACAGGACTGCGCCGTCACTGGCCGGCGGATGACCTAATGGGCCGCGCCTCGCATCCGCCCTGGGGCACCGGATGCGCCCAGAGCGTGTCGATTTCGAGGATGTGGTCCAGGCAGATGGGATCACCCGCCTTGAGATCCTCGCGCGTGAGCGCGAAGGCCAGCCGCGGGTTGTCCTGGGTCGGCCAGTCCACCTTCACCAGCTCCACCTCTTCCAGCCCCTCGTACGGCTGGACCGAGATGACGCGCCAGACCTTGTGGGGCGGCAGGACCATGTGCTCCACGTGGGGCGGCGTGTCGGTGCCGGCCGACCTGCTGCAGCCCGGGCTGACCGCCAGCGGAAGGCCGGTGGCGGTCACCAGAAGGAGCGCCGCAAGGGGCGTCGTGCCACGAATCCGCGTGCTCATCCGGCACCTCCAGGAAGGTTCTGGCGCGCGCCCGCGTCGAGCGTGCAAGCTCTGGTGTGAAGACGCGCGGCTCAAGTGGCAGTGTAATCCCGTCGTCAACCCCGCGGCGTCGGTGCCGCTCGCTGCCACGCGGTCGCGTCGATGCCGAGGCTCTTGAGACGTCGATACGCGGTGGCGCGGCTGATGCCGAGGCGGGCCGCGGCCAGGCCGACGTCCCCCTTGTGCGCCTGCAGTGCACTCACGATCTCCTCGCGCTCGGCCGCCGCGCGCGCCTCTTCGAGGGCGCCGGCTCCCCCGTCGGCCCCGGTCACGCGGGCGAGAATCGCGGGATGCAGGCGCGCGGTGTCCAGCAGCTCGCCCTCTTCGAGAAAGAGCACCGCACGCGCCACCTCGTGCTCGAGCTGCCGGACATTGCCGGGCCAGTCGAAGGCCGTCAGCGCCTCCACGGCGCCACGCGTGAGGCCGCCGACGCGTCGTCCATGACGGCCTGCTTCGCGCGCGAGAAAGAACGCCGCGAGACTGGGGATGTCCGCGCGCCGCTCGCGGAGCGGCGGCAGCTCGACGACCCACGTGGCGATGCGATGGTACAGATCGGTGCGAAAGTGACCGTCCTCGAGCATCGGCGTCAGGTCACGATTGGTGGCGGCCACCACGCGGATGCGGGCGGCGTGCGGTTCGCGGCCACCAAGACGGTAGACCTGCCGCTCCTGCAGCACGCGCAGGATGCTGGCCTGCGTCTCTGGGGCCATATCGCCGATCTCATCGAGGAACAGCGTCCCGCCGTCGGCCAGCTCGAACTTGCCGGG
This sequence comes from Acidobacteriota bacterium, assembly GCA_020851565.1. GTDB lineage: Bacteria > Acidobacteriota > Vicinamibacteria > Vicinamibacterales > UBA2999 > VFZN01. The sequence goes on along the minus strand of JADZCN010000031.1, from coordinate 28,196 downwards.
CCGCGAATCGACACCGGTCGCCACGCCGCGCTCGATGCCGAAGAGCTCCACTTCCAGGAGGTCCCGCGGCAGGGCGGCGCAGTTGAGCGCCACGAACGGCCCGTCCGCACGCGACGAGGCGGTGTGAAGGTAGCGGGCGAGCAGCTCCTTGCCCGTGCCCGACTCCCCGGTGATGAGCACCGACACGTCGCCCCGCGCCACCTTCGCGGCCTCGCCGTAGATGCGCCGCATGGATGCCACGAGCGAGGGCGGGTCGGGCGGAGGCGGCACCTCCCCCACCGGCCGCTCGGGCCGCGGCGGCCGGGCACGCGGCGCGTCGGCGAGCGCGACCAGCGCGGCGGCGGTCTCGAGCAGCGGCGCGTACGCATCCGCCAGGCGCGCGGTCTGGAACCGGGCGCGCACCACGATGCCCGCGCACGCGCCCTCCCGATCAGCGGCGGTGTCTGGAACGTCAACGCCCTCCGCGCGCGCCGTGAACCTGAGGGCCTCGCGCCCGCCGCTCTCCACTGCGATGTCGAGCGCCAGGCACGGCACGGTGCCAAACAGCGACTGCCCCACCGCTTGCGCGAGGCCTTCTCCCCCGCGAGGGTCGAGCAGCCGTCGCAGCAGGCGCGGCAGCTCGTCGAGGACGAACGCCGCAACCGGCTCGAAGGACACCGTGCTGCCGGGCGCGACTGCGGCCGGCGGCGAGGGAGGACCGTCTGCACCGCGCGCGAAGGCAATGCCCACTTCGAGGTCAGCGTCTGCCACCTCTTCGACGGCCGCCGGCACGCGGCCGAAGTAGAGCGGCATGCCGGGCCGCAGCTCGGCCTCGGTGACGCGGCGGGCCCCGACCGTGGTGCCGTTGCTCGACGCCAGGTCTTGGAGGACTGCGTGGCCTCCCGACACGACGATGCGGGCGTGCTCCCGGGAGACCGTGGGGTGCGTGATGTGGACGTGACAGCGCGCGCCGGAGCCGACGACATTCTCCCCTTCGCGCAGCACGAACCGCTGCTGTCCGTGCTCGGTGATGACGACGAGGCGCAGGGCCATCGGGTGCGCGCCCTCTAACGAAGCGGCGGTGCGGCCGCGGCGCCGTTCAGCATCCGCGTGAGCCCGGCGATTCGTTCATCGACGACCTCGTCGGTCGCACCAGCCGCGCGTGCAGCACGAAACCCGTCCAGGGCCTCGCGCACCAGGCCGAGTGTGCCATCGACCTCCGCAAGCAGCGCCAGCGCATCGGGATCGCTCATGCCCATGGCGGCCCGCAGCCGCGCCCTCGTCTCGGCCTCCTGCGCGCCAAGCGTTCGGAAGCGTCCCTCCCCCCGGGCATTGAAACCGCTCGGCACGTGCGCGACCACCTTCCAGACGTAGCTGCCACCGGGCGCCAGGGTGCCCGGCGGCACTTCCACCCTCGTGGCTGTCACTCGCTGGCGGAACCTGACAATCGCGGATGCGTCTTCGATCTCCACGTCGTACTCACGCGCGGCGACCGCTCCGAACTCGAGCACCGTGGCGTCGGCCAGCGTCGTCGCGCCGTGGTCCGGTTGAAGGCCCGGGATCTGGTCGGACCGGATGCGCACGGCCGTGGTCGTCCGGCTCCCGGCCGCGATGGCCGGGACGAGTGGCACCGTGGGCACGGGCGTCATTGGCTCGATGACTCCGGCCAGCCGTTCCGCCCGTCCGTCGTCGACGCGAACGCGACTGTCGCCCCCCACCCGCAGCCTTGCGCCCGACCGGAACACGATCACCAGTTCGGCCCCCGCTCTGGTCTCGAGGATGGCGCCCGGATCGAGCCGGTCGAATCTCCGAACCGGACGGGCCTCCGCTCCCACGCGCAAGGCCACCTCGCCACGCGCAACGGCGACAATGGCTACGGGTGCGGCCTCGGACGCCTGGGCATCGATCGGCGCCGCGACGAGGGCCGCCGCCACCACGGTGAAGAGAAGAACAAGACGGTTCATGATCAGTCGCCGGTCGAGGCGCGATTCTACTCCGGTGGCGCGGGCAGCCACGCCCTGAGGACCGCCGCGGCAGCCACGGCGACCAACCCCAGCAGCAGCGGCGCGGCCATCATGACGACCACTCGGCCGAAGAAGGCGGCGACCGCTGCTCCACACCCAGTCAGCGCAATGCCGGTTGCGACAAGCACGATGGGTGCCAGCCGGCGGAACCACAGCCAGGGCAGGGCGATCCCGATCAGCCACAGGCCAACAGCCGGCCAGGTTCGCCCGGCCGATGCCGCGGTCAATGGCCGCCCGGCCAGCAGCGTGTTCACCACGGCCCCCTGCAGGGCGAGCCCCGAGATGGCGCCGGGCAGGCGACCTGGAAGGGGCACGCGGTGGCGGTCTCCGCTGCCGGTGAACTCGGCCCCCACCAGGATGATGCGGCCGTCGAACCGCCGCCCTTCGCGCGCGTGCCCGGCAAACATCGCCCAGTTCAGCCGGCCGATCGCCTGCGCATCGACGGTGTAGTCAACGAGGAACTCCCCCGGCGAAGCCGCCGCCGCAGCGTCGGCCGACGCGCCGACGATGTCGATGACGCGGCCCGCGAGGGTGGGTCGAAGCCCGCCGATGCGGTCCACGACGGCCGTGCTCGCGCGGCGAACCGTGCCGTCGGCAGAGGGGAACTGCATCACGGAGCCGAAGAGACGGCTCGTGGCCTCCGGTCCGAGTGCGCCGGCCACCAGGCCGTCGACGGCCTCGGGCCCCACGACCTCGTTGCCGTCGGACGCCATCGCCAGCACCACGCGCGGTGCGTGTTCGAGCAGCAGGTCGCCAAACGCGCCGGACGAGGCCCAGGCTTCGGGCAGCAGGAGATCGAGCGCCACCACTGCTGCGCCCTGCGACAACGCGCGCGCAAGAGGCACGGCGAACTCGTCGCCGCGCAGGGAAAGCGGGCGCGGGTCTCCCGCAAGGCTCGCCTCGTCGATGGCGACCAGCAGCAGGCGCGGGTCTGGTGGCACGGGCCGATGCAGCGCGAAGCGCAGGTCTTCGGTCGCGCCCTCGAGCCGCTGCACCCAGGCGAGGCTCGATACCCACGGGCCGGCGACGACGAGCCCGAGGGCCAGGGCCAGCGCCAACAGCGCGCGCCGCGGCCCTTCGCGGCGCCGCCACCGCGCGCGGGCCGCCTCTCGCGCGGCTGCCCCGAGGGCACCGGCCACCTCGCTGGCCGTGCGGGGCCGGTCGGCGGCGCGTTTCGAAAGGCTTCGCAGCAGCGCCGCGTCGACGGCACCCGGAAGCGGACCAGCCAGGGCCGACGGCGCCGGCGGCAGCGTGGTCAACTGGGCGTGAATGACGCCGGCGGTCGCACCCTCGAACGGATGTCGCCCGGTGAGCAGCCGGTACGCGAGCACCGAGAACGCGTAGATATCGGATGCGGCCGAGGGCGGCTCGCCGCGAAGCCGCTCGGGCGAGGCGTATTCGGGCGTGCCCTCGAAGCGGGCGGGCAATCCGGGGGCGGCGGCCTCTGACGGGGCCGGTGCGGATTCCAGCCGCGCCACGCGCGCGAGCCCGAAGTCGATCACCTTCACCGTGGCGTCGGCCCCGCTCCCGACCACCAGCACATTGCGGGCGGTCAGGTCGCCGTGCGCCACGCCGAGCGCGTGCGCATGGTCGAGCGCCGCGGCCACCCCGCGCAGCCATGGCGCCGCCTCGTTGAGATCGATCGCGCCCCGGCGCGCGCCGATGGCCTCGAGCGTCTCGCCCTCGACCAGTTCCATCACGAGATACGGGGTGCCCGCGCCGCGCATGTCCACGCCGAAGTCGATGACCGACACGATGTTCGGGTGCGACAGTCGGCCGAGGGCCTCGGCTTCGAGACGGAACTGCTCGAAGTCGCGTGCCGCCAGCTCGTCGCCGGCGTGCAGCACCTTGACCGCCACCGGCTTCTGCAGCGCGATGTGCGTGGCGCGATAGACCTGCCCGAAACGACCGCCGCCCAGGTTTCCCTGCAGCGCGTACTTGCCATCCAGCACGCGGCCGGCGAGAACAGGCTCGGGGGCGCTCGGCATCCGGGTCAATTATCCGCGAGCGGGGCGCGGTCTCATGCCTGAGACGGTCCGTCGCACGGTTGCGACCGGTACTCGGCTCTCCACGCCCCGCAGGGCAACCCCCAGGATTACCGCAAGACGTTCGGCTCGTGGGGATTAGCCCTCGTCCATCGTGACCCTGGCGGGTGCCGGCCCTCGCTGGCACGGCCGATGCCCTAGAGGGTCGCGTGCTGTGCAGACCACGCTCTTCACTCGGCGGGCTCTTCTCGACATCGGGTCACCTCCTGCGCGCCGCTGCGCTGCTGCTGGTCGCCCTGTCGCCCGGCACGGCCAGCGGTGAGCAGGGCGCGAGCGGCATCCCCCTGACCGTATCGCTGCCACAGGACGCGCCCGCGTGGGTGCATCCTGTCGATAGCGTCCGCCTCCGCCTGAGCCGACCGCTCCGTCCCGAGGAGGGTCGCGTGGCCGTGCTCGTGGGCTCGACCGACTGGAGCGGCCTCGCCGAACAGACGGGCGACACCGTGACCGTGCGACCTTCCGGTGTGGGCTTCCCTCCCGGCGAGCACGAGCTGTCGGTGTACATCGTGAACGCGGCCCACGAGTGGCGCGAGATCGGCAAGACCACGCTCCGCGTGCTCACCGAGGGCGGGTTCGAGAAGGCGGTCACGCAGCCGACGCTCGAGCTCGGCCTCACCGGGCAAGCCGCGGTACGCCGCACGCCCGAAGCGCCTCCCGATCCACGCGACACGTTTCAGGACCTCAACGTCCGTGTCGGCCTCGACACCACGCACGTGCGTAACGGATGGACGACGACCACCCAGGCGCAGGTGGTGGGTGTGAACTATCGGCCGCAGGCGCTGCGCTACGACACGCTGCAGGACGAGGCCCCCATGCTGGATCTCGGCAGCTACCAGCTGGGGATCCGGAACCACATCGTCGGGCTGAATGCCGGGCATACCTCCATCGGCACGCATCGGATGCTGCTGAACGGCTTCGCCTCGCGTGGCCTCTCGGGCTGGCTTCGCCTGGGCCCCGTCGTGGACCTGTCGCTCTCGGCCGTCAACGGATCCACCATCGTCGGCTACGACAACCTCCTCGGCGTCGCCAACGGCGATCACCGCATCCTCAACGCGACCGTGGGCCTCGAGCTCGTGCCCTCGCGGCGGGGCACCCTGCGCGTGGATGCGTCGGTGATGAACGGCGCCGTGCAGCCGCTGGTCAACGTCAACCAGGGCGCGGTGCGCGACCCGGAGGAGAGCCGCGGGCTCGGCCTGCAGGTGAGGGCCAGCGATCGTGCGGCCCGGTTCACGCTGGACGCCGGTGTGTCGCGCAGCCGCTTCGTGAATCCGCGCGACCCCAACGCGCCCCCCGGCCTGGCCATCGTCGAGGTCCGCGAGACCACGCGCGATGCGCGGTACCTGGACGTGAGCTACGCCATCGTTTCCGGTGCGAAGCTCGGCGAGTCGGCGCAGGCGAACCTGACCACGGCGTTCCGCCACAGCCGCGTGGATCCGCTCTACCGCTCGGTGGCGCTGCCCGTGCGCGCCGACATCGAGCAGAACGCTCTGGACGTGACCGCAGGCCTTGGCGCCTTCGCCTCGCAGATCACCTACGACGTATCGCGCGACAACCTGGCCGAGATCGATTCCATCTTGACCACCCGCACCCGGCAGGTGCTCTGGACCAACGCCCTGCCGCTGCAGGCGTTCGCCGGCGCCAGCGCGCGGGCGGCCGCCTGGCCCACCGTGAGCTACGCGCTGACGCGCGTCCATCAGTTCGCCGGCGGCCTGCCGGCGGGCGGGCTCTTCGACTCGGCATCGCACGTGCCCGACCAGGTGAGCCTCAACCAGGCCTTCGGCGTCTCGTGGCAGGGGGCGATGTGGCGCGGCGGATACGGGTGGAACCGCTCGCTCCAGGACAACCGGCAGCCAGGGCGCGAGCGCGCGGACCTGCTGAACGTGACCAACACGCTGCAGTTCGGCGTCATGCCGTCGCCGGCGCTGGACGCGGGCGTCGAGCTGGCGTTCGAGGACGCGGACAACCAGGAGTCGCTCCGCTCCGACCTCACACGCCGGATCTCGGTGAACGTCATCTGGCGTCCCGCCCAGCGCACGACGTTCGCCGGCGTGGTCACGCGCAACCATCTCGAGGACCTTCCGCTCAGCTCCGAGCGGCGGACAACGGACCTGAACGTCACCTTCACGCAGGGGGTTGCGTTCCTTCGCAACCACCCCAACCGCCTGCAGGGGCAGTTCTTCGTGCGCTACGTGCGGCAGACGATCTACGGGCTGCTCCTCGGCGTGCCCGACGCCGGCGACACGCGGTTCTGGACGCTCAACACCGGCCTCACCTTCCGGGTCTTCTGAGGATGCCTCCGATGCTGTCTCGCTGCCGGCCGTCTCGTTCGCCGCGTGCATGCGCCACCGTCGTGGCGCTGGCCCTCGGCCTGCTCTGGGCCGCCCCGGCCACGGCGCAGATCCGCGTGCATCCGACCGGCGTCAACGTCAACTCGCAGGGCGCCACCACGGTGTTCCTCACCTTCGGCGGCCTGAACGGCTACCAGTCCATCGAGGCGCTCTGGTGCAGCCGGCTGCTGCCGGCGGCGCCGGACGTGGGCCAGCGCTGCGATCCCTCCACCATCCTCGGAAGCCTGCCCCTCCGCTACGACCAGTCCACGCTCGGCACCGGGTCGCTCACCGACATCATGTCGATTCCACCATCGGTGGTGCGGCGCGCCTACCAGGCGGCCGAGGCGGGGGGCGACGCGGGCTTCTTCTATGTCCGCCGGTTCACGAACGCCGGGGGCGGGCCGGATCAGTACGTGGCGGTCACGTGCCGCATGGCGGGCGGCGGCGCGCGCGTGCCGTTCTCGCTGCTCGACGTGGAGATGGGCTTCGACGTCGAGGCACCCGTCCTCTACGTCCGGAACGGGGATCGGCCGCCGGCCGTGCGCGCGCGCATCGCCTACAACGGCACGGGGCGCCTGCGCGGCCGCTGGGAAGTGGTGATGCCGGGCGAGGAGCTGCCCTCGTCACGCGATCTGCTGACCGAGGCGACGCTGCCCTTCGAGGAGCGGGGCACGCAGCGGCGCTACACCGAGATCGGTCGGTTCAACGTCTTCCTCCCCCCGTCGAGCCGACCGTTCGTCCTGCCCGGCCCCGATCCGCGCCGGCTGCCGACCAGCGCCGAAGGCTTCTACTACGTGCTGCTGCGCATCGAGGCGAGCGACGACAAGGAAGGCGACTCGAACCTCGCGAGCGCAGGCGCGGGCCAGGGTGTCGTCAACACGGGCGCCGTCGCCGGCTTCCCGTTGCCCACCATCCGGTACGTCGTCGGCGGCGAGCGCACCACGACCCTCGACGGCGGCGCACCTGGTGACCTTCGCTTGCTGGCGCCGGTGGACGAGGCGGTGGTCCTCTCCGGTGACCTCGACCTCGCGTGGCTGGAACTGCCGCAGGCGGATGTCTACCGGGTCGAGATGGCGGACCAGGCGGGACAGGTCCTGCTGTCGGCGCTGGTGCAGCGTGGCGTCAGCGCCTATCGAGCGCCGCCCTTCCTGAAGGAACGCGCCCCCGGCGGCCAGGTGCGATGGCGCGTGGTGGCCATCGACGTCACCGGCCGCGAACTCCGCAGCAGCGTCTGGCGCCGGCTGCGCGTGGAGTGAAGGCGGAAGCAGAAGGCAAGAGGCAAAGGGCACAAGGCAGAAACACTCGGTACTGGAAGGAGCATCCACAATGATCCGCGGAACCATTCTCGGCCTCGCAACACTCACGTTCCTGGCAGGCGCGACACCGTCGCTGGCGCAGCCGGCCGCGTCGCTCAGCATCGCGCGCATCTTCCACAACGGTGCCCTGCAGGTGGGCAACAACACCTTCCGCGTGACGGTGCGGAACACCAGCAGCACGAAGCCCATCCTGCCGCGCGAGGTGGTCGTCGTGAGGCTGATCGTGCTCGATGGAAAGCAGAAGGAAACGACGTACGAGGCGCGGATCACGACCGGCATCGGCACGAACGGCGACCAGACCGCTGCTTTCCCCAACGTGGCGCTCGCCGCGCCGGGGCCGTACACGGTGACCGCACGGGCCACCACCGACTTCGCCGCAGGCCGCGCGAATGCCGTGGCGCCGGATCGAACCCAAGTCTTCAACGTGGGCGGCGCCCAGGCGGCCGCGGCCAACCAGTTGACGGTTCTCGTGAAGAAGCAGAACGGCATGCCCGGCTCGAACCTGCGCGTGGCGCTCAAGGCCAACGGCCGTGAGCTCGACTGGAAGAATACCGGCGGTACCGGCGAGGCGAAGTTCACGAGCGTGGCGCCGTCGCAGAACGGGCAGACGTACGAGATCGAGGTGAAGCAGATCAACACCGTGCTCGCGACCATTCCTTACACCATGCCCGCGCAGGCAGCGACCTACGAGGTGAAGGTGCCATGACCCCACTGGCCTACCGCTCACTCGTGTTCACGCTCGCCGCCATCGTCGGTCTGGGCCTGACCTTCGCCTCGGCGACGGCCGTGGCACAGGACACCCCGTCCGGCGGCGGTTACGGCTGCAAGTCCAATGGGAACTGCAGCGGGTCGCTCTACAAGGACAAGAGCAACCTCGACAAGTGGTGGTACCGGAAGTGCAGTGGCTGCCACGTTGTCCAGGCGCCGCCGCCGCCGGATGTCCAGACGACGCTGACGCGCTACCAGCAGGACCTGGTATCGAACAGGGCCCGCTTCTGGGCGTTCCACGCGGACGCCGCGGCCGATCCCGTCCTCCAGCGACTCACGCCGAAGACGCGGATGGTCCCGACGGCCAGCGTGCGTTCACCGTACCGCGAGCTGCTCGTGCGATGAGCAACCCGGGTTCACTATGCGCCTGCGCCAATCGCTCGTCGCCATCGCCTGCGTTCTGGCCTGCCCGGTCCCGGGAACCGCGCAGCCAGGTCCGCCCCAGATTACGAAGGTCGTCGTGAACGGCGGCGCAAACCTCACCACGGCCGACCTGGTGAGCGTGGAGGTGTTCTACAACCACCCCGCCGCTCCTGGCGCGCCCATCCCGTACTACCGCATCCGGGTCAAGCCCCCCGGGGGCGTGCCGCCCCCGTGGAGCCGGTTCTTCGACGCGTTGCAGCGCAACATGTTCACCGTGAACCTCGTGCTCCGAGGCGGGCAGCCGCTGGGCGGCACCTACGAGATCCAGGTGCAGTTACAGGATGCCGGCGGCCGGGTCTCGAACACCGGCATCGGGCACGTGATCCGCGCGTCGCCGACGCCTTCGGCGCTGCCCTCAGCGGTGGAGTACCGCGTCAGCGGCGCACAGGTGGCCACGCTCATCGGGTACGCCAGGCTCCGGGGGTACCTGAACACCGCTCAACCCCTGAACTCCGGTGCGACGTGCTCGTCGCAGCAGAACGCGGGCTACTGGCATCTCCGGGTGGCCAAGATGGTGGTGCCCGTACCGCTCGGCACCGAGGCATTGCCGAACCCCACGTGCCTCTTCGGGTTCTTCAAGGGCAAGAAGCTGCAGTACGGCTGGCGCTTCAAGTCCGCCACGTTCGAACGATGGTCGGTGCAGCCCGCCGATTGGGATGACTACGGCCCGTCGCCGAGCGGTCTCGATGCGTTCTTCTCGATCACCGTCACCCCGGTCGGGCCGCTCGGGCAGGGAGAGGTCCGGCTGAAGGACCTGGTCCTCGAGGGTCCGCCGGGAGCGACCTGGCAGGACGCCTTCGTCCAGTGAGGAGTGTCATGGGTTTCCTGTTGTCCCGACGAAGATCTGCCCGTGTGCTGGTGGCGTGTGCCGCGGTGCTGGCAGCAGCCGCCAGTGCCCAGGCCCAACCGCTTGGGACGTTCCGGTGGCAGTTGCAGCCGTACTGCAACGTCGTCACCGTGAACGTCGTCCAGGCGGGCGCGATCTACACGCTCGACGGCTACGACGACCAGTGCGGCGCGGGGCAGCGCGCGCCGCTGGTCGGGACAGCCACACCCAATCCCGACGGCACCATCGGCTTCGGCCTGCACCTCGTCACTGTGCCGGGAGGCATTCCCATCAGCGTGGACGCGCGCATCAGCATCGCCTCCTTGAGCGGCAGCTGGTCCGACAGCGCCGGCCAGAGCGGCGCCTTTGCCTTCAATGCCAGCACGGGCGGAAATCCGCGCCCGGCGCCGGGCTCTCCCTCGACGGCAGACATCACCGCCGTCGCGGCTGGCTTCGGGCTCTCGGGAGGCGGCATCACGGGCGACGTCTCGCTGGAGGTGGACCCCGCGGTGATCCAGCAGCGCGTGAGCGAGACGTGCCGCGCGGGCGAGGCGGTGCGCACCGTGAACGCAGACGGCAGCGTCGTGTGCGAGCGGATCAACGCGGGCGACATCACCGCCGTGAGTGCCGGAGCGGGGCTCTCGGGCGGCGGCACGGCCGGCGCGGTGACGTTGTCGGCCGTCTTTGGCGGTGACGGGGCTGCCGACGCGGCGGCACGAGCGGATCACGAGCACCTCGCCGGCGGATCGGGCAGCGTCGCGGTGGGAACGGGCGCGCTGGCGGCGAGTAGCGGCGCCAGCAACGTGGCGGTGGGAACCTCGGCCCTCCAGTCCAACGCCTCCGGCATACGCAACGTGGCGGTGGGCCACCAGGCGCTGGACGCCAACACGACAGGCGTCCTGAACATCGCCGTCGGCGCCTCGGCGCTCGGCTCGAATACGACGGGCGGCGACAACGTGGCGGTGGGAGACTCCGCCCTCGCGGCCAACCTTGGCGGGACGCTGAACGTCGGTGTCGGGTCGACCGCCCTCAACAACGTCACGGGCTCGGGCAACACCGCGATTGGCGGCCTCGCTGGAACGGGAGTGACCAGCGGATCCGGCAACACCCTGGTGGGCCGCGGCGCCAACGCCGCGCAGCCGAACCTGGTCAACGCCACCGCCATCGGCGCGGGCGCCATCGTGTCGCAGAGCCACAGCCTGGTGCTCGGCGATGCCGGCATTCCCAACACCGGCACCCGGGTCGGTGTCGGCACGACGACACCGGCCGCACAACTGGATGTCGTGAGCACCGGCCTGGCGCCGCTCCGCATCACGCGTTACGCGCCGGCCCCGCAGAATGCGACGCTGAGCCTGCGCCGCGCCAACGGCACGCCCAGCGCGCCTCTTCCCATCGCGTCGGGCGAGGGGCTCGCCACGATCGGAGCAGCAGGATGGGACGGGGACATGTTTGCGGGAAACGCGGCGACCATGGTCTTCGAGGCCACCGAAGACTGGACGCCCACGAGCCGGGGCCTTCGCGTCTTCTTCGGAACCACGGCCAACGGAACCGGCTTCACCGCGACCCGCATGACGATCGACCACGACGGCCAGATCGGAATCGGCACGACGGATCCCCTGGACCTGCTCCACGTCAACGGCGAGCTCCGCGTCGTCAACTGCGTCAAGAACGGCGCGGGGAACCAGATTGCCGGCACGTGTGCCTCCGACGCACGATTCAAGCGCGAGGTGACGCCGTTTCCCTCGATGCTGGACCGCGTCGTCCGGCTGCAGCCGGTGAACTACTTCTGGCGGGCGGACGAGTTCCCCTCGCGCGGCTTCGGACGCGAGCTGACGTACGGCCTGGTGGCCCAGGACGTCGAAAACGTCTTCCCCGATCTCGTGACGACGAGCGCGGACGGCTACAAGGCGGTCAACTACAGCATGCTGCCGCTGCTGGCCATTCAGGCCATCCGGGAGCTGGAGGAGCGCAACCGGTCGCTCCAGGACCAAGTCGACGCGCTTGCGGCCGTGGTCGCGGAACTGAGCGCGCGCAGCCGTTGATGCTTCGAACCTCCGTGCTCAGTTCCTCCCGCTCATCACGAACGCCGCCCAGTTGTACGGATGTGCCGTAGCCGGCCGGCGAAGCATCGCGCGCTGCGCGCGCGCCAGCGCGTCGTCTACGTACAGCCCGCGTCGCACGTGGCGGTGGAACTCCCGCATGAGATCCGGGGTGACGTCGTCCGGCACGCGCCAGAGCGATGCCACCACCGCCGGTACGCCCGCGAACTGAAACGCGCGCGTCAGCCCGAGCAGGCCTTCCCCGCCGCTCTCGCGGCTGCCCGCCGTGTCGCACGCCGAGAGCACCACCAGCCGCGCGCGGAGTCGCACCTGCTCGAAGATCTCCCACGCCTGGAGCAGGCCGTTGTCGCCGGCGCCGGCCCCCGGCGTGGAGAAGGCCAGCGCCGAGTCGAGCGGAAACGGCGCGTTCACGAGGCCGTGGACCGCCACGTGCACGATGTCGGCGTCGGCCATCGCCTGCCGGACGCGGGTCTCCGATGCCTCGCCACCGAGCAGCGTCGATGCACGATCACCGTACAGGCGCTGCAGCGCGACGACTTCGCGGCGGCTGCCCGGAAGCGGTGGCAACTCGCCGTCCCCTTTCGCATAGACGGGGCTCCCCACGGCAAGCAGCCGTGCCCGGCCGGCCCCGCCCGGCGCGGGCGGAGCGAGGCGCCCGTAGAGCGTGAGCGACGGCACCTGGTGCACGGGCCGCCACTCGACGAGGTACTGCGGCGCGGGACGCGACCCAGGCCTCTCACGGACGAGCGCGGCAAACGGCAACTGGTGAAGTGCGCCATCGGGCACCACCAACAGCCGTTGGCTGGCGGCCAGCGTGCGCTCCGCTGGCAACACCAGGCCGCGATACAGCTCCGCGGACAGCGCGTGGAGCGGCTCGAGCGACGCGTCGCGCCGCTCGATCAGTCGCAGCAGCCGGTCCACGCGGTCGGCGAGCGCCTCGCGTCCCCACGGAATCTCGAAGACGTCGAAGGCGTCGGCCGACACCAGGAATCCGTGTGACCGCGCATCGCCGACGAGGTAGGCGATGGCCATCGTCCCCGGCGGCAGCAGGCGCCGGGCGCTGTCCACGTCCATCGGCGCCGGCAGCGCAAGCGCGCTCATCCGCGGCGATGCGCGGGCGATGTCGCTCTGGGTCGCCGCCAGTTTCAGCCGCACGTCGCGCAGCCGCCCGACGCGCTCGTCGATGCGGGCAGCATCGCGTGCGGGGCTGAGCGTCGCAAGCTCGGCCTGGATACGCTCGTACTCCGCCGCGAGCGTCCGTCGCGCCTCGTCCAGGGCCGGTGGGGCCTCGTCGCGAATGGCCACGTCGCGCTCGCTGAGCATCGTCAGGAAGACGCGGGCGCGGGCACGCTCCGACACGCGAAACGCTTCCGCCGCGTCGCCCTGGGCGACCAGGAACGCCGCGTACTCCGCGTAGAAGGCCGCCAGTCCCCCGCGGAAATCGGCTTGCGTGTCGAAGGCCCCGCCCACGCCACCGGTGAGACCATCGAAAATCTCGATGGCCCGCGCATAGCGCTCGCGAGCCTCCTCCGGGCGTCCACCTGCCGCGTCCAGCCCCGCCTGCGCCATCAGGTTCAGCCCTTCGTACACCGATCCGGGCGCCACGCGCTGCCAGATGGAGCCGGCCCTGTCGTGGAGGCGCGCGGCCTCGGCCGCGTCACCGCGGCGCGCGGCCAGGCGGCCGAGCGCATCGAGCGAGTCGGCCACGTTGCTTCCATCGGGCGCCAGCTGCTCGCGGATCGCGAGCGCCTGGCGGTGCGCATCCGCAGCGGCGTCCAGCGCGCCGGCGGCTTCGTGCACCTTCCCGAGCTCAGTGAGCGTGAAGGCGTGCAGTACTGTGCCCGGCGCCAGCTTCGCGCGAATCGCGAGGCCCTCCCGTGCGAGCCGCTCGGCCTCGGCCAGGTTGCCCGACATCCGTTCCGCGCGCGCCAGGTTGCTCAGGACCCCACCCTCCTGCAGCGAGCCGGGCGCCGCCTCCCGGGCCAGAGCGAGGGCCCGCGACAGGTAGTCACGCGCGGAGGCCGTGTCGCGCCGCTCGATCGACATCAGCCCGAGATTGCCGAGGGTCGAAGCCCGATCGAGCGGTGGGAGCCGCAGGCGCTCCTTCATCTCCAGAGACCGCCGGTAGAACGACTCGGCCTCCGCGTATCGCCCGCGCTGCATGGCCGCGATCCCGAGGTTGTTGAGCGCCGACGCCTCGTCCACACCTCCGGGATCGAGCCGCGCGTGAATCGCACGAGACGCCTCGAACGCCTGCCCGGCCGCTGGCAGGTCGCCGCTCTGGCTGCGCAGGATGCCGAGCAGGTTGAGGTTACGGGCCTGATCCACCGAATCGGGGGCGAGGTCGCCTGTCAGATCCAGCAGGGCGCGCACGCGCTTTTCGGCCTCGGGCAGGCGTCCGCGGCGCCAGTCGACGTCGGCCAGCGCGTACGACAGGCGAACCGACTCGATGGTCGTCTGGGCCCGGCCGACCATGGCCAGGGCCTGCTCGAAGTGCGGCGCCGCCTCGTCCAGGCGCCGGCGGGCGACGGCGATGCGGCCCATCTCGGCAAGGGCGTCGGCTTCGTCCCAGCTGCCGGCCGCAAGGCTGCGGCGGACGGCCAGCGCGGCTTCGGCTTCCCGGTGCGCCTCGTCGTGCCGGCCCTGCTGCCGCAGGAGCGCCGCTCGCCGCAGCCGCCATGACGCGCGCATCAGCGTGTCGGCGCTCCCCTCGTCTGCGGCCAGCGCAGCATCGACGGCCTCCGCGGCCTCCTCCCACCGCGAGCGCCGAAGCGCAAGGTCGAAGCGCGAGCCAAGCACGGCCCGCCGGCGAGTCGGGTCTGCGGTCACGCCGGGGGCGGCGAAGGCCGCCTCCAGGTGCGCGGCCGCTCGGTCGAACGCACGCCGGCCCATCAGGTGGTCGGCGAGCCGGAGACGAAGCCAGGCCGCGTCCAGCTCACGGCCTTGTGTCGCGAGACGGGTGAAGACGGGCGAGCCATCCAGATCGGGTGATTCCACCGTGCCAGCGGAGGTAGCCAGGAGTCTGTCGATCCATTGTCGCCACTCATCGCACAGGTCCCGTTCGAGGACCGGGCTGACCGAGACGCCGAGGCGGGACGTGCGGATGGGCAGCTCGACGCGAACGGTTTCTCCCTCGCGCCAGACCTCGAGCGTGACGGGCCCGCGCGGCACCGCTTCGAGCGCGAACGGCTCGAAGGCCCAGGGATCGAGCAGCGTGCCTTCGGAGGCACCGTCGCCTCCGGGGACGCCCTCACCCACCACTCGGCGCCACCCCAAGATCACATCGTCGCGACGCAGGCCGGCGACGGCTGCGGCAGAGCCGGGCTGCACGGCATCCACGACGACACCACGGGCTGGTCGCTCGCCGGGCTGGGAGGCGTACCCCCCGCCCGGCCACAGGCAGAGAAGCGCCGTGAGTGTCGTGGCGAAACCGAGGGGAGGGCGACGCGGGATCCGCAGAGCTGCGGGCATGGGGAGGCCTCACATACTAACGAGGTCCCCCGTTGCCCGCCACTCGCGCGGCGCCGCCAACGTCAGCGCCCGAGCAGGCGCGAGAGGAACGACTTCGGCCGCTCGCAGTCGCACCGCTTCTCGGGCGGCACGCCACGAAGCGCTTCCTCGATGTGCTGGCCGCATCCGGCCCAGGTGGGCTTCCCGCAGGTCTGGCAGTTCACTCGCTGGCACATGCTGGCAGTTCTCCTCTCCATCGACACCGGATCAAGGCTCAGGCTCCGCGCGGCCGCAAAAAGGGGCCCTGGGGTGGCACCTTGCCCCCTTCGAACCGGTGCCTGTCAGAGATGCAGCGCCGGCCCAAAACGTGACACAGGTGGGCCACTCCGGGCCGGGACACCCACGCCTACCGCGCGCCTACCGAAGGCACACGGCTCCGAAGGAGCCGCCTGGTCAGAACGGGTTCAGGACGTACCCCTCCCGATCGAGCGCCATGTGCGCCACCATGGCCGACCAGGCGAACGCCACCGACGGCGCCACGACGTTGCGCGGCAGGTTGCGTGCCGCCGACGTCTGGCCGCACAGGTAGATCTGCACGCCCGCCGCCTTCAGCTCGTCCAGCAGCTTGAGGTTAGGGTTGTCCTTGCCGAATCGCTTCCGATACTCCTCGTTCGCCAGCGTGTCCTTGCCGGCAGTGCCATGGATGATGAGCGCCGCCTTCAGCCGCTCCCGCGGCACGCCCGCGAGGGCGTGCTGGTTGAGGTAGCGGGCCACGGTGTCGAAGTTCATGTTCAGCTCGCCGGGCTCGGGCCCGACGTTCACGTCGAACCGCAGCTTCAGGTCCTGGTCCTTCGGCGGGAGCAGCGTCGCGTCGGGCACCTCGAACACGCCGCCGAAGCTGGGGACGATGGGCCCGAACTTGCGCTGCGGAGCGGGCGCGGCAGGAGCCTGGGCGCTCATGGGTGCGGGGCTGGCGGCGAGGGCGATGGCGAGGATGGTCAGGGCGAGAATAGGCGTGCGCATGGGACCATCATAGGAGGGCCGCGCTTCGCGCGGTAGGTGACCTTTTCGCGTTCGTGAGTTCCCACGCGAGCGAAGCGAGCGCCCACGGCGCGAGAGCGCCTCCTACCCGGCCCACGGCCGCGGAGCGGCCGCCTAGAGAATCACCGTGAACACCTGGAACGGCGCCCAGTAGTAGGGCCGAGGGAAGCCCTGCCGGATGAGCGCCAGCTTGGCCTCGCGAAGAGCGGCCGGCGGCGAGGCGCCCGCGGCGAGACGCCTGTAGGCCTCGTCCATCAGGAGCGCGGTGGAGCGATCGTCCACGTCCCAGAGCCCCGCCACCACGCGTCGCGTCCCCGCCCGCAGGAACGCCCACGCAAACCCCACCAGCCCCTCGCCGGAGTACGCACGCTCGCCCGCGCTGCGGCATGCCGACACCGTGACCAGCTCCGCGGAGAGCGGCATCGCGGCGACGTCGCGCGCGTAGAGCTTGAAGTCCTGCCCGGTGCCAGACAGGATCACGGCCGAATCGAGCGGGTTCTCGATATTCGCCACCGCGTGCGACGTGAAGTGGATGATCGAGAAGCGCTCCGGCCCCGCACCCTTGAACCCGGCGGGCGACGCACGTTCGCCGTCCAGTGTCGTGAGCGTGGCGGAAGCGAAGTGGCGCCTGATCGCTTCCATCTCCGCAGGCGCGTAGCCAAGCGCGGGGAACTCCGGCGCGCGCGGCGTGGGGTTGCCGACGAGCAGGAGCGACGACGCCGAGGCCGAAGCCCCGGCGACACGTGTACTAGCGCTCGCGCCGCTCCGCGCCCCGGCCCTTTGCAGCATCGCGAGCGATGGCGCCACCTGCACGGTGACGTCCTCGATCCAGTAGTGCGGCGCGTCCTGCCGCACCGGCAGCGTCTCGAAGTTGAGGCGATGCAGCGCACCGTCGGGGACGATGACGACGGAGGCGCCGCGTGGGATGCGTGCGGCCACGGGGCCGATCAGCATGTCGTACAGCCGGTCGCCCGCGCCGCCAGCCGTTCCCAGGGGGTCGGACATCGCATTCTGGATGGTCTCGTGGTGTTCCGCGACCAGCGCCTCGATCCTGTCGGCCGGCGGCAGATCCACCTTGCGGATCCCGGAACCCTCGACCAGCCACAGCGCCGACCGCTGCGGGCCGAGCCAGTAGAACAGCAGCACGGCGTTCGCCTGCCGGGCGAGCTGCTTCAGGGAACCCGCCGACGTCCGCGTCGGCGCCGCGGCCACGCCCTGCCGCTCGGCCAGCACGCGGCCACGGCTCGAGTCGGCCACTTCCAGCGCGCGCTCCACCTGCCCCTGATCGAGCAGCAGGTCCACGTAACCGCGATAGAAGTGGATGAGCCGCGAGGGAAACGAGATGCGGTAGTCGGTGCGGAGGAGCGCGGAGCGCGTCTTCTCCACCGTCTCGAGCGCAGCTTCGAAGTGCTTCGCCGCCTCATCGGGGCGGTTGCCGGCCACTGCCAGGCGCGCGAGACCGTCATACGCCATCCAGCGCACGGCCGGCACACCCTCGGAGACGGCCAGCGCCTCGCTGAACAACGTCGCGGCCTCGCTCGTGCGGCCGCGCCCGGCGGCGATTTGCGCATCGGTGACGACGCTGAAGGCGCGGCCTGAACCACTCCCCGCGGGGGCAAGCCGCCTCGCCTCCTCGTTGAACCTCGCCGCATCGTCCCAGTTGCCGAGGGCGACGGAGGCCGCGGCGAGGTTACGCGCCCAGAGCGCCGCGTCGCCCGGCAGCCTGGCCTCGCTCGCGATCTGAAGCGCACGCTGGAGATACGGGATGCCCTGGGCGATGTCGTCCTGCAGGAGATACGTGCTGCCGAGCTCGCCGAGCGCCTGGAGGTAGTCGCGCTGCCGGCCGTGCTCGTGCACCGCGATGGCCCGCCGCTGCAACGCGACCGCGCGCTCGAACTGGCCAAGCCGCGCGTAGCACACGCCGGCGTTGTTCAGCGCGGCGCCGTAGATGCTGGTGCCGTCCAGGTCGGTCAGCGACAGGATGCGCTCGAAGTACGGCACCGCCTCGTCGAAGCGGTTCCGGATGACGAGGCCCATCCCGAGGTTGTTGAGGGCCATCGCCTGGCGGAATGTGTCGCCGGCTGCGGCGGCCCGCGTGACCGCGCCGTTCAGCAGCGCTTCCGCCTCCGCCCACTTCCCGGAGCGATACAGCAACTGGCTCCGGAGGACGATCTCGATGTCGAGCGCGAGTGGCGGATCCACCGACGCCATCGGCAGCGCCTCGTCGACGAGGGCCGTGGCGCCCTTGAGGTCGCCCTGCGAGACGCGCACGCGGGCGAGCAGGAACTTCTGGCGCGCGCGCGCAGCTGCCAGGTTCGGATGGTCGGGGATGGGCGACTGCAGCAGCTCCAGTGCGCGAGGCGTCTCGAGCTTCGCGGTGAGGATGTCGGCCACGAGCAGGCGGAACCGCCAGGCCCATTCGGACGCGGGCGCATCGCTGGTGCGCGCCACGCCCTGCTCGGCCAGCACCTGGGCCGCGGAGAGCCGCCCGCGCCTCATCTCGAATTCGGCGCTCTCGTACTGCCGGGCAAGCGTCGCCTCCGACGGCGCGCACCGAAGTGACGCCGCCACGATCGCCAGGGTTACGACCAGGCGCGTGAGGGACACGGGACAGCCCGGCTATTCCGACCAGGTGCCGTTCGTATCGACGTCGATGAACACGCCCTCCCCGCCCGTCGGCGATCCCAGCTCCATGCGGATCATGGTCAGGCGGCGCTGGCTGGCCTTGATCAGGATCTCGCCGAAGTAGAAGCGCCCGAGGTTGGGGATGGCCACGCCGTTGCTGTTGATGAACTCGGCTCCCGGGAAAGGCTTCCCCAGCCACGCCAGCCCCCTGACGATGGTCGAGAAGATCCGGTCCTGATCGCCGTGCTGCCGGATGACGTTCTTGGCCGCCAGCAGCTTCGCGCGCGTGTCGTAGCGCTTGAATGGCTCGATGTCGACGTCGACGCGGAGGCGGTGGCCGTCGAAGGTGATCACGCTGACGGAGGCGTTGTCCACGACGACGGACGACTCGTGGCCGGGATCCGCGCTCTTCGAGGTCATCGACGCGCTCACGTCGGCCACCTTCATCAGCGGCTCCCGCGGATCGCCCCGCTTGAGGGGAGCTGCGCCGCCGACCTCGATGCCGCGCACGCGGGCGCTGACCGTCGTGGTGGCCGACAGCGCATCGGCGGGCAGCTTGCCGTGCGTCACGCGGATGGCGGCCCGCAGATCGTCCACCAGCCCGGTGGCGGAGGTCTCCGCCCGCGCCACGCGGAACGACTTGCCGAAGCGGATGTCGCGATCCTTCCACTCCGACCGGCCGCCCGCCACCGACAGGGCGCTGCCCCCCGACGAGGCCAGCACCACGTCGTCGGGCCTGACGAAGCGTCCGCCGTAGGCGGCGGCGCTCCCGTTGAAGATGAACCGACGCTTCAACTCCATGATCTCTCCGCGCAACGGCCGCGAGGCGGCGTCGTCGCTACTGTTCGGTGACGGTGAACCGGTAGTCCGCGGACGCTGGTCCCGCCACGTCGTCGGCCCGGACGGCAAGCACGTAGCTTCCGGCGTCCTGGACGGCCGAGGCAGGGACCAGCAGCAGCAGGGGCGTCCCGGGGGATGGGGCCACGGCTGCACCGGAAGCCACCGACGACCCGTCGGCGGCGCGGAGATCATACGCCAGTCGGGTGCCAGCGGGGACGCCGGCGAAGTCGAGCGCAAAGGTCAGGACGCCGGTCGTGGGACGAGCCACCGTGGGCTCGGCCCCGCGTGTGGCGGACCGGAGGGTGATTGGGGACAGTCCCTGTAAAGACGGGATCTGGCTCTGCAGTTCGGGGACTACCCACAACTGCTGGTAGCCAACCGCCAGGGCAAGCGTAGCGGCGACAGCCCAGGGCAGCAGGCGGGTCCAGCTTTCGGGGTTCTGCCTTCCGCTTTCCGTCTCTTGCCTTCCGCTTTCCGCCTCCCCAAGCAACCCCGCACGCACGCCGTCCCGCACGAGCCCGCCCGTCCGCACTTCCTCCGCGCACTCGGCGCATTCGAAGTAGTGCGCTTCGAAGGCGTAGCGCTCCAACTCGGGCATCTCGTCGAGCAGGTAGCGCTCGGCGGCGTGCGTCTCGACGGCCTGGGCGTGCGTCATCGGCCTATGCCTGGCTTTCCTGCAGGTAACGGTCCCGGAACCGCGCCTTGGCGCGGTGCACGAGCACGCGAAGGTAGTTGCGATCCACGTTCAGTTCCCGGCAAATCTCGTCCTTGTCCTTTTCCTCGAAGAACAGCCACCGGAGGATGTCCTTCTCCTTGTCGGGCAGACCGGCCAGGGCCTGCTGCACGCGGTCCCGCTCCTCGGCGCTCATCAGCCTGGCCTCGGCGTTCGGCCGGCGGTCGTCCACCGGGTCGTGGTCCTCGGGCAGCGGCTGCGCCTTGGCGCTCGAGCGGTAGAGCTCGAACAGCACGTTATTGCACACGCCGTTGACGAACGCGCCCAGGCTCCCGGCCGACGCCAGCCCCCCCTTTTCCTTGAGGGTCGTCAGCACCCGGCGGAACGTCTCCTGCCGGGCGTCCTCCACTTCAGCCGCGGATCGGATCCGCGAGCGGAGTTTCAGCGTCAGAAGGTCACCGAAGTAGCGCGTGAAGTGGCGCTCGGTCTCGGGGTCCTCTGCAACGAGTCGCTCGATATACGCCTGGTCGAATTCGTACCGCTCGAGTGGCAAGGCCGCGATCGTAACCCAGCCCGACCCCCTCTCTGTCTACTGGTGCCGTCGGACACGGATTCGTTACAGCCGCGGTGCAGAGTGAAACGCGGCAATCGCGTCCGTCACTAGGGGGGTAAGGAACCCACGACATCATGAGGACGGGAACTTACGAATCTGTATCGTTCGTCGGCGCCAGCGCCGCCACCCGGCAGGTGATGGCCGACATCGAGACGGCGGCCCGGTCGGAGGCGAAGGTGCTCATCACGGGAGAGACCGGCGTTGGCAAGGACGTCGTCGCCCGGCTGCTGCACCAGCAGAGCGCCCGCCGGCATGCGTCTCTGTCGGCCATCAACTGCGCGGGGATGCCGGATACCCTGCTGGAATCCGAGCTCTTCGGCCACGTGCGCGGCAGCTTCACCGGCGCCTTCCGCGACAAGGTCGGCCTCCTCGAGGCGGCGGATCGGGGGACGGCGTTCCTGGACGAGGCCGGCGAGATGAGCGCGCGGATGCAGGGCGTGCTCCTGCGGTTCCTCGAGACCGGCGAGGTCCAGCGCGTGGGCTCCGAGCGCGCGGCCCGCGTCGTCAACGTGCGGATCATCGCGGCCACCAACCGGGACCTGCTGCGCCAGGTCGGCGCCGGCGCGTTCCGCGAGGACCTCTACTACCGGCTCAACGTCATCCGCATCCACGTCCCGCCGCTCCGACAGCGGGTGGACGATGTGCCGCTGCTCTTCGAACACTTCGTCCGGATGTTCAGCCACCAGTACGACCTGGCGCCGCGGGCGCTGACGCACGAGGCTGCGGACGCGCTGATGGCCTACCGCTGGCCGGGGAACGTGCGCGAGCTCAAGAACCTGGTGGAGCAGCTCGTGGTGAGGGCGCCGGGCGAGGCGGTCAGGGCGCACGATCTGCCGGCCGATCTCGGGCCCCTCCGGCTGACGGCCGCCACGCCTGACGCCACGGACGACGGCCCGGAGGCGATGGCCCGTGAGCTGGTCCGGCGCATGCTGAGCGAGGGCGCATCGTTCTGGACCGTCGTGCACGAGCCGTTCATGGGACGCGACCTGTCGCGGCGGCACGTGCGCGCGGTCGTGCGCGCGGGCCTCGAGCAGACACTCGGGAACTACCGGATGCTCGTCGGGCTGTTCAACATGCAGCCGTCCGACTACAAGCGATTCCTCGGGTTCCTGCGGAAGCACGACTGCCACGTGCCGTTCCACCCGTTCCGGGTGGCGCGGGTGCCGGCCACGGCGGTGACGGGCACGCCACAGGTTCGGTATCGCGAGGCGGCGGGGATGTAGCCAGTCTCTCTCTCGTCCGGCCCTTACCCCGCCGGGGGCGACTCGCCAACCGCCGCAGCCCTGGCTGGCGCACCCTTCGACCTCACGGGTATGCTCATCTGCCACGACGCATGAAGTCGAAACGATGGGCTTGCATGGCGCAGGTAGCCGGCTGGCTGCTGCTGGGCCAACCGGCCGCGGGCCAGACGTTGAACGGTGTCGTCGAAGGCATGGTCACCGACGGCCAGGGCCTGGCCATGACCAGCACCCTGGTGGCGGTGACTCGCATCGACACCAACGACCGGCGTACGGCCACGACCGATGGCGGCGGCACCTTCCGCGTCGCCGGCCTGACGCCTGGCCGCTATCGCATCGAAGCCAGTGCGGCAGGCTTCCGCCGGCTCGTCCAGGAACCTGTCGTCCTGGAGATCGGCCAGCACGTGCGGGTCGACCTGCAACTTCAGCTTGGACCCGTCGAGCAGGCGGTGGAGGTCGTGACCACGCCGTCTCGCCTCGATGCATCGACGTCGTCGCTGGGGAGCGTCGTCGACAACCTGCGCCTGTCCGCCCTGCCGCTGGACACGAGGAACACCTACTCGCTGATCTTCCTGACACCGGGCGTCGCCGGCGAGATCGGAAACGCGCACAACCGCGTCAGCTACTCGGTCAACGGCGTCCGCACGGGGCTGATGGACACGCTGATCGATGGCGCCACCGCCGCGTTCCCCACCGTGAACGGCTTCCATGGCATTTCGGTGTTCCCACCGGTCGATGCCGTGCAGGAGTTCAAGGTCGAGGCCGGCAACTACGCCGCTGAGTTCGGGCGCAGCCTGGGCAGCGTGCTCAACCTGGCCTACAAGTCGGGCAGCAATGCGTTCCGGGGAGTCGTGCACGAGCGCTATCGGAACGCGCGATTCGACGAGGGCACGTACTTCAGCCGGCGGGAAGGCCAGACCCTGCCCGCCTTCTCACGGCACCAGTTCGGTGGTGTCGCCGGCGGTCCGCTGGCGCGCGACCGCACGTTCTTCATGGTGTCGTACGAAGGGCTTCGCGAGCGGAGCTTCCGCGAGCTGCTGACCACGGTGCCGACCGCCCTCGAGCGAAGCGGCGACTTCAGCCAGACGCGGGGGGCCAACGGCCGGCCCATCGTGATCTACGACCCGGCCACGACACGGCCCAACCCGTCGGGGACGGGTTACGTGCGGTCGCCGTTTCCGGGCAATCAGATCCCGGCGGAACGGATGGACCCTGTCGCCCTGAACGTCCTGCAGTACTGGCCCGATCCCAACCGGGATGGCGATATCGCGACCGGCCGCAACAATTTCTACGCGAGCGGCTTTGGCCGCGTCCAGACGGACAACCTGGACGCTCGCGTGGACCAGCAGCTCGCCGAAGGCCGACGTGGCTTCGCCCGCTACTCGCACCGGCGCTGGCTCGATGCCCCGGCCCAGTTGTTTCCCGGAGCCACGGCCGTCGCCGAGGGCCGCATCAACCAGATCGACAGCGGGCACAATGCGGTCGTGGAGTTCACGGATGCCACGCGCCAGCGGACCGTGCTGGACGCTCGCGTGGGATTCGCGCGCACCCGCTTCCTGTTCGAGAACCAGTCGCTGGGCTTCGCTCCCTCCAGCCTCGGCCTTCCCGCGGCGATCGACGATGAGGTCGACCGCTTGCTCTTCCCCGCGTTCGCCGTGAACGACATCAGCCCGCTCGGCGGCAGCGACCATCGCGACAGCAATTTCAACACGCTGAGCGCGATGGCCAGCCTCACTCGCGACGTGGGCCGCCACATGGTCAAGGTGGGGTACGAGGGACGCGCCTTCTTCGTGAACGTCTGGGAAGCCCGGTCGGCCGGCTCCTTCAGCTTCGGCCGGTTGTTCACGCAGGGGCCCAATCCGCTGACGGCGACGGCATTGGGCGGATACGGATTCGCCTCGTTCCTGCTGGGCGCCGGCACCAACGGATCCGTCATCAGGAACTGGAAGAACGTCTCGACGCGCAGCTTCTATCACGCCTTGTACGCACAGGACGACTGGCGCGTGAGCGATCGGCTGACCCTCAACGTCGGAATCCGTTACGACGTCGACCTGCCGCGGACGGAGCGTGAGGATCGCATGTCGTGGTTCGATCCGGACGCGGTCTCGCCGCTCGCCGGCGTGGTGGCCGGCTATCCGGACCTCCGCGGAGGGTTGCAGTTCGTCGGTGTCGATGGCCACCCGCGGACGCAGTACGACGGCGACTGGAACAACCTGGCACCGCGCATCGGCGCCGTCTATCGCCTCTCGGGACGAACGGTCGTGCGCGGCGCCATCGGCAGGTTCTTCGGGCCGAGCCCACACGCCGCGCAGGGGACGGTCGGCGCGCTGGGCTATCGGGTCCAGACGCCGTGGGTGACATCGCTGGACGGCCTCACGCCACTCAACTATCTGAGCAATCCGTTCCCAGACGGGTTCCTTCCCGTCACCGGGTCGGCCGAGGGCCTGCTCACCGGCGTGGGCACCCGGCTCGAGGCGCCGCTCGCCGACGCGACGACGCCCAGCACGTGGCAGTGGCATGTCACCGTCCAGCGCGAGCTTCCCGGGCAGGTGCTGGTGGCCGTCTCCTACGTCGGCAATCGCGGGCGCGACCTGTCGCTCGGGGGCGAGAGCGGGTACACGCTGAATCAACTGGACCCGGGCTCCATGGCGCTCGGTCAGGCGTTGAACGAGCTCGTCCCCAATCCTTTCTACGGTCACGTGTCGTCCGGCGTGCTGGCTGAGCCCGTTGTCCGGCGCGGCCAGCTGCTCCGGCCGTACCCGCAGTTCGGCGACGTGATCGCGCTGTTCGCCTCAGGCGCCCGCTCGCGCTACGACGCGCTGCAGGTGTCGGCGAGCCGGAGGCTCTCGCGCGGGCTCGCCTTCGAGGGCAGCGTCGTGTGGTCGAAGAGCACCGACTGGGGCCAGAACTACCAGAACGCGTACGACCTCGCCAGCGCCAACGCCCTGGCCGCGGTGCACATCCCCTACCGCGCCGTCGTCAGTGCGGTGTACCAGGTGCCCGATTTCGGCCCGCCCGCGGGAAGCGGCGCCGCAGGCGACATCGCCCGCGCACTCGGGGGCGGGTGGCAGGTCAGCGCCATCTGGACGCTGCAGGCGGGTCCCACGCTGGGCATCACCGGGCCGAACGCGTCGGGGATCTTCGGCCAGGTCACGCGGCAGAACTGGGATGGCAGCGACCCCTCCCTCACTGGACCGCCCGACGAGAGGCTCACCCGCTGGTTCGACACGAGCGCGTTCAGCCCGGCGGCTCCGTTCACGTTCGGCAACGCCCCGGAGCGGATTCCGGGCCTCCGCGCCCACCATCTCCACAACCTGGATCTGGCCGTGGGCAAGGAACTGGCGGATGTCGGCGGCGTTAGCCTTCAGTTTCGCGTGGAGGCGTTCAATGCGTTCAGCTACGTGCAGTTCGGCGCACCGAACACCAACGTGAACAGCGCCACCTTCGGGCAGGTGACGTCCCAGGTGAACACACCGCGGCGATTCCAGTTCGGTCTGAGGGCCGCCTGGTAGCCGGCCACGCGGCGGCCGCGCCTACATGCCCTCGTCATCGGCGAGCAGCCTGGCCGGGCCGGACTTCCCGCCCGGCGTGATGGCCCAGCGCTTCCAGCCCTCGTCGGCGGTCCACTCGCGTATCAACTGGGTGGCGCGGCGGTCCGGGCAGTCCTCCGCGGGGTGGTCCAGGCGTCCCTTCGCCTCGAGCGACTTGTGCGCGCCCCAGTAGTTCTGCGTGAAGTCGAAGAAGTTGATGGTGAAGTCGGGGCTCAGGAACACCTGGGATCGTCCTCCGCCCTGCGAAATGGCGGCCTTGAGCGCTGGGCCGACCGTCGTGATGTTGACGACGTAGGGGTGCAGCTCGTGATTCGCGACGGTGAGCTCGGACTCGGGAAAGAGAAAGACGCGGCGCGGCGTGTGCCTTGGGCATTCGCGGCAGGTTGCGCGCCGTGGATCGTCAATCGGATAGCTGGAGGGAGGATCGGTGTCGGGCAGGAGGGCGAGCGTCGCGCGCTTGTGCTCGTCGCTCGCCCCCCCAACGGCCAGCACGCCGCCAGACGGCGTCGACCAGTGCTCGAGGGCGTAGATGCGACCGAACTGGACGTAGCGGAGCTCCGGTGTCCCGCTGGACGAGACCGCGAGCACGAAGCTCGAGCCCCCGGTGTGGTGCGCGTAGGACACCCAGAGCGTGCGCGGCTTGCCCGGGCTGAGGGTGAAGTTCGTCATCACCCACGGCGCGCTCATGGTCCGGTCCGGATAGGTGAGGTTCTGGTCGGGTCGGACCACCCACTTGCGCCGCCCGTCCTGCGTGATGCAGTAGAGCCCATCGCTCGTAGCCGCCTGGCTGCCCCGGGCCTGGTAGTGGACACCAATCAACCATTCGGCCTGCTCGTCGCCGTCCACGTCCACCAGCAGCGGACGGGGGCCCACACCGCTGACGTCGCCGTCGAACTCGTGGCTCCACGCCACCGCGCCAACGGGGTTGACGCCCTGAAGGAATCGCCCCGTGAGCACCACGTCCGTCGCGAGGGGTGAAGGCCGCGCCAGCCAGGATCCAAGCGCGAGCCCCGAGAGGAAGAGGGTGAGGCAGGCAACCGCGAAGCCCACCAACCAGGCCCGCGGCACACGAGGCGGGGCCGGGCGGGGCACGGGGGGCGGCGGCGGATCCGTCTCGGGAAGGGACTCCGGATCGAGTGGATCTTCGGGCTCGGGGACGGGCGGCGCATCGAGCTGCCGGCGCCACGCATCGATTTCGGCTCGGTCGCCGTAGACGATGTGCCCATCGGGTGTTCGGATCCTGTGGACCGGAAGGCCCAGCGACGCTTCCCAGCGCTGAACGGACCGCACACTCTTCCCGAGGTAGGCGGCGATCTCCTTCCAGCCATTCAGCGGCGGGTCGGAACGGTCGGGCTTGTCGTCGTCCATGGGGGGATCACGGCAACGAAGGGCGGCATGCTAGCACAAGCCCGAGGCTCATTTTCATAACAGGCGTTCACGCGAAAGTCTGCCTGATCGGGTGCGTCAACCCGCGACAGCGTGGGCGTGACGTGCCTTGTCGATTGAAGCGGCGCGTCTGTCGCCGCTATTCCTTCGCACAACCAAGGCCGCACCCCCCTGTGGCCCCGAGGGCTCCGCCGTCACCGGGCAGTCCCCACCCGGCGCGGTGGAGTTGTCGTCGCAGGGAGGTGCAGCGCAAGGCACCCGGAGGGCGGCGCAGTGGGCCGTTCAGGGTCGCAAGGAGCTGGTCCATGGACGCGCGTCGCTCGTCTCCCCTCAACTCGCCCCTCCTTCTGTCACTCTTTCTGGGCGTCGTCTTCGTTGCGCTCCCGCACAGCTTCGCCTTTGCGCAGGGGGCGATGACGAATGGGGCCAACCATGAGGGGTCGATTTCGACTCCTGGTGAACTCGACGAGTGGACGTTCACCGCGAGCATCAACGACGCCATCACCTTGAGCATTGGCGAAGTCGTGGCGCCAGGTCCCGACCCCGGGTTCAACCCCTGGATTCGGCTTCGGCGGCCGGACGGGGTTCAAATTGACTCCGCCTCGGGTGCCCTGACAGCGCAGATAAACATCACCGCGCCGCTGTCAGGGACGTATACCGTTGTCGTCGCAAGCGGCGATGTCGGGAACGACGGTTTGGGCGACTATCGGCTGACGCTGGCCCAGACTCCTGGCGCGTTCACCGTGCCCGGCGACGATGAGGGAGGGGCGCTCGAAAACGGGGAGAACCACAGCGGTCACATTCATCTCGGCGACCTCGACCAATGGAGCTTCACCGCCGCCCAGGGCGATGCCATCACGGTCAGCATCGGTGAGGTCTTTCCGACCGAGCTCGACCCGGGCTTCAATCCCTGGATCCGGCTCCGCAGCCCCACCGGGGCGAACCTGGGATCCGAGTCGGGGCCCCTGACCGCGCAGATCTCCGTCATCGCGCCCCTCAGCGGCACCT
>JADZCN010000030.1 GCA_020851565.1 Acidobacteriota bacterium | reverse complement strand
CATCGTCCAGGCGGGCCAGCACCTGGCCTTCGCGCACGGCCATGCCCTCCTCGACGTTCACCTCGATGACCTTGCCGGTCACCTTCGACGACACGGTGGCGCGGCGGCGGGCGGTGACGTAACCCGAGGCATTGAGCACCGAGGCCTGGGCCCCGGCGGCGCGCGTGTTCACAGTGGCGACCTCGACCTCGAGGGGCTGTTCACGGCCGGCCCAGTACCACCCTCCCAGGGCGACTGCGGCAAGCAGGACCAGCCACGCTGCCCACTTGCCCCAGCGGCGTTCGGGCGGTAGAGGGGCGCGTTCGATGCGAAGGGCGGAGAGGTCGTCGACGGGTTCCATCGTTTCGGGAGTCCAGGCCGGCGTGCGGCCAGCATCCTAGAGCGAATAAAAACCGAAAGTCAATCGCTCCGGCTCGTGACGGATAGACGGCGGGAGCGGGCCGTGGTTCGAGCGAACCGGCCGGACGGTTGCCGAGGCGGGCTGACCGGTGGGAACAATGGCTTGAGAGGGGAGGAGGGCGGGACCGGTCCGAGGCGGACCGGCCCCGGTCAGGCAGGAGGCTCCGGCTCGGTACCCGGCGCGGCCGGCGCTCGTCCCTCTTCCCTGAGCGCCCGGCGCAGCAGGAACTCAATCTGCGCGTTGAGGCTGCGCAGATCGTCGTTCGCCCAGCGCTGCACGGCCTCGAGCAGCTTCGGATCGATCCGGAGCAGGAAGGACTTGCGCTCGGCCATCGTCTGCCCTGGCTACTGGTAGATCGTCCCCGTGTTGATCACGGGCTGCGCGTTGCGATCGCCGCACAGCACCACGAGCAGGTTGCTGACCATGGCCGCCTTCCGCTCCTCGTCCAGCGTGACGATGGACTTCTGCGACAGCCCGTCGAGCGCCATTTCGACCATGCCCACCGCGCCTTCGACGATGCGCTGCCGCGCGGCGATGATGGCGCCCGCCTGCTGGCGTTGGAGCATGGCGGCGGCAATTTCCGGCGCATACGCCAGGTGGCTGATCCGCGCCTCGATGACGTCCACGCCGGCCTTGGTGAGCCGCTCCTGGATCTCCTTCTTCAGGTGTTCGGCCACGGCGGCGGTGTTGCCGCGCAGCGAGATCTGATCGTCGTCGTGCGCATCGTACGGGTAGCTGGTGGCGAGATTGCGGACGGCGGCCTCGCTCTGCACGTGCACGTAGTTCTCGTAGTCGTCCACCTCGAACACGGCCTCTGCCGTCTCCACGACCTTCCAGACCACGACCGCGGCAATCTCGATCGGGTTGCCCTCGAGGTCGTTGACCTTCAGGCGCGAGCTCTCGAAGTTGCGAACGCGCAGCGACACTTTCTTCTTCGTGTAGAAGGGATTTGCCCAGCGCAACCCCTGGACCTTCGCGGTGCCGGCGTAAGCGCCGAACAGTTGGAGGACCTTGCCCTCGTTCGGGTTCACCATGAACAGGCCGAACAGCAGGAACACGGCCAGCCCGAGGCCGATGGCCGTCCCCACGATGGCAACGGGATCCTGGGCGCGAATGGAGCCGATGAGCAGCCAGACGAGGGCGGCGATGACGAACAGCAGGGTCGGGAGCACGGGCAGGCCGGGGATGCCGTTGTTCTCGCGTTCGCGAATCATGGGGATCAGCCTCCTGGGGATGCTTTCATAGTGATATCATCATAATATCTTCATTGCGTCAAGCCCGGGAATACGCTGCCCGCGGCCGGGGTTCTTCCCAGTAGCGTGCGCATTGCCATCGTCGGCGCGGGTGTCTCCGGCCTCTCCGCCGCCTACTTCCTTTCCCGGGCCCACACGGTCACCCTGTTCGAAGCCTCGCCTCGCCTGGGAGGCCACGCGCACACCCACGACGTGGAGCTCGGCGGGCGCCAATGGCCGGTCGACACGGGGTTCATGGTCTTCAACGACCGGACCTACCCGCACTTCGTCCGCCTGCTGGCCCAGCTCGGGGTCGAGAGCCGTGCGAGCGACATGTCCTTCAGCGTGCGCTGCCGCCGGTGTGGGCTGGAGTACTCCAGCGCGGGAGCGGATGGGCTGTTCGCCCAGCGTGGACGCCTGCTGAGCATCGGACACTGGCGGCTGCTCGCGGACATCCAGAAGTTCTTCCGCCGCGGGCGGCGCGCGCTGGAGAGCGGCAGTGAAGCCCGTTCGCTCGGCCAGTTCCTGGACGAGGGCGGCTTCGGCGAGGACCTGGCTCGGCACTTCGTGCTTCCGATGGGGGGCGCCATCTGGTCGGCCTCGACGGCGGACATGCGGGCGTTTCCCGCCGCGTCGTACCTGCGGTTCATGGAGAACCATGGCCTGCTGGCGGCGGCGGGGCAGCCGCAGTGGCGCACGATTCTCGGCGGCAGCCGTGCCTACGTGGAGAGGATCGCGGCGCGGCTGGGAACGGCCGTGCGCGCGGGCACGCCGGTTCGCGCCGTCACGCGCCACGAGCGTGGCGTGACCATCGGCCTGGCGGACGGGACCGACACCGAGCACGATGCCGTCGTGCTGGCGACGCACGCGGACCAGGCCCTGGCGCTGCTGGCCGATCCGAGCCCGCACGAACGCGACGCCCTCGGGCGGTTCCGCTATTCGACCAACGACACGTTCCTGCACTCCGACGAGCGGCTGCTCCCCGACGAGCCGTATGCGCGAGCGTCGTGGAACTGCGACCTCGACGACTGCCGGGACGAGCGCTCGCCGGTGTCGGTGACCTACGATCTGAACCGCCTGCAGGGGCATCGTCCCGGCCGCGCGCTGCTGTGCTCGCTGAACCCGCTCGAGCCGGTGGCCGGTGAGGTGATCGCGAGGATGAGCTATACGCACCCCATCCTGGACGGTCC
Organism: Acidobacteriota bacterium; assembly: GCA_020851565.1. Classification (GTDB taxonomy): domain Bacteria; phylum Acidobacteriota; class Vicinamibacteria; order Vicinamibacterales; family UBA2999; genus VFZN01. Next base: position 99,551 of record JADZCN010000030.1, on the reverse strand, counting down.
GGCCATCGAAGGGCAGTCGCTCATCGGCCGGATGAACGGCGAGCGCCGCACGTGGTACTGCGGCGCGCACCTGCGGTTTGGATTTCACGAGGACGGGCTGGTCTCCGCCGTGGCGGTGGCCCGGGGGCTTGGTGTCGAGCCGTAGCGCGCTGCGGTCGGCTCTCATGACCGGGCACGTGATGCACCGGCGCCTCGAGCCGATGGCCCACGGCTTCCGGTACAGCCTGGTGATGTACCGGCTGGACCTGGACGAGCTCGTCGCCCTCAATGACCGCCTGCGTCTCTTCGGCGTGGAACGCGCGCGGCCGGTGTCGTTCCGGCGGGCCGACCACCTTCCCGACGTGCGGACCGTGCTGGCCCGGCACGGCGTGGACGACTCGATTGATCGCATCGAGCTGGTCACGAACTGCCGGGTGTTCGGCTACGTGTTCAATCCCGTCAGCTTCTTCTTCTGCTACGCGGGGTCGCGCCTGTCCGCGATTGTCTGCGAGGTGAGCAACACCTTCGGCGAGTCGCACACCTATGTGCTGCCCGTGGACTCCGGCGCGCAGGTGTGGGACGAGAAGAAGGTGTTCCACGTGTCCCCGTTCCTCACGCTGGACGGTACGTACCGCTTCCGTTTCCAGGTCTCGCCGAGCCACCTGGACGTGCGGATCGACCTGCACCGCGACGGCCGGGCGGTCTTCGTCTCGCGTCTGTCGCTCGATCGCCGGCCCCTGACCGATGCGGGCGTGGCGGCCGCGCTCGTGCGATACCCGTTCGTGACGGCGAAGATCATCGCCGCTATTCACTGGGAGGCGCTGCGCCTCTGGTGGAAGGGCGCGACGTACCACCCGAAGCCGGCGTACGACCCTGAATCCGCGCGGCATGGCACGGAGTCCTAACCAGCGCATGGAACAGGCAGGCACCCGTCTTCCGAGCGCAGTAACCGAGGCCCCGGTCACGAGCGCCCTCGATCGCATCGTGGCCCCCATCGCGCGGCGGCGCCTGCTGGCGGCCCTCGAGCAGTGGCGCGTCGGCCGGCTGACCGTGCACCTGCCGGACGGCACGATGGCGATGGCCGGCGAGGCCGGCGCGGAGCCGCACGCGGTGCTATGGATCGAGCGCGACGCCTTCTTCACGAAGTTCGCCCTGCGCGGGGACATGGGGGCCGGGGAGGCCTACATGGATGGCGACTGGCGCACCGACGACGTGGCGCGCTTCGTCGAACTGGTGCTGCGCAACCAGGCGTACCTGCCGCTCGACTCCCCGCTCTCCAGGCTCGTCAACCTGACGAACGACTGGCTCCACCGCCGCCGCCGTAACACGAGGGACGGGAGCCGGCGGAATATCGGCGCGCACTACGATCTCAGCAACGATCTCTTCCGGGCGTTCCTGGACACGGAGATGGCGTACTCGAGCGGCGTCTACCTTTCGGAGGCCGATACGCTGGAGGCGGCTCAACGGCAGAAGTTCGAGCGGTGGTGCCAGGCACTCGATATCGGGCCGAATGATCACGTGCTGGAGATCGGCTCGGGATGGGGCGGACTGGCGCTCTACGCCGCGCGGACCCGGGGCTGCCGCGTGACGGGGCTCACGGTGTCCCGCGAGCAGCTGGCGCTCTCGCGCGCGCGAGCGACGGCGGAAGGCCTCGACGATCGGGTCGAGTTTCGCTTCTGCGACTACCGCGATGTCAGCGGGCAGTTCAGCAAGGTGGTATCGATCGAGATGATCGAGGCGGTAGGCGAGGAGTACTGGCCGTCGTACTTCTCGAAGATCGACGAGATCCTGGCGCCGGGCGGCCGCGCCGGAATCCAGGCCATCACCATGGTGGACGCCCGCTTCGCTGATTACCGGAAGCACTGCGACTGGATTCAGAAGTACATCTTCCCCGGCGGCCTGCTGCCCTCGATTGGCGAGGTCGTGCGCGTGACAGCGGCACATACCCGCCTCGGCGTGTTCGGCCTGGAGGACCGTGCGCTGGATTACGCGCGCACGCTGCGGGACTGGCGCGGCCGCTTCTTCGACCGCGTGGACCATGTCCGCGCGCTGGGGTTCGACGACCGGTTCGTGCGCATGTGGGAGTACTACCTGGCCTCGTGCGAGGCGGCCTTCCGGACGCGCAACATCGGCCTGGTCCACCTCGTGCTCGGACGCGTGGGGGAGTGACGGGGGCTTGGGGCTTGGGGCTGGAGTCGTCTTGAGGTCTTGGGGTCTTGGGGTCTTGGGGGCTTGGGGTCTTGGGGTCTTGGGGTCTTGAGGTCTTGGGGCCTGGGGTCAGAAGCCGATCTTCAGGTCGGCGACGAGCGGCAGATGATCGGACGCGACCAGCGTCAGGCGGTCGCGAGGCGAGGTGACCTTCAGCACCTCGACGTGGCCTTCGTAGTAGATGTGGTCGAGGTGAAGGATCGGGAAGAAGCCGGGATAGTTGCGGCCGCGTTTCAGGTGCTGCCGCAGGTCGATGCTCTGCAGGCGCTCGGCCAGGATGTCGGTGGCCAGGCCGCGGGCCCACTCGTTGAAGTCGCCCAGCACGATCTTGGGTCCTGTCACACGGCGATCGTGGACGAGTGAGGCCAGGCGCGCCGCCTGGTGACGACGCTCGAGCAGCGCCGTACCCAGGTGCACGTTGTAGAAGTGCAGGACGTGTGAGTCCACCTCGAAGTCCACGCGCTGCACGTTCCTGGGCTCGCACGTTTTCCACGTGAGGTCGTGCTGCACGTGGTGCCTCACCGGCAGGCGGCTGAGGACGACATTGCCGAAGAGCGCCGTGCGCCAGTGACGGGTGGGTGCCATGACCCATCCCATGCCAAGCGCGGCACCCAGCTCGGCAGCCTGTCCCGGCTTGAGGGGCGAGGCCCCGACCACCTCCTGCAGCGCGACGATGTCGGCGTCCACGGTGGCAAGGACGGCGGCAATACGTTCCAGCCGGGTGCGCCCGTCGAGGCCGCGCGCCCGGTGGATGTTGTACGTGGCGACGCGGATGGTGTGGGTGTTCCGTGACTCGTCTTGCGCCATCACTCCGTTCTCACTAGTCTGAAGGAAGGCGGAGGGAACGGCAAATGCCAAAGCTCACGAGCGAGCGCGAACTCACGTGCCCCTGTTGCGGGGCCACCCTGGTGGTGGACCTCAACCTGGGACGCATCGTCTCCCACGCCGAGCCACCCGGCGCGCACAAGCCCGAACTGTCGGAGGCCGACCGCATCCTCGCCGAGCAGGCCGCCCGGCGCGAGGCCCTCTTCGCCCAGTCGGTCCAGGCCGAGAAGAACAAGGGCGACGCCCTGGCGAAGCGCTTCGAGGAGGCGCTCAAGCAGGCACAGAAGGAGCCCGTGACCAAGCCCCTGCGCGGCTTCGACCTGGACTAGGGGGACGGGTTCTCGGGTTCTCGGGTTCGGAGGTTCTGGGGTTCTGAGGTTCTGGAGTTCTGAGGTTCTGAGGTTCTGAGGTTCGGAGGTTCGGAGGTTCGGAGGTTCGGTCTCGCGGTTCTGCGGCCGCAGGACCCAAGACCGAGGACCCAGGACCCAAGACCTCAAGACCCCAAGCCCCAAGACCCCAAGACCCCAAGACCTCAAGACCTCAAGACCTCAAGACCTCAAGACCTCAAGACCTCAAGACCTCAAGACCTCAAGACTTCTGGAACTCGCCTGGAATCGGTGTCCACTTATCCCGGCCCCGGTAGTAGAGCGGCTTGCGGCCGTGGTTGGCTGCCAGGTACGCGCGGTAGCGGCGCTTCAATTCCCGATACCGGGGCGTCGAGCTGGGCAGCTTCACGTGCGGCCAGTCGATGAGCACCTGCTCCACCTTCCACCGATTCTCGAACGACCAGCGCCAGTCATATCGGCCCATGGCCTCGGCCAGGTTGGCCACGCCGTAGCCGAGCACACGGCCCGTGTAGTCGATGTAGGGGTCCATGTAGCTATAGGCCAGGCCCCGGATGGTCCGGAACAGCGGCTTACGCCCGTGAAGGCCCGGGTCGCGTGAGCGGGCCACTGAGCCCCAGCGCCCGTTGGCGCGATACACGAAGATGACGTGGTCCAGGTTGTCCTGCGACTCCAGGCTCATCACGAGCGGCGGGTACCCGTTGTGCTCGAGCACGACGGCGGCGACGAGGGCCGCCTCGAGGCAGTGTGCCTGGTTCGCCCGGACCACGCCACGAAAGCTCCGCAGGGTTTCGCCGTCCTCCTCGACGTTGTAAGGGAGTGCATTCAACCAGGCCTGCACGGCCGATGGGGTGCGGAGGCGGCGGAGGAGGGCGCGCTCGCGGGCCGAGAGTGCCGGGTTCACGTCGTCATTGTGCCCTAACGGCGCAGTGCAGTACGGAGATCCTCCAGCAGGTCTTCGGCGGACCACTGGTTGCCGTCGCGTACGGAGACGACCGTTCCCGACGGTGCGATGACGAGCGTGCGGAGGTTGTGCGTGATCGTCCCGTCCTGTTCGCGGATGACATTGACGCCAAACGAGGCCGCGAAGCGGTCCACGTGGGCGGCGTCGTTCATCGTCGCGAACTGCCAGACCGAGGGATTGGCGCCCATCGCCTCGGCGTGCGAGGCAAGACGCGCAGGGGTGTCGGTGGCCGGGTCGAAGCTCACCGAGACCAGTGAGATGCGCCCCGCCAGCGTGCTGTCGGTGGACGCCCGCCGCTGCACTTCGGCGAAGCGGCGGTCCATGAGCGGGCAGAAGTCTGGCAGCGGGCATCGCGTGTAGATGAAGGTCACCGCCGTCGCCCGCCCGCGGGATTCGGTCAGCTTCAACTCACGGCCAGATGTCGTGACCAGGGCCATGTCGGGGACACGGTCGCCCGGAGCCAGCACCGAGACTCCGGCGGCGGCCGGAATGGCCGCGGGGGCATCGGCCGGCAAAGGTGCCCGGCCGGTGGCCACGAGCGTGCTCAGCCAGGCCGATTCCGCTGCGACAGTGAGCGTGGCCTCGACCAGATCTCCGGCCTGGCGCCCCTGGAGCAGGCCCGGGTCGCGAACCTTGAAGGGCATGGTCATGCCCGGCATGAACCCGGCGATATCGCCGTGCCGGATCAGGACCTCCTGCGTCTCGGGGCGGACGACGAGGATCTGGCCGGACAGCTGGTAGGTGCGAACCTCGGGCTCCCCGGTGCACCCTGCGAGGGTGCCGGCCAGGCAGGTCATCACGGCAAGTGCACGCTTCTTCATCCCGTCTGACTCTATCGCAGTGCCGGGGGGCGCCGGCCTTTCTCCGCGCGCGGGACGGCGGGGTCCTGCTATACTCCGCCAGCGATTGAAAGCCCCGCAGTTCAGACAGGTTGGTGTCGGTGTCACGTCCGCACAGGCCCCTCGGGATGCGAGCGCTTTCTGGTGCACGAGCCCCACGCGCGCTGGTTGGTGCATCCCGGAGACCCGCGCGCGAAAAGGCAGAGCGCTCCCATGGGCCGCAGACTGTATGTTGGCAACCTCCCCTACAAGACCACCGATGAAGATCTGACGGAGCTGTTCAGCCGGGCCGGCGCCGTGGACAATGTGCGCGTGATGCGCGACCAGGCGACGGGCCGCGCCCGCGGCTTCGCCTTCGTCGAGATGGTGAGCGACGAGGATGCCCAGAAGGCCATCGAGCAGTTCCATGAGTACGAGATGGAAGGCCGGGCCCTCGTCGTCAACGAGGCTCGTCCGAAGGAGTCGGGCGGGTTCGGCGGCGGCGGCGGCCGTGGTGGATACGGCGGCGGCGGTGGTGGCGGCCGTCGCGAGCCGCGGTGGTAGGGTGACTCAAGGTTCTCGGGTTCTCGGGTTCTCGGGTTCTCGGGTTCTCGGGTTCTCAGGTTCTGGTTCTCAGGTTCCAGGAGCCCGAGAACCTCGAGAACCCCAGAACCCGAGAACCCCAGAACCTCTGTATTCCACCGTGATCCTTGTCGGCACTTCCGGCTACAACTACCCCGAGTGGAAGGGCAGCTTCTATCCCGAGGACCTGCCCGCCGCGAAGATGTTGGCGTACTACGCCGACCGTTTCCCGACCGTCGAGATCAACTACACGTTCTACCGCATGCCCACGCCGAAGCTGGTCGCGGGGTGGTGTGCCCAGGTGCCGGCGGGCTTTCGCTTCACGTTGAAGGCGCCGCGCCGCATCACCCACGACAGGAAGCTCCGCCCGGCGGACGTGGCCGAGGCGGTGAAGGGCTTCGTCACGGCCGCGGCCGAGCTCGGGCCCCGCATGGGCGCGCTGCTGTTCCAGCTGCCGCCCACCTTCAAGAAGGACACGGTGCTGCTCGCCGAGTTCCTGACGCTGCTGCCTCCCCGCGTGACGGCCGCCTTCGAGTTCCGCCACGACTCGTGGCTGGCCGACGATGTGTACGAGTGCCTGCGGGCGCGCAATGTCGCGCTGTGTATCGCGGACAGCGACAAGCGCGATACGCCCATCATCGCCACGGCCGACTACGCGTACCTTCGCCTGCGCGATGAAGGATACGAGACCGCGGACATCCACCGGTGGGCCGATGTCGCTCGCGACCTCGGGGCCCGCTGCCGCGATGTGTTCGTGTACTTCAAGCACGAGGACGAGGGGAAGGGCGCAGCGTTCGGCCAGCTGATGATGGAGAGGCTCCGGCGTTGACCGGAGTCGTCGGAGAGCCGGACCGCTTCGACGTCATCATCGTGGGCGCCGGCGGCATGGGGACGGCCGCGGCAGCGCACCTGGCGGCGCGGGGACAGCGCGTCCTCGTGCTCGAGCGTCATACACTCGCCCACGACCGCGGCTCCTCGCACGGGCTCACGCGCATCATCCGCCTCGCCTACTTCGAGCATCCCTCCTACGTCCCGCTGTTGCGCCGCGCCTTCGAGCTGTGGCGGGCCCTCGAGGCCCGGGCGGGTGAGCGATTGCTGCACGTGACCGGTTCGCTCGACGTCGGCACCACCGGTGGCCTGGTGTTCGAGGGATCACGGCGCTCGTGCCTCGAGCACGACCTGCCCCACGAGTTGATCGGCGGTCGAGATCTGCGGGCGCGGTTCCCCGCCTGGCGCATCGACGACGATGTCGACGCAGTGTTCCAGCCGGACGGGGGATTCCTGCTGCCCGAACGATGCATCCTCGCGCACGCGCACTGGGCCACCGCGGCTGGCGCCGTCATCCGCACCGGCGAGCCGGTCATCGCGTGGGAGGCCCATGGCGACGGTGTCCAGGTGCAGACGCCCGCCGGCACGTACGGGGCGGCGCAGCTGGTGCTGGCGGCTGGCGCCTGGATGGGAGGATTGCTGCCGGACATGGCCTCGCTCATGAGCCCGGAGCGACAGGTCCTGGGGTGGTTTGCCATCGCCGAGCGAGACCGGTTCGCGCCCGCGCGGTTCCCGGTCTTCGTGCACGAGACGCCCGCGGGCATCTACTACGGGTTCCCCGAGCACGGCGTGCCCGGCTTCAAGGTCGGCAAGTACCACCACCGACGGCAGGTCGTGGAGCCCGATGCGCTGGACCGGGCGTGTCACGCGGAAGACGAGGCGGTGCTTCGCGACGAGGTCTCGCGCCACTTCCCGCTCGCGAATGGCCGGTTGCTGCAAGCTGCTGCCTGCATGTTCACCAATTCACCGGACGAGCACTTCATCATCGATCGGCACCCGCGCGCGCCGGCCGTCATGATCGTCTCACCCTGTTCCGGGCATGGCTTCAAGTTCTGTTCGGTCGTCGGCGAGATCGTGGCGGACCTGATCACCCGCGACACGACGACGCACGACATCTCGGCGTTCCGCCTGACGCGCCTGAGGAGGCGCCCTGATGGCACAGCAGACAGGTGAAGACTCGACGAGCGAGCAGGCCGCGACGCACTGGTTCATGGCGGCGCTGCTGGGCATGGCCGCTGCCGCCATCCCCCTGTACTTCGACATGCGGTGGATCTTCGACGTCGACTCCCCGGAGTTCAACCCGATCGTCGCGGTGCCGCTGCTGCTTGCCGCTGTCGCGCTCTATTACGCGGCGCTCGGCACGCTGGGGACGATGCGGCGGCGCCGCTTCGGGTCATCGGTGCTCGAGATCGAGGGACCGGGCGTGGCGCGCCTCGGGCGGCCGCTGCGCGGCAGGGTCAGGACCGGCACGGCCCTGCGTCCCACCGGTGACTATCGGCTGGCCCTTCAGTGCCTGGATACACACGCGTTCCGCAGCTCGAGTTCGGAGCCGATCTCGAGAGACCGCGAGTTCGTCGTGTGGGAGCAGGTGCTCACGGTCGCCCCGGAGGGGCTCGACGCCACGCAGGGGATCCCCTTCACGTTCGAGCTGCCCGAGTCGGTGGGAAAGGATGTCGCGACCCAGCCCACTCCCAGGCCGAAGGCCAACCCGCACTTCCGCTTCAAGGCATCGGTCAACATCCCGTTCATGCGGCGCCGGGTGATGACCAACGAGGCGCCGAAAGCGCGGCGCTGGCAGATCGACGTGTCCGCGCCCATGGACGGGGCCGACTACCGGGCGCAGTTTGCCGTGACGGTGCAATGAGCCAGTCGAGTTCGGCTGGGGCATAATGCGTCGGTCGAGGAGGTGCCCGTGACTCGAGCCTGCCGTCTCGCCACGATCCTGATTGCCGGATGCGTCACCGCCGTCCCGGCGGCCGCCCGGCAAACGCCCACGACCCCGCCGGCCGAGACCGCTCCTGCGCCGAACGACTATGGCAGGGACGAGTCGTGGCTCTGCCGGCCGGGACGCCAGGACGCCTGCGCCATCGACCTCACGACGATGGTGGTTGCCCCAGATGGCACCGCAACGCGCGAAACGTGGGCGGCGAATCCCAATGCCCCCATCGACTGTTTCTATGTCTATCCCACGGTGTCGCGCGACCCGCTCACGTTTAGCGACATGACGATCGGCGACGAAGAGCGCAACGTGGTGCGCCAGCAGTTCGCGCGCTTTGGATCCCAGTGCCGGCCGTTCGCGCCGATGTACCGCCAGGTCACCTTGCAGGGGCTGCGGGCACGTCTCGCAGGCTCGGGCCTCGAGCTGAACCGCGGCAGCGGTTACGACGACGTGCGGGCCGCCTGGAACGACTACCTGGCGCGCGATAACAACGGGCGCGGTGTCGTGCTCATCGGCCACTCGCAGGGAGCGATGGTGCTGACCCGGTTGATGAGCGAAGAGATCGATGGCCAGCCCGTGCAGGGGCGCCTGATCTCCGCCATCCTCCTCGGGACGACCGTGCCCGTCCCGAAGGGAAAGGACATGGGCGGGGCGTTCCAGCGGATTCCCCTGTGCCGGGCCGCGGACCAGATCGGCTGCGTCATCACCTTTGCGTCGTTTCGCTCGACCGTGCCGCCTCCGCCCAACACGCGGTTCGGCCGCGTGCAGGCAGAAGGGATGGAAGCCGGCTGCACCAACCCGGCGGCGCTCGCGGGCGGCAGCGGCGCGCTCCACGCCTACCTCACCAACCGGGGAAGCCTGATCGCCCAGGCAGCGCCGCAGAGCCCTCGGTGGACCGCGGATGGCGCACCCGTCGAGACGCCGTTCGTGAGCGTACCGGGCCTGCTCTCTGCGCGCTGCGCCTCGAACGAGCACGCGAACTACCTGGAAGTCACCGTCCAGGCCGATCCCGCGGACGCCAGCGCCGATGACATCCCGGGCGATCTCGGCGGTCCCGGTCGCGTCCAGGCCGACTGGGGCCTGCACCTCGTGGACGTCAACATCGCGATGGGCAACCTCGTGGACATCGTCGGCCGCCAGGCCAAGGCGTACCTGGCGAAGGCGCGGCGCTGAAGGACAAGCTGCGGGCGCGGATCCGGCGAGCGATGGCCGGGGCCGACGACGGGGCGCAGTTCGCCGTCACGGTACAATGAGCCACGATGACGATTCGCGTGCTCGCTGCAAGTCTGGCGATCGGTGCCGCCTTCCTCGCGGCGTGTTCCCGCTCGTCACAGGTCTCCCCAGCTGACACTCTGCTCGTCAACGGGCGTGTCTATACGTTCGCCTGGGATGAACCCGCGGTGGACGGCACTCCCGCAGCCGGCGCACCCCACGGCCCTGACGGATGGCGCCCCGATGCCGAGGCGCTGGCCGTCAGCGGCGGCCGCATTGCCTTTGTCGGCACCTCGAAGGATGCCGAGGCCTACCGCGGGCCCTCGACGCGCGTCATCGACCTCGCGGGCGCCACTGCCATCCCGGGGCTCGTCGACTCCCATGCGCACATCTTCGAGCTGGGCCAGATGGAGACGTATCTCGATCTGACCGGCGTGGCCACCGAAGCCGAGGCCGTAGACCGGGTGGTGGCCTTTGCGGCGACGGTGCCGAAGGGCGAGTGGATTGTCGGCCGTGGATGGGACGAGGGTGCGTGGGCGACCCGCTACCCCACGGTGGTGCTGCTCAGCGAGAGGGTGCCTGACCATCCCGTCGTCCTCGCCAGTCTCCACGGGTTCGCGGTGTGGGGCAACCGGCTGGCCTTCGAGAAGGCGAAGATCACACGTGCAACCACGGCCCCGACCGGCGGCATCATCCTCAAGGATGCGAGGGGCGAGCCCACCGGCACGCTGCTCAATCGGGCCACGCCGCTCCTGCAGGGGGCCATTCCCGCGCCGACGCCGGAGCAGGCCAGGGCCTGGGTGCTGGCGGGCCTCCGCCGGATGGCCCGGGACGGCTACGTCGCCATCCACGAGGCCGGCGCGGACGCGCGGATGATGCAGGCGCTCGAATCGCTCCGCGCGGACGGGCAACTGCCCGTGCGGGTGTATGCGATGCTCTCGGCGCGGGAGCCGGATCTGTGCCGCGCGTGGGTGGCACGCGGGCCGCTCGTTGATCCCGAGGGGATGCTGACGGTGCGGTCGGTCAAGGCGTACTACGACGGCTCGCTCGGGTCGCGCGGCGCGCGGCTGCTCGACGACTACGCCGACCAGCAGGGGCACCGTGGCGTGAGCGGCGGCGGGTACGGCTTCGACCGGGCGATCGTTGCCGAGATGATGAAGGCGGGATTCCAGGTTGGCATCCACGCCATCGGCGATGCCGGGAACCGGGAGACGCTCGAGTTCATCCAGGCGGTCGAGGGCGAGAAGTCGGAGGTTCGCGCCAACCGGAACCGTATCGAGCACGCCCAGGTCGTGCACCCCGACGATTTCGCGCGCTTCCGCTCGCTCGAGGTGATCGCCTCCATGGAGCCGCCCCATGCGGTGGAGGACAAGGCCTGGGCGGAGGATCGGCTGGGCGCCGAGCGCGTGAAGGGCGCATACGCCTGGCGGACGTTCCGGCAGAACGGCGTCCGGCTGATCTTCAACTCCGACCTGACCGGATCGGATCACAACATCTTCTACGGGCTGCACTCGGCCATCACGCGGCGCGACAAGAGCCTGCAGCCCTCGGGCGGCTGGTACCCGGAGCAGCGCATGACGCCCGAAGAGGCCGCGCGGGGCTACTCGACGTGGGCGGCGTTCGCCTCGTTCACCGAGAAAGACACCGGCATCCTGGCCGCGGGGCGCTGGGCCGACATCACGGTGATGGACATCGATCCACTGGTCGTGGGTGCGGAGCGGCCGGACGACCTGCTGACGGGCAACATCAGGCTGACGATGGTCGGCGGCAGGGTGGTTCACGAGGCGGGCCGCTGATGCGCCCGGTGAGGAGCGGGGCGATGCGCGCATGTGTGCTCGGGGTGACGATCTTCGCGCTGGCCTGCACGGCGGCGCCCAACCAGGCAGCGTCCGGGGGGGAGCAACCGGCGCCCCCGGTCGACGTCGTCGAACTGGGCGCAGCCGATGCGCGGGAACGACTCGCGTCCGGCACGCTCACGTCACGTGCGCTGACTCAGGCCTACCTGGATCGCATCGCCGCCGTGGACAAGGCGGGACCAGTCATCAACTCGGTGATCGAGCTCGACCCCGACGCCCTGAGGGACGCCGACGCGCTGGACGCCGAGCGGAAAGCGGGCAAGGTTCGCGGGCCGCTCCACGGGCTGCCCGTCCTGATCAAGGACAACATCGACGCCGAGGGAATGGCCAACTCGGCGGGCTCCCTGGCGCTCGCCAATCACCGGCCGAAGGAAGACGCGTTCATCGTCACGCGCCTGCGCGATGCCGGGGCCGTCATCCTGGGCAAGACCAACCTGAGTGAGTGGGCGAACTTCCGATCGACGCGCTCCACCTCGGGCTGGAGCTCGCGCGGCGGCCAGACGAAGAACCCGTACGTGCTGGACCGAAACCCGTGCGGCTCGAGCGCCGGCACGGGCGCCGCGATCGCCGCAAGCCTCGCGGCCATCGGCGTCGGCACCGAGACAGACGGCAGCATCATCTGCCCGGCGTCGGTGAGCGGGCTGGTGGGATTGAAGCCGACCGTCGGCGTGGTCAGCCGCAGCGGCATCATCCCGATTTCCATCTCGCAGGACACGGCAGGGCCCATGGGGCGCACGGTGAGCGACGTCGCCCTGTTGATGAACGCGCTGGCCGGCGTCGATGCCGCGGACCCGGCGGGTCCCGCGGCCGCGGGGAAGATTCCGGCCGACTACGGCGCCGCCCTCTCCGCCGACGCACTGAGAGGCAAGCGGCTCGGACTGGTCCGACAGGCCATGGGGTATCACCCCGACGTGGACACCGCAATGGAACGCGCCGTGGCGGCGATGAAGGCCGCCGGCGCCGAAGTCGTCGACGTGACCGTACCCGGCTACAACCGCTGGAACGACGCCGAGATGCAGGTGCTGCTCTACGAATTCAAGGACGGCCTGAACGCCTACCTGCGAAGAAGCGGGGCGCCGCAGGCGTCGCTCGAAGCGCTGATCCAGTGGAACCTTGCGAACAAGGAGAAGGCCATGCCTTTCTTCGGCCAGGAGCTGTTCGAGCAGGCGCAGGCCAAGGGGCCTCTGACCGATCCGGTCTATGTGAAGGCGCGCGATGCCGCTCGGCGCATGGCCGGAAGCGCGGGCCTCGTGTCGGCGCTCGACACTGGCCGGCTGGACGCGTTGATTGCCCCGAGCACGGGACCTGCATGGCCGACCGACCACGTGCTGGGGGATCACTTCAGCGGCGCCGGCTACGGCATGGCAGCGGTCGCGGGCACACCAAGCCTGACCGTGCCGATGGGCGACGTCCGCGGGCTCCCGCTCGGGATCACCTTTATGGGACGCGCCTACGCAGAGGCCGATGTGCTGGCCATGGGATTCGCGTTCGAACAAGCGACCAGGGCGCGCAAGCCACCGTCGTTCGCCCCGACCCTGGCGCCGTGACCAGGCCCGGCGGCCTCCCATGACCGGAGGCCAGAAGCCGTCGGCCTGGCTGATCGACAACGCGGACCTGCTCCCGACGCGCGACGGGCTCGCGCTCGATGTCGCCTGCGGGCGGGGCCGGCATGCGCTCTGGCTGGCGCGCGCCGGTTTCCGCGTGCTGGCGCTCGACCGCGATGCCGGGGCTCTGGAGGTCGTGCGCACCGCGGCGGCCCGGCTCGGCCTGGCCATCGAGTGCGAGGCCATCGACCTCGAAACGGATCCGCTTCCCGACCTTGGTGCCGTCCGCTACGATGCCATCGTCGTCTTCAACTACCTGCACCGGCCGTTGATGCCGGTCCTCCTTCGCGCGCTGGCCGTCGAGGGCCGCCTCTTCTACGAGACCTTCACGATAGAACAGGCCGCGCGCGGACGTCCGAGCAATCCACACTTCCTCCTCAGGCCGGGTGAGCTGCGCTCGCTGGTCGCGCCGCTGCACGTGTTGCGGTATCGCGAGGGCGACGTGGATGGCCGATGCGTGGCATCGGTCGTGGCAGAGCGACGGGCCTGATCACGAGACGGGATGTCCCGTCACTTCACCCAGTCCGGAACGACCCCGAGTTCCACTCCGAAGATCAGCGGGGCAATGAGCAGGACCAGCCCCACGAGGATGGGCACGAGCGCCACGTTGAGCCACATCCCGGCCCGTGCCATCTGCGGCAGCTCTATCCGCCCGCTGCCGTAGACGATGGCGTTAGGGGGCGTGCCGACGGGCAGCATGTACGAGCAGTTGGCGGCCAGTGCCGTCGGGATCAGGAAGATGAGTGGGTTCTCACCGAGGCTGAGCGCCAGCGCGGCGGCCACGGGCAGGAATGTCGCAGCCGTCGCCGTGTTGCTGGTGAGCTCGGTGAGCATCAGGATGCCGAAGCAGACGATGCAGAGGATGAGGACCATGGGGAACCCCGCGAGGCCGGACGAGAGTGCGCCGAGGTAGGCGGAGACGCCGTGCCGCTCGATGTTGCCGGCCAGGCTGAGGCCGCCACCGAAGAGCAGCAGCACTTCCCAGGGCAGCGAGCGCGTGGCTGCCCAGTTCATCACGAACTCGCCCCGCCGGAGGTTCACGGGGATCATGAAGAGCGCCAGGCCGCCAGCCATGGCGACCGTCGTGTCGGATACGAGGGGAAACCGGCGCGCCAGCAGCGGCTGGAAGATCCAGGCGAGCGCCGTCAGGACGAAGACCACGGCCACGGCAGTTTCGCCACGGCTGAAGCGCCCGAGCCCTGCGCGCTCGCGCGCGATCAGGTCGCGCATGCCGGGAATCTCGCCGGGCTGGAGGCGAAAGGAGATGCGCGTCAGCACGAGGTATACAGCCGGCAGGGCGATGATGACGACGGGTACACCGAGAAGCATCCAGCGGCCGAAACCGACCTCGAACCCGTACTGCTCGCTGACGTAGGCCGCCAGCAGCGCGTTGGGCGGCGTCCCGATGAGGGTGGCCATGCCGCCGGTCGTGGATCCGTAGGCGACCGAGAGGAGCAGCGCGGCTGCGAAACTGCGCGACGAGCGCGTCGCCGCGCCGCCGTCGGGCAGCAGGTGCACCACCGAGAGGGCGATGGGCAGCATCATGAGCGCCGTCGCGGTATTGCTGACCCACATGCTGATCGCCGCCGAGGCCAGCAGGAAGCCGCCGACAATCCGTGCGGGCTCGGCACCGACCAGGCCGATGAGGTTGATCGCGACGCGGCGGTGCAGGTTCCACCGCTGCATCGCGATGGCGATGAGGAAGCCGCCCAGGAACAGGAAGATGATCGGGTTGGCGAACGGGGCGGCCGTCTCCTGGATGTTCCCGAGCCCGAGGGCGGGGACGAGCACGAGGGGCAGCAGGGCCGTGGCGGGGATCGGGATGGGCTCGGTGATCCAGAACAGCGCCATCATCGCTGCGGCGCCCGCCGTCCGCCATCCGAGCACGCTCAGACCCTCGGGGGGAGCCGTCATCACTGTGACGAGCAGCGCCGAGAGGCCGAGCACCCAGCCGGCCCATCGTCTCGGGCCGTAGACGCCTTCGGGCAGGTCGGAGCGTTCGGGATCGGGGTGCGCGGGCTGCTCGGGGGGCTGCGTGTCGGCCGTCGGCATGTTTTGGATCGGGGGCGGGAGGGCAGCCGAGGCCGCGGGCAGGGGCCCGCGGCCCGGGAGGCGCCGGTCTAGCGCGCGGGTTCCGGGAGGAAGACGGTGTCTCCGCGCGAGGCCACCAGCCGGTCGATGTCCTGCTGCATGCGGTCGCGCCGCTCGAGGATGGCGCGCTGCTCGGAGCGCCCCATCCAGCGGCCGACCGCGGCCTGCAGCGTGGCGGCGTCGAGCGCGCGGAACCTGTCCCACAATCCCCGGTCGACGTTGTCCATGCGGTGCACCATGGTCTTCATCGTGGTGAAGGACCGCGAGTGGTCGATGAGAATCAGGTGCCAGTCGCCGTCCACCAGCCAGTTGCCGAGGTTTGGGTCCTTGTTGGCGATGAGGTTGTCGAACATCTTGGCGCGGACGATCTGCCGCGTCCAGCCGGCCACGCGCGCTGACGGCGGCCCGGGCACGCCCGCCTGTCCGGGCACGCCGCCGAGCTCCTTGAAGCTGCGCGTCGGTGAGGTCCACAGCACCGCAGCACCGAACTCGCGCGCCACTTCACGTTCGACGGTGGGCGGGACCATGTGCAGCTCGAGCAGCTTGTCGAGTTCGTACGCGGCAATCTCGGACCGGTAGCTTTCCCAGAATCCGTTCCGGATGCCCGGTTTGAGCGGCTTCCAGGCCATGCTCTCCGCCAGCCCACCGGGTGCGAAGTAGGCCCGGCTCGGCCGCGTCACGCCGACGGGTACTTCCTTCAAGGAGGACACGGCGGCCGTTTTCAGGAACTGCTCGAACTCGCCTGCACGCCCAATCCAGACCTGGGCGCACATGTCCGGGGCTGCCGGCGCGGGGGACGATGGTGCCGGCACGGCGGGCCCCTGTGCCAGAAGCGCGAGCGAACCGGCGAACAGGCACGAGACCAGGACGACTGCTGGGATACCCTTCACGGTAGCCTCCCGGAAACGCTGCTTCGCGGTGAGACGGCGGCCGAACAACGCGCGAAGGATACCCCAAAACGGAAGTGAGAAGGGAGAAGTGAGAAGTAAGAAGCGAAAAGGCTGACGCCCGGAGAACTATCGAGCTCGTCAAGCCTCGGCCGACCGCTCAATCCTCACTTCAGCCGTCGGCAGCCGGCTGAAGGTGGCGGGCCAGGAACTCGACGACGGCGCGCTCGGCGAAGTAGCCGTCGTAGCCGTTCGGCTTCTCCACGAACGCGCAGTGGCCCCCGAACGGGGTGACGACGGTCCTGACGTGGGGATTGGCCCGGAGCGGCTCGGCGCCGAAGATCTCCGGAGGCACGAAGGGATCGTCGGCCGCGCTGAGGATCAGGGCGGGGCGCGCCACGTGCTCAACGACACGCATGGCGCTGGCGCGGTGGTAGTAGTCGCTCGCGCCGTCGAAGCCGTGATGGGGTGCGGTATAGCGCTCGTCGAAGGCGCGGATGGACCAGATCTTCCAGAGCCCCTCCAGGTCGAAGGCGCCCGGGAAGGCGCGCGCTTTCCTGCGCATGCGGCGCTGGAGGTTGAAGCAGAAGTTCCACTCGTAGATGCGGTTGGCCGGGCGCTCGATGGCGCGCACACAGGCCTCGAGCTCCAGCACGGGCGACACCGCGCAGAACGCTTTCACCGCCGGGAGGAGGTCCCTGCCGAGCTCGCCCGCCAGCTTCATCGTCAGGTTCCCGCCGAGCGAGTAGCCGGCGACGCCGAAACGGTCCAGGCGGTCCTTCTCACGGAGCTCCGTCAGGACGAAGCGCGGGTCCGCGGTCAGGCCCGAGTGGTAGAGCCCGCGCGACAGGTGCTCGGTACCCCCGCAGTTGCGCTGGTTCAGCCGCACCACGTTGAATCCGCGGCTCCACGCCTTCTCGGCCATGCCGATCACGTAGTGGGCCTGGCTCGACGCCTCGAGGCCGTGGAGCAGGAGCACGGTGGGGTGCGACGCGCGGTCGCGCTGCCAGTGGCAGTGCGCGAGGACACGGGCGTCCGGCGCGACGTCGAAGTAGCGCGCTTCTGCCGCGGGCAAACGGGGAAACCGGCGCGGGCGCCCCCAGGCATACAGGGTCATCCGGTGTCCGCCAGCCCATCCGGAGAGCGGATTGAAGGTGAGAGTGCCAGCCTGCACGAACCTCTTCATTGTAACGTCCGCTACAATCCATGCGGCGGCCGCGGCGCGGTCGCGGAGGGACACGCATGACACCGACGAGATACACGACCTGGATGCTGGCGGCGGTGCTGCTGGCCACCGTGCCCGCAGCGGCGCAGACGCCGGGACCCGCGGCGCCGGCGGCGCCGCCGGACAGCCCGCGGCTGGCCGCGCAGAAACAGGAAGCCGTGAAGGGCGTCGACGAGCTGGCGAAGCTGGCGCAGGAGATGGTGGATTCCGTCTTCAGCTTCGGGGAGCTCGGCATGCAGGAGGTCGAGACCTCGAAGTACCTGACGGGGCAGCTCGAGAAGTTCGGCTTCACGGTGACGCGCGGGCAATCGGGGATGCCGACGGCGTGGGTCGCGACGTGGGGATCCGGCAAGCCCGTCATCGCCCTCGGCTCCGACATCGATGGCATCCCGCAGGCGTCCCAGAAGCCCGGCGTCGCGTACCACGACCCCATCGTCGAGGGCGCGCCGGGCCACGGCGAGGGCCACAACACCGGCATGCCGCTCAATATCGTCGCGGCGATCGCGGTGAAGAAGATCATGGAGCGCGACAAGCTGCCGGGCACGCTCATGATCTGGCCGGGCGTCGCCGAGGAGCTCGTCGCGTCGAAGGCGTGGTTCGTGCGCGACGGCATGTTCAAGGACGTGGACGTGAACCTCTTCACGCACGTCGGCGGGAACCTGGGCGTGTCGTGGGGCCAGGCGGGCGGCACCGGCCTCGTCTCGGTGGAATACACCTTCGAGGGCGAGACGGCGCACAGCGCCGGCGCGCCGTGGCGCGGCCGCTCCGCGCTCGACGCCGTGGAGCTGATGAGCGCCGCCTGGAACTATCGCCGCGAGCACCTACGGCTCCAGCAGCGCTCGCACTCGGTGATCACCAACGGCGGCGACCAGCCGAACGTCGTCCCGCGCAACGCGAGCATCTGGTTCTACTTCCGCGAGATCGACCAGCCGCACATCAAGGAGCTGTGGGACATCGGCAACCAGATCGCCGAGGGCGCGGCGCTGATGACCAACACGAAGTGGACCTCGCGGATCCTCGGCACCGCCTACCCGCGGCACTTCAACAAGACCGTCGCCGAGACGATGTACGCCAACATCCAGAAGGTCGGGCTGCCGGAGTGGAGCGAGGCCGACCAGACGCTGGCGAAGGCCCTGCAGAAGGAGCTGGGCAACGCCACGCAGCCCGGCCTGGCCAGCAAGCTGGGCGAACTCGGTCAGCCGACGGATCCCACGCGCAACATGGGCGGCGGATCGGACGACATCGGCGACATCTCGTGGAACATGCCGACGGTGACGCTCAGCTACCCGGCGAACATCCCCGGCCTGCCCGGCCACAACTGGTCCAGCGCCATTGCCAGCGCGACCCCGATCGCCCACAAGGGCGTCGTGGCGGGGGCAAAGGTCCAGGCCATGACCATCCTCGACCTGCTCACGAAGCCCGAGCTCGTCAAGCAGGCGTGGGACTACTTCAACAACGTCCAGACGAAGGACGTGAAGTACATCCCGTTCATCACGAAGGACACGCCGGCCCCGACGCACCTGAACACGGCGATCCTCGCGAAGTACCGGGAGCAGATGCGGAAGTACTACTACGACCCCACGAAGTACTCGACCTACCTGGAGCAGCTCGGCATCACGTATCCGACGGTGAGGACGACGCCGAAGTGACAGCCTGGAGTCGCCCCTCGGCGTGGCTCGGGGCGCCCCCGAGCGCGATCGAAGGGTCGGGAGTCGGGAGTTGGGAGTCGGGATGGTCCCTTTGACGTTTGCGCGAGAGCTGGTGAAGCGGTTGTCCGCCATCCTGCCCGAAGGGTATGCCGCACGGGCGGACGGTGACACGATCCACGTGGATACGCCGGATGGCCCCGGCGCCTCCACGTCGGTGGGGCACCTGGACCCGGCCGAGGCCGAAGCCGAGGACTACGCCGACGCCGCGTGGAACGTCCTCAGCATGGCGCAGGACGTGGTCAGCGAATCGACGGCCGAGCCGTGGCCTGCGCCGGTAGGCGCCGGCGCGGACCTTCCCGATCCGGGCACGCGGGCGGATGGCCGCATGATCAGGCTCTGGTTCGGCGCCGAGGAAGCGCCGGTCCTCAGCCTGCCGCCGATCACACTCGAACACTGATGGACAGCCGGGGCCGCAGATGCGCAGATAGTCGCGGCCGCAGATGTGCAGATAGTCACGAGGCCGCAAGTGGGCTGATGGCGTTGCAGCCCCAGCGGATAGTCGCTTTCCCTGGCCGGCATCTGCGCCTCGGTGGCTCTTCGCCACTGCGGCCGGTTGCCGATTCGCAACGGCGCATCTGCGGCCCCATCGTGTCCCGGCTCTGCGGCCTCTGCGGCCCATCTGCGGCCCTGCGGCCTCTGCGGCCCATCTGCGGCCCTGCGGCATCTGCGGCCCTGCGGCCTCTGCGGCCAAATCGGTGTTCAGAGGCCGGTCTTCAGGTACTTCCCGAGTGCGGCCAGCAGCCGATCCACTTCTGCCGGGCTGTTGTAGAAGTGCGGCGATACCCGGATGCCAGGGCGATCCTGACCGCCGCGCGTGGTGATGGCCACCTTGTCCTTCCCGTAGAGGGCGGTGGCCAGCTTGCCCGCATCGAGCGAGCCCGGCACGAACGAGACCACGGACACCCGCCGCTCGGCGACCGGTGAGGTCCACACCTTGACACCCGGCAGCTTCGCCAGGCCGTCCATCAGCTGCGTGGTGAGGTGGCGCGCGCGCTGCTCGATGGCCGCCCTGCCAACCGTCGTCTGGAACACCAGCGCCTCGCGGAACGCGATCATCGTCGCCTCGTCGCGCTGCCCAAACCCTTCGAAGGTCTTCGAGAAGCCGACCGCGCCGGGATAGGCGCTGTAGATGCTCGGCCACAGCCGATCCTGCACGGCCTTGTTCACGTAGAGGACACCGCACTCGCGCGCGCCGCACGGCCACTTGTGCGCGCTGCCCGTGTAGAAATCGGGCTGCACGTCGGCGAGGTTGACGTCCAGCAGGCCGAAGCTCTGCGCGCCGTCCACGAGCGACAGCACCCCGCGCTCGCGCGCGATCCGGCAGAGCGCCCGCGCCGGCATGTAGTCGCCGACCGTGCTGGTCAGGTGCGTGAACGCGATCACCTTCGTCCGCGGCGTGATGGCGCGCGTGAACGCCTCCTCGTAGTACCCGGCACCGGGATGCGGGTTCTGCTGCTCGATCGTCACGATGGAGTACCCGAAGCGTTTCGCCTTTTCGCGCCACGCGTTCAGATTGCTCGGGTGGTTGTCGGCGTGGACGATGACCTCGTCGCCCGCTTTCAGGTCCAGCCCGCTCGACACCATGTTGTTCGACTCGCTGGTGTTGCGCGTGATGATGACTTCCTCGGGCGTGACGCGAAGGAACTCGGCGAGCGCCTTCCGGGTCTGCTCCTTCTCGGGATAGAGCCGCGCGCGGTTGTTCGGCGACGGGTCCTGGTCCACGCTGCGCGTTTCCTTCGTCAGCGTCTCGAGCACGCCGCGCGACGAGGGGCAGAGGTTCGCGGCGTTCATCACCGCCAGGTCGGACGGCATCACGAACTGCTCGCGGACGCTCGTCCAGAACGCCTCCCCGCCCGCCGCCCCTCCAGGCGCCAACGAGCGAGCCGGCGCCGCCTGGCTGGCCCACACCGGATCCGCAAAGAGGGCCGCCGAACCGCCGAGGGCGAACAAGCGGGTGAAGTCGCGACGCGAAACAGGTGCTGCCATACGTGCCTCCGTTGGTGCGGGGCATTGTACGCGAATCGGGTTCTGAGGTTCTCGGGTTCTGAGGTTCTCGGGTTCTGGGGTTCTCGGGTTCTCAGGTTCTCGGGAGCTCAGCGCGGGCGTGAGAGCGCGTAGATTCGGAAGGGGCCCTCTCGGTGCGCGAGGGGGAGGTCCAGGTCGCGGTCGATGACGAGGTAGTCGAGCCGGTAACGCTCAGCCAGTGCCCGCGCGGCGGCGGCATCGAGTGCGCCGAAGTCGCCAATGGCCTCGCGACGCTCGATCACGCGCGCCGCCGACGCTCGCGCGTAGATGGCCAGGGCCGTGTCCTTCACCTCTTCCAGGAACACGTCCCGGCCGGCGTGCCGGAGCGGCGTGCCGTAACGCCAGGCGTGCCCCGGGTCGGCCAGCAGGTGGACGCTGGACGGCTGCTGCTCCGCCCAGTGAATCACCCGCGTCCAGTCGCTGTCGGGCAGGCCCACGGCGATGAGCGGTCGGTCCCCGTGCTCGACGAGGCCGACCCAGAGGCCGCGGGTCGCGGCCGCCACGACGAGCAGCGCCGCCACGGCGTGCCGCCAGCGCGCGGGTGGGCGCGCTGGCTCCCGGGGCGCATCCACGAGGAGCCAGACGAGCGCGATCGTGCCCAGCAGGTCGAAAATCCAGAAGACGCGGGAGATCTGCAGCTGAACGAACAGGGCGGAGCCCGCGGATACCGCGGGCAGGGTGATGAGGAAGCCGCCCAGCAGGACAACGGCCCCCGCCAGCAGCCCGCGCTCGCGGGCCGCCGCCGCGCCGCGGCTCACCCGCCACGCCAGCGTGCCGATGGCCAGGCCCGCAGTCCCGAGGTTGGCGATCCACGCGCCTGTGGCCCAGTCACGGACCGGGAAGAGGTAGTCCTTCGTGGAGAGGAGCTCACGCCATTCCGGGTCCATCGGCGCGAGGGAACCCTGCATCGGCCCGGCCAGCAGCAGCCCCGCGACCCCGACCAAGCCAACGACGCCGAGCAGGCCGACGACCCTCCGCGCGTGCGGCTCGGTGGTCCAGATGGCGACCGCGAGGAAGAGCACGAAGAATGCCGCCATCGTGGGGTGGAGCAGGCCAGCCGCAAGCATCGCACCCATGGCGAGCCGCGGGCGTCCGCGCAAGTACGCGCCGATGACCCAGACGCCGATCGCGAATACCAGCACGCGTGGGTGGAAGTAGCTCTCGAGCGTGTTGACGCCGGTCTTCGTGATGCGGTGGCGCAGCGTCTCCGCGGCGACGAAGGCCCAGGACGCGAGCGGCGATTGAAAGAGCACGTGCCCGAGTCGCCAGAGTGCCAGGTAGAGCAGCGCCAGCGTGAGCACGTAGCCGGCCGCGAAGCACGCGTCGATGGACCAGCCGGTCGCGCGCATCGTCCCCGCGACGATCTCGTCCACGAAGAAGTAGCGGGCCTGTGGCTCCAGGAGCGCCGTGTCGCGCGGGAACAGGCCGGGGTCGAGCCGTTTCAGGACGGCGGGAATGTAGAAGGCCTGATCAGCGGCGCCGAACCGGTATCCGCCCGAGTTGAGCGTTGCCAGCGCCAGGAACGCCAGCGTGCCGGCCACGTGGGTCAGCGCTCGCACGTGCGCACCCGTTCAGATGGCTTCGTCGCCGCTCGCCCCGTAGATGGATGGGATGGGGACGCCCTGCATGCGGAGATAGACGCTCAACTGGCCGCGGTGGTGCACCATGTGATTGAAGACGAAGGTGCGCAGCACGGTGACCTTCGGCATGGTGAACAGCGCCTGCTTTCCCTGCAGCAGCGTCCACGGGGCCATCAGTTCGCCATCACCGCGTCCGGCCAGCGCTGCGCGCGCCGCCGCCACACGTTCGTCGAAGAGCGACAGCACTGCCTCGCGCGTGGCCGGAGGCTGATAGCCCTCCGGCCGCGGCGTGGAGAGGTCGAAGCTGTCCTGCGCGAGGGTGATGCTCACCCAGTGGGGCAGTTCCGCCAGGTGCCCGGCCAGGCGGCCAAGCGTCGTGCTCGTCGGATGCGGCTTCCAGTCGAACTGGCCATCGGGGACGCGCTCCAGCAGCTTCCGCGTGACGGCCATCTCACGGTCGTACTCGGGGAGCAGCGTGTCCGAGATGCGCATGCGCGCTATTGTATGCCGGCTCGAGCGGAGGCGGCGGTGGCTTCGGCACCGGCGTTCCTCTCGGCGCGGGGGCCGCCGGCGGGACCGGCGGAGCATCGGGAGCTCGGCCGCGCCGCCGCTGCTCCCGCCGCTCCTCGGGCGTGAGCACGGCGCCGCGCGCGACGTGGATGTCGCCGTTGAACGACTGCACCTCGATGCGCGCGCTGCCGCTGCCCAGCGTGAAGTTGAAGCGCTTGCTGCCGCTGTCGCGCGACTGCCCTTCGGGCAACTGGATGGGGAAGTCCGCGGAGAAGTCGCCCTGGAACGTTCGGACGAACACCGTGGCGTTGGCCGCGCCGCCGAGCCCGAGCCGGATGTCGCCGCTGTGCGTGGTCAGGCGGTAGGCGCCGCCGTCCCTCACGGTGCCGTTGAACGTCAAGTCGCCGTTCACCGTGGACGCCTCGAGGTTCGACGTCTGGGCATTCTGGATGACGATGTCACCGTTGGTGGTCTCGGCGGACATGTCCCCGGTGACGTTCGTGAGGCGGATGCCCTCGTTCACCGTCGTCGCCTGGACGCGGCCGCTGGCTTTGTCCACGGTGATGGTTCCCATCACCGTGCGGACCGCCACCGCACCCGAGCCGCCGACCACGCGGACGTTGCCGTGCACGGTCTCCACGGTGACCTCAGCGCTGGTCCCCTCGATCGCCGCCTCGAGATAGCTGCCCGAGAGGTTCACCGGCATCCACCGTGGCACGGTCAGCCGGTAGTCCACCAGGCTCGACGGCCCGCGCGTGGCCCGGCTGCGGATGCGGAGGGTCTGTTCGGCCGTCTGGATGTCCACCGACTCGCGCTCGCTGTGCGAGGCCTCCACCTTCACCGCGTCGCGGTCCCACGAGGTCACCACGACCTCGCCGGCGTTGTTCGTGAGGACGAGCCGCGTGCCCTTGGTGACTGGCACTTCCTGCGTCGTCCGCGGCGCGTTCTCGGGCCCGCCCGGCCTCGCCTGGATAGGCGGTTGCTGGGCCTCGTCCGGGGCATTGCCCTGCGCCCCTGCCATCGCGGGCGCCAGCGCGCCGAGCAGCACCAGCATCCCCGTCCTTGCGCACGTCAGTCGCATACGTCGATCCCCTCTACGTGTGTCCAATCTCCGTGTCATCCGCGGTATCTGCGGCCCACGCTGTCTGTGCTATCTGCGGCCACGCTGTCTGCGCTATCTGCGGCCACGCTGTCTGCGCTATCTGCGGCCCACGCTATCCGCGCCATCCGTGTTCACATCTCGCCCGCGTTCGAGAGCAGCGCTGCCTGCCGCAGCAGCTCCAGCTTCCGGCGACGCGCGTCCGCCAGGTGCGAGTTGAGGTAGGTGTTGGCCGGGTCGGCATCGAGCGCGGCCCGAGACTGTCGGATCGCCTCGTCGATGGCCGCCAGGTTCCGCTCGAGCACCATCACGGTCTGCGGGTCCAGGGTGTCGCGTCCTTCCTGCAGCACCTGCTCGAGGTCCGCCACCGCCGCGTCATAGGCCGCGTCGGCAAACGTCGCGCGCTGCACGTCGCCCTGCACGGCATCGGTCGGCTCGGCCACCGCCCGGATGGCGGCCTCGGGCGTCGCGGGCGCGGGCCGCATGGCCAGCCACGACACGCCCGCCGAGACGGCGATGGTCAACGTTGCGGCCATGGCGAGCTGCGGCAGCGTGAAGGTGAACGACCGTGCGGCACCGGGTCGCCGGGCCATCCGTGACTCGATCCCCGGCCACAAGCTGCGCTCCGGCGGCGCGTCCGCCAATGCTTCAATGGCCTGGAGCAATGGATCGTCGTGACCGAGCGGATCGTCCTCCGCCGGACCCCGCCGGCGTCCGTTACCTCCGCCCCCATCCCCTATCTGCGCTATCTGCGTCATCTGCGGCCCATCTGTGTCATCTGCGGCCCATCTGTGGCCCATCTGTGGCCCGTCCGCGGCCCATCTGCGGCCTGTCGGCGTTCAGCGTTTGCCTCAGCGCCTGCCGCGCCCGGTGCAGCTGCGACTTCGACGTCCCGGCCGACACGCCCAGCATCGTGGCAATCTCTTCATGCCGGTAGCCCTCCACGTCGTGGAGCACGAAGATCGTCCGGGCTCCCGGCGGCAGCCGCTCGATCGCCACCTGCAGGTCCATGCCCAGGTCGGGCCGCGACCGCGGCGCCGCTGGCGCAATGTCGAGCACAGCCTCACCATCCGGCAGGAACCGATCGCGCGCCACACCCAGCGTGCGAAACCGCTCGACGATCACGTTGACGGCCAGCCGGTGGAGCCACGTGCCGAAAGACGACTCCCCGCGGAACGTGCCCAGCTTCTGCCAGGCGCGGACGAAGACATCCTGCGTCAGCTCGTCGGCCGCCTCCGGCCCGGCCATGCGGCGTGCGAGGCCGTGCACCCGTGGCACGTGGGCGTGGTACACCCGCTCGAAGGCGGCTGCATCTCCGTTGGCCGCAAGGACGACGTCGTCCACCGTCATGGAATTGGATGGCGCGTCGGGCTGAAGGGTTGGAACCCGGGGGCGGCTGGCACCCCCGGGGGGAGTGGGGACTACTGCGGGCGGGAGAAATCGACCTTCGGCACCTGCTTGGCGGCCTCGGGTGCCTGGAACAGCGGGTATTCCTTGAAGCCGAAGATGCCCGCCGTGATGTTGGACGGGAACGAGCGCCGCTGCGTGTTATAGGCCTGGACGGCCTCGTTGTACCGCATACGCTCCACGGCGATGCGGTTCTCGGTGCCGGCGAGCTCGTCCATCAGCCGGGCGAAGGTCTGGTTCGACTTGAGATCGGGGTAGTTCTCGACCACCACCAGCAGGCGTGCCAGCGCCGAGGACTGCTCGTTGGCCGCCGCCATGGTCTGCTCTGGCGTCTGGGCACCCGCCAGCTTGGCGCGCGAGTCGGCGATGGCGCCGAAGACGTCGCGCTCCTGCTGGGCGAAACCCTTCGTGGTCTCGACCAGGTTCGGGATGAGATCGTTGCGCCGCTGCAACTGGTTCTCGACCTGCGACCAACTGGTCTTGATGGCTTCTTCCTGGCTGACGAACGTGTTGTACGAGCAACCGGACGAGGCCACCGCGGCCACTGCCAGCGCAAGAGCGGTCACGAGCCGTATCAGCTTCTGCATAAGGTCCTTTCTACCATGAGGCCCCGCCGCCGCCTCCGCCAGATCGACCGCCGCCGAAGCCCCCGAACCCGCCTGACGAGCCTCCCCATCCACCGCCGCCCCACCCGCCGCCGCCCCATCCGCCACCGACGCCAAAGGGGCCGACGCCGCTCGACCAGTGGCGATGCCGCCGGCGTGCGCTCATCGATCCGCTGCTCCGGATCAGCCGGTACATGATGTAGAGGAGGATCAGCAGGGTGATGGGGCTGATGCCGATCTCGCCCGTCGGCCGCGGCGCGGCGCGTGGCTGGGGCACATCGAGGGAGACACCCCGCCCGTCGGCGATGCGCTGTGCGACCCTCGCAGCCCCGGCGACCAGCCCCTGCCCGTAGTCGCCACGCCGGAAGTAGGGCACCATCGTGTCGCGGCTGACCTCACCCGCAAAGCCGTCCGTGACGAACCCCTCCAGCCCGTAGCCCACCTCGATGCGGACCTGGCGGTCGTCCACCGCGAGGACGAGGAGCGCACCATTGTCGCCCTTGCGCGTGCCGATCCCTTTGCCGTGGTTCTCGAACATCTGGACCGCATAGCTCTGCAGATCCGCGTACGGCTGGAAGGTCCTGACCGTGGCGACGACGAGGACGTCGCCGCTGGCCTCCTGGAGACGCCGGATGAGCGTGTCGAGCTCGGCAGCCGACGCCGGGTCGATGACGCCGGCGAAGTCGTTCACCGGCGCCGTGAGCTCGGGCGGGAGCGGCTGTGCGGTGGCGAATGCGGCCGAGAGCAGCAGCGCGAGCAGGGTTAGTGAGGCCATTGGTCGATCGCGCGGAGCAGGGCGTCCATCGTCGCCAAATACTCGGGGAAGAGACGCACGGCGTCCACGCCGGGCGCCGGGTCGGTGGCCAGGGCCAGCACGTCGCCCACGACGCGTGGGTCGAGGCCGGGACGCGTCGCGGCCCAGTGCGACAGGTCGGCCACGCTCTCGGATGCGGCGCCGTCGAGGCGCGCCATCCTCCGGAGGAGCAGGGCGAAGCCGGGTGCCGACCGCCGCACGAGCGCGTCGATGTCGCCCGGGCGCCCCGCGTCCTCGATGAAGTTCTCGCGGAGGTGCAGCAGGTGGCTGGCCGCCTGCGCCTCGATGGCCCGGCGCAGGTCCCGCGTGTCGATGCCGATGCCAGCGAAGGGATCCGTCCCGAGCAGCACCACGTGCGTGTCGATGATCTCGCCGTACTCGATGGGGAATGCGTCGAGCGACTGCGCGAACTCGTCGCGCGGTAGCACGAGGGGCGTGGCCGCGCCGGCATGATGCCAGCGCGCGGCGGCCGCCGCCATCGCCGTCAGGTCGTCCAGCGTGAGCGAGGAGACCAGCGCCAGGCTGTGCGCATGCTCGTGCGCATGGCGGCCGTAGGCGACCACGGCCTCGAGCCTGGCCCCGAAGATGCGCTGCAGGTCGGCGACGACGGGGTCGAGCCGGGCGCGGATGGCCGTGTCCATTCCCCGTAGTCTATGACGGTCCGCTAAGATAAGGAGCGCATGCAGCTGCGGCGGCTCAACGTGGGATGCTTCGGCGGCGGCACCGGCCTGCCGGCGCTGCTCGGTGGCCTGAAGCGCAATCCCTGGCTCGACGTGAACGCCGTGGTCACCATGTTCGATACCGGGGGCAGTTCCGGTCAGTTGAAGGACGAACTCGGCGTACTGCCACCCGGCGACGTGCTGCGCTGCACGCTCGCGCTGGCGAGGAACGAGGGCGAGGCGCGCCGCGTGCTGCTGGCCCGCCTGCCGACGCTCGAGCACGCGCGCCTCAGTGGTCACACCGGCGGCAACCTGCTGCTGTCGATGATGGAGCGCTACAGCGGTGATTTCCTCGCCGCGGTGGACGGACTCCGCGCCCTGCTCGGGTGCCGCGGCCGTGTCTGGCCCGTCAGCGTGGAGCGTGCCACCCTGTGCGCCGAATGCGCGGATGGGTCGGTGACGCGCGGAGAGGTGGAAGTGGATGCCGCGCACGATCGGGGCCACCAGATCACGCGCATCTGGCTCGAGCCGGCCGCGCGCATCCATCCAGCCGTCCGGGATGCCATCGGCGCGTTCGACGCCGCCATCATCGGGCCCGGCAGTTTCTTCACCAGTCTCATGCCGACGCTGCTGGTGGACGGCGTCGCCGAGAGCCTGCGGTCGGTCAGAGGCCCGGTGATCCTGGTGACGAACCTGCTCACCGAGGGCCGCGGCATGAGCGGCTTCACGGCCGCCGACGCCGTGGACTGGGTCGGTCGGACCATCGGCCGCCCGGTCGATGTCGTCATCACCAATGAAGGTCATCCGTCGGACCAGGTGCTGGCGCGGTACCGGGCCGAGCAGAAGGAGCCGTTGGCCCTCGGCGCCCTGCCGGTGGGATGCGAGGTGGTGACCGGTGGCTTCTGGCACTCGGACATCGCGCGGCACCATCGCGGTCGGCTCTCGTACGCGGTCTGGGCGGTGCTCAGCCGGCACCTGTTGGCGTGAGCGGAGGACGGTCATGAGATACGGTCTTGCGGCGGTAGTGGTGGCGTGGGCGGCAGTGACGGCGCCGCTCCATGGACAGGGCATGGAGGCGCAGGCCGTGCTCGCCTCGATCGACAGCAAGGCCAAAGCCTACGGCGACGTCGCGCTGCAGATCTGGTCGTTCGCCGAAGTGGGCTACCAGGAGCAGAAGAGCAGCGCGCTCCTGCAGGAGCAACTGCGCGCCGCCGGGTTCACGGTGAAGGCCGGCGTGGCGGAGATCCCGACGGCGTTCACGGCCGAGTGGGGCAGCGGCCAGCCCGTCATCGGGATTGTCGGCGAGTTCGACGCGCTGCCGGGCCTCTCGCAGGCCGCCGAGCCCGAGCGGCACGCGCTCGAGCCCGAAGGCGCGGGTCATGGCTGCGGCCATCACCTCTTCGGCACGGCCTCGACGGCCGCCGCCATCGCGGTGAAGGACTGGCTCGTGGCGACGAAGCGGCCCGGCACGCTGCGCTTCTTCGGGACACCGGCCGAGGAGGGCGGCGCCGGCAAGGTCTACATGCTGCGCGCGGGGCTCTTCAGTGACGTGGACGTCGTCGTCACGATGCATCCCGGGGACCGGAACGCGTCGAGCGCGTCGAGCACGCTGGCGAACATCACGGGCAAGTTCCGCTTTCGCGGCCAGTCCGCGCACGCCTCGTCGGCGCCGGATCGCGGTCGTTCCGCGCTCGATGGCGTGGAGGCGATGAACGCCATGGTGAACCTGATGCGCGAGCACGTGCCCTCCGACGCGCGCATCCATTACGTCATCACGAACGGCGGCCGCGCGCCGAACGTCGTGCCCGACTTCGCTGAGGCGTACTACTACGCCCGTCACAACGACATGCGCGTGCTCGAGGGCATCTGGGAGCGGATCCAGAACGCGGCCCGCGGCGCCGCGCTCGGCACGGGCACCACGATGGAGCTGGAACTGACCGGCGCCGTCTGGAACGTCCTGCCGAACTCCTACCTCGTGGGCCTGATGCAGAAGAACCTGCAGGCGGTCGGCGGCTACGAGTACACGCCCGCCGAACGGCAGTTCGCCGAGGTCCTGCGCAAGTCTCTGGACGGCAACCTGCCGCCCATCGACAGCGCGAACTCGGTGTTCACGCCGGAGCCCGGCATCGGCAGCGCGTCCACGGATCTGGGCGATGTCAGCTGGAACGTGCCGACCGTCCAGCTCACCTCGGCCACCTGGGTGCCCGGGACACCCGCGCACAGCTGGCAGGCGGTGGCCGCCGGCGGCACCTCGATTGGCGTCAAGGGCATGCTGGTGGCGGCCAAGAGCATGGCGCTCACCGCCATCGATCTTTTCACCGACCCGGCGCACATCCAGAAGGCGCGCGCCGAGTTCGACCAGCGGCGCGGGCCCGGATTCAAGTACACGACCAGGCTCGCCGACCGGAAGCCGGCGCTGGATTATCGCAAGTAGGTTCGAAGCACGGAGGTTCGAAGCACGGAGGTTCGAAGCACGGAGGTTCGAGGCACGGAGGTTCGAGGCACGGTGGGTTCAGGGCAGCGTGGCCTCCGCTGCTCAGGGAGACCGAGGTGACGGCGATTCACCGGTTCGTCGAGCAGGCGCGGCGCGGCGAGCTCGCGCGCCGGGTGGCACGCGTGGGCTCCGGGTGGGTGGCACTGGGGGACCCGCAGATCCTGCCGGGCTATTGCCTGCTGTACCCCGACCCGGTAGTTCCGCACCTGAACGCGCTCACCGGGGAGGCGCGGCAACGGTTCCTCGACGACATGGCGCGTGTCGGCGACGTGGTGCTGGCGGAGACCGGTGCCGAGCGGCTGAACTACGAGATCCTGGGTAACGTCGAGCCGGCGCTGCACGCGCACATCATCCCGCGCTACGCGTGGGAGCCGCCCGAACAGCGCCGCCAGCCCGTGTGGCTGCACGACTGGTCGCGCGCGCGCCCTTTTGACGCCGCGGTGGACGCCGATCTCCTGCGGCGGATCGCGGCGCGACTCCGGTGAGCAGGCAACCCGCCACGGTCCCTGTAACTCGCAGACTGGCCTGCGCTTTGCTTCCCTCGGCCCCGGGGGCGGTAGCATCCGCGGAATCCCTACGGAAGTGGGATCTGACGTTCAGTTCTGAGCAGGATGGAGTGCCCATGTGTGAATATTTTTCCTATCTTGGCAGCAAGGTCCGGCGTAATGCCGTGGTCGCTGGCGTCGCCTTGTGCCTGATGCCTGCCGCCGCGATGGCGCAGCCCGCAGCACCATCGATGGGGGGAGCCGAGTCATTCGCCGTGCTGGCCGGCGCAACCGTGGCCAACACGGGCACCGCCACCATCGGCGGGGACGTGGGGGTCGATGCGGGCGGCACGGTGTCCGGGATCACGGCGGCGATGCTCGCGGAGGGAAGTTCCCTGCACATCGGCGACGCCGTGGCAGTTCAGGCACACCACGCCGCCGTGCTGGCCTACCAGGACCTGGCCAGCCGGACCTGCGCTCCGGGTGGGCCCAACGACCTGACCGGAGGGACGCTGGGCGTGGCGCCCAACGACGCTCTGGATCCGGGTGTCTACTGCTTCGGCGGCGATGCTCCGTTGAGCGGGACGCTGACGCTGAACGGGACCGGCCCGTGGATCTTCCAGATTGGCGGCGCGCTCACGGTGGCCGCCGGTTCCTCCATCCTGACCCCCGGTCTGCCGGTCCCGGGCCCGACGGACCCACCCGCCTGCCGCGGGACGAGCGTCTACTGGCAGATCGGCGACGACGACCCGGCGACCTTGCTCGCGGATTCGAGCATCGACGGCGCCTTTGTCGGCAACGTCCTCGCGCTGGGCAACGTCACCGTGGTCAGCGGGGCGACGGTCGACGGGCGCCTCGTCTCCCTTGGCGAGTTGGACGGCACGACGCTCGACGGTGGGGCGGTCACGATGAACGGCAACACCGTCAACGCCTGCAGCTACGGCCACCCGCTGCCCACCTCGACCTCGTTCAAGGTGACCGGTGGCGGCAGCATCAACGTGCCCAACGACCCGGCCGAAACGGACCCCGACGCCACTGGGAACGGCTTCGCCAACTACGGCTTCAATGCCCACCCGGCGGCCGCGGGCGTGCCGGCGAGCGGCAACTTCAACTACGTCAACCACGCGATCAATGGCAACCTGCATCTCAACGGGCCGGTCACCGACGTCGACGTCCTGGCGCTCAACGACGACGACACGCCGAAGACGGTGCGTTTCTCGGGCACCTGCGAGCAGCTTCTGGCCGGATGCACCTTCAGCGTGATGGTGCAGGACAATGGCGAGCCCGGTCGCAACGACCAGTTCGGCGTCACTGTCGCCGCCGACGGCGAAGTGCTCGAAGAGCGCGCGATGCGCGTCGTGCGGAACGGGAACATCCAGTTCCACGACGCGACGCTGGAAACCGAAGTGGACGACGAAACGCTGAGCCCCGGGCAGACCATGCGCCTCACGGCGCGGCTGCGCCGGAGCCGGACGCCGGCCGCGGCTGACGCCTATGTCGCCCTGCGGATGCCGAACGGCCAGATGATGTCGTGGACCGGCAGCGCGCTGGTGCCCGGCCTGGTTCCGATCGCGCGCAACTTCGTGCCCACCAACTTCGTCGGCGAAATCCTGAGCCTGCGCGTGCCGGGCGGCACGCCGCCCGGATACTACACGTGGATGTCGGCCCTGACCGAGGCGGGCACCCTGAACCTGCTGTCCGGCATCTCGGAGCGACGCTTCACGGTCACGCCGTAACTGAGGGACAGCCACGCACCTCCGCGCTGAAGGCGGCGGGGTGAGGCAACGAGGGGCACGGCGGACACGAGGAACCTTCAGGAGGTTCCTTCGTGTCCGTCGTGCCCTTCATGTGTTCACTGTCGGTCGGTCGCCACGGCCTCCCGCTGCAGCCCCCGCAGGTGCGACACGATCGCGTCGATCCGTTCCCTGACCGCTTCCTCGTTGGCAGCACCCTGCGTCTTCAGGAACGCCTCGCCCCAGACCGGCATATCGCCGCCGCCGTGACCCTTGACCGGGTTCCGTCCATCGATGATGCGCGCGACCATCTCGGTGGGATACGTTCCCCCGTTACCGGCAGCCAGCACCGTGAGGTCGGCCGGCCGTTTCGAGAGGGACGTGGCCAGTGGGCCCGTGCCGCGAGCGTCGGCACCATGGCACACCACGCAGTACGACTTGAACAGGTCCGAGCCATTGGCGGCGGCGGCCTGCCCGGCGGAGAGTGGGACGGTCCAGGAGACGCCCAGGGCCGTGACGGTGACGACGATCAGGATCATGCGATGCTGGCGTGCCATGCGGGACCTCCTGCACTCGAGGTGAGCGGTTTCCAGATGTGTCGGATCAGGGCGACGTCGACCGCGCTCCGGCGCGCTGGTAGATGACGAACCAGCGTTCGGGCATGCCGGCGCCCTTCGGGTTGTTCGCACCCTGGAACAAATCGAGCTCGCGGACGAGCTCGAAGCCCGCGGCAGCCATCCAGGTGCGCACCTGCTCGCGGGTGATGCGGTCCTCGGCCTTGTCCCACCGCTTCGCGATGGGATCGTCGAACTCCTGCTCGACGATCGCGATCCGGCCGTCAGGCTTCAGTGAGGCTGCGAGCCGCTTCAGATAGCCGGGGCGGTCGTGCACGTTGTGAAAGACGTCGTGGAAGAACGCGATATCCAGGCTGCCGCGGGGCAGCGCGGGGTCGTCGCGCTGTGCGAGCACGGTCTTCAGGGTCGTGTGGCCACCGCGCTCCGCCTTCCCGTTCACGTAGTCCAGCAGCTCTGGCCAGATATCCACGGCGAACGCGGTGCCGCCGGGCGCGACGGCACCTGCGAACGGAATCGTGAAGGCCCCGGTTCCACAGCCGATGTCCGCGATCGCCATCCCCGGTTTGAGGCCCAGTGCGGCGATGACTTCGTCAACCTTCAGCGCAGGCAACCGCTCCGGACGCTCCAGTCGCCTGATCCATTCGAATCCGCTCGTGTTGTCATGGCGAACGCCGGGCGGCGGCGCGCCGCCCGGCGGCCCCTGTGCCATCCCCGCTCCGCCCACGGACAACATGATCCCCACGGCGAGAAGGCGTGCGACAACGGCGTGCCACGGCATCATGCCATCCTCCTAGGGCTTGAACGCGAGGTACTGAATGCCCTTGAGCGCCATGCCCTGGCTGGGCAGCTCGATCTCGCCGGCGGGGAACTCGTTCACCTTGAGCATGTAGGCGGTGATGTCCGCGTTCTCCTGGCCGCCGAGCTGTCCCTCCTTGCCGGGAGGCATGGTGGTGCGGTTGCGGTCGAAGAGATCGCCGACGGTCTGCCCGTCGTAGTTGGCGGCGAATGCAGGCCCGACCAGCGCCGGCGCCATGCTGCCGCCGGCGCCGGCCGGCCCGTGGCACTGGCCGCACTCCTTGTCGTAGAGTGCGGCGCCGCGGGTGGCCTGCGCCTCGGTGTAGACGCCGTCCCAGACGGAGGCCGCAGGCTGTGCGTGGAGGCTCGCGGCCAGGGCCGCGGCCCCCCACAGGGCCATGGAGAAACGGAGGAGATGACGGCGCCTCATGATCGCACCTCTCGCGACTACTCGCGCTCCGTCGTCCGTTTCAGCTCGCTCGGCGGCAGGGCGAACGCGATGTACTCGCTCGAGTACGTGCCGCCGCCGACCGCGACGATGAGGTACTGGCGCCCGTCCACCATGTAGGTCATCGGGTTGCCGCTCTGGGGCGCCGGCATCCAGACCGCGCCCACCTCGGCGCCGGTCTGCTTGTCGTAGGCGCGCAGCATCGCGCCCCTCGGCCGCCCGGGCGGCGCCGTCAGCATCGGATCGCCGACGATGACGAGCGTCTTGGTGACGACAATGCCCACGATGCCCTGCTGGCCGGTCTTCGGGATGTTCAGGCCCTTGAGCATCGGGTTGTTGCGCACGGCGTCGGGCGTGTCGCCGTGCGGCACCTGGAACTTCAGCGTGCCCTGGTTGAGATCGATGGCCGAGACGACGCCGTACGGCGGCTTCATGATGGGCAGGCCGCCCAGGCCCTCGGTCAGCGGGCTTGGGCCGCGTGGGCCGAAGCTCTCCTCCTTGCCGAAGTGCTCGGATTCCCAGATCGGGATGCGGTGCTTCGCCTGCGCTGCCGGGTCGAGCAGCTTGAAGTACTCGGGGCTGATGGCCGTTGCCGACACCTGCGAGTTGTAGGCCTGCGTGTAGAAGGTGGACGTCTCGGGGTCGAAGCCGGAGCCCGGCCAGTTGACGCCGCCCATGGTGTTGCCAACGTTGATGGACCCGAAGATCCTGCCGTCTGGAATGACGGCGGGCACGAACGGGGCCTGCTCCCAGCGGTACTTCTTCAGGTTCTCCAGCGCCTGTGTCCTCAGCGCCGGCGTGAAGTCGATCACGTCATCCGGCGACAGGAAGTTGCGCGAGTAGGGAGGAGGTTTCGTCGGGAACGGCTGCGTGGGCGAGGTCTTCTCACCCGGAACGTTCGACTGCGGCACGGGGCGTTCGGGCATCGGCCAGATGGGCTCGCCCGTGATGCGGTCGAAGACGTAGAGCCAGCCCTGCTTGCTGGCCTGCGCGACCAGCTTGCGTGGCTTGCCGTCGATGGTCGCGTCCACGATGAGCGGCGCGCCGACGGCATCGTAGTCCCAGATGGGGTGGTGCACCAGCTGGAAGTGCCACCGCTTCTTGCCGGTCTTCAGATCCACCGCCACGAGGCTCTCGGCATACAGGTTGTTGCCTGGCCGGTTGCCGCCGTAGATGTCGATGGTGGGCGACTCTACCGGCAGGTAGACGAGTCCCGCTTCCGGGTCGGCCGACATCTCGGTCCACACGCCGACGTTGCCCGTCCACTCCCACGACCCGTTCTCCCAGGTCTCGTTGCCGGGCTCACCGGGATAGGGAATCGTGTTGAAGCGCCACAGCTGCTTGCCGGTCTTCGCGTCGAAGGCGCGGACCAGTCCCTTGGCGTTCACCGAGTACTCGTACCGCAGCCCCTCGGCCATCGCCGACTGCACGATGATGGTGTCGTTCACCACCAGCGGCGTGGAGTGCGTGCCGATCTCGCCCGTCTCGAGCGGGATCTGCTTGTCCTTCATGTAGACGACGCCCTCTTTCAGGTCGATCATCCCGTTCTTGCCGAAGGACGGCACGGGATGGCCGGTCCTGGCGTCGAGCTCGACGAGGCGATAGCCGATGGTCACGAAGACGATACGCTCGTCGCCGCGCCCGTCGGTCCAGTAGGAAAGCCCGCGGCCGGAGAGCTTGCGCGGCGAGACGTCCGCGCGCCGACCCTCGTCCAGGCCGTAGACCCACTTCAGCTCGCCGGTCTTCGCATCGACGGCCACGACCGAGCGGCGCGTGCCGCCGACAGCATAGAGGACGCCCTTCACCATCAGGGGCGTGCCTTCCAGCTTGTATTCGAGCCGGGGGCCGAGATTGTCGGTCTTCAGGCGCCAGGCGACTTCGAGCTTGTTGAAGTTGGTCGCGTCGATCTGGTCGAGCGGCGAGTAGCGGCTGCCCTTGATGTCGCCGCTGTAGTGCGGCCACTCCCCGGTGGTGGTGCTCGGGAAGACCGGTGCGCCGGCCTGGCCCCAGACACGCGGGGAGAACGAAACGAGGGCGACCGCCGTGGTGAGCAGCAGCAGCGCGGGCACGAAGCGGACCGTTGTGCGCGGCATGAGTGCGCCTCCTCGAGCGGATGAAATCCCGGCCCTGCGCCCGGATGGGCGCGTTCAGACAGGGATGCGTCGGAGGATGCAACGGTCAGGCCAGCGCGTGCCGGTGATTTCCGGCAGTGAATGCGCCCGGCGCATGGGTGTCGTCGGTTCTCCGGATGAGCGCTGCCGATCGCCCGACAGCGGTGCGTGCCGGGCCGGCGGCGGCGAGACATCGCGAGACATTCGGCGTCACTCGGGCCCGAGTGCTAGCGCCTTTTCTTCGTGGCCGCCTTCGCGCGTCTTCTTGGCTTGGTGGTGTCCTGTGCGCCGCGGCTTTCCTTCATCGCCACCGCCTGCGCGATGATGCGCTGGAAGAGCTTGCCCGTGTCCCCGGTCTTCGCCGGCGGGTTCGTCGTCCAGACGGCAGGGTTGTCGGCCGCCAGGATGTCCGCGAAGTCGGCGTCCGGCGTTTTGACCGACAGCGGTGCGAACTCGCCGATGTCGAGCGGGCCAGCCCACTCGTCACGGTGCTTGATCAAGAGCCAGCTCGGCCGCGATCCGCCGCCGTAACCGCGGGTCCGCACCAGAGCCCAGGAGCCCTTCAGTTTGTAGCCATCGAGGGTGAACTTGAGGTCGCCCTTCCTCAGGGCGGCGTCCACGTCCGGGCTCTCCGGGGTCCACGTGCCGCGGTCCCACAGCATGACGATGCCGGCGCCGTACCCCTCTGGAATCACGCCCTCGAACGTGCCGTAATCGAAGGGGTGATCCTCGGTCTGCATCGCGAGGCGCTTGTCCGCGGGATCGATGGACGGGCCCTTGGGAATGGCCCACGACAGCAGCACGCCGTTCCATTCGAGCCGCAGGTCGTAGTGCAGGTGCGTGGCCAGGTGCTTCTGGACCGAGAAGAAGAGCCCCGCAGTCTTCTTGCGTTTCGACGGCGGGGCCGAGCCGTCAGGCTCGGGCGTCTTCGAGAAGTCACGCTTGCGGCGATATTCGTCGAGGGGCATCGGAAGACACTGTGCCCGCATGATACAGGAGCAGCCGACGCTGCCGTCGCTGACCGCGATCCCGAACTGGCCTGGAAGACAAGACCGAAAGCGCGGGCTCCCCCGAGGCGGATCGAGGGGTGGCCTAGTGCGGCAGTTGGCCCGTGTCGCCGTGGGCAGCGCGCCACTCGAGCAACGCCGGGCAGGCTTCCCCGCGCCCGAAGTCGCACGTGCAACTCACCTGGTGACGGACCGCGCCGCACTGCGCGCAGACCTCTTCGGTGTCGCACCGCACGAAGTCCCGCTCCACCGCGCGCGCCCACATGTTCGTTTCGAACCCCCGCCGGATTTCGAAGCCCGACACCCGTCTTTGCCAGTCGTGGTGTTCCCACCGAAGGCCGAGAACGCTCCTGGTGCAGCTCATGGGATGGTCCCTTCAGCCGACCGCTCGCCACTGGCCGGTGCGTGGCGACCGCGACCGGATAAGATGCAGGGTGCAAGAGGCGCTCCAGTCGCGCTGCGCCCGGTTGGGCCTCTTCTCATGAAGCCGGAAGGCCGATCGCACGAAGCCGGCGGGATTCCGTCAGCCGGCGAGGCATCGTGCGATGGCGCCGCCCGCATACAATACGCGGCGATGGCCACACCCAACCAGACGCCCCTGGACCACGCCTTCTTCGGTCACCCCCGCGGGCTCTCCACGCTGTTCTTCACCGAGATGTGGGAGCGCTTCAGCTACTACGGGATGCGTGCCCTGCTGCTCCTGTACATGACCGCGCCGCTCTCGGCGGGGGGCCTCGGCTTCGACGCGGCCCAGGGTGGGGCCATCTACGGCCTCTACACGTCGATGGTCTACATGATGGCGCTGCCGGGCGGGTGGGTGGCCGACCGGCTGATCGGCCAGCGCCGCGCCGTGCTCTACGGCGGGATCTTCATCGCGAGCGGTCACTTCAGCATGGCCATCCCGTCGCTCGCCACTTTCTACCTCGGCCTCTTCCTCATCGTCATCGGGACGGGCCTGCTCAAGGGCAACGTCAGCGTCATCGTGGGGCAGCTCTACACGCCGGAGGACACGCGGCGTGACGCCGGGTACTCGATCTTCTACATGGGCATCAACCTCGGGGCGTTCATCGCGCCGCTCATCTGCGGCTACCTGGGGCAGGAGGTCAGCTGGCACCTCGGATTCGGGGCGGCGGGCGTCGGCATGGCCCTCGGCGTCGTGCAGTATGTGCTCGGCGGCGCGTCGCTGGGTACGGCGGGGCTCGAGCCCGCGCCCGCGGCGTCACCCGCCGCCTTCACGGCCCTGAAGGCATCTGCAACGCGCTGGACGGTCGGGCTGGTCGTGGCGCTGGCCGCCCTGGCGGCGGGCATGTACACGGGCGTGCTGCCGATCACCGCGCTGCAGATCGCCAACGCGGGCGGCCT
The DNA here is from genome assembly GCA_020851565.1 of Acidobacteriota bacterium. Taxonomy (GTDB): domain Bacteria; phylum Acidobacteriota; class Vicinamibacteria; order Vicinamibacterales; family UBA2999; genus VFZN01. Next base: position 60,771 of record JADZCN010000030.1, on the reverse strand, counting down.
GTTGCTCCTGCTGATCACGCTGGGCTTCTTCGCGTGGCTGTTCGTGTCGGGGGGGTGGACCCCGGAGGAGAAGAAGCGCCTCTACGTGATCGGGGTGCTCTTCGTGGCCTCGACGCTGTTCTGGTCGGTCTTCGAGCAGGCTGGTTCGACCCTGAACCTGTTCGCGGACCGCAGCACCGACAACCGCGCCTTCGGCTCTGCCTTCCCGAGCACCTGGTACCAGTCGCTGAACTCGCTCTTCCTCATCGCGCTGGCGCCGGTGTTCGCGTGGGTGTGGGCGCGGCTCGCGACGAAGGGGCAGGACCCATCGCGCCCGGCCAAGTTCGCCATGGGCCTGGTGTTCGTCGGGCTGGGCTTCGCCATCCTGGTGGGGCCGGCGCGTTCGGCGGAGTCCGGCGCGCTGGTGAGCCCCATGTGGCTGACGCTCACCTATCTGCTCCACACGATCGGCGAGCTCGCGCTCAGCCCCGTGGGGCTGAGCGCGATGTCCACGCTGGCGCCGGCCCGCATCGCGGGCCTCATCATGGGCGTGTGGTTCCTGTCGATCTCGGTCGGCAACTTCCTGGGCGGGCGCATCGCCTCGTTCTACGAGTCGATGGCCCTCCCAAGCCTCTTCGGCGTCGTGGCGACGTTTGCCATCATTGCCGGCCTCATCCTCTTCGCCTTCGTCCCGGCGATGCGGCGGTTGACCGACGAGCCTACGCCGGCAGTCCGTTCCTGATGACCCCGCGGATGGCCTCGACGAAGTAGTCGATTTCCTCGAGCGGCGTGTAGATATTCGGCGTCACGCGCAGGCCCCGGTACGAGAGGTTCGGCTCCTTCTCGTTCTCGTGCCCGATGGCCGTGATGACGATGCGGTGCTTGTCCCACAGGTAGGGGACGAGCTTGTTGGTGTCGATGCCGTCGATGGAGACGACCGCCAGGCCCCAGGTCTGGCCTTCGTCCAGGCTGGAGTGCAGCCGGACGCGGGGCTCCTTCTTCAGCTCGTTGGCCCACCGGAGCGTGAGGTAGCGCAGGCGCGCGGCCTTGCGCTCGATGCCGATCGCCTGCTGGAACGCCACGGCCTCGTTGATAGCGGCCCGCGGGCCGGGCGGGTGCGTGCCGATCTCCTCGAACTTGCGGATGTCGTTGTCACTGCGCCGCGGCGCGGCCTGGAGGGGCCACGTGGACGCGATGCGGTCGCGGCGCACGTAGAGCAGCCCGGTGCCGAGCGGCGCCAGCAGCCACTTGTGCAGGCTGACCCCGTAGTAGTCCATCTCGAGGTCGCGCAGCTTGTACGGGAAGTGGCCCATGGCGTGCGCGCCGTCCACGATGGTGATGATGCCGCGCGAGCGGGCCCAGAGGCTCAGCTCGCGGACGGGGAAGAGCTGGCCCGACTGGTTCGTGATGTGGCAGAAGTGCAGCACCTTCGTCCGCGGCGACACCGCGCGCGTGAGGCGCTCCATCAGGTCCTGCTGGGTCGTCGGCACGGGGAAGTCGATCCGCGTGAGCGTGACCTTGTCGCGGCGCACCCGCTGGTCCCACGTGGTCAGCATGCGCCCGTAGTCCTGCTCGGTCGTGACGATCTCGTCGCCCGGCTCGAGATCGAGGCCCATCTGCGCGATCTGCAGCGACTCGCTGGCGTTGCGCGTGATGGCAATCTCCTCGGGGTCGGCGCCGAACTCGGCCGCGAGCCGCCGCCGCGCCGTCTCGATGTTCCGATCGATCATGCCGCGGTGGTAGACCGGCGCCTGGTTCGCCCAGTCCATGTAGCGCTTGCAGGCCTCGTGCACCACCGTGGGGCTGGGGCACTGGTTGCCGTTGTTCAGGTTGATCAGCGTGCGATCGAGCGTGAACGCGAACTGGATCTCACGCCAGTAGTCCTCGTCTGCCGCCACCTGAGCGGGCGTGCGCCCGGCCACGGACTGGGTGAGCGCGGCCACTTCCTCCACGCCATAACGCGTGGCCGCAAACCCGGCGCCGGCCGCGCCGCCGGTGAGGCGAAGAAACGAACGTCGGCTCCACATGGTCGAAACCCCCGGGAGAGTATAGACACGAAGGGTTCAAAGCGCGAAAGGTTCAAAGCACGAAAGGTTCGAAGCACGAAAGGTTCGAAGCACGAAAGGTTCGAAGCACGGAGGTTCGAAGCACGGAGGTTCACTGTGGGTGCTACGCTGGTCTCGTGGTGCTGCTCCTCTCCACCTACGACCTCGGCCGGCAGCCGTTCGGGCTGGCGTCGCCGGCGGCGTGGCTGCGGCGGGCGGGCATCGAGGTCGCGCTCCTGGACCTGTCGCGCCAGAAGCTGGATCTCGACCTGGTTTCACGTGCGCGGATGGTGGCCGTCTACCTTCCGATGCACACCGCCACGCGCCTCGCGCTGACGGCACTCGATCGCGTGAGGGCGCTCAATCCGGCCGCCACGCTCTGCGGGTATGGGCTCTACGCGCCGCTGAACGCCGAGCTGCTGCGGGCCCACGGCGTGACCCACATCCTCGGTCCGGAGTTCGAGGCCGACCTCGTGGCGGCGGCGCAGCACGCCGTATCGGAGGGGCCCTCGGCCGGCAAGAGACCGGCGCCAGCCGGGCGGGAGATGGCCCGGCCGCCCGATGGCCATGGCGCGCTGCCGCGGCTTCCGTTCATTCAGCCCGATCGCCGGGGCCTGCCCGGGCCAGCTTCCTATGCCACCCTGCAACTCCCGGATGGCACTCGCCGCGTCGCGGGTTCGACCGATACCACGCGCGGCTGCAAGCACTGGTGCCGGCACTGTCCCATCGTGCCCGTGTACGGCGGGCAGTTCCGGGTGATCCCGGTGGAGGTCGTGCTGGCCGACATCCGCGCGCAGGTGGCCGCCGGCGTCGAGCACGTCACCTTCGCCGATCCCGATTTCCTGAACGGCCCCGCCCACGCACGCCGCATCGTCGAGGCGATGCACGCCGAGTGGCCGGCGCTGACCTTCGACGCCACCATCAAGATCGAGCACCTGCTCGGGCATCGCGAGCTGCTGCCGGTGCTCGCGGAGAGCGGGTGCCTGTTCGTGACCAGCGCCGTCGAATCGATCGACGACGAGGTGCTGCGGCTCCTTGGGAAGGGGCATACTCGCGCGGACTTCGAGGAGGTGGCGCAGCTGTGCCGTGCCGCGAGCCTCGTCCTCGCACCGACGTTCGTGGCCTTCACGCCGTGGACGACCCTCGAGGGCTACCGCGGGCTCCTCGACGCGGTCGAGGATCTGGATCTCGTGGCGCACGTGTCGCCCGTCCAGTGGGCCATTCGCCTGCTGGTGACGAACCGGTCGCCCCTGCTGGAGCTGCCAGACGTTCGCGCCGTGGTGTCGCACTTCGACCCGCGCACGCTCACGCATCCGTGGCGCCATTCGGACTGGCGTGTGGACGCACTGCAGAAAGCCGTGACTGAGCTCGTGGGCGTCCAGAACAATCGCCCGCGGCAGGAGACGTTCGACGCGGTTCGCGCCCTCGCCGACGCGGCCCTCGCTGGTGGCGCGCCGGGCGGTGCCGATCGCGTGGCAGCGCGCCGGCACGCGCCGCTGCCGTCGCGGGCGACGATCCCGTACCTGAACGAGCCCTGGTACTGTTGAGCGGAGCCCACCGCAGAGCAGGTGGCTCTGTTGTGACGGTCGTGCGAGTCCGCTGATGGCGACGATGAGCGGTGAGCGCGCAGCGGGGTCGCGGCCGCGGCGCGTGCTGCTGCTGGCCATGACGACCGGCTACCAGACGCGCATGTTCGAGCAAGCCGCTGCCGCGGCGGGCGTCGAGCTCGTGTACGCCACGGACCGATGCGACCACCTGGACGATCCCTGGCGCGACGGAGCCATTGCGGTACGCTTCGATGATCAGGAGGCCTCGCTGCGGGCCCTTCTGGAAGCCCTCGCGTATCGACCTGTGGATGGCGTGCTCGCGGTCGGCGACGGGCCGGCCGCGCTGGCCGCGTCGGTCATGCGGCATGTCGGCCTGCCTGGCCACGACCCGGACGGCGCCGCGACGGCCCGCGACAAGCGCCGCATGCGCGCGCGACTGCGCGACGCGGGCCTTGCGGTACCCGAGGTCACGGTGCTCGGTCGCGGCGGCGATGCCGCGGTCCTCGCCGAATCGCTCCGCTACCCGGTCGTCGCGAAGCCGACGACGCTGTCTGGATCCCGCGGCGTCATCCGCGCGGACGACGCCACGTCGTTCGTCGCGGCCGTGGACCGCATCCGGAGGCTCCTCGCCTCGCCGGAGCTCCGATCCCTGGTGAGTGGACCTCTCGATGTCGTGCAGGTGGAGGGCTACATCGACGGCGTCGAGTACGCGCTGGAGGGCCTGCTCGACGAGGGCGCCCTGCGCGTGCTGGCCATCTTCGACAAGCCCGACCCGCTCGTCGGGCCGTTCTTCGAGGAAACCCTGTACGTCACGCCGTCGCGCGCGAGCCGAGCCACGCAGCACGCCATGGTCACGGCCGTCGCGTTGGCGGCCCGCGCGATTGGCCTCTGGCACGGACCGATTCACGCCGAGTGCCGTGTCACCGCCGACGCCGTGTATGTCCTGGAGGTGGCCGCGCGCCCGATTGGCGGCCTGTGCGCGCGCGCCCTGCGCTTCGTTCGAGAGGGGACGATGTCGGGGGAGCGCATGGGCCTTGAAGCCCTGTTGCTCCGCCACGCCCTCGGCGAGCCCGCGGATGGATGGGTACGTGAACCGGGGGGATCCGGCGTGATGATGATCCCCATTCCTCGTGGCGGGGTCCTCCGCCGCGTCGAGGGTCTCGAGGCGGCCCGCGCCCTGCCCGGAATCGACGATGTGGTCATTACGGCGAAGGCCGACCAGCGGCTGGTCCCGCTCCCCGAGGGCGGCAGCTACCTGGGATTCATCTTCGCGCGTGCCACCACGCCCGAGGCGGTTGAGCAACTGCTCCGATCTGCCCACGCCGAGCTGAGCTTCTCAATCGACCCGTACCTGCCCGTCTTGAGAAGTGAGACGTGAGAAGTCAGAAGTGAGAAGAACCCCAGAACCCCAGAACCCCAGAACCCCAGAACCCCAGAACCCCAGAACCCGAGAACCCCAGCCCCCCTATTTGCTCTGCTGCGGCACGTACCCCGGCGGCAGGGCCGCGCCCTCGCCGAAGAAGTACTCCTCGAGTTGCGTGCGGATCAGCTCCTGCGCCTCCTTCTGCCACGGCATGAGGCGGTACTCGTTGAGGATCATCTTCTGGCGATCCTCCCAGAGCCTCCAGGCCTGCGCGGACACGTTCTCGTAGATGCGCTGGCCGAGCTCGCCGGGCCACGGGGCGTAGTCCAGCCCCGGCATCTCCTTCTGGAACTTCACGCAGAAGACCTTGCGGCCGCTCTTGTTACCCACGCCCTCGTCCGGTGCACCCGTCGGACCCCCACACACGCTCATGTGACTCTGCCTCCGTCCCCATTATGATGGGTGCAGGGCGCCTCGTGGAACCCGAAGACCGTCATCGCCTCTGCTGGTACGGACGCAGCACCCCTTTGATTCCCGCGGACCTGACCATCCACACCATCGTGGACGGGCAGCTGCTGTACTGCGCCCACCCGATGTTCTTTCCGCTGGTCGGCTACGAGTTCGACATCCGCAACTGCGAGCACTGCGACGTGTTCCGGCCGCGGCGCCGGCCGGACCCGCCATCGTATTGAATCCGACCACCTCAACCGGAGGGCTGTATGGTTTCCATACGGCCCCGCTGGGGCCGGAAATGTCTTCACATGTACAAATGATTGCCTTGAAATGATTTACAGCCGTGTCGGCTCAGCTGATTCTGGCAAGCATCTCGCTTTACGGATTGGCAAGGAGGTGTCGACCGTGCTCGAAGTCATTCGTAAGGCCCGCCGAGGCTTTGCCTCGATGTCCCCAGAGAAGCAGCGTGAAATCGCCAGCAAGGGTGGTCGCGCGGCTCACGCCAAAGGCACGGCGCACGAGTGGTCTGCCCAGGAAGCCCGCGAAGCCGGCCGCAAGGGTGGTCAGGTCTCGCGCGGCGGACGCGGCAAGCTGCCGAGCGGCGAATAGTCTGTCCGCTTTCCGACTCTCAGCCATCCGCTCCAGGCTCCGGCCTGGAGCGGATGGCTGGCGTCGGTTCACTTCAGATCTTCTCCACGTCGACGCGTGCGTCGTTGAAACACGCACCCCCACCCAGGTCGGTCAGGCTGTCCGGGACCAGCACGTTCGAGGTCCAGCCGTTGGACGTGTGCCGGCGCCATATGCCCTTGGGCATCGACACCGTGCCCGGCCGCACCAGCGGCGTCACCCGCGCCCTCAATCTCACCTCACCCTGGCTGTTGAACACCCGGACCTCGTCGTCATCGTCGATGCTGCGCGCGTCGGCGTCGGCGGGGTTGATGTCGAGAGCGATGTCGGGGCGCGTGAGCTCGCCGAGGGTAGAACTGATCGTGCGCTCGCTGGCCGGGGAGATGAGCGCCAGCGGGAAGCGCCCGGTGGCGGGATCCTCCTCGTAGCCGTAGAGGCCGCGGGGCGCCTCGCGATCCAGGGCTTCGGGGCAGAGGTGGACCTTGCGGTCCTGCGTGTTCGGGAAGACGTCCACGAACTGAACCGGGCGACCCCCATAGGGAGGCGTCGCGCGCCAGCTCGCACGCAGTTCGTCGCCGATGCCGCTTGGCATGCCGGACAGCGACGCCAGCATCGCATCGAGATCGTCATCGGGATCGCCGTCGCGAGAGAGGCTCAGCCGCCGCACGAGGTCCATGAAGACCTCGGTGTTCGATCGGGATTCGCCAACCGGCTCGATCACCGGCCGCGCCAGCTGCAGGGACAGCGAGCCGTAGGCCTTCGCGTAGTCGTAGTGTTCCAGGAACGTGGTGGCGGGCAGCACGACATCCGCGTAGAGCGCCGTGTCGGTGAGCACCTGGTCGAAGACGACGGTGAACAGGTCGTCGCGTGACAGGCCCTGCAGCACGCGCGCCTGGTCGGGGAGCGTGACGGCCGGATTGCAGTTGTAGACGAAGAGCGCGCGGATGGGCGTTCCCGAGGGCGTGGTGAGCTCGCGACCCACCCGGTTCATGTTGACGGTGCGGCTGGCGGCTTCGGCGTCCTGCAGCCACGCGCGATCGATGCCCCACGTGGCGGAGTTGCTCATCGAGTAGCCGCCGCCCCGCACGCCGAACTTGCCGCCGACGGCGGGCAGGGCCAGCACCGCGGCCGCGGCGCTCCCGCCGTTTCGATTGCGCTCCAGGCCCCATCCACACTTCACGAGGGCCGGCGACGTGCGGGCGTACAGGTCCGCAACCTGGCGGAGCCGATCCGCCGGCACACCGCTCACCTCGGCCGCCCGCTCGAACGTCCAGGGCCTGGCACGCTCGCGCAGCGCGTCGGCGCCCGTCGCGTGGGCGGCCAGGAACGCCTCGTCGGCGAGCCCCTCCTCGAACAGGTGCCGATGAATGGCGAGGGCGACCGGAAGGTCGGTCCCGGGGCGCACCGCCAGGTGGATGTGCGACTGCCTCGCCACGGTCGTCGCCCGTGGATCGATCACGACGATGGTGGCGCCCTGCTCGCGCGCCTCCTTGAGATAGGGCATCAGGTGGATGCCCGAGACGCCCGGGTTGACTCCCCAGATGAGGATGAGGCGCGCCGAGGGGTAGTCCTGGTAGGCGACCGATCCCATCTTGCCGTAAAGGCCCGCGTTGGCCGCGCCGGTCGGCGCCGCGCACACCGAGCGGAGGAGGCGAGACGCGCCGAGCCGGCGGAAGAAGATGGCGTCGGCGTAGTCCTGCGTGAGGTAGCCGTTCGAGCCGCCATAGCAGAGGGGCAGGATGGCCTCGGGGCCGTCGCTCCGCCGAACCTGTTCCAGCCTCTCCGCAATGCGATCCAGCGCATCGTCCCACGTCACGCGCGTGAACGCCCCCTTGCCCTTGGGGCCGCGACGCACGGCGGGGTAGTGCAGGCGGTCGTCGCCGTAGACGCGCCGGTCGAAATGGCGGACCTTCGCGCAGATGTAGCCGCGTGTCACCTCGTTGGCCGTGCCGCCGTTGATGCGCGTGATCCGCCCGCCCCGCAGGGTGACGGTGAGGGAACAGGCATCGGGACAGTCGAGCGGGCACGCCGTCTCGACGGTGGACTCGGACGGGGCAACGGCGGGGCGGGGCATGAGCGGCAGTGTACTTCAGGGGGTGCATGGGTGCAGGGGGGCATGGGTGCAGGGGTGCAGGGGTGCACGGGTGCACGGGTGCAGGGGTGCACGGGTGCGGGGGCGAACTCGAGAACCCGAGAACTCGAGAACCCGAGAACCCGAGAACCTGAGAACCCGCTATCTGGTCCTGATCCTTTCCCCATACTGAATCTCGCGCAGCGCCTGGAAGGGGCCGGAGACGATTGAGGCGCCTTCGGGCACGCCTTCGACCTCGATGGTGAGGCCGCCGATGATACCGGTCTTGACGGGGGTGAAGCGGGCGATCCCGTCTGTCACGACGAAGACGCCGACCTCTGGCGCGCCGGAGGCTCCGGTGCGCTGGACCACGGCCTGGAGCGGTACCGCGAGGACGTTGGCCCGCTCGGCGACCAGGATCTCGGCATCGCACGTGAGCCCGGGCCGCAGCGTCTCGAGGGCGCCTTCGAGGCGGACCTTCACGCGGAACTCGCGCGCGGCCGCCTGCGTGCCCAGCTGCGGCAGGGCACTGGCGCCAATCTCCACCACCCTGCCGGGGAACGTCTTTCCGGGAAGGGCCTCCAGCGTCACGCCGGCGGTGTTCCCCAGCGCCAGGCGCAGCACGTCGGCTTCGGCCACCTTGACCTCGGCGTTGATCGAGCTGAGGTCCGAGATGGTCATCAGGATGGTGCCGGGCTGGTTCTGCACGCCAATCACCACCATCTCGCCCTCCTCGACGTCGAGGCGCGTGACCACGCCGTCGATGGGAGCGGTGATGTCGGTCTTGGCCACGACATCGCGGGCTCGCGCCACTTCCGCCCGCCCCTGAGCGACGCGTCGCTCGGCAGCGGCGCGGGTTTCCTCGAGCCGCCGGATCGCGGCCTCGGCGGCCCGCACCTGCGCCGCGGTGGAGTCGGCCGTCGCCTGCGCCGTGTCGAACTCGGACTGCGCGATCAGGCCGGCCTGTCGCAGTTCGCGCGCACGCGTGAGCGCGCGCTGGGCATCGGTCGCGCGCGCTTCGGCGGCGGCCAGGTCCGCCTGACCCGCACGGATCTGGCTGGCCGCCGCATCGACTTCGGCCTCGAGGGCCCGCAGCCCGGCGGCCGCGGCGTCTGCCGTGGTCGACGCCTGCACGGGGTCGATGCGCGCGACCACCTGGCCGGCCTTCACCGGGTCGCCTTCCTTGACGGCCAGCGATACCAGCCGGCCCATGGACGCCGACCCGATATCGGCATAGCGCGTGGCGACAATCTCGCCCGAAGCGGTGACGTAGGACTGCAGCGTGGGAGTGCGGGCGACGGTGGCGAGATCGGCGAGCGTTCCCTCGGCCGCGCCGCGGCGCGCGTACCACGCGCCCCCGGCGACGGCAAGGACAACGGCTCCGATCAGGAGGCGGCGGATGCTCATGTCTGTGACACGATTAGACTCCGAATCGGGGTCGTCTGGTGCGACACTGGCGTCATAGCCGTGCGGATGATACGCGAAGCACTGCGGCAGGGGGGCGCGGCCATCCGCGGGAACCCGTTGAGGGCCGGACTTGGCGCGCTGGCCATCGCCGTCGCTGTCGCCACGATCGTGCTCGTCGTATCGGCGCTGGACGGCATCGCGCGCTACGCACAGCAGACGACGGCGCGAACCTTCGGCGCCGACACCTTCCTCATCGCGCAGGTGGCGTCGCCGGGAAGCGTGTCGCGGCGCGAGCTGCAGGAGCAGCTCCAGCGCAACCCGCCGATCCGCCGCTCCGAGCTGAAGTTCCTCGAGCGCCATGCCGGCGGTCTCGTCCTGTACGCCCCCAACGCCCAGACCCGGGCCGATGTGACGGCCGGCGGGCGGAAGTTCGAAGGCGCGTCGGTGACCGGCACGACCTGGGAGATCGCCGAGCTGCGCGACCTCACGATTGGCCGGGGGCGCTTTTTCCGGGCGGACGAGGACGGGCGGGGCGAGCCGGTTGCGATTGTCGGCGCCGACGTGGTCGACGCGCTGTTCCCCGGCGTGGATCCGCTCGGGCAGCCACTGCGCCTCGCGGGCCGGCGGTTCACCGTCATCGGGATCCAGGACCGCCAGGGGCAGTCGGGCGGCGTCACGCTCGACAAGTACGTCTGGATTCCGCTGCTGGCCTACGAGCGCGCGTTCGGCGCACCGGCCTCCCTTCAGATTTTCGCGAAGGCCACCGGCGACCGGCCTTCGGTGGTGGGTGAGGACCGCGCGCGCGTGTCGCTCCGCGCCCGCCGGGCGCTCGGCCCCGGCGTGCCCGACACCTTCGACATCCTCACGCCTGACGCCGCCCGTGACTTCGTCGCGAACCTGTCGGAGCGCATCGGCGCGGCGGCGGGGCCCATCTCGCTGATGGCCCTGCTGGCCGCGATCGTGGTCATCACCAACACGGTGCTCGTCTCCGTCACCCAGCGCACGCGCGAGATCGGCCTGCGCCGGGCCGTCGGCGCCCCGCGCGTGCAGATCATGCGCGAGGTGCTGGCCGAGTCGGCGCTCGTGGCGCTCATCGGCGGCACCACGGGCACGGCTGCCGCCGTGGCCCTGGTCACGATGGCGGCGAGGGCCTTCGACCTGCCCCTCACCGTGGCGCCGGCGACCGTGGCCGTCAGCCTGGCTGCATCAGGCCTGAGCGGGCTGGTCGCCGGCTGGTACCCCGCGCGCCGCGCGGTACATCTCGACGTGGTGACCGCGATGAGGTCGGAGTAGACCATGGCGACCGCGCCCATCCAGGAGTCGGTGGCGAGCGAGCTGCGCGAGGCCGCCGTGCTCGCCGTCGAGTCCATCCGCTCGCAGCCGGCCCGTTCCGCCCTCGCCATCATCGGTGTCGTCATCGGCATCGTGACGGTGGTGCTGGTGTCGTCCACGCTCGTGGGCCTGCGCAACAGCGTGGCGCTGCTCTTTCGCGAGCTGGGCACGGACAACATCTTCGCCTTCCACACGAGCGGGGAGCCGTACGCCGCCGGCACGTCGCAGGACGTCAAGCGGCCGCCCTTGAGGGCTGAGTTCGCGCCGAGGATCGCGGCGCTCGGCCCTTCGATTCGGGACGTCGGCATCGAGCTCATCGTCCCCGTCGTCACCGGGACGCGCGCGATCACCGCCCGGGCGGGCATCAACGAGTCCGACACGCTGCTCGTCGAAGGTATCTCGCCGAACTTCTACGATGTCGTGGGCGCCGAGTTCACCGGGGGCCGCCCGTTCACCGACTACGAGGAGCGCGCCCGCGCCCAGGTGGCGGTGCTCGGGTCCAGCATCGCGCGCGCGCTGTTCGGGGCGCGATCGTCCGTGGGCCAGTCGTTCCTGCTGGGCGGCGACCGTTACTACGTGGTGGGAGAACTGGCGCCGCGTCGGGGCACGTTCTTTGGAGAGAACCGCAACGATCGCGTGGTTGCCATTCCCGTGAACACCGCCCGCCTGAAGTTCCCGGACGCGGAGAACACGGTCCTGTACATCCGCGCGTTCCCGGGGCTCAGGGAAGAGGCGCGCCTCGAGGCCGCCACCATCCTCCGACTGCTTCGGAACGTGCCGCCGGGCGAGCCCGACAACTTCGCGCTGAATACCGCCGACCAGATCATCGCGCAGTTCGATCGGCTGGGGTCGCAGATCTTCTGGGCCACGATCGCGCTGGCTGCCGTCAGCCTGGTCATCGGCGGCATCGGCATTGCGAACGTGATGATCATCAGCGTCACCGAGCGCACGCGCGAGATCGGTGTCCGCCTGGCGATTGGCGCGAAGCGCGGCGAGGTGCTGCGCCAGTTCCTCTTCGAGGCGGCCATCCTGTCTGGAGCCGGCGGGGTGGCGGGCGTCGTGCTGGCCACGGCGCTCGGGCTGCTGGCGGCCTTCCTGGCCCCCACGTTCCCGGCCGCCCCTCCGTGGTGGGCCGTGCTGTCGGGGCTGACCACGTCGGTGTTCGTTGGTATTCTGGCGGGGTACTGGCCGGCCCGGCGCGCGGCGGGGCTGGATCCGGTCGAGGCCCTGCGCTACGAATGACCGACGGTCCCCACGTCCCTCACATCGTCATCGTCGGCGGCGGGTTCGCGGGGCTCGATGCGTCCCGGGCGCTGGCGCGCGAGCCCGTGCGCGTCACGCTGGTGGATCGGCACAATCATCACGTCTTCCAGCCGCTGCTGTACCAGGTTGCCACGGCGGGGCTCTCCCCCGGCGACATCGCGTCGCCCATCCGCTGGATCCTCCGGCGGCAGGCCAACCTCCGCGTGCTGCTCGCGACCGTCGAGCGCGTCGATCCCGCGGCGAAGTGCCTCCACCTCGACGGCGGGCAAACGCTGGCGTACGACGCGTTGATCCTCGCCACGGGGGTGACACACTCGTATTTCGGCCACGACGACTGGCAGCCTCGCGCGCCCGGACTCAAGACGCTCGACGATGCGCTCGAGATCCGGAAGCGCGTGCTGCTGGCGTTCGAGAAGGCCGAGCGCGAGACGGATCCCGCGCGTCAGCGCCGGCTGCTCACCTTCGTGATCGTCGGCGGCGGTCCGACCGGCGTGGAGTTGGCGGGCGCGCTGGCCGAGATTGCCCGTCAGGCGCTCCGGTCCGAATTCGACAACGTCGACCCGGCCTCCGCCCGCATCCTGCTGCTCGAGGCCGGCCCATCCATCCTGACGACGTTTCCGGATTCCCTGCGCGCGTCGGCGCGCCGCTCCCTCACCCGGCTGGGTGTCCAGGTGCGCGAGGGGACCGCGGTCACCTCCATCGACGAGGGCGGGGTGATGCTCGGCGGCGAGCGCATCGAAGCCGACACGGTGCTCTGGGCGGCCGGGGTGCAGGCCTCGTCGCTCGGCCGTTGCTTCGGGACTGAGCTGGATCGTGCCGGCCGTGTGGTCGTCGAGCCGGACCTGTCCGTGCCCGGGTTTCCCGATGTGTTCATCGCCGGCGACCTGGCGTCGTTCACCCATCAGACCGGCAGGCCGCTGCCGGGGGTGGCTCAGGCCGCCAAGCAGCTGGGCCGGCATGCCGCGCGCAACGCGGTGCGACGCCTATCGGGCGAGCCGACCAGGCCGTTCCGATACCTCGATCCCGGCAACCTGGCCACCATCGGCCGGAACGCGGCCATCGCCGATTTCGGCTTCCTGCGCCTGTCGGGCTACCTCGGCTGGCTCTTCTGGGTGTTCCTCCACATCTTCTTCCTGATCGGCTTCCGCAATCGCGCGTCGGTGATGCTGCAGTGGGCCATCTCCTACGTGACGTACCAGCGCAGCGTCCGTCTGATCACGCACGACGACTGATCGGCTGCGTGGTATTCTCGGCCCGCGGCGGCGCGGGGGCATCGTGATCCCTGGGACTTCCCTCGGTCCATATCGGGTCGTGCGCCCGCTCGGCACCGGCGGGATGGGCGAAGTGTGGCTCGCCGATGACACGCGCCTGGGCCGGCCCGTCGCGCTCAAGACGGTTCGCGCCTCGGACGATCAGGACACGCGCGGACGCGAGCGGCTCATGCGCGAGGCGCGCGCCGCGGCCAGCCTCACGCACCCCGGCATTGCCGCGGTCCACGACGTCCTCGACCACAACGGGCACGTGGTGATCGTGTTCGAGTTCGTGGAAGGGGAGACGCTGCAGGCGCGGCTGTCGCGCGGGGCCGTGCCCCTTCCCGAGGCCACGGACATCACCGTCCAGCTGGCCGACGCGCTCGACGCCGCTCATCGTCACGGCGTCGTTCACCGCGACTTGAAGCCGGCCAACGTCATCCTCACCCCCGAGGGCCGCACCAAGATCCTCGACTTCGGCGTCGCGCGCACGCTGCCGCCGGACTCGGCCCCGACCGTGGCCGGAGGCGGCACGAGCGTCGGTGACATCGTCGGTACGCCCGGGTACGCGGCGCCCGAGCAATGGGTGTCGGGCCAGGTGGACGCGCGCGCGGACCTCTTCGCGCTGGGCGTGATGCTGTTCGAGATGCTCGCGGGCCGGCGGCCATTTCCCGGCCACGACGCCTTGGCGCTCGCGCAGGTCATGCTCTCCCAGGACGCGCCGCGGCTTCGAAGCGTCGCGCCGGCCATCCCCGGAGACCTCGACGATCTCGTCGCGTCGCTGCTGGCGCGCAATCCGCGGCAGCGGCCCGCGTCGGCACACGACGTGGTGCGGGCGCTCCGACCGCGGCCGACGACGACGCATGGCACGGCGCATGCCCCCCGGCGCCCGCTGACACGCCGGGCGCTGGTGACCGCGGCCCTGCTCCTGGCGCTCGTGGGCGGCCTCGTGGGATGGCTCCGGCAGCGGACGGCCTCCGTGGCGCCAGGGCCAGCCGCCGTGCCGGTGGTGGCGGTGCTTCCGCTCAGCAGCCTCGGCGCGGATTCGTCCCGGGACTACATCGCCGCGGGTGTTGCCGACAGCCTGATCACCAGCCTCGCGATGCTGCCAGGGGTGACCGTGCTCTCTCGCGGGGCTGTCGCGGAGGCCCGCGAGCGGTCGCGCGATATGGAAGCGCTGGTCAAGGACCTGGGCGCGACGTTCCTCGTCGAGGGCAGCGTGCAACAGTCCGGGGAGCGCCTTCACGTCTCGCTGACGCTCGTTCGGCCGGATCGTTCGATTGCCTGGGCCGAGACGTTTCCGGGTACGTTGAACCAGATCTTCGACCTCCAGTCGCGGCTCGCGCAATCCGTCACTTCGGCTCTTCGCGTCCACGTGTCCGGGCTGCGCGCCGTGCGCCCGGATCTTCCGCCCACCGCGAGCCCCGCGGCCCTCGAGGCCTACTGGCAGGGGCGCTCGTTGCTCGAACGCCGTGACGTGCAGGGCAATCTCGACAAGGCGGTGGCCGCCTTCTCGGAGGCCATCCGGATCGATTCGCGATTCGGGCTCGCGCATGCGGCGCTGGCCGAGACCTGCTGGCGGCAGTACGGCGAGACGCGTGATCCGCAGTGGATGGCACGGGCCAACGACAGCAGCACGACGGCACTCCGGCTGGCTCCCGACCGGCCCGAGGTCCGGTACACGCTGGCGGTCGTGCTCGCGGGGGGCGGGCGACTGGCGGAGGCCGCCGAGGAACTGCGGCATGCCCTGGTCCTGTGGCCGAACTTCGACGAAGCGAGGCGGCAACTCGGACAGGTCCTCGCGCGCGAAGGCCGCATCGACGAGGCGGTCGTGGAGTTCCAGCGCGCCATCGATCTGCGCCCCGGCTACTGGGGCCACTACAACGACCTCGGCCTCGCCCTCTTCAATGCCGGACGCTACCCGGAGGCCGCACAGGCATTCGAGGAGCTGACGCGGCTGCAGCCCGACAACCACTACGGCTATCAGCAGCTGGGCGCCGTCTACCAGACCCTGGGAGACAACGAGCGCGCGCTCGCCAGCTACGAGCGGTCCATCGCCATTCGACCGTCACCGGGCGCCGTCAGCAACATCGGTACGATCCATTACCAGCGGGGTGATTACGCGCGTGCCGCCGAGGCGTACCAGAGAGCGGTGGAACTGCGGCCGAACGAACCTGACTTCCACCGCAACCTCGGGGATGCCTACCGTCGGCTCGGCCGCCGACGGGACGCGCGCGCGGCGTACGAGACGGCCGTGAAGCTGGCCGAGGCCGAACTGAAGGTCAACCCGACGGATGCCGAGCGCCTGGCTTCACTGGGGGTGCTGCTCGCCAAGTCCGGAGACGTCGAGGCCGCCCTGGTACACGTGGGTCGCGCGATCGTCCTGGCACCCGAGAACATCCACGTGCGCTTCGCCAGCGCGGTCGTGCACGCCCTGGCGGGACAGGCCACGGAGGCACTGGCCTTGCTGAAGGAGGCCATCGACGGCGGATACAGCCCGTCCCTCGTGGCGGCCGAAGAGGACCTCGAGTCCCTGCGCCGCCTCCCGGCGTTCGACGCCCTGCTGGCGTCGGGCCAACACAAAGGAGCTCCCCCATGAGCATCGAAATGGCATCGTTCCTCTCCCTGCTGGTCGGCCTCGGCGCCGGCGCCTTCGGGTTGCGGGCGTTCGCCGCCTCCGGGAGGCACACGATCATCACCGTCCGCAAGGATTCGAGCGGATGGCGGAGCACGACGGGCGACCAGACCGTCAGGCTCAAGCGGCTCATGCCCATGCGCTGGCACATCGAGGAGGAGACGCCGCTCCCGCGGGATGCCCATATCGAGCTCCGGTTCGATCGCGAGAACAGCCCGTTCACGGAGCGGCGGCCCAAAGACGACCGCCGGCCGCGGCGCACGATCGGTGCGCTCGTGCCCACGGGCGTCGAGAACGCTTCCTACAAGTACGAGGTCTGGCTCGTCGAGGGCGCGACCGAAACCAGGCTCGAGGACCCGGTGATCGTCATCGAGGGCAAGCGCGGCTAGCGCCGTACCGGGACGACGACGCGCCCTGCCAGCGTGGCGATGAACTGCCCATCCCTGCGCGCCCAGCGGCCGTTGACGAGGATGTCGGTCATCCCCTCGGCCAGCTGATGGGGATCCTGGTAGGTGGCGGCGTCGTTCACCTGCGCGAGGTCGAAGATCAGCAGGTCCGCGTACGCGCCCACGCGGATCTGCCCGCGGTCCTTCAGGCCGAACACGGTGGCGGGAAGTGACGTCATCGTGCGAATGGCCTCCGCGAGGCCGATGGCGCCGCGCTCGCGGACGTAGCGCTTCAGCTTGCGCGGGAACGCGCCGTAGGCGCGCGGGTGCGGCTTGCCCTGGCCCATCGGCACAAGGTCGCCGTCCGTGCACGTCATCGTCCACGGCTGCCGCATGATGTGCTCGATGTCGTCCTCGGACATGTTGAAGGACACGAGGCTGGCGTCGCCCTTCTCGAGCATCTGCAGGGCGTACTCCTCCGGCGCCACGCCGGCCTTCGCGGCGAGCTCCGAGAGGCGCTGGCCCTCGAAGGACGGGTCCGCCGCGTAACGGCTCACCATCAGCGTGTCGGCGCCGCCGCGCCGCGCGATGTTCGTCTTCACCGCTTCGCGGATCTCCTCGCGCAGCTCGCCGCGGATGCGCTTCATCATCGCGTCGCGGCCACCGACCTGGGCGGATCGCGGCATCAGCGCGCCGACAATGCCCGTGCCGCTCGCCTCATAGGCGTACTGGTCGGCAAACACCTGCACCCCGCGTGTGCGGGCGGCCTCGATGTGCTCCACCAGCGTCTTCGACAGGCCCCAGCTGCCGGGTCCCAGCGCCTTCATGTGCGACACCACACCGATGACGCCCGCCTGCTCGGCGACGGCAATCACTTCGTCCACCGCCGCGACGACGCCGATGGTGTAGTCCGCCTCGTCGCGGATATGGCTGGAGTAGACACCTCCGAAGGGTGCCGTGGCCCTCGCGATGGCCACGACCTCCGCGGTCTTCGAGTAGCTGCCGGGCGCGTAGTAGAGGCCGCTCGACAGGCCCAGCGCGCCGGCCAGCATGCCCTGCCGCGCGAGCTCGGCCATCTTCGCCACCTCGCCGGCATCCGGATCCCGGTCCGACATGCCCATGACCTGCTGGCGGATGGAGCCGTGCGGCACGAAGAGCCCGACGTTCGGCCCGATGCCCTGTTTCTCGTAGGTGGCGCGCTGCGTCCTGAGGTCCACGGGCCCGCCGCCGTCAGGATTGACGAAGACGGTCGTGATGCCCTGCGCCAGCACCGGATGGCCGTGCCTGAGCTGTTCGGTGAGCAGGCCGGGGCCGGCGTGCGAGTGGACATCGATGAAGCCGGGCGTGACGTAGCGGTCCTTCGCATCGAGGAAGGTCTCGCCCATCGCATTGGGCAGCGCTCCCACGGCCGCGATGCGGTCACCGCGGATGCCGATGTCCGCGCGATACCAGGGATTGCCTGTGCCATCCAGCACGCGCGCGTTGCGGATGACGACGTCGAACGCCTCGAGCCCAGGGGCGAACGGCGCCGGCGGCGGTCCCTGCTCGGCCCGCCCCGCCGCCCACGCCCCTGTCACCAGCGTGACGGCCACGACCATCTGCAACAAGCGACTACCCACCATCAGCACCCCGCACCTCGCACCCTGCACCCCTGCACCCCTGCACCCCTGCACCCCGCCATCCTAATCCCCCCTGGCCCGTCGCGCGATCAGCCTCTTCACGCGCAGGTGTTCTTCGCGCTCGCGTTCCTCGAGCGTCCGCTGGATCGACGAGAGCTCGGACGAGAGTTCCGTCGCCACGCGCTGCTCCAGCGTGTTCACCAGCCGCGTCGTCCGCGACAGCACCTGTCCCAGGCGGCGCATGAGGTGCTCCTGTGGCGCCGCGTCGAGCAGCTGCTCGATCAGCGTCTCGAAGCCGCGGGCGGCTTCCTCGGCTGCTGCCTCGCCGGCCGCGGGCAACACGCCGCGCGCGGCCAGGCCTCGCACCACCGACGGCCGATGGGCCAGCTCCACGACCTTCAGGCCCCACAACTCCACGGCCTCGAGGTCCACCTCGATCTCGCGCATCGGCCAGCCGAGCGGCGCCAGCCCTTCGGCGCCCTGCGCGGCCAGCGCCTCCCACAACGCCTTCCACGCCTCGCGCGCCTGCGCGTCGATGCCTTCGCGCGAGGTGACGGCTTTGCGCGCGCGGCTGAACAACTCGTCCACCAACGACTCACGCTTGCGCTTGAGGAGCGCCGCGCCCTTCCGCACCTGCGCCAGGCGGCGCCGTGACCTCATCAGGCTGGAGCGTGTGGCCGGGGCTCGCGATCCGCGCGTCATGACCGGTCCTCCGCCGCCGCCCGCCGCTGCTGCTCGCGGCCGGCAAGCATGGCCGGCGTCAGCTTCAAGAGGTCTTCGGGCGGCAGGCGGTCCAGCAGCCGCCAGCCGGCCTCTATGGTGTCCGCCAGGCTCCGGCGTTCGGCACCCTGTCCAACCAGCGTGCGCTCGAACGCCTCGGCAAACGCCAGTGCCCGCCGGTCCGCGGGCATGAGGCCCGACTCGCCGACGATGGCCACCATCATCCGGGCTTCGCGGCCTCGGGCGTAGATGGTGTAGAGCTGGTCGGCCCACTTGCGATGCTCGGGCACCGTATGGGCCGCGCCGATGCCCGCGTTCATCAACCGCGAGAGCGAGGGCAGCACGTCGATGGGCGGGAAGACGCCGCGCCGCTGCAGCTCGCGGCTGAGCACCACCTGCCCCTCGGTGATGTAGCCCGTGAGGTCCGGGATGGGATGCGTGATGTCATCATCCGGCATCGTCAGGATGGGGAGCTGCGTCACGCTGCCCGGCGAACCCTCGATCACGCCGGCGCGCTCGAAGATGGACGCCAGGTCGGTGTACATGTAGCCGGGGTATCCGCGCCGGCCCGGCACCTCCTCGCGAGCCGCAGCGACCTCGCGGAGCGCCTCGCAGTAGTGCGTGATGTCGGCCATCACGACCAGCACCTGCAGGCCGTGGACGAACGCGAGGTGCTCGGCCTCCGCCAGCGCCGCGCGCGGCGCGAGCAGCCGCTCGATGGTGGGGTCCTGCGCCTGGTTCAGGTACAGCACGCTGCGCTCGAGCGCGCCGCCGTGCTGGAAGCGCTCGAGGAACGTTCGCGTCTCGCGCTCGGTGATGCCGATGGCCACGAACACCACGGCGAACGGCTCGTCGCGCGGTGCGCGCGCGTGCTCGACGATCGTCGCGGCCAGTTCCAGCGCAGGAAGGCCCGGTCCCGAGAAGACCGGCAGCTTCTGCCCGCGCACCAGGGTGTTCAGGCCGTCGATGGCCGAGATGCCGGTCTCGATGAAGTCCCTTGGCGGCAGGCGTCGCGTGGGGTTGATGGGCGCACCCCAGAGCGGGGCGATGGCTTCACCAATCGGCGGTGGCAGGCCGTCGCGAGGCGTGCCGACGCCACCGAGTGCGCGGCCCAGCAGATCGCGGCCCACGACCGCGCTCGCCAGATCGCCCGTAAGCGTGATGCGCACGGATGCCGGGGCGAGGCCGAGCGTCTCCTCCAGCACCTGGACCACCGTGACGTCGCGGCCTGCGTCGATGACCTGCCCGCGCAGCGGCGGCTGCCCGGGCGACTCCACCGAGACCCACTCCCCGAGCGCGGCGCGCTGCACGCCCGAGAGGTACACGAGGGGCCCCGCAGCCGCGCGCGCGCCGCGATAGGTGCGTGCCAGGCTCATGCGTCGCCTCCCTCCGCCACGCCTGGCGCGGACAGGGCGGCAAGCGCCTCGTGCACGGCCTTCCGGCTCTCATCCAGGCCATCCGCCGCCGCGTCGCGCAGCCCTGCCAGTGCCCGGCGAACCGCGTCGATGGGAAGGTCGGCAAACGATCGGCCCGCGGCCAACGCTGCCGCGCCCCGCTCGAAGAGCGCAAGGGCCGCTTCGGCCAGCACGAATGTCTTGGCCGGAGGGGAAAAGGCGTCGTTCGGATCGAAGGCGCTCTGCCCGAGCACGAACTCGCGGAGCGCGGCCGCCGCGGCCAGCAGCAGGCGATCCTTGTCCTCGAGCGCATCGGGCCCGACGACGCTGGCCACCTCGCGCAGTTCGGCATCGCGCTGCAGGAGATCGAGCGCGCGCGCCCGGGCGGCGGACCATCGCGGCTCCACCTGCTGGTCGAGGTACTCCACCATCGCCTGGGCATCCAGGCTGTAGCTCGTGGACCAGTCAACGGCCGGGAACTGGCGCTGGTGCGCGAGGGCGGCGTCGAGGGCCCACAAGGCGCTCGTCACGCGCAGGCAGGCCTGGGTGACGGGCTCGGAGAAATCGCCCCCCGGGGGCGACACCGCGCTGATGAGCGTGATGCTGCCGTGCCGCTCGGGTCGGCCCAGGCAGCGCACCCGGCCCGCGCGCTCGTGGAGCTTCGCGGCACGGCTGGCCAGCGAAGTGGGGTAGCCCTCCTCGCCGGGCATCTCCTGCAGGCGTGAGCCCACCTCGCGGAGCGCCTCGGCCCATCGCGACAGGCTGTCGGCCATCACGGCCACCCGGTAGCCCATGTCGCGGAAGAACTCCGCCACGGTGAGCCCCACATAGACGGACGACTCCCGCGCCGCCACCGGCATGTTGCTGGTGTTGACGACGAGCACCGTCCGATCCATCACGGAGCGGCCCGCGCGCGGGTCCACCAGTCTCGCGAACTCGTGCAGCACCTCGGCCATCTCGTTGCCGCGCTCGCCGCACCCGACATAGACGACGACGTCGGCATCACCGAACTTGGCCAGCGCCTGCTCGATGACCGTCTTGCCGGTGCCGAAGCCGCCGGGGACGGCCACGGTGCCGCCTTCGGCCACGGGGAACAGGAAGTCGAAGATGCGCTGGCCGGTCAGGAAGGGCCGATCCGCGGCCACGCGCGCGCCGGCGGGCCGCGGGCGGCGCACGGGCCATCGCTGAAGGAGCGTGATCGGATCACCCGCGTCCAGGGTCACGACCGGATCGAGAAGGCCCACATCACCCGCGCGCACGTGGCGCACGATGCCCGATCGCCCCGGCGGGACGAGCAGCTTGAACGGGAAGCCGCCACGATCCGCCACGGTTCCGAGCACGTCGCCTGCCTCGACGAGATCGCCCACCGCTCGGGCGGGCTCGAAGGCAAAGCGAGCGTCGCGATCCAGCGTTGGCGGTGCGGCGCCTGGCTGGATGAACGTGCCGCTCAGGACGGCCAGTCGTCCGAGTGGGCGCCCGATGCCGTCGATCACCTGGCCGAGCAGTCCCGGGCCCAGCTCGATGGCCAGCGGCAGCTGCTCGCGCACCACCGGCTCGCCGACGCGCAGCCCGGTGGTCTCCTCGAACACCTGCAGTGTGGCGACGTCGCCGCTCACGCGCAGGACCTCGCCCAGCAGCGCGGCGTCCCCGACCCGCACGAGCTCGTGGAGCGCCACCCCACCCAGGCCCGTCGCCTCGGCCAGCGCCCCCACCACGCGCGTCAGCGTCCCGGCGGTCATCGAGGCCTCACGCGGTAGCCGATGGCCTGCCGCAGGATCTCGAGGATGTAGGCCTCGGCGGCGATGCGCGCATCCCAGTCGGGCGCGGGGATGGGCGCGACGACCGGCAGGGCCTGTCGATCGAGGCGGGCCTTCAAGTCCGCTGGCAACAACCGATAGAGCCCATCGTCCACGAGCACCATGCCGACATGCGGGTCCGCGGCGAGGCGCATCAGCTGGTCGCCGGCGGCGGAGGCGTCCGTGGCGGACGTGACCGCGAGCCCGGCGAGCTCGAAGCCCGCGGCGAGCGTGGGACGGCACACGACCTTCACCTTCAGTGCCACGGTGTCACCAGCTGCTGCCTGCGCAGGGCGGGAGGGGTACCGAGCGCGGCGCCCCACGCCACGGCCCTGAGGTCGCGCGCCTGTGTCTCGAGGCGAAGCAGCACGCCCAGCAACGTCGCGCTGCCCATCGGCTCGGTGCGCGCCAGCCGGCCCAGGCGCTCCACGGTGGCGGCGAGGTGCGCGCGGTCGAGGCGCGAGGCGTCGCCGGCGACGAGCGGCAGGGTGTGGGCGAGCGGGCTTTCCGCGAGGGCCGCCCTCATCGACGCGAGTGCCGCCTGCGGGCTGGCCGCACCCGCGGCCGAGGCGAACGCCTGCCGCGAGAGCCAGCGGCCGCCCTCGACGAACGCGGCGGCGACGTCCACGTCGCGAGGCGCGCCGGTGATGAGCAGCGCGTTCTGCACGTTGCCGAGGTCGATGCGCTCGCGCACGTACTGCCGGAGGACCTCGTCGCCCTCGCGCGCCGCGACGATCGCGCGGCTTGCCATCGCCTGGAGCAGGGCGACCTCGATGGCGAACAGCTCGGGCTGCGCCTTCTGGACGTGTGGCAGCAGGGCGCGGGCCTCGGTATCGCCCATCAGCAGGAGCTGGCGGACCACGGCCTGTGGCGAGGCCTGCCGCGCGAGCTCTATGAGCGCGCGCTCGGGCAGGCGCGGAGTGGGGAGCAGGCCCGACAATCGGGCGGCGACTGGCGCCCCCTGGAGCGCACCCCGAATCAGCGCGCGCAGGTTCCGTCGATCCTGGTCCGCCCAGAAAACGTCGAGCACGCCGGGCGGGCGCTGCTGCCAGCGGCCGAGCGTGCGCAGGTGCCGTGCGGCGGTGCGCCGGATGGCCTGCTCGATGGCTTCGATATCCGCGGTCTCGCCCACGGGCTCGATCGTCGGACCGAGCCTCGCCAAGGCGCGCGCCAGCGCCGGGAGGTCTGGCGACTCTGCCAGCGATTCGAGCGCCTCCCGGGAGAGCAGATGGGTGCTCACCCCCCGGGCTCGCGCGACGAGGGCGAGTTCAGGCGGCGCCATCGCGCCCCTCGTTCAGCAGCTCGACCGCGAGCCGGCCTTCCACGCGCGACAGGCGTGCCGGCAACGTGTTGTCGATCGAGACCGATCCGTCCAGCGCTTCCACGATGAAGCCCGGTCCGATCGATTCGTCCACCTCGACCGAGACCCCCTGGTGCCGCGCTGCCGCCGCGCCAAGCGCCGCCGCGCATGAGGAAGGGCATCGCACGCGGCAGGCGACGCCCTCGAGGTACGAGAGCGCCTCGTCGAGGTGCGCAGGCAGGGCATGCTGGTACGCCGGCGTCCCGGCCGCGTCGGACAGCAGTGAGCGCGCGCGGTCCATCACGCGCGCCAGCAGGGCGTGCCTCGCCTCCAGCTCGTGCGCGCGCGCCGACCGGCGCGCCTCGGCCAGCTGCCGCCGGAGGGCGGCCTGACGCTCGGCGCGGCGCCGCCCGACGTGCGCGGCGCGTCGGGCCGACAGCGCCTGCTCGGCGGCGGCCTCGATCGCGCGCACGTCGTCCCCGGCCTTGCGCCGGATGGCCTCCACCTGGCTCGCGGCGTCCTGCTCGAGCCGGGCGATGAGATCCGCGAGGGCCATGACGGTCCCCGGGCCTAGCCGCCCGTCCTCAACAGGATGAGCACCGCGACGACGAAGCCGAGAATGACCATCGTTTCGGGAATGGCGATGAGGATGATGGCGGTGGTCGACAGTTCCGGCTTCTCGGCGAGGCTGGCGGCGGCGGCCGGCCCGATGCGGCTTTGGGCCCAGGCCGTGGCGATGGCCGGTATGCTGATCGCCAACGCCGCGGCAAGTCCCAGCAGTGCAATCTCCATGGCGCAGTTCTCCTCTCAGGGTGTGGGGTGCCAGTGTCCGAGCGGCCGATACTCCGCGCCGCCGGGGCTGAAGAAGTGCCCGAAGAACTCCACGTAGTGCAGGCGCAGCGCGTGGATGGTCGGGCTGAAGAGCCCGATGGCGAAGTTGACCAGGTGGAACAGCAGCGCGAAGAGCGCGCCCACGACCACGCTCCCCATCGCACCGACCATCTCGTTGGCCACGACGGCCAGCATCAACGACGCCGTGCCGAGCGCCATGATACGCGCGTAGGACAGGATGTGGCCGAACGTCGAGAGCAGCTCGATGACGGCCACGATCCCCTCGAGTGCCACGAGGACGGGGAAGGCCACCAGCACCGCGATGGCAAACGGCGTGAAGAGGCGCGAGGGCAGCACCTCGAGCGCAGCCAGCAGCGCGAGTCCCGTCAGCAGCAGCATCGAGAGCGTGACGCCGCGGCCCATCGCCTCCCGCCTGTGCCCCCGGTGCCAGAGGTTCAGCGCAGCCAGCACCAGGCCCAGCGTGATGTGGACGGCGCCTATGGCAATCGCCATCCCCAGGAAGGGCATCGTCGCCTCCTCGCGGTTGAACACCGGGTGCAGGCCCATGGCATGGCCGAGCGAGCCGAAGAGCTCGCCGAAGAGGAGCCCGAACGCCACGGCGCTGGAGGCGCAGGCCAGCCCGATGGTGGAGACGGACCGCAGCTGGGAGTCCGGCGCCGACTTCATGCGCAGCGCTCCCGCCAGCGCCGCGAGCATCAGCCCGTAGCCGATGTCGCCGAGCATCAGGCCGAAGAAGGCGGGGAAGAACACGGCGACGAAGGGCGTCGGGTCGATGGTGCCGTACTTCGGCAGAGGGAGCGTCCGTGTCAGCACCTCGAAGGGGCGGAAGATGGGCGGGTTGTGGAGGGTGACCGGCGTGTCGGGTGCGGACCAGTCCTCGCCGCCGACGGTCGCGGTGACGACCTCCGGGCCAAACCGATCGTGGAGACTGCGCTCGAGATCCGCGACGCGGGCCTCGGGCAGCCATCCCTCGATGATGAACAGGTGCTCGGCGGCCAGCACGCGATGGCGCGCATCGAGCCGCAGCAGGCGATCCCGCAGCTCGGTGCGCGCGGCCACGAGCCACGGCCTCTCGGCGTCGCTCAGGTGACGCCGATCTTCGTCGAGGGCCTGCAGCTCCTCCGGGATGACAGCCAGCCGCGCCTTGAGGGCCGGGAGGGCGCGGAGCAGGTTGGTGTGGCCCACCCCGGCGGGCGCGGGCAGCTCCTCGACGCGGGAGGCCGCGAGCAGCGCGCCCACCTTCGGCGCCGCGCGCTCGGACACCAGGATGAGCACCGCCCACTCACCGCTCGACAGCTCACGGTGCAGCACCTCCACCTCGCCGCTCACGGCGGCTTCGAGGCTGCGCCGCAGCTCGGCCAGCGCCGAGCCGGCGCCGGCCCGCAGCACGACGTAGAAAGCCTGGCTATCGGGCCAGGTGAGCTCGTGGCCGACGAGCGACTCGAACGCCTGGAAGAACTCGCGATAGCGGAGCAGAAGGACGCGCTCGTCCTCGAGGCTGGCCCGGGCATGCGCCAGGCGGTCCGCGTCGCGACGGATGCGGCGGGCTCTTCGCAGCGTGCCGCGCGACAGGCCCGGGGCGTCGGCGGGCTTGCGGCCCGCATCCCCCGCCGGCAGGCGGTCGAGTGCGGTTTCGATGTCGATGAGGCACCGCTGCACGTGGCGGTGCTCACGGGCGAGCCCGCCATCGGGGGGCGCGGCGTACGGCGCGCGCGGGCGGTCAAGGTGCAGGAGCCCGCTGTCCTGCACGGCGGCGAGCACGTCTTCCAGCAGCGGCCGGGGACCGGCGATGCGGAGGCGGGCCATGCGGACGATCACCGCGCACCTCCGCCAACCTCCAGCACGCGCCGAACGGCCAGGCGCGCGAGCGCATCGATGTGCTCGTCCGGAACCGCGGTGATTGAGGAGAGGGCGGCGCGATGGGCCGTTTCGATGGCGGCCAACGCCCGGGCGTGCTCCTCGTGGTCCTGCCGGGCCTGCTCGTCGTCCGCACGGGACAGCGCGTCCTGCGCCTCTGCCTGGCGACGATCGGCCGCCGCTCGCGCGTCGGCCACCCGCTGCCCGGCTTCGAGGCGAGCGGCCTCCACCTGTCGCTGCAGCCGCTGCTCGACGTCCAGCAGCTGGCCGAGCCGCTCGTCAAGGGGTTCGTCGGCCGGCACGTGCGTCATGGGGAGCCCCCACTGCGCTCTTAGAGTGGAGTATAGCGCGCGGGGGCGAGGCTGATCGCGACGGGAGAGGAGTTCGCGACGGGAGTGGGGAGTCAAGAGTCGCGCGAACCTGAGAACCTGAGAACCTCAGAACCCGAGAACCTCAGAACCCGAGAACCTCAGAACCCCAGAACCTCAGAACCCCAGAACCCGCTCTTTCCTTGCGTAATGCGTCTCCACGTACTCGTCCACCAGCTTCTCGAAGGCGGCCGCCAGTTCGTCGTACGTCCCGCGGAGCGTGGTGACGTGCTCGCCGTCGATGAAGACGGGGCAGTTGGGCGCCTCGCCCGTGCCGGGGAGCGAGATGCCGATGTTGGCGGCCTTCGACTCGCCGGGGCCGTTGACGACGCAGCCCATCACGGCCAGCGTGAGGTTCTCCACGCCGTCGTAGCGTTGCTTCCACGCGGGCATCTGCTCGCGGATGTAGCCCTGGACGGCTTCGGCCAGCTCCTGGAAGGTGGTGCTGGTGGTGCGGCCGCACCCCGGGCAGGCCGTGACGCTCGGCGCGAACGAGCGCAGGCCGAGCGCCTGCAGGATCTCGCAGGCCGCGTACACCTCCTCGCGCCGGTCGCCCCCTGGCCGCGGCGTGAGCGACACGCGGATGGTGTCGCCTATGCCTTCGTTGAGCAGGATCCCGATGGCCGCGGCCGACCACACCAGGCCCTTCGTGCCCATGCCCGCCTCGGTGAGGCCCAGGTGCAGCGGCTGCCGCGTCTGTTTCGCCAGCGCCCGGTACACGTCGATCAGGTGGCGCGGGCGCGACACCTTGCAGGAGATGATGATCTGGTCCCCGGTCAGCCCGGACTCGAGGGCGAGCTCGGTGGACTGCAGGGCCGACAGCACCATGCACTCGTTGATGATGTCGTCCGATTCGCGCCCGAGGCCGCGGTCGGTGTTCTCCTGCATCTTCGCCATCACCAGCTCCTGGTTGAGGGAGCCGCCGTTGACGCCGATCCGCACGGGCTTGCCGTGGTCGCGTGCGACCTGGCAGATGGTGGAGAACTGCTCGTCACGGCGTTTCCCGGTGCCCACGTTGCCGGGATTGATGCGGTACTTGTCCAGCGCGCGGGCGCAGTCGGGAAACCGCGTCAGCAGGAGGTGGCCGTTGTAGTGGAAGTCGCCGATGAGCGGCGCCGTGCAGCCGGCGTCGAGCATCCGCCGCTTGATCTCGGGCACGGCCGCAGCGGCCTCGGGCAGGTTGACCGTCACGCGGACCATCTCGGAGCCGGCTTCCCACAACTCCACGCACTGGCGCGCCGTCGCCGCCGCATCCGCCGTGTCGGTCATCGTCATGGACTGCACGACGATGGGCGCGCCGCCGCCGACGGTGACGCCGCCGACCTTCACGGGCACGGTGCGGTGGCGGTTGTCGATATGGAGCATGTCAGTCCATTGTAGCGGCCTGCGGGCCGTGGGTCCCCGGTGGGCGGCGCTGGGCGCCGTGGGCCGAGTGGGCGTCCCGTTGGGCCGTGGCCGTGCTGTGCACGGTAGGCGGCGCTCACGCGCCGTGGGCCTGACGGTAGGATTCCCCCACGCGCCCAACGGGCGCGCCTACTCGGTCCACCCCTCCTCGAGGAGCGTCCGCTTCACGTCTCCCGCACGGAAGACCGCCAGGTCGAGGGTGTCGTAGTTCTCTACGCGATCCAGCTGGTGGTCCACGAAGAAGGCAATGGTGAACGGCGGCCCGCCGGGCAGGATCGCAGCGTGGGCGTGCTCGCGGCGCGGGCTGCGGAGACGCCAGAGCACCGTGTCGGGCGCGGTCATGCCCGCGCCTCGCGGACCCGCGCGGCCGCGTGCAGGGCGCCCAGCGCCGCCGCGGTGCGCCGGCTCTCGTCGAGGGTGACCGTCTGCGGCGCGCCGTCCAGCACCGTGGCCGCAAAGTGCTCGACCTCTCGCGTGAAGAGCGTCTCCGACCCGGGCACGTCGATGGTGTGCGTTTCGCCAAGCCGCTCGAGCCGCAGCGGCTCCACGGGACCGGGCTTGAACGGGTTGGACACCGTCAAGGCGCCTTCCGAGCCCATCACCTCGAGCCAGGTGCGGTAGGCCGCACGGAAGCCCGCGTAGATGGAGGCCGTCACTCCGCCTGGAAAGCCCAGCACGCCGGTGAACTCCTCGTCCACGCCGCCCGGCGCGAGCCGGGCGATCCCCGCAGCCGCCACCGCATCCTTCCCGGCGAGCAGGCAGGCGTAGCTCACGGGGTAGCAGCCCACGTCGAAGAGCGCGCCGCCGCCGAGCGCTGCAACAAGTCGCACGTCGTTCGGCCGGCCCTGCGCATACGTGAATCCGGAGACGATGGCCCGGACGGCGCCGACCGCGCCGCCTGACACCAGTTCCTGCACCCGGGCAGTGAGTGGCTCGTGCCGGTACATGAACCCTTCCTCGACGGTCACGCCGGCGCGCGCGGCGGCCGCGGCGATGCGATCCACGCCGGCCGCATCGAGCGCCATCGGCTTCTCGCACAGCACGTGCTTGCCGGCGCCGACGGCGTTCAGCGTCCATTCCACATGGAGGCTGTTCGGCAGCGGGATGTAGATGGCCGTGACGTCGTCACGCTCCAGTAGGCCCTCGTACGTGCCGACCGCGTGCGGGATGCCCCAGTCGCGCGCGAAGGCCTCGGCGCGCGAAGGGGCGCGGCTGGCGACCGCGACCACCGTGGACCGTCCGGCGGTGCGCATGGCCGGCACGAGGCGCCGGTTGATGCGCGCCGTGCCCAGCAGGCCCCAGCGAATCAGGATCCAGCCTTCTGCCGCGCAATCATCCGGCGGTTGAACTCCTCGGACTGGCCCCTTGGCACCGACAGCGTCGTCCAGGCGGCGCCCTTGAGATGTTTGCCGAGGAACAGGATCTGGTACACGTGCCCGGCGTAGTGCGCCACCTGTCGCGAGATGGCCTTGTAGACGGAGTGTGGCTGGGCGCGGATGATCACGGTGCGCCGCAGGTCCGCGTCGGTCAGTGGCGCCAGCGCGTCGAAGAGGCACTGCCACCCGGCTTCCCACTCGGCCTGCAGTTCCGCGCGCGTCCCGGTGACATCCTCGAACTCCTGGTCACGGCGACGGTCCGGCTTCTCACCATCGGACGTGAGGAAGTCGGTCCACCGCGACCGCATGTTCCCGGCCATGTGCCGCATGATGATGGCCACCGAGTTGGACTCCTCGTCGATCTTCACGTGAAGCTGCTCGTCCGAGAGCTGCGCGATGGCCTTGTCGGCCAGCTTCTTGATCTTGTGGAACTCGTCCAGGACGACATCGAGGATAGGTGAGCTCATCGGGCATGCTCCAGCGCCAGCAGTGCGGCGGAGACGACGGCCAGCCCCCACGATCCCACGCTGACCTCGCGGCCGCGTCCGACCAGCTGGTGCAGCAGGGCGTGGAGGACGAACCCCCAGAGGATACCTTGAGTGATGGAGAAGGTGAGCGGGATGAGGACCAGCGTCGCAAATGCCGGCACCGCCACCTCCAGCCGGTCGAATCCGATGCTCGTGACCGTGCCGAACATCGCGACGCCCACGAGCATCAGCACCGGCGCCGTGGCGTAGCTGGGCACTGCCGCCGCCATGGGGCCGATGAACAGACACGGCACGAAGCAGATCGCGGTGACCACGGCGGTCGTGCCCGTGCGCCCGCCCATGCGGATGCCCGCGATGCTCTCCACGTAGGCGGTCCCCGACGAGCTGCCGAAGAGCCCGGCGGTGAGGGTTGCCCACGCGTCCACGATGAGGCCCTGGCGGAGGTTCTTCGGCTGCCCGCGCTCGTCGGTCATGCCAGAGGCTTGCGCCACGCCGATGAACGTGGAGAGCGAGTCGAAGAGGTCCGTCATCATCACGGTGACGATGGCGGGCGCAAGCGACCACGCGAGGGCGCCCCGGACATCGAGCTTGAAGAACACCGACGAGAAGTCCGGCAGGCTCAGCCAGCGGGCCGGCATCTCCACCCATCCGCCCGCCCAGGCCGCGGCGGTGACGACGAAGATGCCGGCGAGGTAGGCGAGGGGATTGCCCGAGCGCGAGAGCCGGATGCTCACGAACAGGCCCACGAGCGCCAGCAGCGCGCGGTGGTCCAGCGGCCCGACGCCGACGATGGTCGCCGGATTCGGGCCGACGAAGCCGGCGTTCTGCAGCCCGATGAAGGTGAGCAGCAGGCCGATGCCGGCCGCGGTGGCCGTGCGCAGTGACGGCGGGATCGCCATCGCGATCTGCTCGCGAAGCGGCGTGACCGACGCGAGGAGGAAGAACACCCCGGCCCAGAAGACGATGCCGAGCGCTACCGGCCACGGCACGCCGTTCCCGATGACCAGCGTGTAGGCGAAGAACGCGTTCAGGCCCATGCCGGGCGCGACGCCGAAGGGCAGCTTCGCGTAGAGGCCCATCAACAGCGTCATCGTCACGCAGACGAGCACGGTGGCGGTGAGCGCGCCGGAAAAGGGCATGCCTGTGCCCTCAGCCGACAGGATGGCCGGGTTGACCACCACGATGTAGGCCATCGTGAAGAAGGTTGTGACGCCGGCGATCAGTTCTCGCTGGAAGGTCGGAGGCCCTGCCGCGCCAAAGCTCTCGCGCACGGGAATGAGCGAAGGCGGGTCAGAACGAGCGTGTGAAGAGATCGTCGATGGCCTTCCGGCCGTTTTCCTCGAGGAAGCGGGTGCCCGTGCCTGTGATGTGTATGTGTTGCACGGTCGGAAGATCCGTGCCGGTGCGGGCGCGCCAGCTCTCGCCGTCCCACTCGAACCAGCTGTCCTGCTTCTGGTCGAACACGAAGAGGGGCTTGTTGCAGAGCTTTGCGAACTCGGCGCCCCAGCCCGTGCCGCCGCGGACCGTCTTGTCCGGCTCGATGGTGCCGACGACGTAGACTTCCTGCCCGTTGTTGATCTGGTACCAGATGCTCTGGAGGATCTTGCGGAAGGTCGGCGTGTCGGGATAGCGGCGGTTCATGAGCCGCGCGACGTAGGTCAGGCTGACCTCACCGGCGTGCAATTCCTCGTGGTTGAGCACGCGGAGCCCGCGCGTGCGCACGGGCTTGTGACCGTCGAAGGAGAAGTTGACTTCCTCGATGCCGAAGCGTTCGGCCGCTGCCCCGAACGCGGCCTCGGCGCCCTGGGCGCCACCGCTGAAGAGGATGGCGTCCTCGCGCTTCACCATGTCAGCTCTCCTCGTCGGTACCGTCGGTCTCGTCCGGCTTCATGAAGTCGGGGATCTCGTCGCCCGCCTCGTCTTCCTTCTCCACGTCGTCCAGGTCGTACATGCGGCCGGTGAACTTCGTGGGAATCGGGCCGCGCGGCCGGTTCTCGTCCTTCTTGAAGCCGGGCTTGGCGCCCTTCTTCCCCTTCGGGGGCGCCGGGGGACCGAAATCGCGCGTGCGGGCCGCACCCGGAGGGCCGTCGCCTGTCCGGGGCGCGCCAAAGCCACCACCCGGACGCGGGCCGCCGAAGCCACCGCCCGGCCTGGGACCACCGTAGCCCGTGCCACCGCCGGGCCCACCCGGACGCGGACCGCCGAACCCACCCCCGGGACCGCCCGGCCGAGGGCCGCCATACCCGCCGCCAGGCCGTGGCCCGGTCGACGGGCCGCGATCCTCGCGGGCGCGTGCCTCGCTGACCGCGAGCGGGCGTCCCATGAAGAGCTGTCCATCGAACCGCTTGATGGCTTCCTCGGCCGCGGTGCGGTCCGCATACTCGACGAACGCGAAGCCGCGTGCGCGGCCCGTTTCGCGATCCAGTGGGCGGACAATCTGGGTCGGCTCACCCACCTGCGCGAAGTGCGTGCGCAGGTCGTCTTCGGTGGCCTGATAGGGCAAATTGCCGACGAACAATCGGACTGATGGCACAGGTGACTCTGACTGTAGGGCTAGGTCGTGACGAGGGGCGATGGGGCAGCGAAACTCAAACTGGCTTGGGGCAAGAGCTTAGCAAATCCACCGCACGGCTTCAAGACAGGGCGTCGAGCGCCTGCCGGATGGCGTTGAGACGCTGGTGAAGCATGTCGCGGTGCGCAGCACGGCAGGCGGCCATGAGTTCGGCCTGGGTCTGGGCGAGCGCCAACTCGAGCGAGCGGCGCTCCTGCAGGCGGTCGCGTTCGGCCGGCGTGAGTTCCGGGCGGTCGGGCTTGGCCTGGCCGGCGTCGGCCTGCTGTGATTCCACGGCCTTCGATTCCCAGCCCCGCGCCATGGCTTCCATGGTACACCCTCGTCCCACAGACGGACAGTGGGGACAGTCCCTGTGACAGATGTTAAGTCGTCCTCGTGACCTGCTAAGCCCCTGTGGCGACGAAACTTGGCGGAAGGCCGGGCGCGATGGCAGGGAACATGCTCAAGCAGGCACCGCATGGACCGCATCATCCAGGATCTCCGTCACGCCGCGCGCATGCTGCTGCGCACCCCCCTCTTCACCACCGTCATCATCTTCACGCTGGCTGTCGGCATCGGCGCCAATACCGCGATGTTCTCCGTCGTCAACGCCGTGCTGCTGCAGGGATTGCCCTTCAAGGACGCGGACCGCATCGTCGATCTCAACGAGGTCGAGATCCGCGACCGCGATCGCGGCGCCATCGCGCCGGCCAACTTCCTGGACTGGCGAAAGCAGGCGCAGTCGTTCGACGCCATGAGCGTCTACACCGTCCGCAACGCGAACGTGGCCACCACGGGCGGGGAGCCCGAACGGCTGGCCGCAGCCTTCACCTCGACGACCTTCTTCGACGTGCTGGGCGTCGCCCCGGTGCTGGGACGCGCGTTCACTCCGGCGGACGCCGAGCCCGGGCAGTCGAATGTGATCGTGCTGGGGTACGGGTTGTGGCAGCGCCGCTTCGCCGGCGCTCCGGACATCGTCGGGCAGACGATGCGCCTGAACGGCGAGCCGTACACGATCGTGGGCGTCATGCCGGCGACGGTGAGCTACCCCGCACGGGCGGAGATGTGGATCGCGTCGGCCTACGACCTTCCGGCCGGCGGGGGCGGCGATCCCCGCGAGAACCGCGGGATGCACTACCTGCGCGGCCTTGCGCGCCTCAAGTCGGGCGTGTCGCTGGCCGCCGCCAACGCCGAGCTCGAAACCATCGGCCAGCAACTGTCCCGCGCGTACCCCGACACGAACTCGAACTTCACCCCGCTGGTCACGCCGCTCCAGGAGGTGCTGGTGCGATCGGCCCGCACGCCGCTCCTCGTTCTGCTGGGCGCCGTGCTGTGCGTCCTCCTGATCGTCGTGGCCAACGTCGCCAACCTGCTGATGGCGCGCGCCACCGTGCGTGCCCGCGAGCTGGCGATTCGCGCGGCGCTCGGCGCCGGACGCCGCGTGCTGGTCCGGCAGCTCCTCACCGAGAGCGTCCTGCTGGCCGTGGTCGGTGGCGTGCTGGGCGTGCTGCTGGCCTTCTGGGGCGTGGATCTCATCCTCGCGCTCGAGCCTGGCGAGATTCCCCGCGTGGCGCCGATCGCGGTGAACGGGCAGGCACTCCTCTTCGCCCTGGGGCTGTCGTTGCTGACCGGCCTGCTGTTTGGCGTCGTGCCGGCCTGGCAGGCCTCACGCCCTGAGCTCCAGAGCACGCTGAAGGACGCCACGCGCGGCACGACTGGTGATGGCCATCGCCACCTGGCGCGCATGGGGCTCGTGCTGGCCGAGGTATCGCTGTCGCTCGTGCTGCTGGTCGGGGCGGGGCTTCTGTTCCGCAGCCTGATGAGCCTGCTGGACGTGCCGCTGGGTTTCTCGCCCGCGCGCATCACGACGATGCAGGTGGCGCCGACGGGTGAGGGATACCGGGCGCCCGAGCAGGCTATCGCCTACTGGGACCAGGTGCTGGATCGGCTGCAGTCCATCCCCGGTGTCGAGAAGGTCGCGCTGACCAACACCGTCCCGATGGGGGGCACCTTCGGCATCCTGACCTACAGCGTGGCCGGCAAGCCCGAGCTGCCGCCGGATCAGGCGCCGCTCTCGCACTTTGCCAGCGTCTCGCCAGGCTACTTCACCACGCTCGGCGTGCCCCTTGTGCGCGGGCGGGAGTTCGAGCGGCGCGACGCGGTGATCGACCCACGTGTGCTGGTGATCAACGAGGCCATGGCCCGCCGGGAATTCCCCGGGCAGGATCCGATCGGCCAGCGCTTCTCGTTCGGTCCTGGCCCCGATGGCGAACCGGAGTGGCTCGAGATTGTCGGCGTGGTCGGCAACATCCGCCAGTACGGCGTGGACCAGGATCCGGTGCCGACCACCTTCGCGGTCCACACGTCGGCGCCCGGCCAGCCGCTGACGGTCATGGTACGGTCGGCCGGGAATCCCGTGGCCGTGACCGGCGCCGTGCGGTCAGCGCTGCAGGGTATCGACGCGTCGCTGCCCATCACGCGGATGCGGCCGCTGGACGAGGTGATTGGCGCCTCGCTCACACAGCGGCGCTTCAACATGACGCTGCTGGCCGTGTTCGCGGGGATTGCGCTGGTGCTGGCCATCGCCGGCATCTACGGCACGGTGGCCTACGCGGTGGCGCAGCGCACGCAGGAACTGGGCATTCGGGTGGCGCTCGGCGCCACCGGCAACGACGTGCTGCGCCTGGTGCTCTGGGACGGGCTGAAGCCGGTGGTGCTCGGGCTGGCCGTCGGGCTCATCGGTGCGTTTGCCCTCAGGACCTCTCTCGACAGGCTGGTGTACGGCGTGTCGACGTCGGATCCGGTGACCTTCATCGCGCTGCCGCTGCTGCTGGCGCTCGTGGCCGTGGTGGCCAGTCTCATTCCTGCTCTTCGCGCCGCACGGGTCGATCCGATGACGGCACTCCGCGTCGACTGACGACGCCGAGACCGGGACGGCGTCGGGAGAGAAGTCGCGACGGGAGGGGAGATCACGTCGGGAGGGCACTGCGGCGGGAGGGATCGATCGCGTCGAGAGTGAAGTGCGGCGGGAGTGAGTCTCCCGGCCTCAACTGCTTCTCCCGGCGTGTGCCTACTCTCCGGAGCGCCGTCAGTCCGTCCCGGCGCGCTGCAAACGGTCCCGTCGTATACTTCCCCCGAACCTCGCGGGGGTCGCTGCTCGGCAACCAGACGCCCCTACTTGCGCCCCGGCTCGCGGGCGCGCAGATGGAGGACACGCGAGCACAAGCCCGGAGTGTGCCCATGTCCCGCTTCACGTCCGTCACCCCGAATCTGATCGTCCGCGACATCGACCGGAGCAGCGCGTTCTATCGCGACGTGCTCGGCTTCAGCATCAAGCAGACCGTGCCGAACCAGGCGCCGTTCGTGTTCGTGTGGTTGGAGCGCGACGGCGTGCCGGTGTTCCTGAACGCCGTCCATGCAGCGGCCGAGGACTACCCCGACGCGGCCTCACGCCCGGCCGGCGGCACGGCGACGATGTTCTTCGCCGTGTCGGACGTGGACGCGCTGCACGCCGCCGTGGCACCGCACGCGCCGGTGGTGATGCCGCTCAAGACACAGTTCTATGGCATGCGCGAGTTCGCCGTCACCGATCCGGACGGGCACATCCTGACGTTTGCGGAAAGGGTGGGATAGAGACGAACTGGTGCAGGGGTGCAGGGGTGCAAGGTGCAAGGTGCAAAGATACAGAGTGCGAAGCTGCGGGGCGGGGGGCGTATCGCTGCGGGCAACAGCACCTTCCATCGCACCCCTGCACCCCTGCACCCCTGCACCTTGCACCCCTGCACCTTGCACCCCTGATCCTCCATGCCTCCAGCCCCTCCGCCCGCCATCATCACGAGCTGTCATGTCCCCGATGACCCGGCGCGGCGCGAGTGGTCACTGGTGCGCGAAGGCGCCGCCAACTCGGCGCAGTGGGCGCTCGTGTATCGAAGCGCGGCGCAATCGGCCGCGACGGTGACCTTGCCGCTCCGCTCGGCGGTGCCCGCGGTGGCTTCGGATCGCGTGACGCTGCATTACCGCGCGGCCAGCGGCTGGGCGGTCAGCCTGGATGCCCGTGCCGACGGGCCCTCCACCATCGATGTCGTTGTCCATCCCGCCATCGAGATGCACGTGGAGCCCGACCCGGGCCGCACTGTTCGTGACACCGACCGCATCGTGGACGCGATGAATACCGAAGGCCTGCTGGCCGTGACGTGCTCGTTCGGGTACGGGACCGGCGCGCCGCGTGGCGACCAGTGGATGCTGGGCGCGGGCTATGCCTGGGGCATCGCGCTGTTCCAGTCGAACGGCGGCCAGCGCTACACGGCGGCGGCGGTGTCGTGGGCGCGCGACCTGACCCGTGACCTGGGCCCGGGCCTCCTGCGCGGCCGGTTGATGTGGGGCGTCGAGGCCATGCCCTTCTTCTGGCAGGACCGGCCCACGGGCACGGCGGGCATCGGCATTTCACCGCTCGTCTGGCGCTGGCGGTTCGTTCCCCGCCCGCGCGTGGTCCCTTTCATCGAGTTCGCCTTCGGCGGTCTCGTCACCGGAGACCCGGTGCCTGAAGGTACCAAGCGGGTCAACTTCCTCACGCACGGTGCGTTCGGCCTGCGCTGGCGCCCGGCTGCGCGCGTCGGGCTGGTCACCGCCTACAGGTTCCAGCACATCTCGAACGGCAACCAGCAGGCGACGAACCCGGGCGTGAACGCCCACGTCCTCTGGTTCGGCGTCTCGTTCGCGGGGCGCTGAGACCAGGGCCGGCACCCGTGCACCACGCACCCCGGCACCCGGCACCCTGCACCCCTGCACTCTCTGGTATCTTTGACCCACCCATGCAGTTGCCCCTTCCGCTGACCAGCGACGAGCCGGCCGCACGGTTCGTTCGCCATCGCCGGGCGCGCCGCTACATCCTGCGCGTGCTGGACGACGGGTCGCTCAGGGTGACGCTGCCGCGTTGGGGCTCGAAGCGCGAGGCGCAGCAGTTCGTCGACGCCAGCCGCGCGTGGATAGCCGAACAGCAGGCGCGGCGCCGCCTCCGGCCTCGCGTCGTCCCGGTCAACGTGACTGCGCTCCACCGCCAGGCGAAGGAGGAGCTGCCGCGTCAGCTCCTGGAGCTTGCCGCCGCCCATGGCATCACTGTGCACCGGGTGACCGTCCGCAACCAGCGATCGCGCTGGGGTTCCTGCTCGCGGCGGGGCGGCATCACCCTCAACTGGCGCCTCGTCCTCGTTCCCGACTTCGTGCGCGAGTACGTCATGCTGCACGAGCTGATGCATCGGCGGGAGCTGAACCACTCGCCGCGCTTCTGGCGGCTCGTGGCCGCCGTCTGCCCGAGGCTGGTCGAGGCGCGGCGCTGGCTGCGCACCGAGGGGCACGCCCTGTTTTGAACTCACACCGGAGAGCGGAGATCGAATACGGGATGGAGACACCATGACTCGCGCTGCATGCGCCGCCCTTGCCCTGGCGGGCCTGCTGCTCGCCGCCGGCCCCGTCGAGGCCCAGATGAGTCTCGCGCCCCTGGGCGGGCAGGCCACTGCGCACATCGGCGTGGCTAGCGGCGACGACGGCCGCGGCAACACCCTGTCGGTTGGAGGTTCGCTGGCCATCCTCGAGGAATCCGGCTGGGGCGTCGAGGTCGACTTCGGCTATGCGGACGACGACAACGGGCGCACGGGCGGGTTGGACGTCCAGAGCTACATGCTCAACGTGATGGGGATGTGGCCGAAGGGCCGACTGCGGCCCTTCGTCGTCGCCGGAGCAGGCGGCCTTCGCGGGCGGACGTGCGCATTCGGGTGTGCCGAGGTGCGCGCGTGGTCCGACTGGGGGGCATCGGCTGGCGGCGGCGTGCAGTACGTCCTGCGCGAGTCGTTCGCCGTCCGCGGCGACGTTCGCTACCTCACGACACTCGCGGATCACCCTGATCCATCCCGTCCCAGGCACTTCAACTTCTGGCGTGTCGCCGTCGGGGGCACCTACCTCTGGAACCTCGTGGACTGACAGGCGGCGTGGGTCCGCTCACGATGCCCGATCGCCGCCCAGCGCCGGGGCCGTTGCTGGCCGTCGTGTGGTACGTGTTCCACCGTGCCCTCGTGGTGTTCTGTGCCACCGCCACGGCGGGAGCGCTCGTGCCGGCGGCGGCCCAGACCTCCGCGACGCGCACGGCGCCGGACCCCTTCGAGGTGGTGAAGGCCGCCCTCTCGGCGGTCTCCCTTTCGGATCGCGAGAACGGCGAGATCCTCGGCACTGCGTTCGACCTCGTCGAGCGCCCCGACGCGGCCGAGCCGATCGCGGCTGCTGGACCAGGCGACGCCGCGCACGGCCTCGCCGTGATCCTCGCCCCGGGAGCGCTCGACAAGTTGAGGCGCGCGGCCGAGTTCAGGCGCGTCGAGCCCACGGAGGGTACCGCCGGCGCACGGCCGGCCTTCGTCTATGTGAGCGGCGAGCCGCCCGCGATTCGCGTCACCGTGACCGAGCCACCGGCCCGGGCCGTCATCGAAGTCACCCGACGACCATGAACTTCCGTTCAGACAACATCCTCGGCTGCCCGCCCGCCATCCTCGAGGCCATGGCGCGGGTGAACGACACGCCGACGCATCCGTACGGCCACGACCCCATCACTGCGCGATTGAACCCGCGATTCTCGGAGGTCTTCGAGCACGAGGCCTTTGTCTTTCCCGTGTCGTCGGGGACGGCGGCCAACGGCCTGTCGCTGGCTGCCGTCACGCCGCCGTGGGGCGTCGTCTTCTGCCATCGCCTCGCCCACATCGTCCGCGACGAGTGGTGTTCGCCGGAGTTCTTCAGCGGCGGCGCGCGCTTGCTGACGGTGGATGGGCCCGGCGCGAAGATTGCTCCCGAGCAGCTCGATGGCCAGGTGCGCCTCACGACGCACGCGGGGAAGCCCTCGACGCTGAGTGTGACCGAGGCTACCGAGGCCGGGACCGTCTACACGCCGGACGAGTTGGGCGCGCTGGTCGAGGTGGCCCGCAGCCACGGGCTCGCGGTGCAGATGGACGGCGCGCGCTTCGCCAACGCTCTCGTGGCGCTTGGCTGCTCGGCAGCCGATCTCTCGTGGCGGCTCGGCGTGGACGCACTCTCGTTCGGCGCGACCAAGAACGGCACGCTCACGGCTGAAGGCGTGGTGGTGTTCCGCCGGGACCTCGCGGAGGAACTCGCTCATCGCCGCAAGCGCGCGG
The DNA here is from genome assembly GCA_020851565.1 of Acidobacteriota bacterium. Taxonomy (GTDB): domain Bacteria; phylum Acidobacteriota; class Vicinamibacteria; order Vicinamibacterales; family UBA2999; genus VFZN01. The sequence continues at coordinate 21,516 of JADZCN010000030.1, read as the reverse complement.
GGCAGGTCTCGTCGAAGATGCGCTTCTTCTCGGCGCAGCTCGAGGCGTATCTGGCCGACGACCTCTGGCTGGCGAATGCCCGCGCCGCCAACGCCAGCGCGCATCGACTCGGTGAGGGGCTGCGCGCGGCGGGGCTCGAACTGGTAGTGCCCGTGGAGGCCAACCTGGTCTTCCCGCGCGTGCCACGTCCGCTGCGCGACCGCCTGCGCACGCAGGGGTTCGAGTTCCTCGACTGGCCGGCGCTGGGCGACGACGTGGTCAGACTGGTGTGCGGGTTCGCCACCCCGGACGCGAACGTGGACACGCTCGTGGCCGCGTGCCGCGCCTGAACGTCCGGGGGCTGTCACAGGGACAGTCCCTGTGACAATTGTTAATTCGTCGCAGGAATTGCCTCCATCAGCAGGGCGAGCGCTCGCTGGAACGCCTCGCCGCCGGGACGCGATCCCTTGAAGTGGCCGATACGCACCACGACGAGATCGTGCGACGGGATGATCATCGTGGTCTGCCCGCCGGCGCCGGACATGTAGTACGCGTCCTTCGGGATGGGGTAGCGGCCGTCGCCGTTGATCCAGAAGAAGCCCCCGTAGATCATCCGCTTGTCGGCCTCCCACGCGGGGGCGATGGTGCTGACGAACTTCGCGAAGCCCTCGGGCAGGATGCGCTGCCCGTTCCACACGCCGTCCTGCAGGTACAGGTTGCCCAGGCGCGCCCAGTCGCGCCCCGACATGAACTCGTAGCCCTGGGTGAGGAAGTTCCCGTACGGGTCGGTCTCCATCACCATCGTCCGCACGCCGATCTTGTCCCAGAGGTTGCGCTGCGGCCACGAGAGGTAGTCCTCGCCGCGCTTCTCGACGGCGAGACGGATCAGGTAGTTGGTGAGGACCGGATCGGTGTTGCGGTACCGGCCCACGGTGTTGGGCGGCCACTGCTGCGGGCGTGTCGCTGCGTACTTGAACGAGTCCACGCGGCCCGTGTAGAGATACAGGTGGTCGGGGTAGGGGCCGTTCGGATCGTAGTCCGGATCGTTGGGCGCGATGATGCGGATGCCGCTCGACATCCGCAGGATGTCCTGGATGCGAATCTGCTGGCGCGGATCCCCGGCGCCCTGCCATTCGGGAATCGGCGCCGGCTGGTCCAGCTTGTACGCGCCTTGCTGGATGAGGATGCCCATCATCGTGGCGGTCACGCTCTTGCCCATGGACCAGCTCTCCAGCGGCGTGGACGAGGTGATGCCGTCCATGTAGCGCTCGCCAACGAGCCGCCCCTTGTGCGTGACGACGAAGGCGGAGGTGAGGCCTTCGGCGGGCTCGAAGGCCGCGTCGATGGCCTGCTTCAGCTTCGCCTCGTCGACCCCGGCAGGCAGCGGATCCGCGGGCAGCCTGTCGCCCATCGGCCATGGCGTTGCCTTCGCGTCCGGCAGGTTGGGCCGCACCGTGACCGGCTTGTAGAAGAGCTCATCGCGGCCAGGGGGCAGCGTGACACAACCTTGCGAACCGAAGTGGCGCGCGGTGAGGGTCGGGCCGTCCGGGATGGTGATGCGCACTTCCCTCTTCGCGCGGTCCACGACGGGCTTGCCCACCTTCTTGCGCTCGGCGTAGGGGCCGGTGAAGTAGCCGACGGCCTCCGCGGCCACCTCGGGATCCAGGCCCGAGATGAACACGGCCGAGCACATCGTTTTCGCGTAGCCGGAGGTGTGATGCTCCAGCGCGTTGCCGGGGACGGGCTCGTAAGGCGTGTTCAGCTCCAGCGACTTCGCGCGCGCGATGAGCGCCTCGCGGGCGGGCAACTCCGGGGCCGGCGTGGCCGGCGCCGCGGCCTGCTCGGCGGGCGGCGAGCTGCACGCCGTTCCGAGGGCGGCGGCAAGAACGAAGACTCCGAGGAAGAGGCGAGACGTCGCTGGCATAGTGGTCCCCGGTTGAGAAGTGAGGAGTTGGAAGTGAGAAGTGAGAAGGGCTCCCGTTGCCGCGCGACAGTCTACTCCCGAACCGTCCCGGATTGCACCGAGGGGTTGCCGGCGGAACCGTCGAGCCCATCGACGTGCGGCGGGCGCTCCCGGAGTTGGCCGCCACGGAACTCGAGGACGACCGCGTCGGCCGCGAGCACCTCGGCGGTTCCGGGCGCAACCACCTCGATCGTCCATCGGTCGCCGAACACGAGCCTGGCCATCTGGGGCACGTGGCCAGCCCACGCATTCCTCAGGTTCGCGCGCGTCGCATCGTCGTCCACGATGACGATGGAGGAGCCGGTCGGGATGGTGTCGCGACGGAGGGCGAGCTGGGCGGACACCGAAGAGGAGACCTTCGCCAGCTCGGTCCAGCGCACGTTGCGGGACCAGTAGACGGGCAGCAGCAGTCCCACGAGGAGGACGCCGGACCATCCCAGCCGCGCTGCCGTGCGCGGAGAACCATACCGGAGCACGTCACCAATGACCGAGGCCGCCACGAGCGCGGCGCCCACGCTTGGAAACACCGCGTAGAGGCTTGAACGTACGGGGAGGAAGGCCGTGAGCGCGAAGCCCGTGACGATCCAGGCGGCGCCCAGGGCTGCGATGCGGCTGGAGCGAGGCCACGGCCACGGCACGCGGCGCACCACCATGACGCAGAGCAGCACGGCCATGGCCGAGAACGTCATCGAGCGGTCGGCATAGTGAGCGACGTTGACCGCCACGCGGCCAATCTCAACCGCGGGACGGTAGTACTCCGGGGCGGAGCCGATCCAGAACGCGTCGGTCGAGGCGCGGCACGCGAGGTAGATCCCCAACGCCAGCCAGAGCGGCGCGGTGTCGCGCAGCCTCATGTCCCCATCCGGCCCGCCTCCGCCGCGGCGAAGGATGAGCGCCCAGCTGGAGAAGAGCAGGGGCAGCGTCACGGCCTCCTCTTTCGAGAACATCGCGGCCAGGCAGGCGAGGGCGGCCGGCCAGGCCGCGGGGCGAAGCCATGCGATCGCCGCCAGGAGGCTGAATGCCGTGGAGAGGAGCGACGAACGCCCGCTCAGCCAGAGGACGGACATGTTGATGCCGTGGAAGTTGAAGAGCCACAACGCCGCTGCGGTGACGGCGAGGCCGTTGGCGAGGTCGAGGCCCCTTGCCAGGCGCCAGACCAGGACGGCACACACGCCGGCAAGCGCCAGGTTGAAGAGACCGTAACCGATCGGGTCGAGCCCGAACAGCCAGTGGTTGACGCCGAACGTCAGGGAGACGAGCGGGCGATAGAAGCCGACCGAGGTGGTGAAGATTCGCCAGAGCGCGCCAGGACCGTCGAACGCGCCGTGAAGGATCAGGTTGAAGTCGTCAGTGATGAACCCCTGGCCGCAGTCGAACGCGTAGACGGCAAGGAAGAGGACAGCCAGCGCGAGAGCCGGCGCGAAGGCGGAGTCGTACCGTGCGCGTGCTGTGTCCGGCTGCCGGGGCTTCTGCGCCATGCACCGTTGTCCTGGGACGCCGGGGAACGCGTGGATGCCGGGTGGTGCCGGAGGAGGGGATCGAACCCACACACTCGCAAGGAGTACGGGATTTTGAGTCCCGCGCGTCTGCCAGTTCCGCCACTCCGGCCCGACTCAGATTATAGCGGTCCCCAGAATGCAGATGGATCAGATAGCGCAGGTGACTCGCATGGACAGGCAGGCTCGTCTGCCTCCTCACTCGTGTTCTGCGCCATCTGTGTTGATCTGCGGCCCCGTGCCCTGCATCAGCGTTCCGCCCCACGATGCCGGATCGACGTCCGCGATGGACTCGGAGAAGGTCCAGGCGTGCCCGGCTGGATCGATTGCGGAATACTGGCGCTCGCCGTAAGGGAAATCGGTTGGTTCCTGCACGATGGACGCCCCGGCGCTCCGGGCACGCGCGCAGTGGCTCCGCACGTCTGCCACGCGGACCATCACCGAGTCGATCCGTCCGGCACGTGCAGCGGCGTCCTGGCCGGGACGGCCGGCGCGGACAACCACCACCGCTCCGCCGTCGCCAGCATGCAGCTGGATCCGGTGGTCGCCGATCCTCAGCCGCTCCTCGAAGCCGAATGCCTCGCACAGCCAGCGCGCCGCGGCCGCCACGTCGGGATAGCCCAGGACGGGGATGACCGTCGCCGCTGGCATCGAGCGGTTGCTCACCATGACCGCGCGCTCAGTGTGGCTGCCAGACAAGCCCGAAGAGCTGCACCGACACGCCACCGCGCTTGGGCTTCACCACCACGCGCTCGAGTTCGTCGGTCGCCGGATCCCACTGCTGCCCGACCGCCTGCATCTCGGCCTCGAGTGCGGCCTGCAGGTCCGCGAGCTGCTGCGTGAGTGCCTCCACGTTGGCCTCCGCCCTCGCCACGTCCGCCGCCTCACGCGACATCCGGCCCATCCCCTTGGCCGCCGTCGTCGCACGGCCGAGCGTGCTGGCGCTGACGGCCTTGCGGCCCAGCAGCGCGCCGAGCACCGTGGCGCCGAAGGACACCGCCGTCGAGACCTTCGACTCCGCGGCCTGCTGCGACTCGCGCTCCACCGCGGCCTGTGCACGGCGGACCTTGTCCTCCGCCGTGCGAATCTTCGCTGCGTGCTTCGCGCGCACTTTCTCCAGTGCGGCGTCGCGGCCCTCGTGCATCGCTTCGGTCACGCGGATGCGGAAGGCCCGCTCCGATTCATCCGGCGCGGAGGTGACCTTCGCACGCACGCTCCGCAGCAGCTCGATGGCCTGGGTCTGGCCGGCCCACCGCGCGAAGGCCGTCTCCCAGGCGGCGTAGCTGCGCGCCCGTGCCGCCGCGGCGGGGAGCGGCGCGAAGGCCACGCCCGCAGGCGGCCGGGTCTCCAGGTGGTCCACGTCGAAGCTGGCCGGCTCGGCGTGCTCCCAGTCCACGGCGACCGCACCATCCGCGATGGGCGTGACGAGGGCGACGTCCCGCGTCTCGTCGATGCCGAGCTTCGCATCGCTGTAGGAGACGCGCGCAACACCCAACACCGAAGGCGATAACACCGATCCTGCAGGCGAGGGGATGAAGAGCTGCTTGATCTGGGGATCCAGCACCGGGGCCGCAGAGGACGCCGACAACGCAGATGGCGCAGGGGCCGCAGATGGCGCAGACAACCCGGATGGGGCAGGGGCCGCAGATGGCGCAGAGAGCGCAGACGGGACGGAATCCGCGGGGCTTTGAGGGGGCCTTGCGACGCCGCTGTCGGACACGGTGGCCCTGGATGCCGCGTCTGCGGAGCCGCAGAGCCGGCGGATCTCGTCCCGCCCCATCGGTCCACGGAGGTACGACAGCGTCCACCGCGTCTCGAACACCACGGGATGCTTCTCGTGCACGTTGTGCAGCAGGAAGATCCGCTTGCCGAGGGAGGACAGCAGCTGGTCCAGCGCCGCGCGATCGAAGCCTTCGCCGGAACTGGCGGCCACGCCTTCCAGCCCGTCCAGGACCCGCGCCTTGTCGCGCTCGGTCTGCAGGCGGCCCAGCATCCACGTGCCGCAGTTCGAGAGCGCCTTGTAGTCCAGGTCCACCGGGTTCTGCGTGGCCAGCGTGAGGCCCACGCCGAACGCACGGGCCTGTTTCAGCAGCTTCAGCAGCGGCGCCTTCGACGGCGGGTTGGCCACTGGCGGCAGGAAGCCGAAAATCTCGTCGAAGTACACCAGCGCGCGCAGGCTCGACGTGCCGCGCTGGGCCCGCATCCAGGCCACCAGCTCGTTGAGCAGCAGCGACACGAAGAACATCCGCTCGTGATCGTCGAGGTGCGCGATCGAGACGACGGCGACGCGGGGCTTGCCCTCGGGCGTGTAGAGCATCGCGTCGATGTCCAGCGGATCGCCCTGCAGCCACGCGGCGAAGCTCGGCGCCGCCAGCAGCTGGTTCAACTGCATGGCCAGGGTGAAGCGGTCCTTCGCGGGGAAGAACGCCTCGAGATCCATCACGCCGATCCTCTCGATGGGCGGGTTCTGGACCGCGCCGATGAGGCCCGCCAGGTCCATGTCCTGGCCCGCCTTCCAGGCATCGGCGAAGAGCGTCGACACCAGGACGTGCTCGCGGCTCCGGAGCGGCTCGGCGTCCACCCCGGCCAGCGTCAGCACGCTGGTGGCCGCCGTGGAAACGCGGTCGCCCAGCAGGTCCGGGTCGTCCACCACCGAGGCGGGCGGCGCGGCAAACGACTCCACGATGGAGACCGGCCGCCCCATGGTGCTGCCCGGCGTGTAGACGACGAAGTCGGCGGCGCCCTTGAGGCGCGTGATGCGTTCACCGTCCTGGCCCCAGTCGGCCAGGCCCTTCGCCCACTTCGCCGCCTCCGCCGCGCCGTAGGCTTCCGGCGTCTGGCCCGCAGCACGCGCCTCGTCCTGGTTCACCCAGGGCGCGAACTCCGCGCCCGACAGGCCGGGGAAGGTGAGGAGCAGGTTGGCGAGGTCCCCCTTGGGGTCCACGGCCAGGACGGGGATGCCGTCGATGGCGGCCTCTTCCATGAGGTCGATGCCCAGCCCCGTCTTGCCGCTCCCCGTCATCCCGACGATGACGGCGTGCGTGACCAGGTCGGACGAGTCGTAGAGCACCGGCACGTCGGTCCGCGCCCGTGCCTGGATGTCGTACTGCTTGCCCAGGTAGAACAGTCCCAGCTTCTCGTAGTCCATAGGGCAGGAATTCAGGGATCAGGGATCAAGGGATCAGGGATCAGGGATTCAGGGATCAGGGATCAGGGATCAAGGGATCAGGGATCAGGCTACTGTCGCACTTTTCCGTCTGCCGTCCAGCGGTAGATCGTTCTGGTCCGGCCCTCCTTGTCCGTGAACGTCTCGATCTTTTCCGCTTCCCAGTCGCCCATCGCGAAGTTGTGCGCGACGATGCGGGCGCCGGGCTTCAACTGGCGGGTGAGGATGGGGCGCAGCTTCAGGTTGGAGGAGGACAGCAGGTACAAGGTGATCACCGTGGCACCGGAGACATCCGTCGTCATGGCGTCCTGGAGCTTGAACTCCACCAGGTGAGTGACCCCGGCGGCCTTCGCGTTGGCGTTGGCCTCCGCAATCCGCTGCGGGTCGATGTCGACCCCGATCCCGCGGGCCCCATAGACCCGGGCGGCCGTGATCGGGATGCGGCCATCCCCACAGCCGAGGTCCACGACCATGTCATTTTTTGTAACCCCCGCCAGGGCGAGCATGCGGTCCACCACGTCCTGAGGCGTGGGAACGTAGGGTGCCAGCTGAGGGGCATCCGGACGCTTCTGGCCTACGGATGGGCTGGACGGCTGGGCGGCCGATTGTGCGGCCAATGTTGAGCCGGCGATGATCAAGATCAGGCCGATCAGGGCCTGGACGGGGCGGGTCATGGCGAGTCAGTTTACCCCGGAGTCCCCGGTTTTCCGGCCGAACCGGGGCCATTCCACTGCCCACGGCCGCCGGGCGGAGCCGGCGCGGATCCGACCACGGGTGAACCGCAGAAAACACGCGGTTTTCCGAGCAAATCCGTTGATTTTCGGGGGTCGGTCGGCTATACTGAATTCACCTTTGGGGCACGCCGTTCCCAGCCAACCCACGCGTCGAAACGAGGCTCAAGTGTCATTTCAGATCGGCGACAAGGTCATCTACCCGAATCACGGTCTCGGTGTCGTTGAGAAGGTCGAAGAGAAAACCATTCTCGGCACCACTACCGGGTTCTTTCACCTCCGCATCATCGCGAACGAGACCACGGTGCTCGTGCCCGTCGCCAACGTCGACAACGTCGGCCTGCGGCGTGCGATCACGGACGAGGAAGTGGAGCGGTTGTTCACGCTGCTCAGCGACGGCAAGATCGACAACCACCAGAACTGGAAAGGGCGCTTCAAGGACAACTCCGACAAGATGCGCACCGGGTCGATCTACGACATGTGCGACGTGCTGAAGAGCCTCACGTTCCTGGCCAAGTCCAAGAGCCTCTCGTTCCGCGAGAAGCGCATGCTCGACCGCGCCAAGTCGCTCATCGTCTCGGAGGTGTCCGAGGTGATGCGCCTGTCGCCGGCCAGCATCGAGGATCGGGTGAACCAGGCGCTCGAGCGTTGCTTCATGATGAAGGCCCGAGCGCAGCAGCGCGCGCAGGCCCGCGCCGCCGCCAAGCCGGCGCCGGCCAAGGCCACCGCGGCCAAGCCCGCCGCGCGTGCCGTGGCGGCCAAGCCGGCGGCACGGCAGGCCCGCGCGAGCTAGCGGCGGGAGATCGAGGATCCCAAGACCCAAGTCTCAAGTCCCAAGACCCACGTCCCAAGACCCAAGACCCAAGAACCGAAGGGCCGGTGAGCCTACCCGTTCACCGGCCCGTTCTGTGTACGCCGGAAGTATCATCGACTCGCTGGAGGCCCGACCGTTCATGATGCGTCCCCACCGCTTTGTCCTCGCCGCCGTCGCGGTCGTGCTGATGGCCTCGCCCGCGGCCGAGGCCCAGTCGCCGCGACAGCTGACCGCCGAGGACTACACCCGCGCCGAGAAGTTCCTGGGCTACAACACCAACCCGCTGGTGCTGAACGCGGGCGTGCGTCCCACGTGGCTGCCGGACGGACGCTTCTGGTACCGGACGCTGCGGGAGGTGGGCCCCGAGTTCGTACTGGTGGACCCGGTCAAGCGCACAAAGGCCCCGGCCTTCGATCACGACAAGGTTGCGGCGGCGCTCTCCGTCGCTGCCGGACGCACCTACGAACGGGCGAAGTTGCCGTTCCAGTCCATCGACCTGGCAGCCGACGGCACGACGGTGTCCTTCAACCTGAACAGCCGGCGCTTCACATGCGACGTGGGCGGCACGGCGTGCAAGGCCGAGGACCGGCCCGCGCCCCGTCCCGAGGTGCTGTCCCCGGACGGGAAGCGGGCGGCGTTCATCCGCGACTGGAACCTGTGGGTTCGCGACGTGGCCAGCGGCCAGGAGACGCCGCTCACGTCCGACGGGGTGAAGGACTACGGCTACGCCACCGACAATGCCGGCTGGCGCTTCAGCGACCGCCCCGTGGTGAAGTGGTCGCCCGACTCGCGCAAGATCGCGACCTTCCAGCAGGATCAGCGCGGCACCGGCGAGATGTACCTCGTGGACACGCGCGTGGGACACCCGAACCTGCTCGCGTGGAAGTACCCGCTGCCCGGCGACAAGGTCATCACGATGATCGAGCGGGTGGTCATCGACGTGGACGCGAAGAAGGTGGTCCGCTTCAAGATGCCGCCGGACCAGCACCGCTCCACGCTCTGTGACGACGTGATCTGCGGTGGCGACTGGGTGGACGTGCAGTGGGCGCCCGACAGCTCCAGCCTGGCGTTCGTCTCGTCCTCACGGGATCACAAGCTGGCCGAGCTCAAGGTGGCCGACATCCAGACCGGCGCCATCCGCGACGTGATGCACGAGCTGGTGGGGACGTTCTTCGAGTCGGGCAACGGCCGCGCCAACTGGCGCTACCTGCCGAAGTCGAACGAGGTGATCTGGTTCTCGCAGCGCAGCGACTGGGGGCACTTGTACCTCTATGACCTTGCCACCGGCCAGCAGAAACGGCAGATCACCAGCGGCGACTGGAACGTCACCGAGCTGCAGCGCGTGGACGAGAACGCGCGCGTGATCTACTTCGAGGCGGTGGGCCGGGAAGGCGGGCGGGATCCCTACTACCGCCACTTCTACCGCGTGGGCATGGACGGGGAGGACCTCCGGCTGCTGACGCCGGCCGATGCGGACCACGACGTCTCGCTCGCCCCGAACGGCTCGGTGGTGGTGGACGTGTGGGGCACGCCCGACACGCCGCCAACGGCGGTGCTGCGCGACCAGGCGGGCGCGGAGGTGCTGGCGCTGGAGAGCGCCGACGTCTCGAAGCTCGTGGCTGCGGGCTGGCAGCCGCCGCAGCGCATCACGGTCAAGGCGCGCGACGGCGTCACCGATCTCTACGGCCTGCTGTTCCGGCCCACGCACTTCGATCCGTCGAAGAAGTACCCGATCATCAATCACATCTACCCGGGCCCGCAGACGGGGAGCGTGGGGAGCCGGCAGTTCGCCGCCTCTCGCGCCGACACGCAGGCGCTCGCCGAGCTCGGCTTCGTCGTCGTGGAGATTGACGGCATGGGCACGCCGTGGCGCTCGAAGCGCTTCCACGAGAAGTACTACGGCGACATGGGGGACAACACGCTGCCGGACCAGGTGGCCGGCATGAAGGAACTGGCGTCGCGTTTCCCGTGGATCGACCTCGGCCGCGCGGGCATCTACGGACACTCCGGCGGCGGTTACGCCACCGCCGGGGCCATGTTCCGCTACCCGGACTTCTTCAAAGTGGGCGTGTCACAGGCGGGCAACCACGACAACCGCAACTACGAGGACGACTGGGGTGAGAAGTGGCAGGGGCTGCTCGAGAACCAGGCCGGCGGCAAGTCGAACTACGACAACCAGGCGAACCAGCTCGTCGCGCACCAGCTGAAGGGCAGGCTCCTGCTGGCACACGGGACGATGGACAGCAACGTGCCGGTCTACAACACGCTGCTCGTCGTAAACGAGCTGATCAAGGCGAACAAGGACTTCGATCTCATCATCCTTCCAAACCGCGGCCATGGCTTCGGGAACGAGCCCTACATGATGCGCCGGCGCTGGGACTACTTCGTGACCCACTTGATGGGCGCCGTGCCTCCTGCCGGATATGAGCTGAAGCCGCCGGCGGAGACGCCTTGACTGGCGGCACGGGTGCAAGGGGTGCAAGGGTGCAAGGGTGCACGGGTGCGTAGTGCACCGTGCTGAATAGGTTGCGCCGCTGCCGTCTCCCGGCTTCCGACGCCCGGTTACCGACTCCCGACTCCCGGCTCGATCATCACTGATGTCCACCCTCGTCGCCGCCGTTCGCTCCGTCGTCACCTACGTCGTTGTCGCGCTCTATGTCGCCGTGGCCGGTCCGATCGGGCTGGCTATCGCGGTGCCGTTGAGACTGAAGGGTCTGCTCTACGAGCTGGGGCACATCGGCGTCATGCTGGCGCTCGGCCTCGCGGGTATCCGCTATCGCGTCAGGGGCCGTGAGCACGTGCCCGTGGGGCAGGCCGTGGTGTTCTGCTCGAACCACCAGAGCAACGTGGACCCACCTGTCCTGTTCCGGGCGCTCCACCGCCGGCTGCACATCCTCTACAAGGCGGAGTTGAGCAAGCTGCCCATCCTGGGCACCGTGATCCAGGTCGGCGGGTTCATCCCGGTGCCGCGCGAACAGAAGGAGGCGGCCATGGGTGCCATCGAGCAGGCCGCGGCCTCCATCCGCAGCGGGAACTCGTTCCTCATCTTCCCGGAAGGCACCCGCAGCCGGACCGCGGAGCTCTTGCCCTTCAAGAAGGGCGGGTTCATCATGGCGATCAAGGCCCAGGCGCCTATCGTGCCGGTGGCCATCTCCGGCGGGCGAGATGCCATGCGGAAAGGGAGCGCCATCGTACGGCCGGTGAACGTGGACGTGCGGATCGGGGAGCCGGTGCCGACGAAGGGCCTCTCCGTGGACGATCGCGATGAGCTGATTACCGTGGTGCGCGAACGGATTGAGGCGCTGCTGCGTCAGTAACTGGACAGACGGCAGATGGATATTCTCGTCACGCTGGGACGGACGCTGGGCTTCTCACTCGCCGCCGGCGTGAATCTGTACGCCACGGTCGCGCTGGTGGGGCTCGCCGCGCGCTACGGCTGGGTGGCACTCCCCGCGCAGTTCCAGGTGTTCGACAACCCGTGGATCATCGGCGGCGCCGCCGTCCTGTACACGGTGGAGTTCTTCGCGGACAAGATTCCCTGGGTGGACACGATATGGGACGCGGTCCACACGTTCGTCCGGCCGGTGGGCGGCGCACTCATCGCCGTGGCGGCGCTCGGCGAGGCGTCACCGACGGTCGAGGGTCTGGTGGCACTCCTGGGCGGCGCGGTGGCCGCCGGCAGCCACGCCACGAAGGCCAGCACGCGTGTGGCCGCCAACGCCAGCCCGGAGCCGTTCTCGAACTGGGCGCTCAGCCTCATCGAGGACGTGTTCGTCGTGGCGCTCGGCGTCATCACGCTGAAGTACCCGCTCATCGCGCTCGGCGCGAGCGCGGCCATCCTGCTGGCGATGATCCTGGCCGTGCGCTGGATCTGGCGCTGGCTCAGGCGCCCCGCCTTCGCTCGTTGAGCGCCCAGGCGCCCCAGAACCCGGGAACCTGAGAACCCGAGAACCGCCGAACCCCAGAACCCCAGAACCCCCAGAACCCCCAGAACCCTTGTAGAGTGTGAGCATGCGCCGCACCTCGCGCGCCCCCTCGCTGCTGGCCGGGGCACTCACGATCCTCGCGCTCGCGGTCAGCTTGCTTCCAGGGGCAGCCCAGCAGGCGGAGCAGGAACCGGCGCAGGAGCCGATGCCGCGCTTCCGCGCGGGCACGAACCTGGTGCGGCTGGACGCCTATGTCACGGCCGACGGCCAGCCGGTAACGGATCTGGCCGCCGAGGACTTCGAGGTCTTCGAAGACGATCAGCCGCAGAAGGTGGAGAACTTCGAGCTCATCCGGGCGCACGACGGCAACGGCGTCACGACCGCGGCTCCCAACCCGAGCTCGACGCGCGACCAGCGCGAGGCCGCGCAGGATCCCGATGCACGCCTGTTCGTGATCTTCCTGGACAACTGGCACGTCGGGCTGGATGGGTCGGCACGCTCCTCCGACGCCGTGGCGGGGTTTCTCGACAAGGTGGTGGGGCCGAGGGACCTCGTCGGCGTGATGACGCCCGACATCACGCCCCAGAACATGACGTTGACGCGGCGAGGGGAGGGCATCGATCGGATCCTTCGCGACGCCTGGACCTGGGGTCAGCGCGACCGGCTGAACACGCTCGATCCCCATGAGCAGGACATCAGGACCTGCTATCCCGACTCGGGCAGCACCGCCGGCATTGCCCAGGAGATGATCGAGCGGCGGCGCGAGCAGAAGACGCTGCGTGCCCTCGACAGCATGGTGCGCCACCTCGATGGGCTTCGCGAGGAGCGCAAGTTCGTCGTCCTGCTCTCGGAGGGCTGGATTCTCTTCAGGCGGAACGATCAGCTGGCGCGCCCGCTGGGTGGGTCCACGCCAGGCGGTGCGCCGCCCGTCGGCGTGGGCATCGACGGCCGCGTGACGACCCAGCCGGATCCTCGTGAGGGCGGCTACGGCGCCGGCAGTCTGGACTCGTGCGAGCGCGAGCGCGTGATGCTGTCGTACATCGATCACGAGCTGGAGATTCGCCAGCTCGCGCAACGCGCCAACCGCGCCAACGTGTCGTTCTATCCCCTGGATCCTCGCGGCCTGGTGGTGTTCGACGACGCGATCGGCGGGGCATTTCGTCCCTCCTCGCCGGAGCTCGACCGGCAGCGTCTCGCCAACCGGCAGAACGGGCTGCGGGAACTGGCCGAGCAGACCGACGGTGCGTGGGTGCTGGGCACCAACGACACCGACGGCGCGCTCGAGCGCATGCTGGCGGATACGAGCGCCTACTACCTGCTCAGCTACTACTCGACGAACCCGAAGCTCGACGGGCGCTTCCGCCGAATCACTGTGAAGGTGAAGCGCCCCGATGTGGAGGTACGCGCGCGTCCCGGATACCTGGCGCCGACCGAGGCGGAAGCCCGTGCTGCCGGCGCCGCCATCGGCGGCCCCGGGGCGCCTGGCGCTCGGCCCGCGCCGCCGCCGGCCGTGTCGCGCGCGCTGGACGCGATCATCCCGGGCCGGGGCAGTCTCCCCGTGCGGGTCCAGGCCGTGGGGCTCGCGGACCGCGTGCGTGCGGTGGTGGAACTGGATGCGGCCACGCTGAAGCTGCCGGACTGGCAGGCCGGCGGGACCCTGCAGCTGTTCATCGAGTCGGAGCGAGGGGGCGCGCCCATCGTGCTGGATGCCACGATTGCGGCCGGTCAGCGGAGCGTGATCGTGGAGGGGCCCGAGGGTGGCTTGGCGCCCGGGAGGTACACGGTTCGCGTAGAGGGACGCGCGGCGAAGGGGCGCGACTCGATCCGCGCCGCCACGCAAGCCATCGTCGCGGCCGAGGGACAGAGCATCAGCGGCGCGACCGTCGCCTTCCGCCGGGGGCCAACCACCGGCCTGGCCTATCAGCCCACGGCCGACCCGCGCTTCCGCCGCACCGAGCGGCTGCGCGTCGAGGTGCCGGTGCTGGCCGCGGGCGCGCTGACCACGAGCGGGCGCGTCCTGACGCGCGAGGGCGCGGCGCTGCCGCTGCCGGTGACCACGTCGGAGCGGATCGACCAGCCGTTCAACGCCCGCTACGTCGTGGCCGATGTGACGCTGGCGCCGCTGGCACAGGGGGATTTCGTGCTCGAGGTGACGGTCGGGAAGGAGAGCGCCACGTACGGGTTCCGGATTGTTCCCTGACGTTTGTCACGAGGGTTCGAAGCACGGAGGTTCGAAGCACGGCGAGGCCACGATGGTGCGCTTGTCACGTTGGTTCATGGCCGCGCTCGCCGGCGGCGCGATCGTCTGGGTGGGGTGGGCGCTGCTCAGCCCGCTGGTGCCTGATCCGGATCCGGTGGCTGCAGGCGCCGCCCTCGTCACCGCGCTGTTCGGCCTCCATAAGCTGGCGCAGTGGGCCGAGTCGCGCGGCTGGATCTACTACCAGAAGCGACAGGGCAGCTGGGACGCGGTTGGCGCCGCGCTTTCGGAGGTCCATCAGATCTACAGACCAGGCGAGCGTTACGTGAAAGAGCTGAAGGACGACGTCCACGTCCACGAGGAAGACGACGACGTCAGCGGGGCAGGCTCGCGCGGAGGCGATCGGCCTGCGGCTTCATCTCGGGGTGCTCCGCGGCCATCGCCAGGTAGTTGAGGGCGCCCGCACGGTCGCCCGCGCGGGCCATGCAGTGCGCGGCGTTGTAGGCGCTCTGCGCGGCCCTGAGCTCGCTGGACTCGAGCGTCGCCTGGTGCTCGGCCCTGGCTGCGGCCCTGGTCTCAGGCGGATCGTTCGAGCGGTCCAGCGCCTCGAGCTCGGCGCGCGCCGTGGCGGCCGCCTGCGTGTAGCACGATACGGCGGTGGCGAAGTCGGAGGCGCCCGCGGCCCAGTCCGGTCGCGCCGTGCGCACCAGGCCGAGGTACCAGAGGGCCTGGCAATTGGCGCTGTCCATCTCCCGCGCGCGCTTCAACCGCTCCTCCGCCTCGTCCAGCTTCTTCAGGTCGTACTTCACGACGCCGGCCAGGGTGTAGGCGTTGGTGTTCGACATCAGCCGCAGGGCATGCTCGGCATCGGCCTCCGCGGCAGCAAGGCTCCCCAGCTGGTAGTGGTTCCACGCGCGCCAGTACCGCGCATCGCCGATGAGGAACGTGCCCAGCTCGATCATGGTGGTCGCCGTGGCCACGGCCTCGGCGTGGCGGCCGAGGTGCGTGAGGCAGATGACGCGGCCGAGCAGCGCGGGCCGCGCCGTGGGCGTGATGGCCAGCACGCGGTCGTAGGTTGCCAGCGCGGGCTCGAGCTGGCGGAGTGCCTGCTGGGCGCCGGCCAGCGAGAGCAGGACCGCCGGGGCATCCGGCAGGCCCGCCGCGGCGCGCGCGAAGAGCTCCGAGGCGCGCCGCACGTCGCGCGAGGTGGCCAGCTGGCGGCGGCCGAGGTACCACAAGGCCTCGTGCCACCGCGGGTCCTGTTCGGCGAGCGCCGCCACGGACTCGTCCGGGCCGAGCGTGCAGGTGGCCAGTCGCCAGGTGAGGAGCGGCGTGTCCGGGTGTGCCTTCGCGATGGCCCCGGCATCGAAGGCTTCGCGCAGCTGCCGGTCCTCGCAGGCCGCGGAGATCGCCACGTAGGTGGCGAGCCTCGAGGCAGGGATGGCCGAGCCGAGGGCCGCGCTCGTCGCCTTCACGCGGGCCTGCCACTGCGGATACGGCAGTGTGCGGGTGCCGAAGACTGGCGCCATCGGGTCGCCGGTGACGAGGTCGGCGAGGTCCAGCAGGGCCGTGTAGTCCAGGCCATCGTTGCCAGCCCGCCGATTACCGCTGCGGTGCGGGCCGCCCGCCGGCGGCGCACCAGGCAGTCCGGCGAGTTCCCTGGCCCGCGCGAACGCCTTCGAGGAGTCGATGCCCAGCTCACGCTGCCGCAGCCCCTCGAGGATCCGCGCCTCGACAAGCCGGGCCGCCACCGTTGCGGGCCGCGACGGTGAGGCGGACACCTGCTTCTCGAGGATTGAGGCCGCTTCCTGCAGGCACACGTAGCAGCCCTGCCGCACGAGCGCGTCTGCATTCGAGAGCGCGGCCGTGGTCTCGGCCGAGGGCCCCCGCGCGGCGCACCCGGCGGCCGCCGCCACTCCCGCGGCGACCACGACCGATGCGAGAGCCGAGTCCCCGAGGCGCGATCTCCCAATCACTCAATCACCCAATCACCCAATCACCCAATCACGCAATCACCCAATCACCCAATCGAAATGCCGCAATGCCCCAATCGTCAATCGCCCAATGAATCGCTCAATCGCCAATCGGCAATCGCTCAATGGGCGCGCTACGCCATCCTCCTTTGCCCGTACCGCGCGAGAATGACGGCCAGCGCGAAGAACAGCGCAGCCCCCGCGAGCTGTCCGCCCACGCCCTCGTGGTGGAGGAACGCGATCGCGTTGCCGATGGCCTGGAACGGCGCCAGCATCTCTGCGCCGTAGAGGATGGCGTAGAGGATGCCCGCCAGCGATCCTCCGGCGATGAGGCCCGAGCTGAAGAGCACGCCGGCGCTGAGATCGGACTCGCTCTTCTCGCCTGTCTTCCGTTCCACCCACCACCGGACCAGCCCGCCCACGAAGATCGGGGCCGTGGTCGCAATGGGAAGATAGGCGCCAACGGCAAACGAGAGCGAGTGCACCCCACAGAGCTCCAGCGTCACGGCGATGAACACGCCGACCAGGACCAGGCCCCAGGGCAGGTTCTGCGACAGCAGCCCCTTGATGAGCGTGGCCATCAGCGTGGCCTGCGGCGCCGCGACCTCCGCCGAGCCGATGCCGAACACGCGGTGCATGTAGAGCACCGTCATCCCGATGACGAACGACGAGGCGACGACCCCGATGGCCAGCCCCATCTGCTGGTTGAAGGGCGTGGCGCCGACGATGTAGCCCGTCTTGAGGTCCTGCGACGTGTTGCCGGCGTTGGCCGCCGCAATGCAGACGATGGCACCCACCGAGAGGGCGACCGGCCCGTAGACATCGCCTGTCCAGCCGAGGGCCACGAAGATGATGCACGTGATGATGAGCGTCGCGATGGTCATCCCCGAAATCGGGTTCGATGACGAGCCGATGAGGCCGGTGATGCGCGACGAGACCGTGGCGAAGAAGAACCCGAACAGGATGATGAGGACGGACACGAGGAAGTTGCCCTGCGTCGGCAGGCCCGGCATCACCGCGAGGAAGATGGCGAGGGCGAGCGATCCGGCCAGGACGATCGTGAGCGGCAGGTCGCGCTCGGTGCGCAGCTGCGTGCCGTTCGAGGTGGCGCCCAGTCCCTTCAGGCCCTCTTTCGCCGAGGCCACGATGGTCGGCAGCGTGCGCCCGAGGGTGATGAGGCCGGCGGCCAGCACGGCGCCCGCGCCGATGTAGCGGATGTAGGCGCTCCAGATCTGCCCGGGCCCCATCTCCGAGAGCAGGAATGGCTGGCCCGTTGCCGGGTTGTTGGCGAAGTTGGGATGAATGGGCGGGAACGGCGTCGGAATGGCCTCGCCGAGCAGTGTGAGCAGCGGCAGCAGCACCAGCCACGACAGCACGCCGCCCGCAACCATGGTGCCCGCGATGCGCGGGCCGATGACGTAACCGACCCCCATGTACTCGGGCGAGATGTCCACGTTGAGCGTGGCGTTGGGGAACTGGCTGGTGCGCGGGGTCGAGTAGCCGATCTCGGTCAGGAACAGGTTGAAGATCCACGAGAGCGACTTCCAGACCGCGCCGAAGCCCAGGCCCGCGAAGACCAGGCCGGCCAGCTGGCCGCCGCGCTCGCCCGCCACGAGCACCTCGGCGCAGGCCGTGCCCTCGGGGTAGGGCAGCACGCCGTGCTCCTTCACGATGAGCGCCCGCCGGAGCGGCACCATCATCAGCACGCCGAGGATGCCGCCCGCGAAGGCCAGCATCGTAATCTGCGTGTAGTTGAAGTACCCCGGGCCGTCGGGCAGCAGGAAGATGAGGGCCGGGATGGTGAAGACCACACCGCCCGCCACCGACTCGCCCGCGGACCCGATCGTCTGGACGATGTTGTTCTCGAGAATGGTGGAGCCGCCCAGGTGCTTCAGCACCGAAAGGGCGAGCACGGCGATGGGGATGGAGGCGCTGACGGTGAGGCCTGCGCGCAGGCCCAGATACACGGTGGAGGCGCCGAACAGCAGTCCGAAGAGCACGCCGATGAAGATGGCTTTGGCCGTGAACTCGGCCATCGACTGGGACGCGGGGACGTAGGGCTGGAAACCTTTCGAGGAATCGGCCATATGGGCGGGGATGATACCAGCATCGGACTTTGCTATCCTGAGGGTCCTTGTGAATTCACCGAACAAGCGCAGGGCGACCTCCGAGCAGGTGTCCGAGCTCACCACGAACCGGCTGTCGGTCTACCTGCGGTGCCTCAACCAGCTCGAGGCCTCGGGCGTGGAGACCATCTCGTCCCAGACGCTCGCCGAGCAGTTCCACCTGAACGCGGCCCAGATCCGCAAGGACCTGGCGTACTTCGGCGAGTTCGGCGTGCGCGGCGTCGGTTACTACGTCAAGGACCTGAAGCTGCACCTGCGACAAATCCTCGGGCTGGACCGGAAGCTGAAGGTGGCCGTGCTCGGCGCGGGCAACCTGGGCCAGGCGCTGGCCGACTATCCCGGCTTCCGCCGCGAGGGCTTCGAGATCGTCGCCATGTTCGACGTCTCCGACGCGAAGATCGGCGATGCCTCGCGGAGCGGCGTGCCCATCCACGACATCCGCGACCTCAGAAAGGTGGCGCGCCGCGAGCACATCGATATCGGCGTCATCGCGGTGCCGGCCGAATCGGCTCAGCCCGTCCTCGACATGGTGGTCGCCGCCGGCGTGAAGGCCATCCTCAACTTCTCACCCGGCACGCTCCGCGTGCCGCCGGGCGTGAAACTGAAGAGCGTGGACCTCACCGTGTCGCTCGAGAGCCTGTCGTTCTACCTCGCGCAGGGAGGGGAGGATGGCGCGTAGGGACCAGCCGGGAACCTGGAGTCGGGAACCGGGAACAGGACAGACGCCGCCGGGAAAGGGAACGGCCGCGCCGGGAGGGACCTCCACGACGGGACGGCTCTCGCGACGGGAATCCGTTGCCGCGCGGCTTTCGCACGTTGGCGCCGACGGCAAGGCACGCATGGTGGACGTCGGCGACAAGGCCGTGACCGCTCGCGAGGCGGTGGCCCGGGGGCGCGTCACCATGTCGGCGCTGGCCCGCAAGCTGATTCGCACCGGCGCCGTGAAGAAAGGCGACCCGCTGCAGGCCGCACGCCTGGCCGGCATCCTGGCCGCCAAGCGCACGAGCGAGCTCATCCCCCTCTGCCACCCGCTGATGCTCTCTCACATCTCGGTGGAGCTGACGCCCACCCGCACGGGCTACGAGATCGAGGCCCGCGTGCGCACCACGGGGCAGACGGGCGTCGAGATGGAAGCCCTCACCGCCGTCGCCGTCGCCGGCCTCACCATCTACGACATGCTGAAGGCCGTGGACCGAGGCATGGTCGTCGGCGACATATGCCTGGTGGAGAAGCGAGGTGGCAAGAGCGGCGTGTACCGGCGCGTGCCCATTGCTGATTGACAATTGGTGAGTGAGCGATTCACCGGGTGATTGGGTGATTGGGGGATTGCGCATTGGATTGCGCAATCGGGCGATTCAGCGATTGGGCGCCGGCGGTGGCTCGATGTGGATCACCGCGTCCTTGATCTCGGGAAAGCGCGCCATCAGCCGGTCCTTTACCACGTGCGACAGGCGGTGCGCCTCGTGCAGCGGCAGGTCGGGGTCCATCCACACGTGCAGGTCGAGGAACACGAAGTCGACGGAGCCGCGCGTGCGGATCTGGTGGCAGCCCAGGACCTCGGGCACCGACTGCACGACCTCGCGGATGTTGCTCTCGTCGATCACGATGCGATCCCCGAGGATGCGCGCGGTGTCCTGGAAGATCTCCCAGCACGCGAGCGCGATGAACCCCGCCACGAGGAACGCGGCGACCGGGTCGAGCCACGGGTAGCCCATGCGCACGCCGACCAGCGCCGCGATGACCGCGCCCGACGTGAACAGGTCGCTGCTCGTGTGATGCGCATCGGCGAGCAGGATCTCGCTCGTCAGCCGGCGGCCGGCGCTGCGCTCGTACCACACCACCGCCACGTTCACCAGGAACGTCCCCCCCATCACCCAGAACGCCAGCGCCTCGACCTCCGGCGTGGCGCCGCTCTGCAGACGCTCGACGGCTGCACCCAGCACCTGCACGAGCACCAGGATCAGGAAGACGAGGATGGCCAGCGATGCCATCGTCTCGAACTTGCGGTGGCCGTAGGGATGGTCCTCGTCGGGCGGCCGCCGGGCGACACGCACGCCGAAAATGGCGACGACGTTCGAGGCGCTGTCGGTGAGCGAGTGGTAGCCGTCGGAGAGGATCCCGACCGAGCCGGACGTGTAGCCCAGCACGATCTTCGCGATGGCGACGCCGAGGTTCAGGACGAGGACGCGCCCGAGGACGCGCGAGACCGCGGCATAGCGATCCACGCGGCTAGCCCCACCACGCCCCGGATGTGCCCATGCCGTCCGCTCGACCTCCCCCGATTCGTGGCGGTTCCGGCTGGATCAGCGGGCTGATGGGCGCTCCATTCACGTGAGGTCAGGGCTAGAAGATTGTGGCGTTGGGCACCGGCCACCAGCGCAGCTGCACCTTGCCGATGATGTACTTCTTCGGCACGAAGCCCCAGTGGCGGCTGTCGGAGCTGTTGTTCCGGTGGTCGCCCATGACGAAATAGTAGCCCTCGGGGATGACCTGCGGGCCCCAGTCGTCGTGGCTGCGATACTCGGGGGGCACCTGGTTGTCGGGCACGGGCACGTCGTTCACGTAGACGCGGCCGTCCACCACGCGCACCGTGTCGCCTTCCTCCGCGATGACCCGCTTGACGAACGATTTGTCCGGGTTCAGCGGGTAGTACAGCATGACGATGTCGCCCCGCTGCGGATCCGCGAGGCGATAGGCCAGCTTGTTCACGATGAGGCGGTCCTGGTCCGCCAGGGTTGGCGCCATGCTCTGGCCCTCGACGCGCGCAACCTGGAACCCAAACGTGACGATGAGCGTGGCGTAGACGGCCGCCGATGCCAGGGTCTTCACCCACGCGACGAACTCGTCGCGCCAGACATCCATGCGCCCGGCAGCGGGCGGGTGGGCGGGGGCCGGGGCCACGGGCACGGGAGCGGCGGGGGCCGGGGTCAGGGGGGCGATGGCCTCGAACCTGAACGGGGCAGGCGTGTCCTCGTCGCCGGGGTCGCCAAACGCTACAGCTTCAGGTACTCCCGCAGGCGCCGCGTCTGCGTGCGGCTGACCGGGATCTCGGTCGCTTTCGCGTCCTTCATCCTGAGGATGTAGTTCCTGCTGAACCAAGGGACGATCTCCTTGATCTTGTTGATGTTCACGAGATGCGACCGGT
>JADZCN010000029.1 GCA_020851565.1 Acidobacteriota bacterium | reverse complement strand
CCGGCCGGAGGGCGCATCTGGGCGATACTCTTCCTGCGATGCAGGTTCCCCCGATCGATGCCGCGCTGATCCGGATTACGCCGGCCACGGCACGGGCTGTGCCCTCGCTCGCACTGGTGGTCGGCCAGCAACTGACCGCGCGCGTCGTGGCATCGGGCAGCGGCCACGCGCTTCTCGACGTGGCCGGCCAGCGGTTGGAGGCGCGCACCACGCTCCCGCTCGTGCCGGGGCAAGCCCTGGAATTGCAGGTGGCCACCCTGGGAGCCGAGGTCATCCTGCGGGTGCTGGGCGGCGCCCCGGCCATTTCCGAGCAGCAGTGGGCCCTTGCGGCACTGGCCTCCGCGCATCGGACGTCGTCGTCGGGCGTGCCGGATCCCGCCGCCGTGCTGCAGATGCTCGCACCGGCGCCAGCCGAGGCCGGCGCCGACGACGTGCACGTACGGCTCAGGCAACTGCTCGGTGAGCTGGCGATGCCCGACGAGGCGCACGTGCTGGCCGCGCGCCTGCGTGACGTGCTCGAGAACAGCGGCGTGCTCTTCGAGAGCCGGCTGCGCGCCTGGCTGCTCTCGCTTCCGGGCGCCCTCCCGGCCCCTGGCGCTCCCCTGCCCCCGGCGATCGCCGCCGACCTGAAGGTGCTGCTCGGCCTGCTCGCGCGCCTGCTCGGCGATCCTGCGCGCGGCGCCGGCCTGCCGGTCCGGCCGGCCTCGACCCGTGCGATGGCCTCGCCCGCGCAACCCGCCGGTGCGGTTGCGACGGCCGCCTTCGAGACACTGCGCGGGGCCGTGCTCAACCGACAGGTCGAGACGGCCTACCACTGGGTGCGGGACGGGACCCTGGTCATGGATCTGCCGCTCGCCTTCGACGGCCGGCCGGTGATCGCGCAGTTGCGATTCCGCCGGGGCACGACCGACAGGGAGGCGAAGCGCAAGCGGGCGGGCGACCACGTGCCAGAGGAGTTCTTCTTCGACTTCGCGCTGGAACCTCCTGGACTTGGGCCCATCCGCGTCCAGGCGCAGCTTGCGGGCTCACGGCTCGGCGTGCGGTTCCTGGTGGCCCGCTCCGACGTGGCGGTGCGCATCGACGAGGATCTCGCCGCGCTGCGCCGCACGCTCTCACGCGACGGTCGATGGTCGGTGTCTGCCGGCGTGTGCGTGGACGCCGCGCAGGCCACGCTCGAGGCCCTGCCGTCGCTGGCGTTGCCCCGCGGAGGTTCCGTGCTGGACGCGCTCGCATGAGCCGCAAGTCTTCCCGGCCGCGCGCCGCGGCCCTGCAATACGATCCCGGACGCGACCGGGCGCCGCGGCTCGTTGCGCGCGGTGAGGGGCACCTGGCGGAACGGATCCTCGCCCTCGCGCGCGAGCATGGCGTGCCCGTGCACGAGGATCGCGCGCTGGTGGACGTGCTCGCGCGAATCGATCTCGGCGCGCAGATTCCGCCCGAACTCTACCGCGTGGTGGCCGAGATCATCGCGTTCGTGTACCGCCTGCAGCAGGGTGAGGCGACGCGGGGCGAAGGCAGGCAGGCCCCGCACGCGGAGCCGCCGGACCGGTGAAAAATCCGCGACACGCACCGCGCGCCGGCGGGCATCGTTGCTATGATGGACGGTCATGAGCACACCGGCCGGCCGTCTCCGATCCCCCATCCCCGGCGCCGATGCCTGGTCGGCCACCGATGCGAGCGAGCTCTACGAGATCGCCCGCTGGGGGAAGGGCTACTTCTCCGTCAGTTCGCAGGGCCACGTGCTCGTGCACCCGACCAAGGATCCGCAGCGCACGATCGACCTCAAGCAGCTCGTCGATCGCCTGCAGCTGCGCGGCATCGCGCTGCCGATCCTCATCCGCTTCAGCGACATCCTCCGTCACCGGCTCGCCGACATCCACGATGCCTTCCAGACCGCCATCCAGCAGCACCAGTACGAGGGTCGGTACATCTGCGTCTACCCCGTCAAGGTGAACCAGCAGCGGCAGGTGGTGGAGGAAGTGCTCGACTTCGGCCGCGCCTTCAACTTCGGGCTCGAAGCCGGCTCGAAGCCCGAACTGCTGGCCGTGGTCGCGGTCGCCTCCAACGAGACGCCCATCATCTGCAACGGCTTCAAGGACGCCGAGCTGGTCGAGACGGCGATGATGGCGCAGAAGATCGGCCGCAACGTCATCCCGGTCGTCGAGAAGTACACCGAACTCGACCTGGTGCTCCAGTACGCCGAGCAGCTCGGCGTGCGGCCGCAAATCGGGATTCGGGTGAAGCTCGCGGCACGCGGTGGCGGACGCTGGCAGGGCTCGGGCGGCTACCGGTCGAAGTTCGGCCTCACGGTGGCCGAGATCCTGCGCGCCCTCGACGCCCTGAAGGCGCGCGGGATGGAGGACTGCTTCAAGCTGCTGCACTTCCACCTCGGCAGCCAGATTCCCAACATCCGCACTGTCAAGGGCGCCCTGAACGAGGCCGCCCGCATCTACGCCGAGCTCAGCAAGCTCGGCGCGGGATTGCAGTACCTCGACGTCGGCGGCGGGCTCGGCGTCGACTACGACGGCTCGCAGACGAACTTCGAGTCGAGCACGAACTATACGCTCGAGGAATACGCCAACGATGTCGTCTACCACGTGCAGGCGGTGTGCGACGAGGCGGGCGTGGCCCATCCCACCATCGTCTCCGAGAGCGGCCGCGCCGTGGTGGCCTATCACAGCGTGCTGGTGTTCAACGTGCTCGGCGTCGCGGGGTTCGGCGACGAGCTGACGTTGCCGACCACGCCCAGCGACGAGCACGAACAGCCCATCGTCGACCTGATCGAGACCTACAACACGCTCACGCTGCGCAATGCGGTCGAGTCGTATCACGACGCCCAGCAGGCGCTCGAGATGGCGCTGAGTCTGTTCAACGGCGGCTACCTGCCGTTGCAGCAGCGGAGCCTCGCCGAGAACCTGTACTGGGCGATCTGTGCCAGGCTCGAACGCCTGGTGCCGCAGATGGACGAGGTGCCCGAGGACCTGCAGGATCTCGGCGAGGCGCTCGCCGACACCTATTTCTGCAACTTCTCGCTCTTCCAGTCGATCCCCGACAGCTGGGCGATCAAGCAGCTGTTTCCGGTGGTGCCCATCCACCGCCTCACCGAACGGCCCACCGAACACGCCGTGATCGGCGACATCACCTGCGACTCCGACGGGAAGATCGACCAGTTCATCGACCGCCGCGACGTCAAGAAGTCGCTGCCGCTGCACCGCTTCGACGGCAACCCCTATCTGCTCGGCGTGTTCCTCGTCGGCGCCTATCAGGAGATCCTCGGCGACCTGCACAACCTCTTCGGCGACACCCACGCCGTGCACGTCCGGCTCGACGAACGCGGCGAGGTCATCCTCGATGCGCTCGTCAAGGGCGACACCGTGAAGGAAGTGCTCGACTACGTGGAATTCGATGCCGAGCGGCTGATCGGCAAGCTGCGGCGTGACGTGGAGGTGGCGGTGCGCGAGGGACGGATCAGCTACGAGGAATCGGGACGCGTGCTCCGGTTCTACGAGGACGGCCTGCACGGCTACACGTACCTCGAAGATCCCAACCAGTAAGGCCCGAGCTGCCGGAGCGTGAGCCGCGCGCCCGACCGATCGGCGACATCGGCCGCCTGCAGCCGGCCGCGGTCACGACCGCGGACCGGCGAGGCTGGTGCCCGCAGGCACCCGAAGCTCGAAGAAGCGGCGTGACGCGCGCTGGAAGCGGGCCGCCAGCTGCCGTCCGTCGTCGCCGGGCACCGGGCCCAGGCGCAGCCAGGCCTGCTGGGCCTCCCGCACGGCCGCGGTCGCGGCCCGCCACTTCGCTTCCTCGTCCACGCGGCCGCCGATCGTGTTGGCCGCCAGCGCGTCCTTGAGCATCGTGGCGAGCGTGGCCGCTGGCGTCGCGGCCAGCTCCGACGTCGTGACGCGGCCCTGGAGGAACGATTCCACCTGGACGCAGAGCTGTTCCATGCGGCGCCGGTTGGCCTCGACGTCCAGGCGCGAGCCCCTGAACGCCTCTGGCGATTGCGCCACGACCTGCATCAGCGCCGCCTCGAAGCGCTGCTCGAGCGGCTCGACCAGCTGGCGCGGCACCCGCGGCGCGCCCTTCCACTGGCGCCAGACGTCGAGTACGCGCTCGCGCAGCGCATCGCCCGTGGGCGCCGACCCATCGCCGGCGGAGGTCCCGGCCAGGGCTTCGAGGTCGGCACAGACGCGTTCGCGCTCGCTCACGTTGGAGGCCAGCCCGAGCTGATCGCGATGGCGGTAGCGCTCGAAGAAGGCATCGCATGCCGCGCGGAAACGCTGCCACACCGCTTCCGACTTGTTCTTCTTCACCGGCCCGATGGTGCGCCACTCGGCCTGCAGCCGTTTGACCTCGGCGACGCCCTGATCCCAGTCGGTGGTGTCGGCCAGCGCCTCGGCCTGCTGGCACAGCGCTTCCTTGCGCTGCAGGTTCTCCGTCCAGGCGTGCTTGCGCTGGGCGAGATCGTCCTTGCGCCGCGTGAAGAACCGGTCGCACGCCGCCCGGAAGCGGTGCCAGAGCACCTGCCCCTGCTCGCGCGGCGCGGGGCCGCTCTGCTGCCACTCGGCCTGGAGCCGCTTCAGCTCCTCACTGGTCGCGATCCACTCGGTGGAGTCGGCCAGCGCCTCGGCGCGCGCCACGAGGGCTTCCTTGACCGCCACGTTGGCGGCCTCGGCCTGCCGGCTCTGGGAGAAGTGCTCATCGAGTCGCGGGCGGTTCTCGTCGATGGCGGCCTTGAAGCGGTTCCACAACTCGTCGGAGCGCTCCCTGGGCGCGGGTCCGACCTTCTTCCACCGCGCCTGCAGGTCGCGTACCTTCCTGGCGGCCTCGGCCGGATCGGCGATGTCCCGCACCGTCTCGGCCTCGCGGCAGAGCTCCTCCTGCACACCGGCGTTGGCCCACCGGCGCCACTCCTCCGATTCGCGCAGTTCCTGCAGTTTCGGCAACAGGAGGGCCTGCGCCTGCCTGAGTCGCTCGGCCATCTCCTCGCCGAGCCGACGCGGGTAGACCGCCTGGGTGTGACCCAGGGCCGCGCGCAGATCGCGCTGCAGCCGGTCGGCGTTCTTGAGGGCGACGTCGGCGCCCGACGCCAGCTTCTCGGCCTGCTCGCAGATGAGCGACATCCGGGCCAGCAATTCCTCCTGCTCGCGGGCGCGCGCCTCTCGCCACTGCTGCTCCCGCGCGGCGACGCTCGCTTCGACGGCGCGGTAGCGCGCCACCAGGTCGGGCGGTGCGGTGGCGCCGCCGGCCTCCTTCCACCCGCGCTGCACCCTCGCCCACAGGCCACGCACGTCGGCGAACGCCCCGTCGGCGACAGCCGCCTCGGCTGTCGCCAGCACCTGCTCGAAGTGTCCCAGCGCCGCCTGCTGCTCGGCGGCCCGCGCCAGGCGTCGCTCACAATCGGCCACGGCCCGCTGGAACCGTTCTTCGAGCTGGCGGGCGGTGGTCGTCTCGCGCGCCGTCTCGGGCCATGGGGCCAGCGCGACCCAGACCGTGCGCGCCTCGTCGAGCGACGCGGCGGCATCGGGCCCTTCCAGCGCCTCCACTCGCTCACAGAGCCCGAGGCGGCCGGTCGTCGCCTGCTCGAGTTCATCGGCCATCGCACGCATCCGATGCTCGTGGGCGGCGCGCTCCTCGTCGGAGCGTGCCAGCAGGCTGCGCAACTGCTCGACGCCGCGTGCGTAGCGTGTCGCGACGGCGGCATCGGCCTCACCCGACAGCGCCGACCACTCGTGGTCCACCGCCTCGAGCCGTTCCCCGGCGCGCGAGAGGTCGCTGCTGCGGGCCAGCGCGTCGATCACATCGCACAACTGGAGGCGCCGGACCGCGGCTGGCTGGGGCAGCGCCGGCGGGGCCTCGCTCTCGACCAGCGCGTGCGCGGCCGCCCGCGCGCGACGCTGCACGACCTTGGACCGCGCGCGCACCGCGACCGTCTCCAGCGCGTCGCGATCGGCGCCGATGCGCTCCACCGCCAGCAGGCCCACGTCACGGTGCTCGGTCTTGATGGCCACCGTCAGGACGTCCGCGGGATCGCTCAAGCGTTCCAGCGCCGCCAGCCGCACGCTGGCGTGCGTCGCCTGGCGGGCCACGGTCGCCAGGAGCCGGCCGTCCGACAGGCGATCGAGCGCGGCGCGCGCCACCGCCTCCAGCTCGGCCGACCGGGCCACGACCACCACGTCGCGCGCTTCCGTGATGCCGTCCAGGGCCTGGCGGGCCACGGCCTCGTCGGTCGCATCCTGCGCGAGGGCGATGACGAGATCGCGCGCCACGCCCCGCACCGACTCGTCCTGCTCGCCCCGGGCGATCGCCGCGAGCGTCGCCGGATCGGTGAGCTTGGCGACGGCGGCGCGCCGGACGCCGGCGTCTTCGTCTTCACGGGCTATCTGCGCCAGCAGATCCTGGTCGTCGTCGGGCATCGCGTCCACGGCGGCGATGCGAACGGCTGGATCGGCGTGCTTCCAGCGTGGCTGTGACTTGAAACGGTCGAAGAACCCCATGAGCACTCCCCGCCGGCCGGTCAGGCTTCCGGGACAGCGGCAGACGGGTAGTCTACAGGGAGACGGGACTCCGTGCCATCAGGAGCTGGCCGCCCGGGCGACGGCCCTGGCCTCGGGCGAGGCGGTCAGGCGGCCGCTCCACGCGATCGCGTCGAGATACGTCCGCTGGAAGTCGGCCGCGTCGAGCCCCGGCCACTGGACGCCGTCCCACTCGCACCGTTCGTAGTGGATGACGACCTCCAGCAGGGCGCCCATCATCCCTTCGTGCCCCACGATCGCCGCCAGCACCTCGGCCGACAGCGGCAGGTGTGGCACCAGTTCCGGCCAGGGCATCTCGAGCATCACGTCGAGCAGCGACAGCAGGCCTGTCGTGAAATGGGCAGGCTCGCGGCCCGTCCCGAGCCGAGACGCGAGCTGCTCGCACATGCGCGCGCGCACCAGGGCCGTCGCCAGCAGCTCCGGCGGTCGATCGCTCAGCCCGCCGAGCAGCATCATCGTCACCCAGCCGTGGACGCGGCGCAGGCCGAGCATCACCAGGGCCTGCCGCAGCGACTCGATGCGGCGCTGCAGCCCGAAGGCAGCCGAGTTGATCACCGTCAGGAGCCGGTAGCTCAGGGTGGGATCGCTGCTGACGGCCTCCAGCAACTCGTCCAGGTTCACGTCGTGACGTTCGAGCAGGGCCAGCACCCGGAGCGCGGACAACTGGCTGAACGGGCGCCGGCGGCGCGCGCACCGCAGCGTGCTCGGTCGGGCGAGGAAGAAGCCCTGGAAGTACTCGAAGCCGAGCGCGGCACACGCCGAGAACTGCTCCAGCGTCTCCACGCACTCGGCCAGCAGACGCAGTCCCTTGCGCTCGAGCCGCGCGACATAGTTCGGCAGGTCGCGAGGACTCACGCGCGCGACGTCCACCTTGACGATGTCGGCGAGCGGCACCAGCGGCTCGGCGATCGAATCCAGCAGGAAGTCGTCGAGCGCCACCAGGTACCCACGCTGGCGCAGCTCCGTCACCGCTTCCACCACCGCCGCATCCGGCACGACGTCCTCGAGCACCTCCACCACGACGCGATCGGGCGGCAGGTGCAGGGCGAGGCGTTCCAGCAGGAAGGTGCGCGTGGCGTTGATGAAGGCCAGCGAGGTCCCCACCACGTTGTCGAGCCCCAGTTCGAGAAACGTGGTCAGCACAACCTGGGAGGTGCGGAGGTCGCCGTCGGTGCCGGGATCCGAGTCCTGTTCGCCCCGGCGATACAGCAGTTCGTAGCCGACCGCGTGCATCCGGCGGTCGAACACGGGCTGGCGGCCGAGGAACATCTGCGGCCCGGCAGCTGGTTCGATGGCGGACGACACGGAGGAGCCGGCGCGCAACACGACACCAGAGGAATCGACCCAGCTCGAGCGGACTTGACCGCGCGTCGATCGGCGCCCGGGTCACGTAAGATGGACGGTCGGCCGGCCCGCCGGGCCCAGGCCGTGTGAAGCCCATCAGGAGTCCGTGATCCGTGGCCACGCCAGACGATCCCCGTCCCGAGCCTTCCCTGTTCGACCTGCCCGGGTTGCCGGGCGACGCCCCGCCGCCGGGCCTGGGAGGCGATGCCATCGCCCTGCACGAGGCCGCCCAGTCGCGGTATCTCAACTACGCGCTCTCGGTGATCACGGCGCGGGCGCTGCCCGACGTGCGCGACGGCCTCAAGCCCGTCCAGCGGCGCATCCTCTTCACGATGTGGCAGCAGGGCCTGACGGCCGACGCCAGACACCGCAAGTGCGCCAAGGTGGTCGGCGACGTGATGGGAGGCTACCATCCGCACGGCGACGCGGCGCTCTACGAAACGCTGGTCCGCATGGCGCAGCCCTTCGCCTTGCGATATCCCCTCGTGGACGGATCGGGCAACTTCGGATCGCTCGATGGCGACGCCGCCGCCGCCATGCGCTACACCGAGTGCCGGTTGACCCGCCTCAGCGACGAGCTCCTGCGCGAAATCGAACAGGACACGGTGCCGTTCCGGCCCAACTACGACGGGACGAAGACCGAGCCGGTGATGCTGCCCGCACGCATCCCGAACCTGCTGATCAACGGCGCCACGGGCATCGCCGTCGGCATGGCCACCAACGTTCCGCCGCACCACCTCGGCGAGGTGTGCACCGCGCTGGTGAAACTGCTCGACAACCCCGACCTCACCACCGCCCAGCTCTGCCGCTGGGTGAAGGGGCCGGACTTCCCCACGGGCGGCCAGGTCCTCAACTCGACGGACGAACTCAAGGAGATCTATCGCACCGGCAGCGGGTCGATTCGGCTGCGTGGCACCTGGGAGGCCGCCGGCACGTCGCGGTCGACGAAGACCATCGTCATCCGCAGCATCCCCTACACCGTCAACAAGGCGGCGCTGGTCGAGCGAATCGCGGAGATCGTGGTGGCGCGCAAGCTGCCGCCCCTCGTCGACGTGCGCGACGTGTCGACCGACGACGTGCGCATCGAAGTGGAGGTCAAGCGCGACGCCGACGAGAAGATGGTGATGGCCTACCTCTGCCGGCACACGCCGCTGCAGATCAACGTCACCGTCAACCTCACCTGCCTGATTCCCACCGAACACGTCGAGGTGGGCCGCCCGGAGCGTCTCGACCTGAAGTCGATGCTGTGGCACTTCCTGCACTTCCGGCTCGAGGTGGTCACCCGGCGTCTCGAGCACGAGCGCACCGCGCTGGCCCGCCGCATCCACCTGCTCGAGGGCTTCGAGAAGGTGTTCGACGCGCTCGACGAGATCCTGCGCATCATCCGGAAGTCCGACGGGAAGGCCGACGCCGCGGCGAAGCTCGTCAGCCGCTTCGGCCTCGACGCCGAGCAGGCCGACGCGATCCTCGAGATGAAGGTCTACCGGCTGGCGCGCCTCGAGATCCTCATCGTCCGGAAGGAACTCGCGGATCGGCGCGCGCGCGAACGGGAAGTGTCGGGCCTGCTCGACCACGAAGCCGGCCGCTGGGCGATCGTCCGGGGGGAGATCGAGCAGATTCAGCGCGAGTACGCGGGCCGGGCCGACGCCCGCCGCACCGAGATCGCCGGCGAGATCGAGGAGCCGGCCTACACGGCCGACGACTTCATCGTCGACGAGGACAACACCGTCATCGTGTCGCAGGACGGCTGGGTGAAGCGGCAGAAGGAGGTGAAGGACCTGAACGCGACGCGGCTGCGCGAAGGCGATCGCGTGCTGGCGTGCGAGGCGGGATCGACGCGGGCCGCCATCGTGTTCTTCACCAACCTCGGGTCGGCCTACACGTGCCGCATCGTGGACGTGCCAGCCTCGACCGGTTACGGCGAGCCCATCCAGCGTCTCTTCAAGTTCCGCGACGGCGAACGGGTGGTCGCGGCGATGAGCCTCGACGCGCGCGCCATCGGCGTCATCGTGCCATCCGCCGAGGCCGCGCCGGCGCCGGTGCACGCGCTGGCCGTCACGAGCGACGGCTGTGCCCTGCGGTTCAACCTCGACGGGTTCCTCGAGCCCAGTACGCGGGCGGGACGCCGGTTCGCCCGTCCCGCCGGCGGCGCCGAGGTCGTGGGCGTCACACGCGTCGACGGCACGGAAACCGTGATCGCCGTGACACGCGAGGCGCGGGCGATGCTGTGCCCGATCGCCGAGGTGAACCTGCTGTCAGGCCCCGGCAAGGGCGTGATCCTGATCAAGATCGATCCCGCCCGGGACCGCGTGCTCGGGTTCCTCGCCTCGACGGGGGACCGCGACCTGATGACGGTAGAGACCAGCCGCGGCGCGCTGCAGACGGTGAGCACGACGAAATACGGCGTCACGGGTCGCGGCGGCCGGGGACGGGAGTTGCTGCAGCGCGGCCAGTTCGTCCGGGTGGTGTCGCGCGAGGTGACCGTTCCGGCGCTTGCCGGCGACACCGCCTGAGGAATCCGCCTCGCGTCAGGGCCGCGCCGGAGGCGTCGCGGGAAGGTCCCGCAGAGCCTGTCGCACGAAGCGCCCCACCACGTCGAGGCACTCCGGTGTCGTCACGACTCGATGGGGGGCGCCTGCCACCACGTGAACCTCCGCCGACGGGAGCCGGCGCGCCAGGCGAACCCCGTACCCGACGTCCACCACGTCGTCGGCCCCGCCGAAGACGAGACACGTGGGCATCGCGAGCGCCGGCAGTTGCCGGCGGGCGGCCAGTTGCAGCGGTACGAGCGTGGAGCCCGTCAACAGCGAGGCGCGGGTGAAGTGCGGCGGCACGACCTCTTCCCCGTCCACCACCATCGGTCCGCCCGTCCGCAGTGGAACCGTGATGCTGCGAAGGCCCGCCGTGGCGGTCGCCAAGACGGCTGCCGTGCCCAGTGTCCGCAGCAGGAGCCCGCGACGACGCCAGCCCTGGCGACGCAGCGTGACGGCCAGGCCGAGCGTGGCGGCGGCCGCGGCCAGCGGCAGGCCGAGGTAGTAGAGCGAGCCGACCGAGTACCCGACCAGTTGCGTCGAACGCCGCGCCGTGCGCAGGACCGGCGAGATCAGCACGAGCCCGGCGACGCGCGCGGGCTGCCAGGCGGCGAGCAACAGCGCGACCAGGGCGCCCGTCGAGTAGCCACCCAGGACGATCGGCCCATCGAAATCCTCCTCGAGCCGCTGCCGGATGTGCCGCGCGTGCGCGTAGAAGTGCCATGTCCGGCTGCGTTCGAAGAGCGCCTGGTCTCCCGTGTGCCCGCCGAGCGTTGCGGCGTGCACCGTCAGCCCGCCGGCGTGCAGTCGACCGGCCAGCGGCCTCAGGTTCTCGAGACCGGCACCGAAGCCGCCAAGCAGCAGGACCCGAGCCTCGTCACGGCCCACGAGCCTGACGTCGGTGTCCCACGGCAACTCGCGGGGGGCCATCGACGACAGTGTACTGTCGCCAGCCCCCGCTCGTCCCACCTGGCCGCTCATGGCGCCTACGGGCCGTCGGGAACCTTGAGGCCGTGCCGCTTGATCTTCCGCCAGAGCGTGACGGGGCTGATGTGAAGCGCGGCGGCCGCCTGGCGCCGGTTGCCCCCGAACCGATCGAGGGCCTGCTCGATCAGGCGCCGCTCGTGGTGCGCCAGGTCGAGCGTGTCCGACGCGGCGGCGGCCGCCGTCCCGGCCTGCACCTCCGGGGGGAGTTCCCGCGGCGTGAGGCTGGGGCCCGCCGCGAGGATGACGGCGCGATCGATGGCGTGCTGGAGCTCCCGCACGTTGCCAGGCCAGGCGTAGTCGACCAGCCGCGTCATCGCCTCCGGCGAAATCGCCAGGACGGACTTGCCGAAGCGCGCGGCCGCGCGCTGGAGGAAGGCCTGCGCGAGCGCCGGGATCGCCTCGCGGCGTTCGCGCAGCGGCGGCACGACGATCTCGAAGGCGCTGAGCCGGAAGAACAGATCTTCGCGGAACCGCCCCGCGTCCACCTCGGCCCGCAGGCGCCGATTGGTCGCGGCCACCACGCGCGCCTGCACCCGGATGGCGCGCTCGCCGCCGACACGGCGGATTTCCTTCTCCTGCAGCGCCCGCAGCAGCTTGGCCTGGAGGGCCGGCGTCATCTCTCCCACCTCGTCGAGGAAGAGGGTTCCCTCGCCGGCCACCTCGAACAGCCCGGCCTTGTCGCGGATGGCGCCGGTGAATGCCCCCCGCTCGTGGCCGAACAGTTCCGATTCCAGCAGCGTCTCGGTGAGGGCGGCGCAGTTGACCGAGACGAGCGGTCCCCGCGCGCGCGGGCTCTGGTCGTGGATCATGCGGACCACGAACTCCTTGCCCGTGCCGCTCTCGCCCGAGACCAGCACCGTCGTGTCGAGCGGGGCGACGCGCGCGGCCAGCTCCAGCACCTCGCGCATGCGGGTGCTGGCCAGCACGAACTGCTGGCCACGGGCATGACGATCGATCCGGTCCCGCAACTGATCCAGCTCGCGGGCCCGCTCGTCGAGCAGTCGCTCGCGCCGGCGCAGCTCACGCCGGTGCCGGTGGACGGTCGATCGCAGGCGCTCGACCTCGGCCGCGAGGTCGGCGCCCCGATAGTCGAACCGCAGGCCTTCGATTCGATCGCCCCAGTGGGCGGCGTCGCGTCCCGCCAACCGACACGCCCTGGCGCCGGCCCCCAGGCAACTGGTCTCGACGAAGTAGACCTCCTGGCCGAGGCAGGCGCTGGCATAGCCCGAGACGTAGCCGGTCAGCGACCAGCACACCGGCTCGGATTGGGGGCCGAAGTGGTGCAGGTGCTGCTCGGCTTCATAGGCGTGACGCCAGACCAGCTCGGCCGAGAACCCGGCCTGGGCGTCATCGCGGTCGAGGTGCGCCCACTCGGCGTGGCCCAGTCCCTCCAGGATGTGCAGGGCGGGGCCGGCCCGCAGGCCGTCGAGCGGATCGCGCCACCGGAAGTGATCGCGCAGGCTGATGGCGTCGTGGTACCCGTCCGCGTACCCGAATCGCAGCAGGAGACGCCGGGCCGTCGTCGTGCCGAGGGTGTCGATCAACTCCTTCCGCAGGAGTCCGACGGCCGCTGCGCTCAGGATGACGACCCGTTGCTCGTGGAACCGGATCTGCCCCTCGTCCCGGCGGAACTCCAGCACCTCGGCCAACTGGCGATCCGCCAGGGGCCTCATCGTTGAGCCTCGCACCAGACCCCATGCGCCATGGGCGTATTTGACGGGGCGGACAGCCGCCTGTCAACCGCGAGGCGGGCGGCGGCCGGCGTGCGAACGTGGTGGATCGGAAGACAGGGCGGAAGGCGTGGGGTGTCAGGCGAGACGTTTCGCGGCGGGATCCTGGACGCCAGCGGCCAGCGATCGCAGGAAGCGCAGTTCCTGGGCGGCTTCGCCAAACACGACACGCGCCTGGGCCCACAGGACGACCGCCGCCTGATGCGGACAGTCTTCGTCGCACTGCTCATCACTTCCCGGGCGCAGCGCACGCCGGCGGTGGAGCACCATCTCGTCGTGCCATGCCCCGAGACGTTCGGCGAGGTCCATCGCCTCGGCTGAACCTACACGATTGGCAAGCTGGGTGTAGAGATTCACGGTCGGCTCCGTTGGGGAAGAGGCTGGATGAACGGCGGACGAATGCCGTTGTGTCTTCAATAGCAATTCAATTGCCACCTGGGGCCGCTGTGGGTGCCGGTTGCCCGCGCAGGCTGCCCACGGGGAAAATGGCTCGGATACGGCCGGAATTCCGCGAAACCGCTCGGCGCACGGGTGGGCCACGGAGCACCGCCATGCCAATTGGCGGAGGCGAACATTGCAATGTGCAATATTAGCAGTTCATTGTGAAATCAAGACCGGCCAGGTCTGATGGCCCGCCAACCCCGGGTATTCTGACCGATGTCGGCCCCCACCGGCACGTCTTCCGGATCCGTGCGGGAGCCGGCGCTGGCGTCAGTGGCTGATGGATCGCGTCTGGAAGCCGGCGCCCTCGAGGGCGTGCCGGATGTCCGCGAGCAGATCCTGGGCTTCGGGCGGGACGTCGAGGGTACCCGAGGCGAAGAGGCGATCCAGCGTGTACATGCGGAACCGGATCGCCTCCATGTGGAACGCGTCGATGGCCCGGGCCAGATGGCTCGCCAGGTCCGTTGCCGTGCTGACCGCGGCCGTCTGGCGCTGCGCCTGCAGGAGCGCGAGCAGATGATCGACACGTGCGCGCGCCAGGGCGCGGCAGGCGCTCTTGTCGAGGGCGTCGTCCGCCATGCTCCCGGTCACTCCCTTGGAAGGAACACGTCCAGGATGTGCTCGCGGGTGAGGGTGTCGTCGCGCAGCTCGCCCTGACGCTCGGCGACGTAATGGCTGTAGGGTGGCGGCGGCGCCGGATCGCGGTAGAACACGCCGGTGTGGAGCTTCTCGCCGTAGTGCTGCGCGAGTTCCATGGCCTTGATGCGATCCGACGGGTCGTGCCCGAGCGACTCGAGCGTCTCCATGCGCTGCTTCTGCGCCTTCAGCTGCGTCTCAGGCTCACCGTAGGTTACGCAGGGCGACTGGACGTTGATGAACGCGAAGCCCGGGAAGCGGATGCCTTCCTCGATCAGCTTCGAGAGCTGGCCCATGTCGGCCGGGGTGCCCTGCGCGACGAACCGGGCGCCGTAGCCGAGCACGTAGAGCAGCGGGTTGACGGGGTCCTCCATCGAGCCGTAGGTGCTCGAGGCTGTCCGCAGGCCGCGCGGAGACGTCGGTGACAACTGTCCCTTGGTCAACCCGTAGATCTGGTTGTCCATGATGATGTAGGTGAGGTCGATGTTGCGGCGGACGGCGTGCGCCACGTGCCCGCCTCCGATCGAGAAGCCGTCGCCGTCGCCTCCGGCCACCAGGACGAGCAGTTCCGGGCTCGCCAGCTTGATGCCCTGGGCGATGGGCAGCGCGCGGCCATGGACGGTATTGAAGCCGTAGGCCGTGGTGTAGCCGGGAATGCGGCTCGAGCAGCCGATGCCCGACACGAACGCGATCTCGTGAGGCGGCCGGCCGATGGCGGCCAGCGCGCGGTAGATGGCCTGCACCACGCCGAAATCGCCGCAGCCGGGGCACCAGATCGGCTTGAGCTCGCTCTTGAAGTCCTTGGCCACGAACGCCTCGGCGGCGCGCGGCAGGGCTGATGTCGCCATGTGATCTCCTGCGTCCGGCGGGCGGCTACCTGGTCGCCGCCGCCACCATCCAGCGGGCGGCGTCCCGGCCGCCCCGCGGGCAATCCCGGATCGGCCTGCCGGCCGTCCTCACTCCGCCTGGCTCACCGGCTCCCGATTGGCCAGCAGTTCACGCGCCTGGCTGCG
Organism: Acidobacteriota bacterium; assembly: GCA_020851565.1. Taxonomy (GTDB): domain Bacteria; phylum Acidobacteriota; class Vicinamibacteria; order Vicinamibacterales; family UBA2999; genus VFZN01. The sequence continues at coordinate 12,170 of JADZCN010000029.1, read as the reverse complement.
GAGCCGCTCCACGAGTTCCACCGGGCTGATCGGGTTCGATCCGCTCCGCGCAAAGGATTCCACACCAGCCGGCATGTCGACGAACATGCGAATCACGCGATAGAGCTGCCCCTGGTGCGACTGCTCGACCACCAGCCCCCGCTTCACCGACGCGAAGAACTCGCGGTAGACCTCCTCGGCCACAGGGTACAGCAGGCGCGGCACGAGCAGCTTCACGTCGAGGCCGGCCCGGTGCGAGAGTTGCAACGCTTCGAGCGCCAGGCCGGAGATCGAGCCCCATGCGACCAGCGCGAGCGAGGCGTGGGCCGGTCCCTCGGTCAGGAACAGGTCGGCGCGGCTCTTGAGCGGGCCAAGCTTGCGCAACCGCTTGTCGTTCATCTTCGAGTGAACCAGGCCGCTGGCCGTCGGCGCGCCGCTCTCGGTGTGCTCGATGCCCGAGGCGAGGTAGTTGCCGCCCTTCATCCCCGGGTGGCTGATCGGGCTGACGCCGGACTCGGTGATGCGGAACCGGACGTAGTGCTCCAGTTCCTGCTGATTGGGAACCCGCCGGCGTTCGACGCGAAGCGAGGAGGTGTCGGGCCGATCGATGGCCTCCTTGCGCTGCGAGATCTCCTGGTCCGAGAGGATGATGACCGGGGTCTGGTACTTCTCGGCGATGTTGAACGCCTCGACCGTGATCGGGAAGGTGTCGGCCACGTTGATGGGCGCCAGCACGGGCCGCACCGCGTCGCCGTGCGCCGAGAAGGCGGCCTGGAACAGATCCGACTGCTCGCTCTTGGTCGGGATTCCGGTCGAAGGGCCACCGCGCTGCACGTTCACCACCACGAGCGGCAGTTCGGCGATCGTGGCCAGCCCCAGCATCTCGGTCTTCAGGGACATGCCTGGCCCGGAGGTCGCCGTCAGCGCCTTCTTGCCGGCAAACGACGCGCCCACGCAGGCCCCGATGCCCGCGATCTCGTCCTCGCACTGGAGCATCGTCCCGCCGTACTTCCAGATCTCGCGGTTCAGGAAGTGCATGATCTCCGACGAGGGCGTGATCGGGTAGCCGCCGAAGAACTCGCAGCCGGCGTAGATCGCGCCGGCCGCGCACAGGTCGTTGCCGTCGGTGACCAGCTTGGTGCTGGCGCCCTCCGGGGCGGGCCCCAGCGTGCGCGCATGGCGCAGGGGGTGCTCGCGAGCCCACGCCAGCCCTGCCTCGAACGCCCGCTCGTTGCGCGCGACGATCTCCTCGCCCTTCTTCGCGAAACGCTTGCGCAGCCCGGCACGGATGTTCTCGGGCGCCAGGCCGAACCAGCCGGCCATCAGGCCCAGGACGATGGTGTTCTTGGCCTTCTCGCTGCCCACGGTGTTCTTGGCCATGGCCTCGATGCCCACCATGACGACCTCGGCCGGCTTCACGCCGGTGACCGGGATCTTGTCGGGCGCAACGCCGGTGTTCTCGTCGTAGATGACGACGGAGTGGCCATCGAGCGGGAGTTCGCCACCGAACTTCAGGAAATCGTCCCAGTTCAGCGCGACGGCCACATCGAGCGTGCCGCCGGGGCTGAGGACCGGGCGGGTCGACACCCGCAGGCGAAACGACGATTCGCCACCCCGGATCTGCGGTCCGAAACTCTTGGTGAGCATCGCGTGATAGCCCGCCAGCGCGAGGGCCGTCATCAGGGAGTCGCCCGCCGAGACGATGCCGTCGCCGCCCGAGCCAGCCATGCCAATCGTGAGTTCGCTGGTCATCCGTGTCCTCGAGAGCGCCGGGCGCGCACGATGCCCCCGGCGGGAGAGTAGACAGGGCAAGAGATGCGCGACGCGGGTCCGCGTCACGCCCGAAGATGCACGCAGGATACCACGCCGATCGGATCGGGCCGGGATGAGGCACCGGCTCCCTCCCTGCATGGATGCCTGGCCATGAGCATGGTCCGTTCTACTTGAAGAACACTTGGAACAAAAAAGTAAAATTTCAGCTCAAGTGTGATTTTGAAATTGCGATCGCAACACACGGGCGCGCATAATTCCGCATCGTCACAACGGCCGGACCGTCTCGCAGGGAGCCGGGCGAGGCCGCAGACAAGGAACAGACGTCCATGGGTTCTGCCGCGCTGCGGGAGGCGGTCAAGGTCATCCGCGACTGGAGCATGACGCCCCCCGGGGGGGCCACCAAGGCCTCGCACGCCATCGAGGCCTACGGGAGCCTCGCCTTCAACGACGGCGTCCAGCGCGCCCGTCTCCCCAAAGAGGTGTATCGCGCCCTGCGGCAGACGATCGAACGCGGTCAGTCGCTGGATGCCGCCGCCGCCGATACGGTGGCCACCGCCATGAAGGACTGGGCGGTCGAGCATGGGGCGACGCACTACACGCACTGGTTCCAGCCCATGAGCGGCATCACGGCGGAGCGGCACGACAGCTTCCTCACGCCGACCGCCGACGGCAAGGCCATCGCGGAATTCAATGGCAGGGAGCTCATCCGGGGCGAGCCCGACGCCTCCAGCTTTCCCAACGGCGGCATGCGCTCCACCTTCGAGGCGCGCGGGTACACCGCCTGGGATCCCACCAGTCCGCCCTGGCTGCTGAAGGCCTCTTACGGCTGCACGCTGGTCATCCCCAGCGCCTTCGTCTCGTGGACGGGCGAGGCGCTGGACAAGAAGACGCCGCTGTTGCGTTCCATCGAGGCGCTGTCGACGCAGGCCCTGCGCGTTCTTCGGCTGCTGGGCTCTGCGGCCACCCGGGTCCAGGCCACCTGCGGGCCCGAGCAGGAGTACTTCCTGATCGAGCGCACCTTCTATCTGATGCGGCCCGACCTCATCAACGCGGGCCGGACGCTGTTCGGGGCCCGCCCTCCCAAGGGTCAGGAGATGGAGGATCAGTACTTCGGCTCGATCCCCGAGCGCGTGCTGGCCTGCATGATGGAGGTGGAGGACGAACTCTACAAGTGCGGGGTCCCCGTGCGGGCGCGCCACAACGAGGTGGCGCCGAGCCAGTACGAGGTCGCGCCGCTCTTCGAGCACGCCAACGTCGCCATCGATCACCAGATGATGACCATGGAGGTGCTCAAGCGCGTGGCGCCGAAGTTCGGCCTGGCCTGTCTGCTGCACGAGAAGCCGTTTGCCGGCGTCAACGGGTCGGGCAAGCACCTGAACTGGAGCCTCGCCGACGAATTCGGCAACAACCTGCTGAACCCTGGCGACACGCCCGAGGAGAACATCCAGTTCCTGCTCTTCTGCGCCGCGATGCTGCGGGCCGTCGATCGCTTCCAGGGCCTGCTGCGGGCCAGCATCGCCGGCGCCGGCAACGATCACCGGCTCGGGGCCAACGAGGCGCCACCGGCCATCATCTCGGTCTTCCTCGGTGATCAGCTCACCGAGATCTTCGACCAGATCGAGGCCGGCAACGCGACCGCGGCACGGCGCGGCGGCGTGCTCGACACCGGTGCGACCGTGCTGCCCAAGCTCGCCCGCGACGCCGGCGACCGCAACCGGACCAGTCCCTTCGCGTTCACCGGCAACAAGTTCGAGTTCCGCGCCGTGTCCTCGAGCCAGAATGCGGCGCTGCCGGCCATCTGCCTCAACCTCGCGATGTCCGAGGCGCTCGATCACATGGCCACGGCGCTCGAGGCGGCCGTCGCCGCCGGCGAGCCGCTGGAACGGGCCGTGCGAGCGCTGCTGGCGGCCACGGTGAGGGACCACAAGCGCATCATCTTCAACGGCAACGGCTATTCGGACGAATGGCGTGAGGAAGCCGCGCGGCGCGGGCTGCTCAACCTGCGCGACACGGTGGAGGCGCTGCCGCAACTGGTGAGCGCCGACGTGCTCTCGACCTTCGAGCGCTATCGCGTGATGAACGGCCGGGAGGTGCGCGCGCGCTACGACGTGGCCATCGAGGCCTACAACAAGACCATCAACGTGGAAGCGCAGTTGATGGTCCTGATGGCGCACCGCTACATCCTGCCCGCCAGCCTCACTTATCAGACGCAGGTGGCCACCAACGTCAACGCCGTGAAGGCGGCCGGCGCCTCGGCCACGGCTGGCGAGCGCATCCTGCGGACGCTCTGCGATCTCAACGACGCGTTCGAGGCCGCCACCGCCGATCTCGCACGCGCCGTCGCCCACACCAACGGCTCGCCCGAGAACCACGCGCGCTACGCCCGCGACGAAATCCTGCCGCGGATGGTGCGACTGCGCGACCTCGGCGATCGCATCGAGTGCGTGCTCCCGTCCGAGAGCTGGCCGTTGCCCACCTATCGCGAGATGCTGTTCATCAAGTGACACCGTCGGCGCCCCGTCCCTCACGCGACCCGCCGATCGCCAGCGCGGCGCCCTGCGGTAGAATCGCAGGCTGCCGCGCGCGTTCCAACCCGGGCCGGCGCGCTCGTCCTGCCGGCAATCCTCCGCTGCTGATGGCCACGTCCTACACCGCGAAAGACATCACCGTCCTCGAAGGGCTCGAGCCGGTCCGCAAACGGCCGGGCATGTACATCGGCGGCGTCGGCGCGACCGGCCTCCACCACCTCGTCTGGGAAGTCCTCGACAACGCCGTCGACGAGGCGATGAACGGCCATGCCACGAGCATCGCCGTCACGCTGCACGAGGACGGCGCATCGGTGACGGTCACCGACGATGGCCGGGGCGTCCCGGTAGACGTCCATCCGAAGACCGGCCAGAGCGCGCTCGAGGTCATCCTCACGGTCCTGCACGCAGGCGGCAAGTTCGACGTCGGCAGCTACAAGACCGCGGGGGGGCTGCACGGCGTGGGCGCCAGCGTCGTCAACGCGCTGTCGAAGGAACTGGTGGCCACCGTCAGGCGTGACGGGTTCCAGTGGGAGCAGCGCTACCGCCAGGGCGTACCGCAGGGGCCGGTGCGGAAGATCGGCCCGGCCCGCGGCACCGGCACGACGATTTACTTCCATCCCGATCCCACGATCTTCCCCCGCGTCGAGTTCGACGCCGCGTTGATCCGCGAGCGCCTCGAAGTGGCGAGCTACCTGCACAAGGGGCTGCGCATCTCCTTCGACGATCGCACGAGCGGAGAGAAGCTCGTCTTCCAGCACGACGAGGGACTGCTCGCCTACCTCCAGAAGATCGTGAGCGGCCGGCTCGCGCGCGCCGTGCACGAGGCGCCGTTCGCGCTCGCGCGCGACAACGGCCTCCGGATCGACCTCGTCCTGCAGTGGACCGAATCGACCGACGAACACCTCCGCAGCTACGTCAACGGCATCCCGACGGGCTCCGGCGGGACGCACGAGAACGGCCTGCGCGCGGGGCTCGGCAAGGCGGTACGCAACTTCATCGAGACCCACGGGCTCTCACCCAAGGGCGTGACGCTCACCGCCGAGGACCTGCGCGAGGGGCTGACGGGCGTGCTGAGCGTGTTCGTGCGCGACCCGCAGTTCCAGGGCCAGACCAAGGATCGGCTGAACAACCCCGAGATCGTCTCGCAGGTGGACTCGCTGGTGCGCCCCGCGCTCGAGCACTGGCTCAACCACAACATCTCGGCCGCCGAGGCCATCGTGCTGCGCATCGTGCTCGCGGCACGGGCCCGCGAGGCGAGCCGCGCCGCCCAGCAGGAGGTGGCGCGCAAGACCGCCACCTCGTCACGCCTGAACCTGCCGGGCAAGCTGAGCGACTGCACGACGCCGGGCGCGGCCGACAGCGAGCTGTTCGTGGTGGAAGGCGACTCGGCGGGCGGCTCGGCCAAGCAGGGCCGCGATCGCACGCGCCAGGCGATCCTCCCGCTGCGCGGCAAGGTGCTGAACACCGAGAGCGCCTCGCTCGCCAAGGTGCTCGAGAACAAGGAACTGGCCGATCTGGTCACGGCCCTGGGCTGCGGCGTGGGCCGGCACTTCGACGCGGCGCGCCTGCGCTACGGCAAGGTGATCATCCTCGCCGATGCCGACTCCGACGGCCATCACATCGCCACGCTGCTGCTCACCTTCATCTACCGGCACCTGCCGGAACTGATCCGTCTGGGCAAGGTATACCTGGCGCAGCCGCCGCTCTACCGCATCGACATCGGCAAGGACACCTACTGGGCGCTCGATGACGAGGACCGCGCACGCATCCTGAAGGCGCATGCCCGGGGACGCGCCGTGCCCGAGATCACCCGGTTCAAGGGGCTCGGCGAGATGATGCCGAAAGTGCTGTGGGAGACCACGCTGAACCCGCGCACCAGGCGTGTGCTGCGAGTGGCCATCGCCGACGCCCTCGTCACCGATCGCGTGATCAACGAACTGATGGGCCGCGACGCCTCGGCGCGCTTCCGCTTCATCATGGACCGCGCCGACCAGGCCGAGGCGCTCGACGTGTGAGCGCCGGTCCGCGCGCCCTCTCCTTCCGGCCGGCTTCGGTATAGACTTCGTCGATTCCTGGCATACGCGCGCGGCACCGGGGTGCGCCGCCCTGCGCGCGCGGCGTCCTCAGGCGCACACGGAGCGTGCATCGTGCCCCGTCCGATCCCGAGAACCCTCTCCGCCGTCACGATCCTCCTCGCCTGGCTCCTGCCGGCCACCAGCCGGCCGGCCAGCGCGCAGGCGGCCGCGCCGGCGCGCGCCAGCGACCACGTGATCGTCATCTCCATCGACGGCTTCCGTCCGGCCTTCTACCTGGATGCAGCACGCGAAGGCGTCCGGATCCCGAACCTCGATCGGTTGCGCAACGCGGGGTCGGCCGCCGAGGGCGTCGTCGTGTCGTACCCCTCGATGACCTATCCGTCGCACACGTCGCTGGCCACCGGCGTCGCGCCGGCGCGGCACGGAATCGTCAGCAACACGAAGTTCGATCCGCCGGCGGGCTCTCCCATGTGGTACTTCGAGAACCAGGCGGTGCGCGTGCCCGCGCTCTGGGACGTCGTGCGGCGCCGCGGGCTCACCGCGGCCGGAGCGTCGTGGCCCGTCACGGTCGGTGCGACGATGGACGCCCTGTTCCCGGAGTCGAACCAGGGGCCCGGCTGGCTGTCGCGCGCGCGCGCCGAGTCGACGCCGGGCCTGGTGGACGCCGCCGTCGCGCGACTGGGCGGCTTCGGCGAAGACGACAACCGCGACCCGGTGCAGCGCGACCGCTTCACGGCGGCCGTGGCCACCTACCTGATCGAGACCCGCCGGCCCAACCTGCTGATGCTCCACCTGATGGAAACCGATGCGGCGCAGCACGCCGACGGCCCGTTCTCCCCTGCGGCACGGACGGCCATCGAGCACATCGACGCCCACGTCGGCGCCATCGTTTCCGCGGTGGACGCCGCCGGCCTCACCGCGCGGACGACGTTCATCGTCACCGGCGATCACGGGTTCTCGCGCGTGCACACGCTCATCCAGCCCAACGTGGTGTTGCGGGAGGGCGGGTGGCTGCGGGCCGGCGAGCGCGGCCGCATCGCCGATGACTGGCAGGTGGCGGCCCACGCCATGGCCATCCGCCTGCGGAACCCCGCCGACGCCGAACTGGCCGCACGCGTGACCGCCCGGTTCGAGGAACTCGCCCGCGGGCGGTACCGCGGCATCTTTCGCGTGATCACGCGCCGGGAGCTCGATGCGCGCGGCGCCTATCCCGAGGCCGCGTGCTTCATCGAGCCGGCCGAGGGCTATTACGTCTCCGATGGCCTCGTCGACGACGCGGTGCTGGTTGCCACCGACCGCCGTGGCGCGCACGGGTTCCTGCCCACCGAACCACGCATGTACACCGGGCTGATCGTGTCGGGTGCGGGCATCAAGCGCGGCGTGCCGCTGCCGCTCGTGCGGCAGATCGACATCGCGCCGACGGTGGCGAGGCTCCTCGGCGTCGAGATGCCAGAGGCCGACGGCACGCCCATCGTCGGCGTCCTCGCGGCCACGCCGTCACGCTGAGCGCAGGGCCCGGCCGGCCTCGCCGGCCGGATCGCCCCCTCAGTGCGCCCGCACCCGGTGCACCTCGGCATGATCCTCGAGGGCCTCGATGTGGGTGACCACCTCGACGTCGAAGGGCACGCGCCCGGGCAGGCGCTCCTCGAGGGCCGTGGCCAGCCCGTGCGCCTCGCCGACGCTCATGCTGGTGGGAACCAGCACGTGCAGGTCGACGAGGACGCGTTGTCCGGAGTCGCGAAAGCGCAGGTGGTGGTACTCGATGCCGAGTTCCCGGCAGACGGCATCCACGTGGACCTCGAGCACGCGGGCCACCCGCGGATCCGAGTAGTCCATCAAGCCGGCCACCGAGCGCCGCACGAGGTGTCCGCCCGACCACACGATGTTGAGCGCGACGAGGATGGCGACGATCGGATCGAATGGCTTCCAGCCGGTTGCCAGCACCAGGCACAACCCGCCGACCACGCCGAAGCTCGTCCAGCTGTCGGTGAGCACGTGCTTGCCGTTGGCCTCGAGAATCAGCGAGCGCGTGCGGCGGCCGACGTAGACGAGGTAGCCACCCAGCGCCAGATTGAGCAACGCGGCCGCAAGGACGATCAGGGTGCCCGTGCCCAGGCTCTCCAGCTCGAGCCCGGCGAGCCATTTCTGGACGGCCGTGGTGATGATGAAGATCGCCGCCAGGACGATGAGCGCGCCCTCGACGCCCGCCGAGAAGAACGCGATGCGCTCGTAGCCGTACCGGAACCGCTGATTGGCCGGACGCGTGCTGAGGTTGAGGGCGAAGGCCGCGAAGGCGACCGCCGCAACGTGGATGACCGATTCGGCGGCGTCGGAGAGAATGGCCGCCGAGCCTGTCATGGCGTAGGCGACGCACTTGCCGACCAGCATCGCGATGCCGACGGCCAGCGACCAGCGCATGGCCCGGCGCCGGTCGCGCAGACTCGAGTCCGATGACGTGTCGGTGAACATGACGGCTGCGTGGCGCGGTCATCTTACCGCGCCGGCCAGCCGCGCCGCGGTCACTGGCCGTGCATGGTATTCTCGTCAATCAGCCCGTTCGCGGCAGCGCCACCGGTTGCGCGGCACGGTCGGCATCCACGCCGGCCCGCCGCGGCAGTCCCGCGAGGCCGCCGTAACGTCAGAAGAAGCAGTCGTACGTGCCGGATCCGCTCCCCGCTTCTCCCTCTGCAATCGGCGTCGCCGGATCGGCGTGCCGTCTCGACGGCAAGTTCCTCCAGGTCGGTGGTCGGCGCTGGTTCGTCAAGGGCGTCACCTACGGCACGTTCGCGCCCGACGAGGCGGGCGACCAGTTCCCGCCGCTCGATCGGGTGCGTGCGGATTTCGCCCGGATGGCGGCAAGCGGCATCAACACGGTGCGTGTCTACACGCCCCCGCGCGAGGCGTTGCTCGACGCGGCCGCCGAAGCGGGCCTGGGCGTGATGGTGGGCGTGCCGTGGACGCAGCACGTGGCGTTTCTCGACGACATGGCGCTGGCGCGGGCCGCCCGCCGCGAGGTGGCCGCGCACGTCGGCCGGCTGGGGCTTCACCCGGCCGCACGGCTCTTCGCCGTCGGCAACGAGATCCCGCCCGGCGTGGTGCGCTGGCACGGCGCCCGGCGAATCGAGCGGTTTCTCCGCGATCTCGCCGACGCCGCGCACGAGGCGTGCCCCGACGCGCTGCTCACCTACGTCAATTTTCCGCCCACCGAGTTCCTCGATCTCGATTCGTTCGACGTCTGCGCGTTCAACGTCTACCTGCATCGCGAACGCGATCTGCGGGCCTATCTGACGCGACTCCAGCACGTGGCCGGCCAGAAACCGCTGCTGCTGGCCGAGGCAGGCGCCGACAGCGTGCGCGAGGGCGAGGCCGGGCAGGCGCAGTTGACGGCGATGCACCTGCGCGCCGCGTTCGAGGTCGGGTGCTGCGGCGCGATCGCGTACGCGTGGACCGACGAGTGGTGGCGCGGCGGCCGGGAGGTGGCCGACTGGAAGTTCGGCCTCGTCAACGCCGAACGCCAGCCGAAGCCGGCCCTGGCCGCGGTGGCGGAGGCGTTTCGTGACGTGCCGTTCGGGGCCTCGGCCCGCGCGACGTGGCCGAAGGTCTCCGTGGTGGTGTGCGCCTACAACGCCGCCGACACGCTGGAGGACTGTCTCACGTCGCTCGAGCGCCTCACCTACCCGGATGTCGAGATCATCGTCGTCGACGACGGATCGAAGGACGCGACACCGGGGATCGCCGCCCGCCATGCGAGCGTGCGGGTCATCTCGGTGCCCAACGGCGGATTGAGCGCGGCCCGGAACCTCGGCCTGGCACACGCCACCGGCGACATCCTCGCCTACACGGACGCCGACACGCGCGTGGATCCCGACTGGCTGACGTTTCTCGTCCAGCCGATGCTCGACGGCGAACTCGTCGGGTGCGGCGGGCCGAACGTCGTGCCCGCCGACGATCCCGACCTGGCCCAGTGCGTGGCGCGCGCGCCCGGCGGTCCCACGCACGTCCTGCTCGACGACCGAATCGCCGAGCACGTGCCGGGCTGCAACATGGCGTTCCGCCGTGCGGCGCTGCAGGCGATCGGCGGCTTCAACCCGATCTACCTCAGGGCCGGCGACGACGTCGACGTGTGCTGGCGGCTGCAGGCGGCCGGCGGCAGGATCGGGTTCGCGCCCGCGGCGCTCGTCTGGCACCATCACCGGGCGTCGGTGAAGGCCTACTGGCGGCAGCAGGTCGGCTACGGCGAAGGCGAAGTGTGGCTGCGCCACCAGCACCCCGACAAGTTCTCGGCCAGCAACATGGTGTGGCACGGCCGGATCTACAGCGCCCTCCCGTTCGTGCGCGCGCTCACGCGGCAGCGCATGGATACGGGCGTCTGGGGCCTCGCGTCATTCCCGTCCATCTACCACACGGGCGCCGAGCCCTGGACCTACCTTCCGCATTCGGCCCCGTGGTACATCGCGACGGCCGCGCTGCTGCTGGCCGGTGCTGGCGCGCTGGCGACGCTGGCGCATCCCGGCATCGGCTGGCTCCTGCTGGCCGCCGGCAGCGCGGGGCTCGCAACCACGGCAGGCCGCTGCGTGCGCTACGCTCGCGCCAGCGACCTGCGCGGGCTGGTCGGTCGCGACGATCCGAACGCCTGGCGGCGGGCCTGGCGCCTGCGTGCCGTCATCGCGTGGCTGCACTTCCTGCAGCCGCTGGCGCGGCTGCGCGGCCGCCTTCGCGGCCGGCTCGAACCGCCGGCGCTGCCGGCCGTCGCAGCCACCATTCCACCGGCAACGTCACGTCCGGTGCCGGCCCTGTGCGACGTGTGGACGGCGCTGCGCGTGCTCGGCGGCGCGTCGGTGGAAGACGTGGCGTGGAGTCAGCAGTGGCTTGCGGTCGATGAGGTGTTGACGCGAGTGCTGGCTGCGCTGCGCCTCGCCCGCGTCTCGCCGCGCGTGGAGGTCACCGACGGCTGGGAGCAGCGACACGACGTGACGGTGGGGCTGGGCCGCTGGTCGCGCTTCGAGCTGTCGATGCTGGTGGAGGAACACGCGGAGGGCCGCGTCCTCGTGCGGCAGCGCATCGGCCTGCGCCCGAGCCTGCTGGCCGGAGCCGTCGTCGTGCTGGCCGTGCTGGCGATCGTCGCCGTCTCGTTCAGCCCGGTCACCCAGCGCTGGCCGGCGCTCACCGCGGCGGCGGTGCTGATGGCCGCCGTGGGCCTGCTGGCACGCATCGCATATCGCACCGCGTCGGCCCTGGCGGGCCTGCGCGGTGTGACACGACACGCTTTGGCGACGCTCTCCGCGCAGCGCGTCGGCGATCGGCGGGCGCGCATCAGACCCGGCGACGGCCTGGGCGTTTGGCACTACGCCGCGCGCATCGCCCTCGCGGGCCTGCTGGCGTCCGGCCTGGTGCTCGGAAGCAGCCTGATCGTGCGCGATGCCGTGGTCACCACCGAGCGGCAGTTCGACCTCGATCTGCCGCTGCCCGAGGTTCACGCGCCGCGCGATCCCGCGGTGCCGCACATCGGCCTCGCCCTCGCCTCCAACGGCGACCTCTACCTGTCGGACACCCGGCAGGACACGCTGCTGCGCGTCTCCACTCGAGGAGAGCCCGCCGTGCCGGCCGCGTTCGGCGATGTCGCAATCGTCCTGCGCCCCCACGAAGGCGCGCCGCGGATGGGAGCCTCCGGCGGCATCGCCATCGCACCTCGCGGCGATCTGTTCGTCGCCGACATCGAGAGCCACCGGGTCTATCGGGTCGATCGGGTGCGGGGCACCACCACGATCGTGGCCGGCGCAGGGCATGCCGGTTTCGGCGGTGACGGGGGACCGGCCACCAGGGCCCTGCTGAACCAGCCGGCGGCGGTTGCCGT
>JADZCN010000028.1 GCA_020851565.1 Acidobacteriota bacterium | reverse complement strand
TTGAGAAGCAGTTCGCCAATCCTGACCGCCATGACGTGTTCTGTACCGCACCCTCACCCGGGGCCCCGACCGCCCCGTCCTAGAACGTGAACCTCGCTCCCACACTCCACGAACGCTCGTCCCGGTCCCCGCCGGCCACGTGGGCCTCGACGTAGACGCCGGCGGCCAGGGCCGCCGACACGCCGGTAGCCACCACCGGCCTCGCGGCGCCTGCCGTGCTGCCCCGGACGCCGCCCCGGATGCCCAGGCGCTGCCCGAGCCACCACGTCTCCACGCCCGCGGCAATGTCCCGCCGGTCCCCGCCGGGAGACGCCTGTTCCGTGAGATCCGCGTCCGCCGAGAGCACCACGCGGGAGATGCCAGGCCAGCCGCTGCCCCAGGCCACGCCCAGCCGAACCTCCCGCTCCAATTCCACCGCCGCGCTCCCGTCCGGACCGTCGAAGGACGGCGTCGCCAGGTTGCGCGCTACCAGACCCGCCCGCCACTGCTCCACGGCGAGCATGACGCCAGCATCGACATCCGCGCGCGAGGTAGTCCGGCGAGGCAGCCCGTCCGCGGCGTCCAGGGCGTCGGACACGCCGGCCATGCTCACCCTGCCACGCGACACCTCGCCACGAACCAGCTTCACCGTCCCCGCCAGCACGAGGTACTGATTCAAGGACTGGGCCAGCGTCACCCCGAGGTGCGACGTCGTCAGCCCCTGCACATTTCGCCGTCCTTCTTCTCGGCTGGGCCCCTCCTGTTCTGCAGCCTCAACCGGCCCGGCGATCACCCGAGAGAGCCGGTAATAGCCAAGCCCCAGGGGCGGGAGCGTGAATGCCAGCAGGCGGGCGCTGGTCTTCGAGCCGCCGTCCGACCCGCCTGGGCCGCCGGGAATGCTGTCACCCGCCCCAAAATCCACGACAAAACTGACGTACGCACCGGTCGCCATCCCGGCCGGGTTCCAGTAGACCGACGATGCGTCATCGGCGACCGCCACGAAGGCCTGCCCCATGCCGGCAGCGCGTGTGCCGAGCGGCTGGGCCTGGGCCGGGACAGCCGCGGCGAGCAGGCAGGCCATGGCGAAAATGGCCCAGAGCGGGCCGCGGTTGGTTTTTGAGGCCATAAAATAGTACTTTTGAGAAGGCGAATGGACGCGGAGCCTGGCGGGTCGAGCCGGGAAGTCCATCCTATTCAGCGGTTTGAAAGGCTGTCAAGAAACCTCCCGAGGGCGGGCGTCGTATAAGCAGAAACAGGACACTGGTCTCGATGCGGCACATCGCGGGCGTGCTATGGCGTCCCCGCTCCACCATGGCGGCCCTTGTGGCCACCCCGACATACCTGGCAGCGTGGGCCGTCCTGCTCGTCATTGGACTGGCCCTGGCTGCCGGACTTCTGAGTACGAACATCGGACGACAAGCGCTCGTCGATGAGCGCGTTCGCGTCATCGAGGCCCTGGGTGGCCGAGTGGACGACGACCGCTACGCGAGATTACAGAATTCGCCGCCTTATGCCACTTACGTAACCAGCGCCGGGCGCATCCTGCTGACCCCTCCGGTCACGCTGCTGGTCGCGGCCGGCCTGATGGCCCTGGCCCGGGCCGACGGCGGGCGCCTGCCCTGGGCCGCGGCCATGGCCGTGAGCGTGCACGCAGCGACTGCCCTGGTGGTTCAGCAGCTCGTCGCGACCCCCCTTCACTACCTGAGGGAGTCCATCACGAGCCCAACCAACCTGGCGGTCGTTCTCCCGATGCTCGAAGAAGGAACGCTGGCAGCCCGGCTGTTCGGGACCATCGACCTCTTCGGGTTGTGGTGGATCTGGTTGCTGGCCGTGGGCGTCTCGGTAGCCACGGGCCGCCCGGCGCGCCGGTACCTCGTGCGGCTGCTGGGTGTCTATGTATTGGTGGCGGTCATTGTGGCGGCCGGTATGGCTGTCATAGGAGGGTCCTAGCGTGCTTCGGAGGAAATGGGTGTGGGTGGTCCTCGTGCTGGCTGTGGCCGGCGGCATCGTGGCGTTCATTTCGAGCCGGCGCCAGGACCGGGGCATCACCGTCACGGCCGAAACCATCCAGCGCCGCGACCTCGAGGCCATCGTGTCGGCGTCGGGGAAGATCGAGCCGCAGAAGACCGTCAACATCAGCGCCCAGTCGATGGGACGGGTGACCCGGCTGGCCGTCAACGAGGGCGAGCGCGTCAAGGCTGGGCAGTTCCTGCTCCAGATTGACGCCGTCATCGCCGAGGCGGCCGTTCGACGTGACGAGGCGGCCGTCGCCGGTGCGCGGACCGCACTCGAGCAGTCGCGCGCCTCGCTCCAGAGCGCCCGCGCCAGCCTGGAGCTCGCGCGCCAGGCCCTGAAACGGCAGCAGGAGCTGAACCAGTCGGGGCTGACGACGCGTGAGGCGCTCGAGCGGGCCCAGGCCGAGGTCGAGATGCGCGAGAGCGACCTCGCGGCGCGCGAGCAGGAAATCAAGAACCGCGAGACGCAGGCACGCCAGATGGAGGCCGGCCTGCAGAGCAGCCGCCACTCGCTGTCGCAGGTCCGCTTCGAGGCCCCGTTCGACGGCATTGTCACGCGGCGGAACATCGAAGAGGGCGAGAACGTGGTCGTCGGCACCATGAACAACGCCGGCACGGTGCTGCTGACGGTGGCAGACATGTCGGTCATCGAAGCCGAGATCGAGGTGGACGAGACCGACATCCCCTTCGTGCAGCTCGGCCAGCCCGCCAAGGTGACCATCGACGCGATCCCGGACAAGACGTTCACCGGCAAGGTCACGGAGATTGGCAACAGCCCGATCCAGCAGACGGGCACGGCCGGGTCCACGGCGAGGACCGCGACGAACTTCAAGGTCACGGTCACCATCGACGGGCAGATCCCGGACGTCCGGCCGGGGTTCACCTGCACCGCCGAGATCAGCACGGCGACGCGTGCCGGCGTGCTGTCGGTGCCCATCCAGGCGCTGACGGTCCGCGAGCTGCTGTACGACGAGAAGGGCAACATCATTCCTGAGTTGCGCCCCCCGAAGCCGCGCTGGCAGTTCGGCCCGCAGGCCGCCACTCCAGTGTCCGCAGCCACGACCGAACTCAAGCCCGGGCAGAAGCGTGAGGAGACAGAAGGGGTCTTCGTCGTCCGCGACGGCAAGGCCACCTTCACCAGGGTCACCCTGGGCATCGCCGGCGAGCGCTATCTCGAGGTGCTCTCCGGCCTGCAGGAGGGGGACCGGGTGATCACCGGGCCGTTCGAGTCGGTGCGGGGCATGTATGAAGGCGACGTCGTGAACACCGGTGACGCAACCTCGGCCTCGGCTGGTGGCGGCTCGGGGGTGCGGGTGCGCGTGGGCGGCTAGGCCCGGCCATGTCCCAGGTCCTCGAATCGGTGCGGCTGGCGCTCTCGTCCATCTGGGCGAACAAGCTCCGGTCGCTCCTCACCCTGCTCGGGAACATCGTGGCGGTGTCGTCGATCATCACGGTCGTGGCGCTCATCACCGGCGTGAATGGCGCCGTCACGGACGCCATCGTGTCCGACCTGGGCGCCGATTCGTTCGTGATCCAGCGCACCGGCTTCACGCAGAACGAGGACGAGTTCGAGCGGCAGCGGAGCAACCCCAACGTCACGCTGGACGACGCGGCCGCGGTCA
>JADZCN010000027.1 GCA_020851565.1 Acidobacteriota bacterium | reverse complement strand
GGCGGCGCGGCTCGTGGGCACGGCGCCGCAGCTCGACCTCGCGCTGCTGCAGGCGGACGTCCCCGCCGACGAGCTGCACCCACTCGCGCTCGGGGACTCGGGCGCCCTCCTGGTCGGCCAGAAGGTGCTGGCGATCGGCAACCCGTTCGGCCTTCACAACACGCTGACGGTCGGTGTCGTCAGCGCCTTGAACCGAACGGTCGGCGGCACCGCGGTGGAGCTGCGCGACGCGCTCATACAGACCGACGCCGCCATCAACCCCGGCAACAGCGGCGGGCCGCTGCTGGATTCGGCCGGGAAGGTCGTGGGCGTGAACGCGATTGGCAGCGAAGCGCAGAACGTCGGTTTCGCGATCCCGATCCACCTCGCACTCCGCGTCATGGAGGATCTCGTGGAGATGGGCCATCCCTACCGCCCGCAGCTCGGCTTCACTGGCGTGGAGGTGACCCCGAGCCTCGCCAAGCTCTTCGGCCTGGGCGCGGAGCGCGGCTACCTGGTCCAAGAGGTCTTGCCCCGGAGCCCGGCAGCCGTCGCCGGCCTGCGGGCGGGCGGGCGTGTCGTGGTCTCGGGCGACACGGCCTACGTGCTCGGCGGCGACATCGTCACCGGGGCCAACGGACGGGCGGTCGCCGGATCCGGTGACCTGTCCCGGCTGTTGATGGAGCTGCGTCCGGGCGAGCTGCTCCGGCTCGAAGTCGAGCGGAGCGGGCAGCGGATCGAGGTCGTGATCCGGCTGGAGGCCATGAGGATGCAGTTCTGACCGGGGCGGCGGGCCGGCGCCCCTTGGATGGTGAGTGAACGGCCGGCAGTTCGAATGGACCGGGTGGTGAGGAGGAGACATGAAGTCGAGGGTGACAGCGATGGCAGCGTTGGTCGTTCTGCTCTCCGTGTACGCGAGCGCACCGGCGTACGCCCAGCACGGCGGGCACGGCACGCCGGCGGCGTCGGCGCCGGCACCGGCGCGGGAGGGGCCCTACGCCGAGAAGCTGCGGATCGGAGAGGACGGCACCGTGGCCTTCTCCGCGCCGACGGTCGTGGGCGAGTTGCTCATCAAGCCGGGGAGGTACCGATTCGAGCACACCGCCGAGGGCGACGAGCACTTCGTCGGGTTCAGCTCCAGCGACTCTCCGTCCGACGCTCAGCCGGCGGCGCGGGCCAAGTGCCGGTTGGAACGGCTGAAGAAGCCCGCGAAGAAGACGGAGGTGCGCGCCCTGGTGCAGGGCAACGGCTGGAGGCTGGTCGAGTGGATCCAGGTGCGGGGCGAGAGCGTCAGGCACGTGTTCTGAGGCAGGCAGGCTCATGCTCGAGGTCGAGGTGTCACTCCTGAACGGCGACCAGGGAGCCCCGGTGGCTGGAGGGAGGCGGCGGTCGCGCGGCAGCCTCCGTTCGCGGGTCACGCTGTGGAACGCCGCGGTCATGGCCGCGACGCTGACCGCGCTCATGCTGGCAGCGATCCACGAGGAGCGCGGGCAGATCGTGCGCACCGAGGCCGCGCACGCCCGTGCGCTGCTCGAGCACCTCGCCCGCATGCCGGAGTTCCAGGGCGACATCGCAACGGTGAGGTCGCACCTGGAATTGATGCGCGAATCGCTGCGAGCGTCCGGTGACGCCCTGGCGTTGGCGCCGCGAGCCGAGCGGATCCTGGCCCCTGAAGACCCCGGGACCAGGCTCGTTGCGACGCGCAGTCTGTCCCTGCGCCAGGGCGAGTTCGAGCTCCGGTACGTCAGCGACGGGGACCGCATCCGGAGGTCGCTGAGACGGTCTGTCGCGATGCACATCCTCTACGGGCTGGTGGCCCTGGCGGCGTTGGTCGCCGGGACCGAGTGGATCCTGCGGGCCAACCTCGTCGTCCCCCTTCGTTCGCTGTCCCGCCAGCTCGACCACATGCGGGATGGCCGAGGGTGGCTGGCGCACCCACCGCACACGGACGAGGAGCTGTCGGGCGTCGCCCGCGCCGTGGGGGATCTGGGGCCGGCGCTCGAGCGGCAGGTCAACGAGTGGATCCAAGCTGAGCGCCGTGCGGCGGTCGCTCTGGCCCTCAGGAGCATCCGCTCACGTCTCCGCGAGTCGGAGGATCAGGCGGCCGCGGGTGCGTCCGCTGTTGTCCAGGCCGAGCGCGACCGGTATGCCCGGTTGCTCGCCGACGAAGAACGGGCGGCGTTCGCCAGCCAGGCCCACACGGCCGCGGGAGGTTGAGTTGCTCGGCCTGCGGAGGGTGGACGCCGTCGAGGCGCACGCGGACTGGCACGATGCCCCGCTTCTGCCGCGCGCTCGACGACGACCGCGGGCTGTGCGCCTGGTGCCCGAAGACGACCCCGCTTCCAGGCGCGCGCGGGGCCGAGACATCTTCGCGTGCCTGTCGCGCTCCGGTGGCGGCCGGCGCCACCGAAACCTGGCCATCCCGGTCTCCCTCGGGATCCACGCCGCTGCCCTCGCCCTTCTCGTGCTGCTCTCGATCCTCTGGCCGAGCCCACTTCCAACGCAGCGGGACTACACCGGGGCCATCATGCCGGTCCAGGACTACGATCAGCCGCCACGGCTCCCCAAACAAGTGCGGCCCAGATGCCCGCAGGAGGCCTTCGTCAAGAAGATCGAGGGAACGGTGGTGCTCGAGCTGCTCATCGACGCGGCTGGCCGCGTCGCCCGCGCCCGCCTGGTTCAGTCGGCGCCCGCGCTGGGCGCCGCCGCACTGAAGGCCGCCCGGGAGTGGGTCTTCTCTCCGGCCATCAAGCAGGGGAGGCCCGAGGCCACGATGGCCACGGGCCCGGTCACGTTCCGGATCTACTAGGCGAAGGAGGCGGCGCATGGCACAGGATCTACTGCCCGTCTATGAGAGCCCTGAGCGCGTCCGGTGGGCCCGGTCGCGCCGGGCGCTGGCTTTCGCCGCTGGCGACCTGGCATTCCTGGCGGGCGTGACCGCGCTTTCCGCGTGGGCCATGAACGTCGGTCACCAGTCGAGCTGGGGCCTCGCAGCGGGCGTCACGGCCGGGATGCTCCTCGCAATGGCCGCGCAGATGGTTGTGGCATTCGCCGTAGCGCCGGTGCTCGGCTCCATCGAGGCGATGGTGCCGTCCATGGTGTCGGCCATGGCCGGATCCACGGCCATCTGCGCGCTCCACCTGCTCGGAGAGGAGCCGACGCCATCCACGTCGGTGAAGGTGGGCGCCGCCGTCGGCGCCGCCATGTTCCTCCTGCTGGTCGCCCACGGCTCGAAGTGCCGGCGGCAGCTCGAGCGGCGTCGCTGCGGAGGGGAAGACGCGATGCGTTCGATCTGGGACTGGCGCTCGAGGCTCTACGATGTCTGCGAAGGCTCCGACCTCCGGCGGGGACCTCACAAGGCCGCCCTGTTCGCCGAGATGGCCGGGCGCGTTCTCTTCGTCGCCGTCGGGACCGGGATCGACATACGCCATTTCCCGCCCGGGCTGAAGATTGCGGCCGTCGACGTCAGCAAGGCGATGCTTCGCAGGGCCCTGCCCCGCGCCAGGCGCTACGCCGGTTCACTCAGCCTGGTGCAAGCCGACGCCCTCAAGCTCTGCTTCTCCGACTGCCTGTTCGACACGATCGTCACGTCCTGCACGCTGTGCTCAGTGCCGCGTCCGATAGAGGCGCTCCGGGAGCTGCGGCGCGTGCTCCGTCCTGGAGGCCGCCTCCTGATGTTCGAGCACGTCCGCAGCCGCCAGGCACTCCTGGGACTAACGCTCGACGCGATGACAGTGCTGACCCGGCGGGGCGGTACCGAGATGAACCGGGACACGCTCGCGAACGCGGAGGCGGCCGGTTTCCGGATCACGAGCGTCGAGAGCGCGTTCCTGGACATCATCCTGTCGGCCCGCGCGGTCAAGGACGAGGTCGCGCCGGCTCGCGACACCGGCGCGCGCGCGGTACCGCCAGGGTACTCCGGTGAAGGGAGGAGGTGATCCCCATGACCCGCGACTCGCATGTGTCCGCAGACGAGGGTCGGCGCCCGGGGCGCTGTATCGTGTGCCTGAAGGCGATCGGTCCGGACGAGGCTCGTTGGACGGTTCACTTCCGCGGGGCCGAGTACACGGCCTGCTGCCCGTCGTGCGTGCAGATGTTCAACCGGCAGCCGGGGCAGTTCATCGAGCAGCCGTGACCCGGGCGGGACGATGGCGAACCCGGGGAGGCAGGCAGCACCGAGTGGGGAGGATGCCATGCAACCGCGAGGAGCGAAGAGCCGAGAGAGCAGGGTTCACACGCCGTCGGCCCCGGAAAGGCCGGAGCCTGAGGAGCCAGGGTTGTGATGCCGACGCGGATCTCGTCGAGGGAAGAGGTGGCCCGACGCGCGCACGAGCCATACCTGGAGCGTGGGGGCCAAGACGGCCACGACTTGGAGGACCGGCTGCGCGCTGAGGCCAAACGCATGCGGGCGCGCGGCCAGAACGTGGCGGGGTGACCATGGAGACGACGCTCACCTTGGCCGCGGGTCTCTTAGCTGTACTGGGCTGTGCCTGGCTGCTCAACCGAACGCCCCCGTTCCTAGCCCTGCCCAAGGGCGAGGCCGCGGTGACGGAGCCGGACGAGCGCCGCCTGCAGGAGTACGGGAGCTGGTTCGTCCACATGCGCTGGGTTGCGGTCCTGCTCTCCGTCGTCCTCGTCGCGTCTTCCACGAAGTTCCGCTTCCTGCCACGGGAGACCACGCCTCCGCTCCTGTTCATCGTGGCCGCCGTGGCGGCAAGCAACCTGCTCTTCCCGCGACTGGCCACAGGCAGGTTCGGCGTGCGCGCCGCGCTCACGCTCCAGCTCTACGCGGACCTCGGCTTCCTCACCGTGCTCCTCCACCTCTCGGGCGGAGTAGAAAACCCGCTGTACCTCCTGCCGGTCTTCAACGTCCTCCTTGCCGGCATGGTGCTGAGCCGGCGCCAGTGCTTCGCCCTGGCCTGGTCGGGCGGGCTTGTCTGCGCCGCCGCTGTGCTGGCGGAATGGGCGCAGCTCGTTCCGCACTACACGCTCCGCGTCGTGCCACACGGCGAGCATGGCGACTTCCACGTGGCCTTCGATGCCCCCTACGTCGTTGCGCGGACGGCGCTCCAGCTCGGCATGATGCTGTTGACGGCGCACTTCGTGTCCCGCCTAGCCGAACACAGCCGCGCGCACGAGGGCGCGCTGGCGTCGACGGCCGAGGCGGCGCGTGACGGGCGCGAGTTGCTCGAGCAGGCCCTCGAGAACACGGGCACGGGTCTGCGCGTCGTGGACGCCGTACTGCGGCCGCTGCTCGTCAACCAGCAGTGGCGGCGGTGGTTCCCGGGCCAGAGCCTGGCGGAGGAGCGCCTGGTCGCCTGGACTGTAGCGCATGGTTCGGCGCCGCGCCTCACCCTGGCCGACTCCGCCGTCCGCCGCACGGAGGTCGCCGTTGCGGCGGATCGAGGTGAGGGCCAGCGCACCTACCTCGTGA
The DNA here is from genome assembly GCA_020851565.1 of Acidobacteriota bacterium. Lineage (GTDB taxonomy): Bacteria > Acidobacteriota > Vicinamibacteria > Vicinamibacterales > UBA2999 > VFZN01. The sequence continues at coordinate 1,534 of JADZCN010000027.1, read as the reverse complement.
CAACCGCGCCGCTCCACGACCGCGACGGCCGCATCGATCGCGTCGTCGAGCTGGCCCAGGACGTGACCTCGGAGAAGGCGACCCAGGCGCGCATGCTCGCGGCCTGCAAGCTGGCGGCAGTGGGAGAAGTCGCCGGCAAGCTCGCGCACGAGATCAACAACCCGATCGCAATCATCAGTGCCAAGGGCCGGCTGCTGCTCTCCGACCGGCAGGCGGAGATGTCCGAGAAGGTCGGGCGCGAAGTTCAGCGCACCGTCGAGTTGGCCGACAGGGTGGCCGGGATCGCGCGGGGACTGTTGGCCTACGGCCGCCCTTCGATCGCACCGCGCTCGCGCATCGACGTGCGCGAGCCGCTGCGGCACGCGTTCTCGCTCGTCGAGCAGCAGGCGATTCTGCGGGGCGTGCGCCTGGTGGACGAGCTCGGCGGCGCTGCGCTGCTGGTCGACGCGAGCGCGAGCGAGATGGAGCAGGTCTTCCTGAACCTCTTTCTGAACGCGCTCGACGCGATGCCGGCAGGCGGCGTGCTGGCGGTGTCGGGCGGCGCGTCCCAACTGGCCGACGGCGGTCCGGCCGTGGCCGCCATCGTGACCGACACGGGGCCCGGCGTGCCGGACGAACTGCGAGAGCGGATCTTCGAGCCGTTCTTCACCACCAAGGAGGAGGGACATGGCACCGGACTGGGCCTCTCGGTCTGCCAGGGAATCGTCCGGCACCACGGCGGCGAGATCTTGGTGGAGCGTGGGTCGGGACAGGGCGCCCGCTTCGTCGTCCGGCTGCCACAGGCTCCCGCCGGCGGCGGGGAGGCGAGCCGTGGCTAGGGCGCGCATCCTGGTCGTGGACGACGAACAAGACATGCTCGACGTGTGCGCCGACGTCCTGGGCAAGCTGCCGGACGTGGATGTGACGCTCGAGGAACGGGCCGAGCGGGCTGCCGAGCGCCTCGGGCGCGAGGCGTTCGACCTGCTCGTTACCGACGTTCGGATGCCCAGCGTCGGCGGCCTGGACCTGGTGCGGCTCGCACGCGAGCGCGATCCCGAGATGCCCAGTCTCGTCTTCACCGCCTATCCGTCCGTGGAGTCCGCGGTGGAAGCCATGAAGCTGGGCGCCAGCGACTACCTGGCGAAGCCCTTCCTCCCGGAGGACCTGCTCAAGAGGGCCGGGCGGCTGCTGGAGGCGCGGCGGCTCGGGGACGAGAACCGGCTGCTCGAGCGCCAGCTCGAGCGGGACTACGGGTTCGACGAGCTGGTGGGGCGCAGCCCGGTGATGACGAGCGTTTTCGAGACCATCCGCCGCGTCGCACCCATCGAGGCCGACGTCCTGATCCTGGGCGAGACCGGAACGGGCAAGGAATTGGTGGCGCGGAGCATCCACAAGCGCAGCCGCCGGTGCGGCGGCCGGTTCGTCCCTGTGGACTGTGGGGCCATCCCGGAGGACCTGCTGGAGAGCGAGTTCTTCGGGCACGAGCGCGGCGCCTTCACCGGCGCTCACACCCGCAGCCTGGGCCTCGTGGAGTTCGCGCACGAGGGCACGTTCT
>JADZCN010000026.1 GCA_020851565.1 Acidobacteriota bacterium | reverse complement strand
TGATGCGGCGACGGTGCTCGCGGCCAACAATCCGGCGCCGGTGTTCACGACCATGGTCACCGAGGTGTTCGGCACGGTGGCCGTCGTTGAAAACAATACCTGTCAGCTGCCTTCGGCGCCGTAGGTTTGGGCCGATGGAGGAGTCAGGACAGAAGAAGATGCCAGCAGGACATCCGAAGCGCGCTTGCAGGGTAACCGTGTCCTCTTGACGAACGCTGATGCCGGTTGCGGGCCATAAACCCGCTGGTGCACGTTCCAGACGCGCAATTCGGAATTCGCGTGTTCGAGCTGCTTGAGCCACTGCCAATCGTCGGACGTCAGGCCGGGCTGCCCACAGGCATCGCGTTCCGCTTGGCGGACCCATTGGCGGAAGGCTTCCGTCGTCAGACCCAGCTTCTCTGCCACCGATCGAATCGTCGCCCACTCCAGGGCCATGGCCGAGGCCACCCGGCCCGCCCGTCCGTCCGGCCTGCTGGGTTTCCTGTCTCGAAGGGGCTCGGATATGCTGCCCTGCAGCCCCATCAACCCGACGACGTCAGTGCGAGGATCCCCAGAGTTCAGCACCGCGCCGCCAGAGCATGCCCTGCTCCTTGCCGCGGCGGGCGTGAGCGGCGGCTCGCGTGATGCGGTGGGCCGCGCGCTCGCTGCACCGCTCGACTGGACCCGCGTCATCGAGCTGACGCTTCGTCACCGCATGGCCCCGGCGCTGCTCGTGGCGCTCGAGCGCGCCGATGCGGCCGTTGTCCCCTCCGACATTCTCGCCGCGCTCAGGGACCACTGCACCACGCTGCGGTGTCAGAGCCGTGCCCTCGTCGCGGAGCTCTTCGCGCTGCTCGATGCGCTCGACGCCCGGTCGATTGCGGCCATCCCCTTCAAGGGCCCCCTGCTCGGTGAATTGCTCTTCGGGGACGCCGGCCTCCGCTCGCCCGGCGACCTGGATCTCCTCGTGCGACACGCGGACGTGGACGCGGTGCGCGACGTCCTCGAAGGGCGCGGGTACGTCGATGCGGACCAGAGGCTTGGCACGCCGAGCATGACGCCGACGCAGCGGCGCATGTACGAGCAGTTCCAGTGCGAGTATCTCTACATCCGCGACTCCGACGCCGTCGTCGTCGAGCCCCACTGGGGGCTCAGCCAGCGGCCGCTGGCAATCGACGTTGACTACGCGGCCATGCTCGATCGGGCAGCGCCAGCTGAGCTTGGCGGGCGCTCCGTCCTGGTGCTGGACCCGGCGGACCAGTTGCTCGCACTCTGCATCCACGGGGCCAAGCACCGCTGGAACTGCCTCGCGTGGATTCGCGACGTGGCGGGCGCGATCCGGAAGTATCCCGGGCAGGACCTGGACGCCTGTGTGGCCCAGGCCGGGCGATTCGGCTGCGAGCGAATCCTGCTGCTGGGGCTTGCTCTCGCGGGCGACTGCGCCCAGGCGCCCCTGCCGCCGCTTGTCGTTCAGGCCATCGAGGCCGCCCGGGGGCTTGCGCGGCTCCGGGAGGAAGTGATCGCGGGTCTCTTCGCACCCGCGAAACCCGAGCCGCGAAATGACCGCATCGACCGCTTCCGCCTCCGGATGCGCGAGCGCTGGACCGACCGGGCGCGGTACGTCGCGCGTACCTGGACCACGCCGCGGAGGCATCACATCGAGACCGTGGCCCTCCCGTCCTCTTTGAGCTGGGCCTACAGGCCCCTCAAAATGGTGCTGGACTACGCCGTCCTGCCGCTGTGGCAACTCCGGTCGGGCAGGAGGTAGAGCAATTTCGTGCAGGACTATTTTGTCTCAATCAGTCCTCTTATTTGCCTCGATGACGTGCTAAGATCCACCGCTGCGAGGCATCATGGCAAGGAAGACCCCGGTTCGTTCCAAGGTTGTCGGTGAGGCTACCGCGCGCCGGAGGTTCATCCGGCAGGTGGGAAAGGCGGCCGTGACCGCTCCTGCGGTTGCGCTGCTCGTTGCGGCTTCGTCCAAGCCGGCCGCCGCCCAGTATCGCGCGCAAACACAGCCGAGGCGGAGGGCCCCAAGACGACGCCATTCGGGGGTGACGGAGCCGGCCGGAGAGCAGTAGGCGACCGGTGGCTGCGGACGTCAGGCCCAGAAGCCCCGATCGCACCGGCCGAGTTGTGCTAGAGTCCTACTTTCAGTGAATCTGGGCGCGGGCACTGTCCGCGTACCCTGATCGGTGGTCACGAGGCGCGCACCATGTCGAACTCCCGGTTGATCCCCCCACCCGCAGACGAGTCCACTGCCCGTCGTCAGTTCCTTGGCCAGGTCGGCAAGATTGCCGTCACTGCACCCGCCGTCGCTCTGCTGGTCGCGGCATCGGCGAAGCCGGTTGCGGCTCAATACAGCACGGCAACGAGCGAGCCCCGGCCCCGGCCCCGGCCTCGACCGAGACGAAGACGGCGCTGATACGTCCCGATTGGGACTCATCGGCATCTCGCTCGGCGGCGACTTCACCGCTCGATGGCTCGAGGATCACTCCTCTGCCGTCGACTGCGTGGAAATCGCCGCCGAAGGTTTCTTTGCGCGACCCTCGCCGTACCTGCGCTGGCTGGCATCGCGGTTCCCGCTCGTTTTCCGCGCGTCAGGGCTATCCATCGGCACGACCGGTCCGCTCGACGCTACACAGCTGACCGCCTTCGAGGAAACCAATGCCGCCGCGCGCGCGCGGTTCATCGTCCATCCCCTCGGATTCACCGGCGCCGGCGAAGTGCACCTGTACAGTCCTGTCCCCATCAACCTGAGCCCGGCCTCGCTGGCGATGGTCCGTGACCACCTGACTCAGGCCACGGCTTTGCTCGGTGCCCCGGCGCTGGTGGAACCGATTACGGCGGCACTGCGCGTGCCGGGCTCGATGGCGGAGACAGAGTTCCTCGTGGCGTTGTGCCGGACCGCCGGTTGTCGCCTCTTCATCGACGTCACGACGCTGCTGGTGTCCAGCCGGAATCACGGAATCCACACGGGCGAGTGGCTCCGAGCGCTGCCAGGCGATTTGATCGCCGGCGCGCGAATCGGAGGCGTGTCGCTTCGTGACGGCCGCTGGCATGTGGACGCGCACGGGGCGATGGACGAGGCCGCATGGGCCCTCATGGCCGACCTGATGTCGCACGCGCGCCCCGAGATTATGCTGCTCGGCGCGCACCGCCGAAGCGGCGATGTCGAGGAGCCGCGTCGCAACCTCGAGCGCCTGCGGCACGTCGGCGAGGGACGGCAGTGGCCGCGAGATGTCACGCCGGCCTCAGTCCAGGACGCCACGTCGCCGACGGCGACTGCAGGTCCGACTCCGGCAGGGGTGCCTCCGGCTTCTCAACCGGGGCCGACTGACGGAGGCGTGCCAGCCCGCACCGACCGCCCCGGCATCGCCGGCGACGTGGCCCTCTTCGTGCTGGACGACGAAGGAGTCTTCTTCTCGGAATCGCGCCACGAGCTGTCGCTCTTCAACACCGCCGCCACGCTGGCCTGGTGCCTTCTCGAGGACGGGCTTTCGGTGCCGGAGATGACCAAGGCCTATCGAGACGCGCTCGGGCTGGAGGAGGCGGAAGCCGCCCGGCACCTGGGCACGATCCTGCAGCACTGGTTCGGCCTCGGCCACCTGACCGCTCCGGCGTCGTTGACCGGCGAGGAGATGCCGCTGACAACCGCGTTGGCGATGGTGCTGACGAACCCGCGCCTGCGCGCGCAGTTCCGGCAGTCCCCCGCTGCGGTTGCGGACGTGTTGCACGTCGCGCGCGAGGAGGTCGCCGCGTTCATCGCGTTGGACCCTGACGAGCTGGACGCGCAGGCGGAGGAAGTGGCGCTGTACAAGTCGGCGTGGCTGGGAGGCACGAACAACGGGAGCGCCGTGCCAGGGCACGAGACGCTGCCGGAGGCTGCGAGCCGGAACGGTGAGAGCCAGCAGAAGGTGGAGGTGCCTGCCGCCACTTCCGTGAACGGACATAGCTCGCCCACCTCGTGGCAGGCGCGGTACTACCGGCTGCTCACCACCACGTTCGCGATTCGTGCAGGCGCCGACGACGGCTCGCAGAAGCTGAGCGCTGCGGCGGTGACCCTCCGGGATCGCATTCACGAGGCGCTGGCCCACCTCGAGTGCCCCGACGTCCCGGAGCCCGACATCACGCTGACACTCGGGCTCTCATCGCGGGGCGGCTGGACGGTCTTCGAAGACGACGAGCCCATCGCCGAGTGCCGGGGAACGGAAGACGTCGTCCCCGTGATGAAGCTCCTCCTCCGCGAGATGGCGGTGAACCGGCATCCCTTCCTGATGAGCGTGCACGCGGGCGTTGTCTCGTTCGGCGACGGCTGCGTCCTGCTGCCCGCCTCGGCGGGCAGCGGCAAGACGACGCTGACGGCGGCGCTGATTCGTGCTGGCGCGACGTATTTCTCCGACGAGATCGCGTTGCTCGAGGAGGGCACGCTGGCTGTGAGACCGGTGCCGCTGGCGCTCACCATCAAGGAGGGCAGCGTCGCCCCGCTCCGCACGCTCTATCCGGAGATCGACACCCTGGCGCCGCACGTCCGCGAAGACTACGTGCGCGTGCGCTATCTGACACCGCCGCGCGAGTCCCTTCCGCTCTCCGACGAGCCGCAGCCTGTCCGGTGGATCGTCTTCCCGCGCTACACGGAACGCGGCCGCACCGAGCTATGTCCACTGAGCCGCCCGGCCGCCCTCAGGCGGCTGCTGGACGAGTCGTTCCTTCCGCTCGAGCAACTCGACCGCGGGAAGGTCGAGGCGCTCGTCCAGTGGATGCGCACGGTGGAGTGCTTCGAACTGCCGCTGTCGTCCCTGGACGAGGCCGTGCCGCTCATGCGTGAGCTGATGCAGCGCCCCGCGGATCCGACATCCATCCCGGAAACCCTGTAGTTTTCCTCCCGGCTCGGCCGTATTGTCCAGCCGCGTACATCGCGATACAACCTCCGCCAACAGACGGCCAGCCGGGCCCGTTGCTCGCGCGCACGGGTTCGGCTGACCGCTGGCCGTGACCGGCACCCCCGCTCCGGGGGTGGCGGCCGGCACTTGTGCACGCCCGCGGCCGCTCGGCCGGCGGGTCGTGTGTGTCGTGTGGAGGCGCGCTCCTCCCGGAGGCGCGCCATCGAGGAGGGAACATGAGACTCCCCATCATTGGGGTCACGCTGCTGGCATTGACGCTGGCAGGCAGCGCCCCGGCGTTCGCACAGGGCGGCGGCGCGAGCAGCACAGGCACCATCCAGGGACGGATCACCGACGCGCAGGGCGCGGTCCTTCCCGGCGTCGCGATCACGGCCGAGAGCCCGTCGATGCTCGGCCAGCAGACGACCGTATCGTCCGAGACCGGCAACTACCGGTTCCCCGCCGTGCCCCCGGGCGTCTACACCGTCACCTACGAGCTGGCCGGGTTCAACACGCTGCGGCGTGAGGGCGTGCAGATCGCGCTCGGGTTCACCGCGAACCTGAACGTCGAGCTGACGCTGGCGACGCTGCAGGAGACGGTGACGGTGACGGGCGAGTCGCCCATCATCGACACCAGCTCCACGCGCGTGCAGCAGAACTTCAAGCTCGAACAGCTCCAGTCCATCCCAAACGGCCGCGACATGTGGTCGCTGCTGGCGGTGACCCCCTCGGTGCAGATGTCGCGCATCGACGTGGGCGGCAACCGCGCGGGGACGCAGACCGGCTACAACGCCTACGGCTTCTCGGGTCAGGTGCGCGTGCTCATCGAGGGCATCAACACCACCGAAGGCACGGGCGGCGCGGGCTTCTACTTCGACTACTCATCGCTCGAAGAGACCTTCCTCGGCACCTCCGGCCAGGGCGCCGAGATGCCGAACCCGGGCGTGCAGAGCCAGTTCATCGCCAAGTCGGGCGGCAACCAGTTCAGCGGCGAGGGCTACTACGACTGGTACAACAACAGCCTGCAGGGCGCGAACATCCCGG
>JADZCN010000025.1 GCA_020851565.1 Acidobacteriota bacterium | reverse complement strand
GCTCCACCCCACCGTCTTCATCTTCCACTGCACCTTCGTCTGTGACGCCCGCTGCGAGATGTGCAGCAACTGGACGCGCGGCAACCGCAAGGAAGACATGACGCTCGAGCAGATCGAGCGGGCCTTCAGTTCCAACCTGTGGAAGGACATCGAGAACGCGTCCATCTCCGGCGGCGAGCCCACCACGCGCAACGACCTGGTCGAGATCGCGCGGCTGATGGTCGACAAGTTCCCGAAGCTCCGGAAGCTCACGCTCAACACGACCGGGATCACGCACCACCGCGCGATCCCGATGCTCACGAAGATCGTGCAGCTCTGCAACGAGCGCAACGTCATCTTCTCGACGCGCGTGTCCATCGACGGCGTCAACGACATGCACGGCCGCGTGCGGAACGTGAAGAACGCCTTCGAGAAGGCCGGCAAGACCATCGCGGCCATGCAGGAGCTGCAGAAGACCCACCGCTTCAACTTCGGGATCTCTTCCACCATCTTCGAGACGAACCTGGACGATGCGGAGAACATCCTGGCGTGGGCGAAGAAGGAGAAGCTGGACATCGTCTTCAACATGGTCCGCTTCACCGACGCGATGCTCGGCAACAGCGAGCTCGAGGGCAAGCTCCGGCCGATGGGCGTGCAGGAGCAGCGCATGCGGAAGTTCTTCCTGGACCGCGTGCGGCAGGACCCGCTGCTGGACGGCCAGAACTACATCTACATGCACTACGCGGACATGATCGCCAACGGCTACCACCGCACGGCGCCGTGCCCGTTCCAGACCCAGGGCATCATGCTCAACCCGAACGGCGACCTGTTCTTCTGCGAGAACAGCGACATCGTCGGGAACGTGACGCAGGAGGATCCGGAGGCCATTTATTTCCGCGAGGATGCCCAGGCACACCGCCGGTACATCCGCGACGAGAAGTGCCCCACGTGCCTCAGCCCGTGCCAGATGAACGTGGCGGCCATCAAGCAGGTCGTGCCCTACGCGCGCTTCCTGGTCCGGGCGTCCATGGAGAAGCGGCGCTCGGGTGGTCAGCTGCCCGCCGCTCCGCCGCCCGCACCGCCCGTGGAACAGCCGCCTGCTGCGGTGTAGCGCCGGCTGCGCCGCCTGCCCATTGCCGATTGCCAATTGCCAATTGAGTGATTCATTGGGCGATTGGCGATTCGCGCATTGAGCATTCGATTGGGTGATTGGGTGATTGGTTCATTGAGTGATTGAGTGATTGAGTGATTATCCGCGTGCACCCGCCGCTTGCACGGCCGGGCCCTCGCTGAATTTCGTCGAGAAATATTTGTCTCGAGAAAAACGCGGCTAGACTGATTTTCGTGAAAGAAAGCACCCGGCCCGCGCGTCCGCGCGGCCGGCCGCCGAAGTTCGACCGTCCCTCCCAGCTCGTCACCTTCACGCTGCCCGATGACGTCCTGGCCTGGCTGAAGTCGCTGCACGTGGACCCGGCCTGGGCGATCGTCAAGCTTCACGAGAAGGCCAACCGCCGGGCGCGCAAGCCCGTCGAGCTGGCCGAACTGGTGCAGCTGCCGCAGGGCCGTGCGCTCATCCTGGTCAACACCGAGGCGCTGAAGGAACTACCAGGCGTCGCCATCATCCCACTGTCCGACGGCCGCGGCTTCCTGGCGCTCGACGCCGGCAAGGGCGTCGCGGATCTCGAGCTGGCGGTCATCGACAGCCTCGAGGCAAAGGGCATGGGCCGGGCTCAGCGAGAGGCGCTGCAAGCGCTGCGCGAACGCCTGCGCGAGTGGCGCCGGCAGGGCGTGCGCTTCGAAGCGCGCACGATCATCATGGCCAACCGGCCGTCGACGACCGGGGAGACCCAGCTGGCCCCGGCGCAGGCGGCCGCCCGGAGCAGGCCGCGCGATGTTGCGTAAGGCGGAGCGCCCCGCGCCCGCCACGACGGCGGTCGCCGCCCTCGCGATGCTGGCGCTCGGTGCCACGCTGGCCCTGGTGGCTCACCCCTGGGTCGCGGCCAGGGTCGTGGTCGAGACGACCATTTTCGTGCTGCCCGGACTCCTCCTGCTCAGGGCAGCCGCCGGACCGGCAGCCGGGTGGCTGCCCGTGCTGGCCTTCGGCCCGTTCGTGGGCTTCGGCCTGAGCAGCCTCGCGCTGCTGGGCCTCTGGCTGGCGGGAGGGCACGGCACGTGGACGCTGCTGGCCTCGCCCGCGCTCGTGCTGGCGCTGGTGCCGCTTGCCCGACGGCTGCAGGGCCGGTGGCGGCTGCCCGTCACCATGCCGGGCGACCCCCTGGCGCTTGCCGCCCTCGTCTTGATGCTGCCCCTCGTGGTGGGGGCGCCTTTTGCGCACGTCGGGGAGGAGCTTCGCGTCGGCAAGGCCTACCGCGCGTACTTCACCGCCGACTATGTCTGGCGGCGCGCGGTGATCGCGGAGCTGGCCAAGGGAGACGTGCTCCCGCGCAACCCGTTCTACATCGACGACGCGCTTCACTACTACTGGCTGCCGCACCTCTCCACGGCGGTCACGTACAGAAACGGGCACGCCGACCTCGACGAGCTGCTGCTCACCCACTCCGTCCTCATCGACGCGTGCTTCCTGGCATTCCTCTACGGGCTCGCGCGGTGGTTCGTTTCGGCCCCGGCAGCGGCGGCCCTGGGCGTAGTCACCGTCGTGCTCTGCACGAGCTACGAGGGCCTGCACGCGATCTGGGAGATCCGACAGAACGGTGCGCCGCTGGCGCTGCTCCGCGGCGTGAACGTCGATGCCATCACGCGGTGGCGACTCGGCGGCATGCCCATCGACGGCCTGCAGCGCGTGCTGTTCTACCAGCCGCACCACGCCATCGGGTATGGCCTCGGGTTCCTGGGCGTGCTGGCGGTCGCCGGGCGTGATCGTCGCTTCGATCCCGTCGCGTTCGCCATCGGCGGCGGGCTGCTGGGTCTCAGCACGTTGGTCAGCTCGTTTGCGGGACTGATGCTCACTGTCGTTGCGGCGCTCTGGGAGGCCTGCTCGGTGCTCCGGTGGCGCGAATGGTGGCGCGCGTCGGCGCACCTGGCCGCGGCGGCCTTCCCCCTCGCCCTGGCCGCGGCGCTCGTGACGGCCCTGCAGTACGTGGACACCGGCGGCAGCATCATCACGGTTGGCGCCAACCGGTTGGCATTTCATCGCGTCCTCGCGTCCACGGCGCTCAGTTTCGGGCCGACGCTGGTGATCGCGGCCCTTGCGGCGTGGGCCTTCTGGCGCGCGCGCGACGGGAACGCCCTCGTCTTCGCGGCCCTGTGGGTGACGTGCGCGTTCTTCTACTTCTGGGTGGATATCCGCGATCACCAGGACGTGTACGTCGGCTGGCGTGTTGGCCACCTGTGGTTCATCGCGTCAGCGGCGCTCGCAGCTGTGGCCTATCACTGGATGGCGCGGCTGGCGCCTGGGCGGCGTCTCGTCGCCGTCCTGCTCGTGGCGGCGGCCGTCCTGCCCGCCCTGAGCACATCCGCCATCGACATCTACAACACGCAGGACGTGTACAACTGGGCCCGGGGCCCGGGCTTTGCCTGGACGCTGGTGCTGCCGCCGGAGGAACTCGAGGCCTTGGCATGGATCAAGGCGCACACGCCGCCGCGGGCGGTCTTCCAGGTGGACGCCGTCGCGCGCGACGTCGAGAGCTGGGCGTTCATGCCGGCGTTCGCCGAGCGCCGGCTCGCCGTGGGCCTGCCCATCTCGATGGTCCCCTTGCACAAGTACCGCGCCGGGGCGCGGCAGGCGACATGGATCTTCGAGGTCGACAGCGCGGAGACCGCCCACACGCTGGCGGTCAAGTACGGCATCGACTACCTGTACGTCGGGACGCCCGAGCGCCGGGCGCATCCACTCGCGCAAGCCCGCTTCGACGCCGCGCCGCAGTTCTTCGAGCCGGTCTTCCGCAATCGGGAGGCTGTGGTGTATCGCATTCAGAGGTGAGACCGTCCATTGACGATTGGTGATTGCTGATTGAGCGATTCATCGGGTGATTGGCGATTCGCGCATTGAGCATTCGATTGAGTGCTTGGGTGATTGAGTAATTGAGTGATTCCCGCACAACCGCCCCTTCGCGCCCGGGGGTGACGCGCCGTCACCAGGCGTCCGAGTCAGCTCGACAGCCGCAATCGCTCAATGCCTCAATCGCTCAATCGCTCAATCCAATGACCAACGCCGCTGAATCGCCCAATCGCCCGATGAATCACTCAATCACCAATCGGCAATCATCAATGGACACCCTGGCCGGGGCGCCACTCCGGCACCCTGTCGTTCCCAGGCCCGGACGTGAGCCGGGTGATGGCACCCGGGCGCTTGGCCTCGGTGATGGCCAGGTCCCAGTCCTCGCCCTCGTGATGCTCGGGGCTCACCGAGAAGGCAATGTAGCGCCCGTCGGGCGAATACGCCGGGTAGTAGGACCACAGAGCCCTATCGGCAATCAGCGTCCGCCTGCTGGTTTCCGTGACGGCCTCGAGCCGGGACGGCTCCGAGTCGAGATGGACGAAGGCCAGCTCGTTCGTGTCGGGTGAGAACGCCGGCCGGCACGCCCCTCCGCTCGTGCCCACCGTCCGCGTCTCCCCCGTGGCGAGCGTGACCAGCTGGATCTTGAACCCGATGAGCAGCTGCGACGCGTAGGCCAGGTAGCGCCCATCGGGCGAGGTGGCGGGCATGATGGCGCGCGACAGGCCCGACGTCACGCGCTCCACCCGTCTGTCGCTCAGCCACACGCGGTAGATCTCCCCGCGACCGTTCCGCTCGCTGGTGAAGAAGACGCTCTGCGCGTCCGCGGCCCAGGCCGGGTCCTGGTCGGGCGCCGGATGGTCCGTCAGGCGGACCAGGTTCGACCCGTCCGCATTCATCACGTAGATGTCGAAGTTGCCACGGCCCGCGCGCGTGGAGCTGAAGGCGATGCGCGCGCCGTCCGGCGACCAGCTGGGCTCCTCGTCCACCCAGCCTCCGGGACTTCCCACGCGCCGGATGGCACGCGTGGTCACGTCGATGACGAAGATCCGCGAGGGACCCTCGCGGTCCGACTGGAAGACGATCTCGCCGGTCGGGCGCGGCTGCGTGGCGCGGGCCGCTACTTCCGGCAGAACGCCATGAGGTGCCAGCCCAACGGCCGCACCCAGGACCGCGGCAGCGCGTTGAAGGTTCCGACGAAGCACGTGTTGAACACCCACCCCTTCCAGCCGCCGTGCAGGCGCGACTTCACCGGGAAGCGCTCCGGGACGATGCGCGCGTCGGCGAAGGGCGCGAGGAGCGCACGGAACTCGCCGATGGAGAACTTGCGCAGGCACGGCGCGTCCTCGTGCTCCAGCGCCACCTTCATGACCTTCGACAGGGCGTTCAACCACGAGATGCGGTTATAGACCATGAAGATGGCCGTGCCGCCCGGCTTCAGCACGCGATGGCACTCGCGCACGAGCTTCGCCGGATCGGCCGTGTACTGTATGACGCCGTGGCCGTACACATGGTCGAAGCTGGCGTCGGGATACGGCAGCGCTTCGCCATCGGCCACGCGGAGCTCGACCGGCTTCAGGCCGTGGAGCTCGAAGTTCCTCGCGGCGAGATCGATGGCCGTCTTCGACAGGTCCACCCCGGTGACGAGCGCGCCGCCCCGCGCGAAGCGGACGAGGTCGGTGCCGATGCCGCACCCGACCTCGAGGAGCGTGTCCCCCTTGAAGCCGCCGAAATCCACCAGCTGCGGCAGGTAGCGGAGCTTGTCGAAGCGGTACTCGTCGAGATCGTCGAAGAAGCCCAGCGTGCCCACGGGCTCGTCGGTCATCTCGAGGTCGTGGATGCGCTCGTTCCAATAACGCTGAATGTCTTCGATCATGGTCCCTGGGGCCGCAGATGGCGCAGATGAATCCGATGGGGCAAACCCATATCGTACAATGAGGCGCTGATGGTGCGCGACCTCCGCGCTCTGGCGGACACCCGGTTCGACGTGCTCGTGATCGGCGCGGGCATCTACGGCGCGGCGACGGCGTGGGACGCGGCCGCGCGCGGGCTGTCGGTGGCTCTCGTGGACCGCGGCGACTTCGGCGGCGCGACCTCGTTCAACAACCTCAAGACCCTCCACGGCGGCCTGCGCTCGCTGCAGACGCTGGACTTCCGGCAGATGCGCCGCTTCATCCGAGAGCGGCGCGCGCTCGCCCGCATCGTGCCGCACCTGGTCCGGCCGCTCCCGTTCGTCGTGCCCACCACCCGGAACCCCAGGCACAGCGCGCTCGTGATGCGCCTGGCGCTGGCCATCAACGACGTCGTGGCGCGCGACCGGAACGACGGGGTCGCGGACCCTGCCCTGCAGCTGCCCGAGGGCCGCGTGGTGTCCAGGAAGGAGGCCCTGCGCCTCAATCCGCTGGTGGCGCCCGACGGCGTCACGGGCGGCGCCATCTGGTACGACTACCAGATGACCAACGCGGATCGCGTCACGCTGTCCTTCATCCGCTCCGCGGCCGGGGCCGGGGCGGTGCCGGCCAATTACGTGGCCGCGGACACGCTGATGGTCGAGAACGGCCGCGTGGTCGGGGCACGCCTGCGTGACCGGCTCACCGATGCCTACCTCGACATGCGCGCGGCGGTGGTGGTCAACGCGGCGGGCGCCTGGGCGCCGGAAGTGGTGCGGACGCTGCCCGAGGGCGCGCGCGCCGTGCCCGCGCCGCGGCTCTCGCGCGCGATGAACCTCGTCGTGCGGCACCCCGCCCGCTCGCACGCGTGTGGCGGTGTGGTGGACGGGCGCTTCCTCTTCCTGGTCCCATGGCGCGATGTGTCCATCCTCGGCACCAGCCACGATGCCCACGAGGGCGGTCCCGACGCCCTCACGGTCACCAGCGCGGACCTGGAGGCCTTCCTCGCCGAGGGGCGCCGCGCGTTCCCGGAAGCTGGCCTGGAACGGGCGAACGTACGGCTGGTGCACCGCGGGCTGCTGCCCATGGTCTCCGGGCAGGGCGCCCACGTGAAGCTCCTGCGCGAGAGCGCCGTCGTGGACCACGCCGCCCACGGCGCGCCGGGACTGATCTCCATCCACGGCGTGCGCTACACCACGGCGCGCCATACCGCCGAAGAGGCGGTGAACGCCGTATTCCGCGTCCTGGGCCACGGCAACCCGCCGCCCTGCCGCACCGATCACGCGCCGCTCTGGGGCGGCGGCATCAGCGACGTGAGCGCATTCGTGAAGAACGCGGCCGATGCCGGCGAGTCGCCCGTCTCGCCGGACACGCTCGCGCGCCTCGCCGCCACCTACGGCACCGAGTACCACCGCGTGCTCAACATCGCGCGCGAGGCCCCGGCGCTGGGGACCCCCATCGGCGAGCACACCGATGTCACGGGCGCGGAGATCGTCTTCGCGGCACGGCACGAGATGGCCATCACGCTGGCCGACGCCGTCATCCGCCGGACCGAGGCCGGGTCGGGAGGCCACCCGGGGGCCGACGCGCTGCAGCGCGCCGCCGCGCTGATGGCCTGGGTCCACGGCTGGGACGCGCGGCAGATGGAGCGGGAGATCGCCGCCGTCGAGGCGTTCTACCGATTACCCGACTGACGGGCAGGGGTGGGGGACGTTGTCCAATGATGATCGCCGATTGCTAATTGGCGATTCATTGGGCGACTGAAGATTGTCACATTGGGGCAATTGGATTGAGCGATTGAGTCATTGAGCGATTGGGGGATTAGGGGATCGTGCCGGCTCTCACATGGCGCGAATCGTGCGATCGAATGCGCAATCCGCCAATCGCCTAATCCTCAATGAATCGCCGATTGGCAATCGGCAATCAGCAATGGGCGCGTCCTACCGCACGTGCTCCGCCGCCCAGCGCTCCAAGACCATGAGCGGGAACAGCGTGTGCGCGTGGTTCTCGCGGCCGGCGACGTGCGTGTCCATCAGCCGCGTGACTTCCGCGGGGTCGAACAGCCCGCGGGCGCGGACGCGGTCCGGGGCCAGCAGCGACCGCATCAGCGGCTGCAGCTCCCGTCGCAGCCAGTTCTTCATCGGGATGCTGAAGCCTTCCTTCTTCCGCGTGAGAATCGCATCCGGCAGGATGCCCCGCATCGCCTGCTTCAGCACCCACTTGCGCTCGCCGTTGCGGATCTTCAGGTTCGCCGGCATCGAGAAGGCCAGCTCCATGACGTCCGCGTCCAGGAAGGGCGCCCGCGTCTCGAGCGACGTGGCCATCGCCATCCGGTCCACCTTCACCAGGATGTCATCCGCCAGGTAGAGGCTCAGGTCCGCATAGAGCTGCCGGTTCAGCACATCGTCCTGCGAGAAGCGGCCCAGGGCCTCGCGCACGGGCGCGTAGACGTCGTGCGCGCGGAGACGGTCCCGCAGCCCGCCGGCGTAGAGCCGCGATTTCGCGGCCGCGCCGAGGTACACCATCCAGCGGTAGTGGCCGAGGTCGCTCGGCGCCGTCGTCGCGCCCGCGGTGAAGCGCTTCACCTTGTTGACCAGGCCCTTCTTCTTCTCCGTGGGCGGAAGCGTCGCGGCCACGGCGGCCAGGGCCGGCATCACCACCTCGCCCAGGCCTCCCAGCTTCGCGGCCAGCGCCTGCGCCTCGTAGGCGTCGTAACCGCCGAAGAGCTCGTCGCCGCCATCACCCGAGAGCGCGACGGTCACGTGCTCGCGGGCCAGCGACGAGACCATGTAGGTTGGGAACATCGAGACATCGGCAAACGGCTCGTCCAGGTGGACGACGAGCTTGTCGAAGAGCGACTCCAGGTCCGGCGTGACGGTGCGCTCCCGATGGTTCGTCCTGAACGCCGCCGCCACCTCGCGCGCGAATGCCAGCTCGTTGTAGCTGCCATCGTCGAAGCCCATGCTGAAGGTGTTGATGGGCAGGCGGGACGCCTCGGCCATGAACGCCACCAGCGTGCTCGAGTCGATGCCGCCGGAGAGGAACGCGCCCAGCGGCACGTCGGCCATCATCTGGCTGATCACCGCGTGACGAAGGCGATCCCGGAGCGCCTCGATGGCCTCCGCGTCGGTCCACGGCTTCAGCGCCACGGAGGCCGCATCCCAGTAGCGCGTCACCTCCACGCGGCCGTCTCGATACGTGAGGTAGCTGGCCGGCGGCAGCTTCCGCACGGCCTTCAGGATGGTGCGGGGCGCGAGGATGTACTCGTAGGTGAGGAACTCGTCCAGCGCCTCCGGGTCCAGCTCTCGTGACACCTCGGGGCGCACCAGCAGCGCCTTGACCTCGGAGGCGAGCCGCAGGCCCTGCGGCGTGTTCGTCCAGTAGAGCGGCTTCTCCCCCGCCCGATCCCGCGCAGCCAGGAGCGTCCGCGTGCGGCCGTCCCACAGCGCCAGCGCGAACATCCCGCGGAGCCGCACGAGGAAATCCGGCCCCCACTGCTCGTAGGCGTGGACCAGCACCTCGATGTCGGAATGGGACCGAAAGGCGTGGCCGAAGCCTTCCAGCTCGCGACGCAGCTCGGGAAAGTTGTAGATCTCGCCGTTGGCGACGAGCTGGATGTTTCCGGCCTCGTTGGTGAACGGCTGCTGCCCGCCGGCGAGGTCTACGATGGCAAGCCGACGCATCGCCAATCCCACGCCCGGCAGGATCACGTGCCCTTCGTCATCCGGGCCACGGTGCACGAGTGTGCGCACCATCTGCTGCAGCTCCGCCTCGGGGACGGGGCGGGTCAGGTCCGATTCAACGAGGCCGACGATGCCGCACATGGTCTTGAGGTCTTGAGGTCTTGAGGTCTTGAGGTCTTGAGGTCTTGGGGGATTCACTCCCGGCGCGATTTCGTCCCGACACGATCCGGCTCCCGGTTCCCGGCTCCCGGTTCCCGTCGGTCTCTCATCACCTTCGCCGGTATGCCCGTCGCGATGGCGAACTCCGGGATCTCTCCCACGACCACCGCGCCGGCGCCGATGATGGCATCCCGGCCGATGGTCGACCCGTCGGTAACCACGACGTGCGTGCCCAGCCAGACGCCGTCGCCCACGTCGATGCCGCGCGCCGTCCGGCCCTGCTCCAGCACCGGGATGTCTACCCGATCGTACAGGTGATCCCCGCCCACCAGGTAGGTGTAGGCCGCCATCAGGATGCTCTTCCCCACCCGCACGCGCGAGGCCGAGAAGATCTCGCAGTTGAAGCCGAGGTTGGCGTTGTCCTCGATGATGATGTCGCCGTTCTTGCAGCTGAGGATGGTGTTGCGCCCGACGAACACGCCGTTGCCGATGACCAGGCCGCGGTTGTCGGTGCCCTTCGCGTCGAGGCAGCACTGGTCGTCGATCACCACGTTGTCGCCGATCTCGATCTTGTGCGGGTGCCGGAGCGTCACGTTCACGCCGAAGACCACGTTGCGCCCCACGCGACCCATCACCAGGGGGTAGAGCTTCGCGCGGAGGAACAGGCCCAGCGCGCCGGGCACCCAGCTCGCCAGGAGCATCACCAGCTCGTAGCGGACCAGGGGCCAGAGGCCGGGGCGCCCGACCACCAGCTCCCGGTACTTGTCCACCTTGGAGCGCTTCTCGTTGAACAGCTCCTGCTGGATGACCGTGATGCGCGGATCGTGCTCCCGCGGCGCGCCCCGGGCCATCAGCCGTCGACCGTCGCGAGCTCCGCGGTCTGCCGGATCTCGCGGATGACGTAGGTGGGCTTGTTCTGCGACTCGTAGTAGGTGCGCGCCAGCAGCTCCGCCAGCAGGCCGAAGGTGACCAGCTGCACGCCGATGAAGAGCAGCATCATGCCAAGCAGCAGCAGCGGCCGGTCGCCAATGGCCTGGTGCTCGAACAACCGCACGTAGCCGAGATAACCGGTGATGAGCGTGCCGAGGCCGAAGGCTCCCAACCCCAGCAGGCCGAAGATCTGCAGCGGCCTGGTGGAGTAGTTCAGGAGGAACTTGACGGTGGCGAGATCCAGGATCACGCGAATGGTGCGTGACAGGCCGTACTTCGACGTGCCGGCCTCCCTCGCGCGGTGGTTCACGACCACCTCGTCGATCGACACGCCCTGCTGGCTGGCGATGGCCGGCAGGAAGCGGTGCATCTCTCCGTAGAGCCTGAGCGGCTTGATGACTTCGGAGCGGAACACCTTGAGCGAGCAGCCGTAGTCGTGCAGCTCCACGCCCGTGGCCCACGAGATGAGCTTGTTGGCCAGGATGGACGGGACGCGGCGCGTGATGAACGTGTCCTTCCGGTCCTTCCGCCAGCCGCAGACGATGTCGTGGCCGGCCTCGATGCGGGCGACCATCTGCGGGATGTCGCGGGGGTCGTTCTGGAGGTCCCCGTCCGAGAGGACCACGAGCCGCCCGCGCGCGTAGGCGATGCCGGCGGCGAACGCCGCGGTCTGCCCGAAGTTGCGGCGGAAGCGGATGACGCGCAGCCGCGGATCCCGGGCCTGGAAGCCCGCCAGCTGCTGGAACGTGTCGTCGCGGCTCCCGTCGTCCACGATGACGAGCTCGTAGCTGCGCCCATAGTGACCGAGCACCTCGGTCAGCTCGTCATACAGACGCTTGATGTTGGGCGACTCGTTGTAGACCGGGATGACGATCGAGAGCTCGGGAGTCATCGAGCGAGACAATCGGGTCATTATATATCCTTCCCGTGCCTCGCTTCGACATCCTTTCGCGCTGGGTGGGCGGACTCGCCTTCCTAGTGGGCCTGGCCGCCGCGGCCGTCTATGCCCGCGCCGGCCTCGTCCTGAGCCACTACGACGCCAAGGCCCACCTGGTGGTGTCCCGGCGCATCCTCGACAGCATCACGCCGGGCTGGGAGCAGGTTGGCGCCGTCTGGCTGCCGCTCCCCCACGTGCTGAACATGCTGCCCGTGCAGGTGGACGCCCTCTACCGGACCGGCGCGTTCGCCATCCTCGTCTCCATCGTGTCGCTGGCGCTCGGCGCCGGGGCCATCGCCGCCATCGTGATGCGCCTGACGGGATCGCGCGCGGGCGCGGTGCTGGGTGCCGTGCTGTTCGTGGGCAATCCCAGCGTGCTCTACCTGCACGCCACGCCCATGACCGAGCCGCTGCTGTTCGGCACCACGCTCGTGTGCGCGTGGCTCCTCACCGACTGGGCCACCGCACCGGACCTGTCCGTGCCGCGCGCGCTGGGCTGGTGGATGGTGGCTGCCTGCCTCACGCGCTACGAGGCCTGGCCCATCGTCGGCGCCCTGGTGCCGCTGGCCCTGTTCGCGCGGTGGCGCCGGGGCACGCCGGTGCGGGACCTGATACCGGTCGCCTGGCAGATGGCGCGCTACCCGATGGGGGCCGCCGTCTTCTTCGTGTTCCTGAGCCGCGCGACGGTCGGCGAGTGGTTCGTCAGCGGCGGCTTCTACGTCCCGGACCCGGATCTGCAGGGGCAGCCCGCCGTGGTGTGGGAGAAGATCCTCGAGGGCACGCGCGAACTGGGCGGTCGGTGGCTCGTGCGGCTGGCGCTCTGGTCGGTGGCGGCCGTCGGGCTCGCGGCCTGGTTCTGGCGCCAGGGCGCGGCCCTGCTGGTCCCGCTCGGCATGTTCGCCGCGGCGGCCCTCCCCTTCTCGGCCTACCTCTCGGGCCATCCCTTCCGCATCCGCTACGAGATTCCCCTCGTGGTGGCGTCAGCCCTCGCGATGGGGCTTGGCGCGGGCCTGACGCGTCGCGCGGCACCGGTTGTCGCCCTCATCGCGCTCGTCCTCGTGGGACGTGAAGCGCGCCCCTTCGACATCGACACGCCCATGACCAGCGAGGCGCAGCGGGATCGCGCCAACGGCATCGGCCGCCAGGCCGTCACCGCGTGCCTTGCGCGCGACTACCGCGGCGAGACCATCTTCGCCAGCATGGGCTCGCTCGCGCACTACATGCAGGAGCTGTCGTCCATCGGGCTGGACATCGAGGACTTCCTTCACGAAGGCAACCACCCGATGTGGGACAACGCGGTGGTCGTGGGCGGCGCGCCGTTCGCGGGGTGGATGCTGGTGGAGGAAGCCGCCGAGGGCGGCGACGTGCTCGCGCAACAAATCCGCGCGAACCCGTCGTTCACCGACGGCTACGAGCGCGTGTGCGAGGGGGGCAACGTGGCGCTGTATCGGCGACGTCGGTGACCGGGTCTTGGGGCTTGGGGCTTGGGGTCTTGAGGTCTTGGGGTCTTGGGGTCTTGGGGGCTTGAGGTCTTGGGGCTTGGGGCTTGGGGTCTTGAACGAGATTGCTTCGTGCCGACCTTCGTGTCCTTCGTGCCTTCGTGGTTTCTTTACCGTGCCGCCCTGAAAATCTCCAGCATCTGCTGGTGCAGCAGGCCGTTGGACGCCAGGATGTGGCCGTTGGCGGGTACCCAGGGGCCGCCGTCGAGCGCGGTAACGCGGCCGCCGGCCTCCTGGACAATGAGCGCGCCGGCCATGGTGTCCCAGGGCTGG
This sequence comes from Acidobacteriota bacterium, assembly GCA_020851565.1. Lineage (GTDB taxonomy): Bacteria > Acidobacteriota > Vicinamibacteria > Vicinamibacterales > UBA2999 > VFZN01. The sequence continues at coordinate 11,169 of JADZCN010000025.1, read as the reverse complement.
AGGCTCTCCTCCCAGAAGCCGTCCATCCGACCCGCCGCGACGTAGCAGAGGTCGAGGGCCGCCGAGCCCAGGCGGCGCACTGCACGGGCGCGGCTGATGTAGGCGCCGAACACCGTCAGGTAGTGCTCGGGCTGCTGCTGCACGGTGTAGGGAAAGCCCGTCACCAGCAGCGCATCGATGATCGCGGCGGTGTCCGACACCTTCATCGGCTCGCCGTTCAGCCATGCGCCGACGCCGCGCTCGGCCGTGAAGAGCTCCTGGCGCGTCGCGTCGTAGATGGCGGCCACCTCCGCCTGGCCGTCGATCTCGAGCGCGAGCGACGCGCAGAAGATGGGCAGGCCGTGCGCGTAGTTCGTCGTCCCATCCAGCGGATCGAAGACCCAGCGGCAACGCGCGCCCGTGGCCGCACCGCCCATCTCCTCGGCCAGCACGTCGTGATCGGGGAAGCGCTCCGCGATCATCGCGCGGAACATCCGCTCCACCTCGAGATCGACTTCGGTCACGAGATCGATGGCGCCCTTCTTGTCGACGCGGACGCCCGAGCGGAACTTCGACAGGTGGATGTCACCAGCGCGGACGACGGCTTCCACCGCCGTGGCCAGGAAGGCGGGATCGGGGCTCACGATTCGGTCGAGACCACCTTCAGCTTCTTCACCATGCGCACTTCCATGCCGCCCTCGCTGGCGCGCTGCATGATGACATCGTCCATGTAGTTGCGCATGAAGAGGATGCCGCGGCCGCTGCCCTTCATGATGTTCTCGGGCGCCAGCGGGTCCGGAATGTCCTCGGGGTCGAAGCCTTCGCCCTGGTCCTCGACGCGCACCGTCATGTAGTCGCGCGGCGCCACCGTGAACTCGACGACGACCCGCTTGGACTGGTCGTTCTGGTTGCCGTGCTTGATGGCGTTGACCACCGACTCGCGCACCGCCACGCTGACCTCGTACAGCTGGTCCTCATCGAGGCCGGTGAGGCGGCCGATGTAGTCGCTGACGACCTGGACGAAGTCCAGCATGTCGAAGGCGCTGCCGAACTCCAGGCGGATGGTGGGGGGCGGCGGAGTCATCGGGTCCCGCGTTGGGGGGCGCGCCGGACGATCAGCATGTGTGCGCGTTTAAGTACCATAGCGCCTGAAAGCCGGTCAAGTTGCTATAGTTGTGCCAGTGCCTCTCGTGATTGCCCCGGCCCGGACCGTGCGGGGCCGGCTCCAGGTTCCCGGCGACAAGTCCATCTCGCATCGCTATGCGATCTTATCGGCACTGGCCGAGGGCTGCTCCACAATCGCGAACTACGCGCCTGGCGGGGACTGCCAGTCCACGCTGGCCTGCCTGGCCGCCCTGGGGGTGAGCATCGAGCGCCCGGACGGTCCCGGCGGCCGCGTAACGGTGACGGGGCGTGGCCTGGGCGGGTTGAACCCGCCGACGACGCCTCTCGACTGCGGGAATTCGGGCACGACGATGCGGCTGATGGCGGGCGTCCTGGCGGCACACCCGTTCACGACCACCTTGTTCGGCGATGCCTCGCTGTCACGCCGGCCCATGCGCCGTGTGATGGCGCCGCTGGCCGAGATGGGCGCGCGGTTCGAGGCGGCCCCCGGCGACCGCCCCCCCATCGTCATCCACGGCGCGCGGCTGCGGCCCATTCACTACACGCCCGACGTGCCGAGCGCGCAGGTGAAGAGCGCGGTCCTGCTGGCCGGCCTGCAGACCGAGGGAACCACCTCGGTGACCGAGCCGGCACCGACGCGCGACCACACCGAGCGGGCGCTCGAGGCGTTTGGGATTCCGGCGACGGTGGACGGGCGGCGTGTCTCGGTGCAGGGGGGGCGTCGGCTGCAGGCGCACGACCTGACGGTACCGGGCGACATCTCGTCGGCGGCCTTCCCCGCCGTCGCGGCGGCGGCCCTCCCGGGCTCGGACGTCACCATCGACGCGGTGGGCCTCAATCCCAGCCGCGCGGCCATCCTGGACCTGCTGCGGCGTTTTGGCGCCGTCGTGGAGGCGCAAGTCACCAGCATTCGCCACGGCGAGCCGGTCGGCCACATCCGCGTGCGGCACGGCGCGCTCGAGCCCGTGGAGGTGCTGCCGGCCGAGGTGCCAGAGGTGATCGACGAACTGCCGGTCCTGGCGGCGCTGGCCACGTTCGGCGGCGGGATCTCGGTCAGCGGCGCAGGTGAGCTGCGGGTCAAGGAGAGCGACCGCATTTCGGCCCTCATCGGGGGCCTCCGGGCCATGGGCGCCGACGCCGACGAGCGGCCGGATGGCTTCGTCATTCGGCCGTCACGGCCCTTGACCGGCGGCGCGGTGGATGCGCACCACGACCACCGCCTGGCCATGGCGTTTGCCATCGCCGCGCTCGGCGCGACTGGCCCCACCACCATCGGCGGCGCCGAGGTCGTGGCCGTCTCCTACCCTTCGTTCTTCGACGACATCGACCGGCTGCGCTCGTGAGGACGGACAAGATCTACCTGGTCGGCTTCATGGGCGCCGGCAAGAGCACCGTCGCGCGCGCGCTGGCGAAGCGGCTGGACTGGCGGGTCGAGGACATCGACGAGCGGATCGAACGCCAGGAACGCAGGGACATCGCCAGCATCTTCCGCCAGCACGGCGAGCCGTACTTCCGCGTGGCGGAACGCGCGGCCCTCATCGACCTACTGCCCCAGCGCGGCACGGTGGTGGCGTCGGGCGGCGGCACCTTCGTCGATCCGGCCAACCGCGAGCTGATGCTGCGCGACGGGGTGGTCATCTGGCTGGACGTGCCGTTCTCGACCATCCTCGATCGCGTGCCGCTCGACGGCCGCCGGCCGCTGGCGGGGGATCGCGCCGCCCTGGAGGCGCTTTATAATCAGCGACTCGCCGCCTATCGTCTGGCCCACGTCCGGGTCGATGCGAGCCGCGGTCCCGTGGATCTGCTGGTCGACCAAATCGTGGACGGGCTGGAAACCTGATGCGCTACCTCGTGATCAGCGACATTCACGCAAACCTCGAGGCCTTCGAGGCGGTGATGGCGGCGGCCGCGCCCCTCGGCTGGGACCACGTGCTCGTCCTGGGCGACCTGGTGGGGTACGGCGCGGATCCCAACGCCGTCATCGACCGCGTGCGCGACCTGGCGCCGCACGCCGTCATCCGGGGCAACCACGACAAGGTGGGGTCGGGCATCGAGTCGGCAGACGGTTTCAACGCCGTGGCACGCAGCGCCATTCACTGGACGCTGGACGCCCTCACCGACGCCAACCGCGCCTGGCTGGCCGCGCTGCCGGCCGGCCCGGTGCTGGTGAACGAGCTCATCGAGATCTGCCACGGCACGCCCTTCGACGAGGACGCCTACGTCTTCGACGACCTGGACGCGCTGCGGGCGCTCCACGCCTCGAAGCGGCAGCTGTGCCTCTTCGGCCACACGCACGTGCAGGTGGGCTACAGCATCGCGAACAGCCAGTTCGCGGTCGAGACCGTCAGCGATGCGCGCCCCCTGGAGGTGGCCCTCGACGGTCACGCCCGCTATCTGATCAACCCCGGCTCAGTGGGCCAGCCGCGGGACGGCGATCCACGGGCCGGCTTCGCGCTGGTGGACACGGACCGGCGGCGCGTCACCATCCACCGCATCCCCTACCCCGTCGCCCGGGCGCAGGCGCGCATTCTCGAGATGGGGCTGCCCGAGATACTGGCGGAGCGGCTGGGCGTGGGACGGTGAAGCGCGCCCATTGGTGATTGCTGAGTGCCAAATCGGGTGATTCATTGCGCGATTGAGCGATTGGGGCACCGGGCATTGGATTGGCGAATGCGCCAATGCCGCAATGCATCATTGCCCCAATCCCATTGCCGCAATGCGACAATCGCGCAATCGCCCATTGAATCGCTCAATCGTCAATTGGCAATCGTCAATGGGCGGGCGGCCGAGTCAGTGCTTGGCGGCTTCCTTGCGCTCGCGCCGCTTCAGCTCGGCCGCGAAGGCGTCCTGCGCGGCGCGCGACCCCAGCACCCAGCCGATCACGACCCCGACGAGGATGCTGAACGGGATGTAGATGAAGTGCGCGGCCGACGGGATGCCGATGTCCATCTAGCGCCTCCGCTGCTCGAGCGCCGCAATCTCGCTCTCGGCCTTCTGCAGACGCCGGCCGAGCGACCACACGTAGCCGACCACCACGATCCACACGAACCCGTACGCCGCAGCGACGAGGTTGATGGCGGGAATCTGCTCCTCGGGCGGCGCCTCCTCCATCGGCACGAACTCGTCGGCGGAGGGCTGCGGCTGGGCCGCGAGGGCGGCGGGGGCCCCGATCAGCAGGGCTGTGACGAACAGGGCTCGGCAGAATCGCATCACGCTTCGTCCTCGGCGAGATAGAGATCTTCGATGCGCACACGCTGGCGCTCGAGGCGCGCGCGCATGCTGAGCAGGGCCAGGAACAACAGGAAGAACGCCGTGATGCAGAACCACAGCGGCCCGCCCATCTGGACCGGCAGCGTGGGCACCACCGAGGTCTGTGGGTGCAGCGTTCGCCACACGTTCACCGACACGAAGATGAACGGCACGTTGGCCAGCCCGAAGAGGGCCATGCCTGCGCCCAGCTTGTCCGACCCGGGCCCGCCGTAGCGCCGCAGCAGCAGGTAGGCGACGAAGATCATCCACAGGATGAGGCTCGAGGTGAGCCGGGCGTCCCACACCCACCAGATGCCCCACGCCTTGCGGGCCCACAGCGGGCCGGTGACCAGCGTGATGATGCCGAACACCACCGCCAGCTCCGCCGCCGCCAGCGCCCAGCCGTCCATGTCGCGCTTCTTCCCGAAGAGGAACATCGCGCTCGCCGTGCCGGCGATGATCGCCGCCAACAGGAACAGCCACGCCGCCGGCATGTGGAAGTAGAAGATCTTCTGCACGAGCCCCATCGTCGACTCGTACGGCGCGGCATCGATGATCCACGGCGCCACGGCCAGCATCGCCCCCGCCAGCGCCAGCTCGATCTTATTCAGTGTCGACATCAGATTCGTCCGCTACCCGAGACCTCAAGACCCCAAGACCTCAAGACCTCGCTATTCAGTCATCACCGGCTCGAACGTCCACAGGGCCAGCGTCACGAAGACCACGTCGAAGAACAGCAGCAGCGCAATCCAGAAGCGCGCCAGGTCCGGGTCCGGCGTGCCCTGGAAGATCGCCGCCGTCCCGCGGACCCCCGCGATCATGACCGGAACCGTGATGGGATACAACAGGATCGGCAGCATCACGTCCCGGCTGCGCGCGCGGACCAGCATCGCCGCGAACAGCGTCCCGACCGCCGCGAAGCCTGTCGTCCCCGCGAGCAGCAGCGCCGCGAGGTGCCAGGGATAGGCGACGATCGGGGCCTGGAACAGCAGGCCCACCAGCGGCACGAGCACCAGCTCCACCAGCGCCATGAGCAGGAGCATCCCGGCGAGCTTCCCGGCGTAGATGGCCGGCCGGTCGGCCGGCGCGAGCATCAGGGCTCGCAGCGTGTCGGCCTGCCGCTCGCGCTCGAAGGTGCGCCCCAGCGCCAGCGTGCCCGAGAACGCCGTGGCAATCCAGAGGATGGCGGCCGACACGTCGCCCACGGGGGTCCCCTCGCGCACCAGGCCGAAGGCGAACACCAGGACAACCGTCAGCGCGAAGAAGAGCGTCGTGGACACGACCTCGAGGCTGCGCGCCTCGACCATCATGTCCTTCCGCACCACGAGCCACGCCACGCGGAAGAAGCCCTTCATGACGCCGTGATCGCCGCGTGATACCGGTCGCGGAGCGGACCCTGCCCCGCGCCGACGTCCATCAGCCGGCCGTTCCGCAGGAAGAGCTCGCGCGTGAGCAGCCCGTCGACGACGTCGAGGTCGTGCGTGGCCAGCACGATCAGCACGCCGCGCGCCTGCTCCTCGCGGAGTCGCCCCACCAGCGCCGCCGCGGACGCCTGGTCCAGGCCCGTGAACGGCTCGTCGAGCAGCAGCAGGCGCGGCCGGTGCAGCAGCGCGCGCTCCAGCGCCACGCGCTGTCGCATGCCGCGCGAGTAGCCCGACACGGCGTCGTGAGCCCGCTCGCCCAGCCCGGCCCGGTCCAGTGCCGCCGTGGCGCGCGCGGGCGCATCCGGAAGACCATACATCCGCCCGAAGAAGACCAGGTTCTCGAGGGCCGTCAGCTCGGGATACAGGAAGAGGTCGTGCCCGAGCATCCCGATGCGGGCCCGCAACCCGGCTCCGCCCTTCTCCGCCGTCACGGTGCCGTACTCCACGGTCCCCTCGGATGGGGCCAGCAGCGTGCCGAGAATGGCCAGCAGCGTAGACTTGCCGGCGCCGTTGGGCCCGAGCAGGCCGACGATGTCGCCGGCGTCGCAGGTGAAGGTGACGCGTGACAGCGCCTTGCGGCGACCGTAGTGGCGGGACAGGCTGGAGACCGAGAGGCGCTCGAAGTCGTCGATCACGCGGCGGCCCCCTGGCCGCCCCCGGGGGCCTCGTCCAGCTCCGCGAGCACGCGCTCGAGCTCGGCGACCAGTGCGGGCCGGCGGTCGGCGTCCTTCGCCTTCGGCTTGCCGGCATGCCGCCGCTCCTCGATGGCCACCAGCTCGCGCATCAGCCGGGCGCGGTCCTCCTCGAGCGAGGTGCGCGCGGGCGTCCGGGCCGGCGAGAAGCCCCAGGCGAGAAACGCCGCGATGACCGCGAAGGCGATGCCCACGGCAATCCAGCGCGGCATCATGTCGTGCACCGGGAGCTCGGTGAAGCTCACCGTCAGGACGTCGCCGGACGCCAGCCGCGGGCCGTTGGCCAGCGTGAACACCTTGCCGCCGTCGGCATTCACCGTCTCCACCGTCGGCAGCTGCGCCGAGGCCATCTGCAGCGCGCCGATCTTCTCGACCGCCACGAACGGCTGCTCGAACGCGGCGGGCCACGCCTGCCGGAACGTGTAGCGCCTCCCGACGTCCGGCATCGAGAACCCGATCTGCACGCTGGTGACACCGGGCGCGAACGGCCCCGTGACGCGTACCACCTCGCCGCGCGCCGTGGCCTGCGTCGTGGATCCCTCCATCAGCGTGGGGCTCTGCGCGCCGTCGGGCAGCCGGATGTCGAGCGGCGCGCCCGGGTCGATGGGCGTGCGCGCGTTGTTCACGATGTCCAGCAGATAGAAGACCGTGAGCACGTCGTTCTGGAACTCGAAGATCACGCGCGACTGGCCGCCGAAGACGACCACGCCCTGGCGCGGCGGCTCCTTGGCGGCGGCTTCGGCCGCGGCCCGCTCCTTCGCGGCGGCGGCCGACGCGCCGGCGACCAGGGCCACGCGCACGCCACCCCGAGCGGGCACCGGCAGCTCCTGCGAAACCAGCATCTCGCCATCCACGGTTGTTGCGGCTACCACCGTGGACCCGGCCGGAAAGCCCGTGAACTCGGCTCGCCCCTGATCGTCCGTGGTGCCGGTCTTCGTCTGGCCGCTGCCGGTCACCGAGACGCTCTGCCCGGCGATGTTGTTGCCCATGCGCTCGCGGACGACTCGCACGGAAATGGTGCCGTCGGGCAGCTCGCCCGCGGGGAGCGGGATGCCGGACATCTGGCCGGCGTCGGGCATCGCCACCTGCGCCAGCGCCGGCCGCGCGACGAGCAGTGCGAGCACGCACGCGGCCACCAGCGCGGGCCGGGCCGCGGAGCCTAGGAGTTGAGCGATGTGCCGCATTGTTTGCAGAAACGCGCGTCGGCGTCGTTGTGGGTGCCGCAGGCAGGGCACGTGAGGTCTTGGGGTCCTGAGGTCTTGAGGTCTTGGGGTCTTGGGGTCTTGAGGTCTTGGGGTCTTGGGGTCTTGGGGGTTTGGGCGTCGGGCATCGCGGTGCTGACGAGCGCGGCCAGCTCGCGCTCGATCTGCTCCCGGTACCCGGTGTTGGCGTCCAGCTGCTGGATGAGCCCGATGGCGCGCCGGCGCAGGCGCCCGCTCATGTCCTCGAAGTCCGCCTGCGACATCTTCTTCATCGCGTAATCGAACTCCAGCTCCTTGATGGCGCGCAGCACCAGCGTCTTCTCGCGCTCCAGCGCCGCGCGCGTGCGGCCGCCCGCCACCGTCGGCGCGCCGGCAATCGATGCCGAGGTGAGCGGCGACAGCGTGCGGTATGCGCCCAGGCCCACGAAGCTCGCGGCGACGATGGTGAGGCTCAGGATGACGATGTTGGCGAGCGACTGCCCGGTGGCCACGATCACCACCGCGGTCGCTCCCAGCATGCCGCACAAGAGAAAGAACTGCCAGGCAGGCAGCCCCTGATCAGTCGAGGTCTCGGAGCTCATCATCAAGGCGCGAACCGAGGGCGGCGTCCTCGTTCATCATGGCGGCGGAGCCCGCCAGCTTCGGCTGGCTGGACCAGCGAATCGCCGCGAAGCCGGCGCCGAGGAGGCCGACCAGGCCCAGGACGTACGGCAGCAGCCACGCCACGCGCCCCATCCCGCGGTCCGGCGGTGAGCTGAGCACCTGGTTGCCGCCCTCCTGTTCCACGTAGTGGGCCAGCACCTCGGCCTCGGTCTTGCCTTCCTTCAGCATCGTCGTCACTTCACCCTTGACGAGCGCGCAGTGGCCGCACGAGCACTCGCCCACCGGCAGCTTCGAGCAGCCGCCGCACCAGCAGGCCAGCTTCTTCGTGACGTCCTTGACTTCCTTCGAGAAGACCTGCAGGCGTGAGTCCTGCGGGTTGTCCACATGCTGCGCGAAGGCCAGGCCCGGCGCGAGCAGCAGCGCCAGCACCAGCAGCGACGCCGTGGCCGCTTCGGCCGGCAGGCGGCTGGTGGCGAAGCTGATGGCGCGCTCCGGCAGCAGCGCGATGCCCGTGCCGATGGCCAGGATGCCGAAGCCGAACCAGATCCAGTTCACGAGCGGGTTGATGTGCACCTCGACACTCGCCGTCTGGTCCTGCAGCTCGAAGGCCGGCATGACGATGTAGAGGTCTTCGGCGAACGTGCGGCGGATGCCGACCTCGGTGGTCGGCTCCTCCTCGTGCTTGCGGTAGTACCACTTCGCCGGGTACATCTTGCCCAGGTCGGCGCCATCGGTGTCGCGCACGGTCACGTGCGCCGTGACCATCTGCTTCTGCCCGTCGTCGGTGACGCGGAGGGCGTCCAGGTGCAGGATGTAGTTGCCGACGGTGGCTTCCTCGCCCGGCTTGAGCAGCAGCTGCTCGTCGCGGCTGAACCCCTCGCCCGCGAAACCCAGGAAGATGAGCACGATGCCCAGGTGGACGATGTAGCCGCCGTAGCGGCGCTTGTTGCGGCCCACGAGGCCGATCATCGCGGTGAGGATGTCGGTGCCCGTCATCCCGCGCCGCACGCTGGCGCCGCGGTAGAACTCCTGGGCAATGGTGCCGAAGGTGAAGCCGGACAGCGCGAAGCAGATACCCGAGCTCCAGACCCGGACGCCCATCGCGACCATGGCGACGGCGACCACCAGGCCCAGCCCGACCGGGAACAGGAACTGATCGACGAGGTTCTTGATGGTGGACTTGCGCCAGGCGAGCAGCGGCCCCACGCCGGTGAGGAGGAGCAGCGCCAGGCCGATGGGCGTCATCCAACGGTTGAAGAACGGCGGCCCCACCGTGAGCCGCTCGCCGTTGATGGCCTCGGTGATGGTCGGGAACATCGTGGCGAAGAGCACGAAGAACGCGGAGAACAGGAGGATCCAGTTATTCGCCAGGAACGCCGCCTCGCGCGAGACCCACGAGTCCAGCTCGTGGCGCGCCTGCAGGAGCGGCAGCCGGTAGATGACCCAGCCGAAGGCGAACACCGAGACCACGCCCATGAACGAGAGGAACAGCCGCGCGAGCGCCGGGTCGTCTCCGAAGGCGTGCACCGACTGCACGACGCCCGACCGCGTCATGAAGGTGCCGAAGATCGTGAGCAGGAACGTGATGATCACGAGCGTGACGTTCCACACGCGCAGCATCCCGCGCCGCTCCTGCACCATCACCGAGTGGAGGAACGCAGTGGCCGTGAACCACGGCAGCAGGCCCGCGTTCTCCACCGGGTCCCAGCCCCAGAAGCCGCCCCAGCCGAGCTCCTCGTACGCCCAGATCATCCCGAGCGTGAGGCCGAGCGACAGGAAGAACCACGAGAACATCGTCCAGCGGCGCACCGCACGCAGCCACGAGTCGTCCAGCAGGCCGGTGATGAGCGCCGCCATGCCGAAGGCGAACGGGATGGTGAGGCCCACGAAGCCCAGGTACATGGTCGGCGGGTGGATGGCCATGTAGAAGTTCTGGAGCAGCGGGTTCAGGCCCCGCCCGTCGGTCGGGCTCTGCGTGAGGTAGGTGTCGAACGGGTTGTTGTGGATGATCATCAGGAAGAGGAAGAACATCTCCACCGCACTGATGACCGCCACGACGTAGGGAATGAGCTCGCGGTGCCGGTCCCGGTTCACCTTCACCGCCACCGACCCGAAGAGCGAGAGCAGGAAGACCCAGAACATCACCGAGCCGTCCAGCCCGCCCCAGTAGGACGTGATCTTGTAGAAGAGGGGCTGGACGCTGTCGGAGTAGCGCTGGACGTAGCGGATGGAATAGTCACCCGCCACGAACGCGTAGATGATGACGCCGCTGGCGACGGTCATCAGCGCGGCGACGGTATAGAACGCCCCGATGCCGCTCTCGACCAGCCGCGTGTTGCGCCGCCGCGCCCCCGCGACGGAGGCCGCCAGCGCGTAGGCGGCGATGATGAAGGTGACGAGGAGGAGGAACGAACCTAGTGAGGCCATAGGGGACCTGAGCGGAAAGTGAGGGGTGGGAAATGAGAAGTGAGAAGCAGGACAGCAGAAGCGGGCGGTCGAACGGCGTGTGCCTTCGACTTCTCACTTTTCACGTGTCACCTCTCACTTCCTGCTTCACTCCGTCCCGGAGGGCCCCCCGGGCTTGGCCTCGTACTTCGACGGGCACTTGGCCATCACGCCGTTGGGCGCCACCGTGAAGCCCTCGGGCGAGAGCATGCCTTTCAGCACCACCTCGGCCTCGCCCTTGAAGGTGTCGGGCACGACGCCGGTGTAGGTCGCGTCCACGACGTGGCCGTTGCTCTGGACCTTGAACTTGTAGTCCAGGCTGTTCTTGCGCTTCAGGATGGAATCCGGCACGACGTAGCCGTGCAGCTGCAGCTTCTTGCCATACCACTCCGACGGCTGCGTCATCACCTCGTCCACGTGCTTGTAGTACTCGGTGGCTTCGCCCATCGT
>JADZCN010000024.1 GCA_020851565.1 Acidobacteriota bacterium | reverse complement strand
CGAGTAAGGAAATCGTCAACCAGCGCGAGTGCGGGCCGAGCTATGACTGGCGCGCCCGGCTCTGCCATCTTCCGCAGCGCAGTGGCCGGAAGATCGAGCAAGCCCCGCCCAACGTCAGGAGGCCACGTCCGTGGAAGAGAATCCGATGAACTCCTCCAAGAAGAACGCCCCGCAGGACTATCCGCTCGAGCCGGGTCCGGGCAAGCCCTCGTTCTCCGTCCACTTTCCCGGCGCTGCGGGCGAGGTGCGCTCGCTCTCGCTGGCGCCGGAGATCAGCGTCCCCGACGCCGTCATCGAGCGGCTGCGCGGCGCGTGCACAGCGGTCTCGGCCGACGCTGCAACGCGCGCCGTGTCGAGCCGCGACTGGTGGCCGCTCGGCATGCACTGGGTGCGCGCCAACCGCGTGGGCGGCATGGCTGCCGTCGTGGCCCGGGCCGGTACGCCCGAGCAGGTGGCCGCGGTGCTGCGCATCTGCAACGAGGCCCGCATCCCGGTGACGGCCGCCGGCGGCCGCAGCGGCTGCGTCGGCGGAACGGTCCCGCTCTTCGGCGGCGTGCTGCTCGACCTGTGCGATCTGGCCGGCATCGTCGACGTCGACGATCAGTCGCTGCTCGTCGACGTTCGCGCCGGCACCTTCGGCGACCGCTTCGAGCGCGACCTGCGCGTCCACCACGGCCTCACGCTCGGCCACTGGCCGCAGTCCATCCATCTTTCGACGGTGGGCGGCTGGATCGCGTGCCGCGGCGCCGGCCAGCTCTCGAACCGCTACGGAAAGATCGAGGACATGGTCGTCGGCCTCGACGTCGTGCTGGCCGATGGCCGCATCATCCGCACCGGCGGCGCGTCGCGCGCGGCGGTCGGCCCCGACCTGAGTCAGGTCTTCGTCGGCTCCGAGGGAACGCTCGGCGTCATCACGGGCAGCCGGTTGCGCGTGCACCCGGTGGCGACCCACGCGGGCCGCGGGGCCTTCGGCTTCCGCTCCTTCTCCGAGGCGCTCGACGCGTGCCGGCGGGTTCTACGGCGGGGCCTGCCGCCGGCGGTGCTGCGCCTCTACGACGTCCACGAGGCGAAGTGGAAGTTCGAGATCGAGGGCAAGCACGTCCTGCTCGCGCTCGACGAGGGCGACCCGTCGGTGGTCGACGCGTCTCTTGCGATCGTGGCCGAAGAGTGCCGCACGGCGGAGAAGCTCGATTCCGGCCTCGTGGATCACTGGATGGCCGAGCGCAACGACGTCTCGTCGATCCCGGGCGTGCTCGAGAAGGGGCTCGTCTACGACACGATCGAGATCACGGGGAGCTGGCGCAACCTGCCCGCGATCTACGAGAAGGCCGTCGCTGCGATGAAGGGCGTGCAGCACACCTTCAGCGCCAGCGCACACCAGTCGCATGCCTACGCCGACGGCGCGTGCCTCTACTTCATGTTCGTGGGTGCGCCGCCGGCCGATGCCAAGGAGGCCTACTACTGCGCGGCGTGGGATGCCTGCACGCGTGCCGTGCTGGCCGCGGGCGGCAACCTCAGCCACCACCACGGCGTGGGTCTCAACCGCGCCCGCTTCATGCGCGAGGCCCTCGGCCCGGCCTTCGACACGCTCGTCGCGCTCAAGGACGCGCTCGACCCGAACGGCATCCTCAACCCGGGCAAGCTCGGGCTCCCGACTCCGTTCGGCGACGTCAAGTGGCCGTAGGCGGCGCAGACGCGCGGCTGCTCGTCATCGACGCCGGCACGAGCGGCGTGCGGGCCGTGGTCGTGGATGGCGCCGCGCGCATCCTGCACGCGGAGCACCGGGAGCTCCCGCCATCGACGCCGGCTCCCGGGCTGGTCGAGTTCGACCCGGGCGCCACGGCCGGCGCCGCGCTTGGTCTGGCCCGCGATGCGATCGCCGCTGCGGGTCGCGTCGGCGCGGTGGGCATCACCAATCAGCGCTCCTCCACCGTCGCCTGGGACCGGGTCACGGGCGAGCCGGTCGGGCCCGGCCTCGGCTGGCAGGATCAGCGAACGCTCCCCATGTGCGAGCGGCTCTTCACCGAGGGCCTCCTGATCGCACCGAATCTCTCGGCCACGAAGGCCGCCTGGCTGCTCGAGCAGGCCGACGCGAGCGGCCGGCGCGATCTGTGCGTCGGAACGATCGACACCTGGATCGCCTGGACGCTCTCGCAGGGAGCGCTCCACGTCACCGACCCCGGCAACGCCGGGGCCACTGGCCTATCGACACCGGACGGTGTCGAATGGAGCGAAGACCGGCTGCGCCGGACGGGCGTCCCGCGACGCGCGCTTCCCGAGATCGTCGACTCGTCGGGCGTGATCGGCCCGGCGAGGGCGCTCGATGGCGCCCCGCCGATCGCGGGCATCGCCGGCGACCAGCAGGCCTCGCTCGTCGGGCAGGGCTGCGTGCGACCGGGCATGGCGAAGATCACCTTCGGAAGCGGCGGCATGCTCGACCTGTGCCTCGGGCCGGAGCGGCCCGCCTTCGAGGTGATCGGCAGCGGCGGCAGCGCGGCGAT
>JADZCN010000023.1 GCA_020851565.1 Acidobacteriota bacterium | reverse complement strand
TCGTCAGTTCTGCAACCCGGGCGCGGAAACGGTCGAACAGCGCCGGCGTCACCCTGCCGTCGTCACTCGGCACGATCTCGAGCTCGGCGCCGAATGCCCGCATCGTGTTGAGCTTCTCGGCCGAGAACGCGTCGGACGACAGCGGATGGAACCTGTAGCCTTTCATCGCGCACACCATCGCCAGGGACGATCCCGTGCTGCCGCCGGTGAACTCGACGACCCGCATGCCGGGCCTGAGCGCGCCCCGCGTCTCGGCCCCCTCGATCATGGCCAGCGCCATCCGGTCCTTGTACGACCCGGTCGGGTTCATGTACTCCAGCTTGACGACGATGGCCGCTGAGCCTGACGGAGAGATCCGGCGCAGCCGCACGAGCGGCGTGTGACCGATGGCGTGAAGGACGGAATCGACGGGCGGGGGTGCGAGCATCTTGAACACTCCCACCGTATCCTACGCCAGTGGCCGGCGGGGGATTACACTCGGGCAATGGGTGAGGCACGCGCGGCCCAATTGGCTCTGGTCGTGGCTGGGCTCGTCATGATGACCGCAGCCTGCGGCCGGTTGGACTCGCCGGCCGACCCGAGTGCACCGAAGGAGCGTCTCGGGAAGCTCCTCTTCCACGACGAAACCCTGTCGGCCAACGCCAACCAGTCCTGCGCGACCTGCCACGCGCCCGAAGTGGGATGGACGGGGCCGGTCGAGCACATCAACATGGCCGGCGGGGTGTACGAGGGATCGATTGCCGGCCAGTTCAGTGACCGCAGGCCGAACAGCGCCGCCTACGCGACACCCGCGCCGACGTTCCACCTGGCCGACGCCGCGGAGGGATTGTTCGTGGGAGGCAATTTCTGGGACGGCCGCGCCACGGGCGAGCTGCTGGGGAATCCCGCCGCCGACCAGGCGCTCGCGCCGTTCGTCAACCCTGTCGAGCAGGCACTTCCCGACCCGAGGGCGGTTGTGGAGCGCGTGTGCGGAGGACCGTACGGCAACCTCTTCCGCGAAGTGTGGGGAGACGACGCCTGCATCGCAGCCAACACCCAGAAGGCCTTCGGCTACATCGGACTGTCGATTGCCGAGTACGAGGGCTCCGCCGAGGTGAACCAGTTCAGCTCGAAGTACGACGCCTACCTCGGCGGTCGCGTCCAATTGACTGATCAGGAGATGCGCGGCCTGCAGCTGTTCGAGGGAAAGGGGCGGTGTGCGGATTGCCATCCGTCGAGGCCGGGACCCGATGGCGCGCCGCCGCTGTTCACCGATTTCACCTTCGACAACATCGGCGTGCCGCCTAACCCCGACAACCCGTTCTACGCGGACCCGCGAAACACGCAAGGGCGGTCGTGGGAAGACCAGGGGCTTGGTGGCTTCCTCGCCCAGACCGAGGTCTTCAAGCCGTACGCGGCGGGCCAGATGGGCAAGCAACGCGTGCCGACGTTGCGCAACGTCGACTTGCGGCCCTCACCGGATTTCGTCAAGTGCTACGGACACAATTGCTACTTCAAGAGCCTCGAGGCGTTCGTCCACTTCTACAACACGCGACTCGTCCTTCCCGTGTGTGCCGAAGCGGCCCAGCGCGCCGGCATCGAGTGCTGGCCGCCGCCCGAAGTGGCCGAGAACGTCAACACCGAGGAACTCGGCGATCTCGGGCTGAGCGCCGCGGACGAAGACGCCATCGTGGCCTTCATGGCCACCTTGTCGGACGGGTATCGTCCGGCCGACCGCCGGTGAGGCGCTAGCCTTCGGCCTGCGCTCGCGTGCGCACGACCTCCACCGAGCAGGGCGCGTGCAGCACGACCGCATGGGCCACCGACCCGAGCAGAAAACGGCCCGCCGGCCCGTAGCCGTGCGTGCCGAGCACGATCAGGTCCGCACCGCAGCGCGCGGCTTCCTCGACGATGAGGTGCTTCGGTGCGCCCTCCAGCACCTGCGTGGTCACGGTCCTCCCGGGCGCCTCGAGCTGTGCCGCTGCGTCACCGACGATTTCGGGCGCGCGCGTGCGCGCCTTCTCCAACTGGTCCATGTGGATGAAGGCGATGGTGTAGGTGGGATCGAGAATGAACGGTACCGCGGTGTGAATCACGGTCAGGACCTCCACTTCCGTGCCGTCGGGCCACGGACGCGTCGCGACGGACTTGACCGCCGCGGCACTTGCGGGCGAGCCATCGGTGGCTACCAGAATCTTCATGGTCACTCTCCAGGGGTGGCGGGGCGGGGACCTGTTGACCCCTCAGTCTACCAGTGCCATCTCCCGACACGTGGGAGCGTTCAGGCGTGGACCACGTAGCGCGTGATCAGAATCAGCAGAATGCCCGCGCTGAAGGAACCGAAGTGGGCCAGGCTCCGGACCAGGACCCGCTCCCGCTTGACTTCGGGGATCAGGTCGGATGCCGCGATGTAGATGAAGTTGCCGGCCGCGAACGCCAGCAGCAGCGCCGTGTCGAGCTCCGCCGACACGTAATACGCCAGAAGGCCTCCCGGCACGATCGTGAGCGCCGAGGCGAAGTTGGCCAACAGGGCGGGCGTCCGACGCCATCCACCATGGCGCAGGATGGCGAAGTCGCCCAGTTCCTGTGGCACCTCGTGGGCCGCGGCCGCGATCCAGGTGATGAGACCCACCTGCACGCTCACCACGAACGACGCGCCGATGGCGAGCCCGCCGATGAAGTTGTGCAACCCGTCGGCCAGCAGGATGAGGTAGGTGACGGGGGCCTTGGCGGGTGGGCTCAGCGCGTGCCCGTGGTGCCACTCGAGGAACTGTTCGAGAAGAAAGAACAGGGCAAACCCCGCCAGCACCGCCACGAACGTCAGGCTTCCCGAGCCGCGAGCGTCAACGGCCTCGGGAATCAGGTGCAGGAACGCGCCGCCCAGCAACGACCCGGCCGAGAAGGCCACCAGCGGCAGCAGCAGCGCCTGCATCCGGGACTCGCTCACGAGCAGGCTCACCAGCCCGATCAGGGCAACGGCGCTCATCGCGAGGCAGGCGCCGACGATCCACGCAAGCGTGCTCACGATCCGGATTATGAGCGGTCCGCGCCCGCCTCCGCTCACGTATGCTGAACGCCATGGCCGGCGTGATCTTCAAGCTCGTGGACGAACCGTCGTGGGCTAAGGCCGCGGCTACCGGCCAGTTCGACGGGTCGGCCATCGACGCGCGGGACGGCTACATCCACCTCTCAACCGTCGGCCAGGTGCGCGAGACGGCCGCCAGGCACTTCGCGGGGCAGCCGGGACTGCTGCTCATCGCCGTCGCGGCCGGTCCGCTCGCCGGCCACCTGCGCTGGGAACCCTCTCGCGGTGGAGATCTGTTTCCACACCTCTATGGCCCGCTGCCCCTCGCGGCCGTCCGCGCGGTGACCGCTCTCGCGCTCGATGACACCGGGCGCCACGTATTCCCCGACCTCCACGCTCCGCCGTATACACTCTGAGCATCGTGGCGTGGCTCTTCCTGGTGGCGTACACCTGCTCGGGTGTGGCCGGTCTCATCTATGAAGTCAGCTGGACGCGGCTGCTGACACT
>JADZCN010000022.1 GCA_020851565.1 Acidobacteriota bacterium | reverse complement strand
TGAGAACAAGGGGCAGTGCGCCGGCGCCACGCTCCTCGACGCGCGTGAAGGGTCGTCCAAACACCGGCGAGACACCCAGCATCGGGAAGAACGACGCCGACATGCGCGTGATGGTGAGCGGGATGGCATCGCCCCCGCTCGTGATCGTGGCCGTGGCGCCGACGTAGACGCCCAGCTCGGTCACCAGCGTGAGCCGACGCTCCAGCTCCGCCAACTCGTCCGGTTCGACCGTGGTGGGCGTCCGTTCGGCAGGGCCGTCCGCCGACGGCTCGTCCACGAACCGGACCAGGCGCTCGGCATGCGGATACGGAAGGGGACGCCGCAGGACCGTATCCGCCACGGTGAGCACGGCTGTGGTCACCCCGACGCCCAGCCCGATGGTGAGCACCGCCCCGGTGGCGAATCCGGGGGCACGGCGCAGCGCCCGGCAGGCGTACCTCACGTCAGGGGACCAGCTCATGCGGGGACGGTAGCGGCTACAAGGACCACTCTGCAAGAGGAACCTTGGGACGATTCCGGCCTCCGCCCAGGAGCCCGCATGGCACCAGCGGGTTCAACCGCCAGCGCGGTGACACCTCGGGCTCGCCGAGATGCTGCCACGCCTGCGTAGGCTCCGTCTACCGCCCACCGGCCACTCCACCGCGGCAATGGCCGCCTGGCGGTCGGAGTCACTTGGCTGATGGCGGACAGCCTTCGACTCCGTGTTAGCGCGTGGTCCGGGTACGAGGCGCCCGCAGCGGAGTAGCAGGACAATCCCGTGTCTGTGACACCGGTAAGCCTCAGCGTCGCCTTGTGGCGCCAGGTACGACAGACGCCAGCCACACCATGGGCAATTGAGTGGCAGGTCGGCGTTGGCCGACGGGGACCGGTTATTCAAGGTGTGGGCTCACTTGCGAGTTGGTCCGAGGTGACGCCGGCAAGCGCGACTGGTCGATGCCGCTACGGGGATGAACGTCGTGCGGAGCGAAGATCTTGCACCCGAACCAGCGGCGGTGGTCCCACAGAGCGGACCCACGCCCCAGTAGGGTGTGCGCAGCTCAGTTACCTGCTTGCATCGCGAACCTGTTGGCGCTATAGTCGAGCGAGTTCGTCGTTCGCACCGCACTTCTTAAGCGCGCGCGGCTCGGAATGCCGCGCGAGATCGAGCGCACGATCCAAAGCGGATCGGCTCGCCTTGGCTCGATCGAGGCTCTCACTGGCAATCGGTGCTCGTCGTTAACCTTCGGTCCTTCGAAGGGTTGTTGAACGCTGTGCGCATCGATCGCGAGCAAGGCCCCCGCACCGGTGCCTGGATCACCCGAGGAGCAGACTGCAGCCGCTGTCGATCTGCGCGGAGTGTGGCGGCATTTCCGGAACACTCCGACAACGTCGGACCAAACCACGTAACGGAGAACAGCTCCTCTCGCGTCATGGCATGCCTTCAGCTCGTCAGCGTGGTCGAAGCCCAGCGCCTGCGGTGGTCGATGATGCGGGCGCCAACTCGAGCCCGCCGCGACCATGACGTTGAACCTGAATCCCAAGTTGAACTCCGTTGGTCATCCGACCCACAAGCAGTTGTGGTAGCCATCCTTGACACGCTCAAGATGTTGCATATCATTGCGGTACGAGGAGATCAGCCTGGCGTGACCTGTTCCGTCCGAGGTGTGTTCAAAGATCGGTCACCGTGGTGCCAAGAGAGGCTGTGATGTCAAAAGTCGCGGGTTCGAAAGCGGTCAAAGGAGCCTCGGGAAGAGCGGAAAACGGTCATCCCGGACCGACGCCTGCCGGGACGATTGAAGGCGTCAAGGTGGGCATCGTCCAGCAGTTCTCCTCCGTTGCCGCAAACGGTTCGCGGTGGACGCTGCTAGAGGGCGCCGCCCAGACTGCGCTGCCGCTACTGGCGTCGGAGAGTATCAACTGCGTTGTAACGAGCCCGCCCTATTACTGCCAACGCGACTACGGAGTCGAAGGACAGATTGGCCACGAGCCGACGATTCAGGGCTATGTCGGCGAGATTGTCGATTGCTTTCGGCAGATTAAGAGAATTCTCAAGCCGGACGGCGTTGTGTTTCTGAACCTCGGAGACACGTATTACTCCGCAAAGGGTAAGCCGCACGGTAACGACGCGAAAAGCAACGGCCGCTCTTGGTCCAGGAAGAAGCTGAGAGCAGTCGATGGCCCTGGGCTTGGCTTGCCACGCAAGTCTTTGATCGGGATCCCTTGGCGTGTTGCACTGGCAATGCAGGAGGACGGCTGGACCCTTCGAAGCGATGTCGTCTGGAAGCGTCCTGGAGCATTGCCGGAGCCTACCGCGCACGATCGTCCGCGGCTCACGCACGAGCACGTATTCATCTTCTCCAAAGGTCCCCGATACTATTTCGACCGCACGGCGATCGCCGGCGAGGAAGACTTGTGGCACATCGTGCCGCGTTCAGACACGCCGGGCGCACATTTTGCTCCTTTCCCATCGGCGCTGGTTGAAAAGTGTCTGAAGTGCGGCTGTCCGCCTGGAGGACACGTACTCGACCCGTTTGTTGGGTCGGGAACCACGATGGCCGTCGCGCTAAAGATGAATCGCAATGTGACTGGAATCGAATTGCACCCCGACTACGTGCAGTTCGTCTTGAAGCGGCTGATGTCGTTGGACGAATCAGGCGCAACAACTGTATCCCTGCGGGCTGCTGCACAGTAGTCTGCTGCCGTTCGTTTTATGCCGATCAAGTTGTCGGTTATTTTCGGCGGCACGCGGCAGGAAGTTCTGCCAGCCAGCTCGTTAGCTCCGAGCATCATTCCAGGAGAGTTTCTCGCGTTCGAGTGCGAGGGCGAAGAACTGCCGTCAACGGCCATACTGGACGGCAGCCCGTGCACCGTCGTCCTGAATCAGACACACGATAGGGGGCATTTCGTTCTCGACGCGCATCGGTCTGTCGGATATCACTACTTTCAGATCGGTGACTCGAAGTTCTACTTCGCCACGGACGACGGGAAGCTGCGGCTAGCAGGCATCCTTGCGATACTGAAGGACATTCACGCAGCGGGGCTTTCTTGGGGACAGCAGATTGTTTTCTCGGACGGCGCGACTGTCCGCGATCCGCGCGTTGATTTTGCGTGGCTGGACCGCAGAGTGAAGGACCTCGCTAGGCTCGCGCGAGAGATCTCACAGAGGCCAGCGCGCGAGCATACGGCAACAGAACTTCGGGGACGTTCACGCTCCGGTAGGTTGATGTTGACGCAGACACTGAGCTTGGTCCGTCAGCAGCCGACAGCCGCTCTCGAGGAACATCCGCGCGGAATCATTGAGTTTCGAGGACGACGGTACGCTCCTCGGCTCGGCGTGGTGCGAGGTCGCGAGGCAACGGTCGAAACGGTTGGCAATCTTCGGATGACTCGTCTGCTCGCAGATGCCGGTCTTCTAGCGAGGGAAGTGCTCCGAGCCGAGGGTATCGCGCCACAGGCTAAGGCGACCGTGAAAGCGATGGTGTTGGATCTTTCAGCCGCACGCGACCTCCGGCCATTCTCCAACCTTCAGCACCGGCGGTGGAACATCCCCGACAAGCCGACGTCCCGCGAGCTGGCCGATTCTCGATACGCCGAAGTGTGTGACATCTACGAGGAGATGACGAAGCAGCTTGCCTGGCACCCAGGACAAAAGGTTGCCGACACGTTCGCGTATGTCGGGTATTCCGATGCGATCTACGAAGCTTATGTCGTGAAACTGCTGGCGCAAGCAGCTGGAGCGACAGCCTCCGTTCCGGTCTTTCGCGGTCGGCTCGCCGTGCCAGTCCGACAATCTGAAAGATTTGATTTCTACTATGACACGTCCCCGCCGTCGCCAGAGTTCAAAAATTGGCGGCACGCGTCGAGCCGCCCGACTGAGATGACGCCAGACGTATCGATAATTGACAGGCAACAGAAGCGCGGTCTGCTGGTTGACGCCAAATACCGCGTCGACAGTAGCAACCGTGCGCCGAGTCACGCCCTGGCGGAATGCCAGATCTACATGCAGAGCTTTGGCGTCAAGACGATTGTAGTGTGCTATCCGGGCAGCGGCCCGCGCGTGCACGACGTGGCAGCAGAGGGCTTTCGCATTATCGAAGTCTCTATAGGTCCGTTCGCTGGCGTCGAGGGTTACGTCACACAGCAGGTATGGCCCCACCTCATCAGTGCGATGGAAGCGGTCGGTACGTAATGCGGTACATCGTCGCCGTTCACCGCATGCACAGATCCATCGCTCATCTCTTGTCCAGGACGACCTCTGCAATGCAGATGTATTCCAGCCCCTGTGTGTCGGACAGAACTCCCAATCCCTCTTGTTGAACATACTCACGGGCGCGGTCGTTGGGGAAACCAAAGAGCACAGGCTCACCCCATCGTGCATATTGATGAGTGGGATTATTTATAGAAGCGTTACTCGCGCCAAAGTAATCGAACGCGATTCGGCTCCCCGCCGCAGAATGGTCCCGCACGAAGTGAAGTGTGTCCTTCACGGCGGATTCAGGCAGATAGTAGGTGACACCTTCCCACAGAAAGAAGGTTTTCTGCTGTTCAGAGTAACCCGCGTTGCGGAGGTGGTCCAGGAGACTGTCCTTCGTGAAATCCATCGGCACAAATGAAACATTCGGCGGTATCACTTCAAGAATCTCGCCCAACCTTTGCTTCTTGTATGCCTGCGTTGGACCGTAGTCCACTTCCATGAAGCGGACATTGCGAAGTTGAGATTGAAAGCGATATGCACGGCTGTCGAAACCCGCTCCGAGCACGACTACTTGTGTGGCGCCGTTCTGAACGGCATCTAGCAATGCTGCATCGAACGCTCTCGTCCGGTAGGTGAGGATTGCGACAATATGCACACCGAGTGGCTTCATGGCTCGGTCGAAATCAAGGTCCAGCGCGTCCAACTGAAGGTCGGGGAGCAGAGCGCGTTCGCGTGGACCGAGAAGCCTGATAGCAAGATAGTCGGGATTGCGAAGCTGAGGGTCAGGGTCCTTTGAGCCGACAGCTCGTGCTGCGGCTACGTAAACGGCAGTCTTAGAGGGCAGTCCCGACTCTACGGCCTTGAACGTCGTCCCTGCCAAGAAGAGGATGACGATGATGCGAGCAGACTGCTTGAATGGCATGTAGTCCTCCAGACTGCCCTTGGCATTCGTGACCGACTGAGTTCATCCCGACATTTCCGATTTGGCCCCGCCGACATCGTCGTGTTCCCACGTCCATCTAGACAACTGGTCGTATCCTTCGCTCCGAGGATGCGGCACCCATTCTTTTCGCCAATGCCTCGATTTCGGCAGCGTTAGGGAGATCCTTGGTGATCTGTACTATCGAATTCAGTATGTCCGGACTGCCCTGGAGCTGGTGAAGCACCTTGTCTGCGATCTGGCGGCCGAGAGCTGCCGCGGGATCATTCGCGAAGATGGTTGCGAGCAACACGTCCCTGAGGATGCCGACAGTGAACACTGGGCCATTGGCGGCATCGTCTAGAATTTTTCGCAGGGTTTGAAGGAGCTTCGTGCGGGCTTCCTCAGGCAACGCGCTGAACTGTGGGTAGGTGTTGAGCGATGCTTCGCGTGACAAATCGAACGCACTCGCTTGCCCGAGCGCCCTTCGAGCCCGAACAGTGTCGGCTTCCTGACGAATCAGCGTATCGCAGACTTCGATAATCCCCGCGTCCTTCTTCTCGTTGTAACGGACGAGCAGCACATTGGGCATCGTCAGGATGGTGCACCTGCGCTTCACCGGTCCGCTCAGCGGCAGACGCGTATCAGGTTCGTCGACCCAGCTATTGCAGGTTGCGAGGAAGAACGTACTTTCAGGCAGCGCCCACTGCCCGTCCTTGACCAAGGGCTGCGCCCTGAGCAATTGCTTTCTTTCGTCTTCACTCCTGCTGGAGAAGTCGACTCGCCCAGGGAAACGCAGCGGCAGATGCGACTCGATTGCGGAAAGGACCGGGGCGAAGTAGTTGTCAATCTGAGCCAGATTCCACTCGTCCAGGACGACGAGTCTTGGATCGTTGAAGTCGCCGGAGAGCAAGACTTCTCGCGCGAACCGTCCTGCGGTGAATTCGCCCGCGAGGTTTTCGTAGCCTAGGAACTGGCCGATGTCGTAGTCGGCAGACACCTCAATGGAGATCTGGAAAAATCGTTCTCCGAACGCTTTCATTAAACCGGCTCCGATCGACGTCGCAAGGAACGTCTTTCCAGTGCCTGGTGGCCCGACGAGCACTACGATGTCGCCGATGAGCCAACCGCTTACGATTCGTTGCACGAAGCCTTCCGGCGCAATGAAGTGTTTGGCCCTAAGGGAGTTCTCAAGTGTTTCGGTGAAGGCGTCAATGGAATCGATCGTTCTCGGCGGAAGTGCGATTCCGAGGACCTCTGCTATGTCGTCGTCGTTTAGGGGTGCATCCGCGAGTCCTGCGTCTTTGAACGACGCCGGGACTTCGTCGGAATAGACAAGCGGGATGAGATCATCGCGGTTGAAGCCGATCTCCCCTATGAAATTCCTCATGGCGGAGTCGAGCGACGAGATCTCTTTCTTGCGCCACATCCACGCGAGCAGGGCGACAAGCGGAACTTTGCGATACGTCTTCCCTTTCTCTTTGAGCACCTTGTCGACAACGTTTTGGGCGGCGTCCGGGCGAAGTGCCCACCGTTTGGCGTCGGGATGATGAAACACCCAGCCGTCGCGGTCCTTACGCAGCCGCTGCAGAGTCTTCCCTGAGTACTCCTCCGAGACCCATTGGCGCGTAGAAGGGATGTAGTACGGTTTTCCGGGAGGCCCGCCGGGGACACGAAAGTACAGATCGAGCCATGCGGTCTCTTCAGTGACCCCGAAGGGCTTCGCGTTCTTTCTAGCCTCGGCAATGTTTTTGGCGGTCGACACACTGTCCGCCAACATGCAGGGCAGAGAAACGACGAGAAGTGGCGTGAAGTCGTCGAGCGCCTGAATGGCCAAGCGGAGCATCTCGCGGCTGACGAATGACATCGCACCTCCGTGCGGCCTCATCGGGCGGTTGCCCGGTCGGGACTAGCTTAGCCTAATCTAATGGCTGGGTTCCGCCGCGCGGACCCGGACTGCGGTGTGTTGCCTGACCCTCGCATAAGCCTGGTCAACCGTCGACCTCACTCGCCCGTGGTTAGAGAGCTACGCCGGGATTCGCTGGGGACTCGGCGAGAGCTACTCAAGAGGAAGGTGCTTCCAAACTGGCGGAACCGGTTCGGTGCTCAGCCCGGTCGACGCTGACCTTGCGGGTGTTGGATCCAGTCCGTCAAGGTGGTTCCGACCGGGTCGACCTCAAGCTCTGGAACGTCCGGCGCACAGCTGCATTGCCTGGGACGCGGACAGGAGGCGCGGCTCGTGGGGTTCACCGTCAGCGAGTTCGATCCCGCGAAGTTGCTGCGGCGGCGGGTTCTAGACCAAGCGCGCAAAGGTCGGCGGCAAAGGGACGAGGTCAGACGCATCCAGGAGCACCGCAAGCAACAGAGTCCTTGAGGAATGACACGTTTCTGCCGCACTGAGGAGTCGCCGGCGGGCTGCTGGCAGCTATACTGTGAGAGGTCGCTGGCGGCGGCTCCGCCGCGAGGATGAACGCCCTAAGCGGTTTCAGAACATTCGGAGGCGTATCACAATCGCTATCACGATTCGGGTTTGCCGGCTCAGCCACTAGCCTGTAAACGACTGATTCCAAAGACACGGAGAGATGTCCGAGTGGTTGAAGGAGCACGCTTGGAAAGCGTGTGTAGGGGAAACTCTACCGTGGGTTCGAATCCCACTCTCTCCGCCAGTCCTTCACCCCGCCAGGCCCATTACCGGCACGCCACCGCGGGATCTCACGCGAATCTCATAGTCCCCTCACGATTCGGTGAGGACTTCGCGCCCGGCTTTCCGTCACAGTGGCGCACATGACAGCCACTGTGACGAACCCCGTGAAGGCACTCGCCCTCCTCGCCCTCGGGCTGGCCATGGCCGGGATGGGCCTTTACGTCGCCAACGCCGACGACGCGCCAGGGGCGGCGGTCATCGGCTTCCTGCTGCTGCTGGCCGCGGTCTTGTTCGGCGTGAGGACCGCACGGGACCGGCTGCCCACCTGGGCCGGGCGCACCGCCCTGGCGGTCGGCGTTCTCACCGCGGCGTTCGCGGCATTCCTGACCCATGCGGTCACCGTGGCAGCGCCCCTCTTCCCGCAGGCGCGGGACGTGCCATCGGTCAGCAATTCGGCGCCGTCGCCGCCGTATGCGGCGGCCGTCGAGCGCGCGCGGGAGGTCGTGCGCGCGGCGCTCCTCGAGCAGAACCTGCCAGGGGTGTCGGTGGCGGTCGGTGCCGGCGGCACGATTGCCTGGTCGGAAGGATTCGGCTGGAGGGACGTCGACACGCGGACGCCGGTCACGCCGGATACCCGATTCAACATCGGCACGGCGGCATCCGCGGTCGCCGCCGCCGTCGCGCCGCTCGAGCTGGCCAATACCGGCGCTGACCCGGCCGCAGTATGGAGCCCCGAGCACGTTGGCGAGCCGGAAGAGGACTTCCCGCTCTTCGCGATCATCCGTCACGTCATCTGGCAGCCGCTCGGTCTCATGCCCCCCGAGTACCCGCTGCCGGGCGATCGCGCGACGTTCTACGTCCCGAGATCGGGTGACGACAATCCCCGCCGCGGACGACGACTGATGTACATGCGCGACCTGGCGTGCTGCGCGGGTGGGATGGCGTTCTACTCCACGCCGTCCGATCTCGTTCGCTTCGCCCTGGGGACGAAGGCAGACAGTGTCACCGGCGAGCTCGCCGGCGGAAGCGTGATGTCGCTGCTCACGCGCCACGACGACGGGATCGTCGTGGCCGTGGCGTCGAACATCGCGCACGCCGACACGGCCGCTCTCGCACGGGCCGTGGCAGACGTGTTCGCCGGTCAGAAATAAGACCGGCAAGGCTGTGGCGGCGCGGCCGCGTCGTTTCCGATCATCCAGGTGACGGCTTCCGCCGGCGCCATGACGACAGCACGTCTTCTGGACCACGTCGATCTACCTGCCGCCCTTCGGGACTCCGAGGCGTTATCGGCCTTCACCGAGCCCGAGCGGCGTGATCTCGCCGGCCTGATGACGGTGGTCACGCTCGCCGACGGCGACATCGTCATTCGCGAGGGCTCCACGTGCGATGCCCTCTATCTCCTGCTCTCCGGCGTCGTGACCGTGTCGGCCACCGATCGCCGCGGGCTCGTTCACCCCGTCGAGGAGGTTGGCCCCGGCAGCCTCGTCGCCGACATGGGCCTGTTCCTGCGCGCCCCGGCCGCCGCGACGACCCGGGCCCGCGGCCTCGTCCGCCTTGCGGCGCTGACGAAGACGGCCCTCGACGGCTTCAGCGATCGCTATCCGGCCGCGGCGCTGGCGCTGGCCGACGCGCTGCGCTCGCCGCTGCGCCGTCAGTGCCTGTGGGCCGCCCTTCGCGTGTGCGACCTGTTCCGCCACCTCGAAGGAGCCGCGCTGGTCGATCTCGCGTCCGAGCTCGAGCCGGTGGCGCTCTACGGCGGCGAACGGCTCTTCCGGCAGGGTGACCGTGGCGATGACATGTACATCGTCGCCAGCGGCCGCCTCCGCGTGGTCTCGGCGGCGACTGACGGATCGGAGACAGTGCTCGCGGAGCTGGGGATCGGGGAGACGGCCGGTGAAATGGCCATGGTCAGTGGAGAGCCCCGGTCCGCGACGGTGTACGCGTCACGCGACACGCAGCTGGCGCGACTGACGAAAGCAGGGTTCGGGAGGCTGGTCGAGCGGCACCCGCAGGCGATGCTGCTCATGGTCACCAGGCGCCTGGCCTCGAGGGTACGGAACATGTCGCACGGCGGACGGCGGCACGCGACCGTCGCGACCGTGGCGGTCGTCCCGGCCTCGCCGGACGTGCCGCTGGACGAGTTCTGCACGCACCTCTCGACCGCGCTTGGACGGCTGGGCACGGCACTGCACCTGTCGAGCGCACGAGTCGACGCCCGCCTGGGCCGCCGGGGCGCCGCGCAGGCTCACGATCGGGAAGGCGGCGTCGCCGGCTTGCCAGACTGGCTGGCCGGACAGGAATCGGCGCACCGCTTCGTCGTGTACCAGGCGGACAGGGGGCTGTCTCCCTGGACCGAACGCTGCCTGCGCCAGGCCGACCGCATCGTCCTGGCGGCGAACGCGAGCGGCGTCGAGGCTCGGGGCGAAATCGAGACGGAGTTGCTGGGCGGCGGCCGCGCCGACCGCGCGCCCGTGACCCTGGTGCTGCTGCACGAGCCGGGAGCGCCGGCGCCGTCCGGCACCGCACGGTGGCTGGCGGGACGGACTCTCGAGCGGCACCTGCACGTGCGGCGGAACGTGCCCTCCGATTACGGGCGCGTGGCGCGGTTCCTCACCGGAACGACGATCGGGCTCGCGCTGGGCGGCGGCTTCGCGCGGGGGCTGGCCCATGTTGGCGTACTGCGCGCACTGGCAGATGTGAACGTCCCCGTTGACGCCATCGGCGGCACCAGCATCGGCGCGATTGTCGGCGCGCAGTGGGCCCTTGGCTGGGACCCCTCACGCATCGTCCGCGAGACGCAGACCGGCTTCGCGCAGGCCTTCGACGATGTGACGCTGCCCTTCCTGGCGCTCCAGCGCGGAGGGAAGGTCAGCCGCTTCGTGCGCGGCGTGTTTCAGGACGCCCGGATTGAAGACCTCTGGGTGCCGTACTTCAGCGTCTCGGCCAACCTGAACCGCGCGCAGCTGAAGGTCCACGCGTCGGGTTCCCTTGCCGAGGCGGTCCTCGCAAGCGCGCGCGTGCCCGGCGTCTTTCCGCCGATGGTCCTCGGCGGCGAGCTGCACGTGGACGGCGGGCTCATCGACAACGTGCCCGTGGACGTCATGCGGTCGTTCTCGAACGACGGCATCGTCATCGGCGTCGACGTGTCGCCGCCGCACGAGCTCGCGGAGATGGCCGACTACGGCGAGGACGTGTCGGGCTGGCGGGCCATCTGGCGCCGCTTCACCTCCGGCCGTGAAACACGGGTGCACCCGCCCAGCATCCTGCAGGTGCTGATGCGGAGCATCGAGTTCGGAGGGCTCTCCTACAGGCGCGACAAGGCCGCCCTCGCGGACCTGTACCTCACGCCCGACGTCGGGCGGTACACGCGGCGCGACTTCACCCGCGCCGCCGAGATCGCCGAGGCCGGCTACCTGGCGACCCGTGGACGCCTGTCCGAGTGGCTGACCAGTGCCCCGACCGGCGTCCGGTCCCGGCGGCCCGACCTCTTTGGCAGCGGCTGACGGCGCGCGTGTTCGCTACCGCAGCGTGCGCGGCCCGGCCTGCGCCAACGCCGCCTCCAGCGCCGCCAGACGTGCCGCGAGATCCGCGTTCTCGCGCTGCACCGCGTCCACCTTCGCCTTCATCTCCTTGAGCGCTTGCACGGCCAGCAGCGGCAGCTGCCCGTAGTTGACCGACTTGTAGCCCTCCGCGTCGGTCGTCACCAGATCCGGCAACACGGCCTCGACGTCCTGCGCCACCAGGCCGAGCACCTCGCCGGTCCCGAAGGCCTTGTCCGGGAACTCGTCGGCCCGCCAGGAATACTGCACGGGCTGCAGGCGCGTCAGCCGGTCCAGCATCGGCGCGAGCGCCTTGACGTCGCGCTTGAAGCGGGCGTCCGAGAAGCACGTCGGGGCGCCGGTGGTCGGGTCGAGCGTGCAGTTGCCGACGCGAATGGCGCCGTTCACGTGCAGCAGGTTCAACGGAGCCACGGTCCCAATCCCCACATGGCCGCTCGCCTCGATCGTCATGCGTGTCGCGCTCGTCGCGGACCCGTTGGCCGTCGTCAGGAAGTTCAGCCGGGATCCCTGCGCGGTGGGCGTCCAATCCTCGGTGGCCGCCACCTGCATCGAGGCCGTGGCGCCGGTGAACGCGCTGCCGGCGTAGCCTCCACCGCCGACGCTGCCCAGGAGCTGGTCCTCCAGGACGGCCGTCGGGGCCGCCGGGGTGCCCTCCGCACGCCTGGCCAGGATCCGCGGAGCCGAGCCGAACTGGGTGAGCAGCAGCGCGGTGGCCGAGGCGGGCCGCGGCGGAAGGCCTGACGTCATCGTGTTGTAGGCGAACGTGCCCCCGATGCCACCCTCTCCCGTCCAGGGCCCGCTCAGGCTCGCGAGGTTGACCCGGGCATCGACGTGGAGCACGTCGGCATCCGGCGTGCTCACGATCGAGAAGCCCAGACCGATGCTGCCGTCCGGATTCGGGAACGCCACGCCGGTTGCGGCCGCGCGGGTCGCGGCGCCGCACATGTCGTCGAAGCCGTCGAGCGTGTAGACCGGGCCCGTCGGCGTGACGCTGTAGGTCACGTTGAACGTGACGACGTTGCAGTACGGCTGGAGCTGCCAGAAGAACGAACCCAGCGGCTGCGCCACCGCGGGCGCAACCGAGCACAAGGTCATCGATAGTGCGACCGCAAGCGACAGGAGACGGGCAGAGGACATGGCGAATCCTTCCTGTGCGAAATCGAGCGTGACCGGGACTTTCGTGAACACCATCCATGCCTGCCTGTCGAAGCGCGAGCATGACACCTCCTGGGGCCGGCGCCGTCCGGGTGGTCACGACTGCCGGATACGGCGGCGGTTGGGACAGGGTAGCGAGCCCGACGGTATGCGCGGGGTGGGCCTCGTGTCAACGTTCGAGTCACTCCGCACTCGAAGTACCATGCACTCGAGGTTGACTTCGAGTATGGAGGCGGCGTCCGTGGTCACGCTGGCAGGTCGCGACGAGCGCCCTCGGGTGTTCCTCCTGTCGCCCGCGCACTGCGGCGGACGACGGGCCACCGCCCTGCTGCGACCCGACGCCTCGTCGCCGCTGGCGCTGCGGCTCCGCGCCGGTACCTTGACCCTGGGCGAGGCGTTCGCGTTCATGAGCGGGCTCTATTTCCGGGGGAAGCTCGCCTACGCGCGCGCCTTCGCGGATGAGACCGCGCCCGAGACGAGCTACGTCATCACCCCGACGCGCGGCCTCCAGGCGCCGGACGTGCCCGTCTCGGTGGACGTGCTTCAGGAGTTCGCCTCGTTGGACATCGCGTTGGGCGGCGCCCGGTTTCGCGAGCCGCTCGAGCGGGACGTCCGCACGCTGGCCGTGCGACTGCCTCCCACCGCCCGCGTGGTCCTGCTCGGCAGCATCGCGAGCGACAAGTACGTGGACGCCCTCGCGCCGCTCCTGGGATCGCGCCTGCACTATCCTTCCTCCTTCGTGGGGCGCGGCGACATGAGCCGCGGCGGCCTGCTGCTCAGGAGCGCGGCCAGTGGCGTCGAACTGGACTACGTGCCCCTCGACGCGGATGCGCCACGCCGAGGACGCAGACCGCCCAGACTGGGACGCTGAGGGGCCGCAACGCAGATGAGCCGCAGATGGGCCGCAGATGAACCGCAGATGACGCAGATGACGCAGATGATCGGAGAGTCGGGACATGGCGCTGCCGTTCAGCCCGCCCGTTGAGCCCATGCTCGCCCGGATCGCCGAGACAATCCCCGCGGACGGGACGTTTCTCTACGAGCCGAAGTGGGATGGGTTTCGCGCCATCGTGTTCCGGGACGGCGCGGACGTGTACATCCAGAGCCGGGACCTGAAACCGCTGGATCGGTACTTCCCCGAGCTGCACGACGCGCTTGCCGCCGCGCTGCCGGAGGACTGCGCTGTGGATGGCGAGATTGTCATCGCCACGCCGCGCGGCCTGGATTTCGACGCGCTGCAGATGCGGCTGCACCCGGCGGCCTCGCGCGTCGCGAAGCTCGCGCGGGAGACGCCGGCGTCGTTCGTGGCCTTCGACGTGCTCGCGGAGGGGGGCCGCGACGTCCGGGGACTTCCGCAGGCCGAGCGACGCGCCCGGCTCGAGAGGCTGCTCGACGGAGCCGCCCCGCCCGTGCACCTCACGCCGATGACGCGCGATCCCGCACTGGCGCGCGAGTGGCTCTCGCGCTTCGAGGGTGCCGGCCTGGACGGCGTGGTCGCCAAGCCCGAGGGCGGCCCCTACACGCCCGGCAAGCGGACGATGGTGAAGGTGAAGCACGTGCGGAGCGCGGATTGCGTGGTGGCGGGGTTCCGGTGGCACGCCAAGGGGCGGAACGAGCTGGTCGGGTCGCTGCTGCTCGGCCTCTACGACGCAGGCGGCGTGCTGCAGCACGTCGGCGTCACATCGGCCTTCACGATGGCCACGCGGAAGCAGCTGGCCGCCGATCTCGAACCGTTGCGCGCGGGGGCGATCGAGGGGCACCCGTGGCGTGCGTGGGCCTCGGCGGGGGATGTCTCGTCCCGCATGCCCGGCATGCAGAGCCGCTGGAGCGCCGGCAAGGACCTCTCCTGGGAGCCGCTGCGGATCGAGCGCGTCTGCGAGGTGAAGTACGACCACATGCAGGGCGACCGGTTCCGCCACGCCGCCATCTTCCTGCGGTGGCGCCCGGACAAGCCGCCGGCGGCGTGCACCTACGATCAGCTCGAGGTCACCGCGCCTTACGAGCTCGCGAAGGTGTTCGGCGCCAGCTCTCCGCATCCTTGACGCGGCTCCAGTCGTCCGGCATGTCGTCCGGGTCGAGGGACTCCTGCGCGGGCCGCAGATCCACCGGCACGTGCTCGAGGTTGATCCGGATGCGCGTCCACGTGCTGAAGCGCCCGCGCATGGCGTCCACGAGGATGTCGGCCTCGTGAAGGTGCGCCGCGGCCTCGGGGTGGCGATGCTTCCATCGATCGAGGCCTGCGAGCGCTGCTTCGCGCGTCTTTGCGCGGCCGATCTCGACGAGGGGTCGCGTCGGCGTGCGCTTCCCCGGGCCCGTCGCGCCGCGCGCCTTGCGCCGCGAGGGCTGGACGCGCGGCGGCTCGCCTTCCTGCTTCCTGTAGTGCGGCGGCCAGGGCGCGTCGCCAAGGCCGTCGCGCTCGTGCTTCGCCGAGAGATCGAGCAACGCCTCCAGCGAGCACGGCGCCGCGTCCATGCCCGCGTGCCGATCGCCGATCTCGGCAAAGCGCTTAGGCATCGTGGCGAGCGTGAAGTCGGCAGGGTCGGCTCTCTCCAGTTCCTCCCACGAGAGCGGCGCCGAGACACGCGCGTCCGGCTTCGGGCGGACGGAGTACGCGGCGGCGACCGTACGGTCCTTCGCGTTCTGGTTGTAGTCCAGGAACACGCCGTGCCGCTCTTCCTTCCACCACTTGCTGGTGGCCAGGGCCGGCGCGCGCCGCTCGACCTCGCGGGCGAACGCGAGCGCGGCCCGGCGCACCTCGGCGAACGTCCAGCGGCGGTCGATCCGGACGTAGACGTGGATGCCTCTCGAACCCGACGTCTTCGGCCAGCCGACGAGCGCGAAGTCCGCGAGCGTGGCGCGCACCACGCCCGCCACCTCGCGCAGCTGATCCCACGCCACGCCAGGCACGGGATCGAGATCCACGCGCAGCTCGTCCGGATGGTCCAGGTCGTCGGCGCGCACGGGATGGGGATGCAGCTCGAGGCAGCCGAGGTTCGCCATCCACGCCAGCGCCGCGGCGTCGCGGGGCACGACCTCTTCGGCAATGCGGCCAGAGGGAAACCGGAGGGCGACGACGTCGATCCAGTCCGGCCGTGAAGCCGGGGCGCGCTTCTGGTAGAAGTACTCGCCCTCGATGCCGTTGGGGTAGCGCACCAGGACGTTGGGGCGCCCGCCGGCCGCGCGGAGCGCGCCCTCGGCCACGCTCAGGTAGTAGTGCACGAGGTCACGCTTCGTGTAGCCCGGGCCCGGGAAGAGCACCTTGTCCGGATTCGAGATCGACACCTCGCGCCCGCCGGCCGACACGACTTCACGCTCGGGCTCGCTGGGCATTGGGGACGTCGCTGTATGGTAGCCGACGCAAGAACGTGATAGCCGCCGCCGCGGAGTATCGGATGATGAACGTTGGAGTGATGCCATGAATCGGCGCGAGTTCATCGGAAGGGTTGCGACGGCTGCTCCGGCGCTCGGGCTTGCCCGACAGGCGGCGCCCACGGCCCCTCGCGCCATCATCATCGGCGCGGGACTGGCCGGCCTGGCCGCGGCCGGGCAGCTTCGCGAGGCCGGCTGGGAGGTGACCATCCTGGAGGCGCGCGCACGCCCAGGAGGGCGCGTCTTCACGCTTCGGGCGCCGTTCTCCGACGGCCTCTATGCCGAGGCCGGCGCGGCGCGCATCCAGGACAGCCACGAGTACACCCTCCAGTACGTCAAGCAGCTCAACCTGGCGCTCGACCCCTTCTGGCCGACGGAAGGCCACAGCATCGCCTGCGTGGCCGGGCGCCGCATCCGCGGCCCGCAGGGCGCGCCTCTCGACCTCGCGCAAGTGCCGCTGGACTTTACCAGCGAGGAACGGACGATGGGCCTAGGCGGCGGCCTCGTGAAGTTCCTCTTCTCCCACATGGCTGCGATTGGCGACCCCACCGCCCCGGACTGGCCCACCGGCGACGTGAGCCGCTTCGAGGTGCCGATCGCGGAGTTCTGCCGGACCAATGGCGCCTCGCCGGCGTTCGTGAAAATGGTGGCACTCGGGCACGACCTGAGCGGCATGTCCACCTTGCAGTTCCTCCGCGACACGGCACTCGGCGCGAAGACGCGGCAGTGGTTCAAGATTCGCGGCGGGAACGATCGCCTGCCTGCCGCGCTGGCGGCCACCCTCTCGGACCACATCCGGTACGGGGCGGCGGTCGTCCGCATCGAGCAGGATGACCGCTCCGTCCGCGTCACGTCCATCACCGCGGGTACGCACACGACCATCTCCGGCGATTTCGTGATCGGCACGGCCCCGACGCCGCTGATGGCCGCCATCGATGTGAGCCCTGCGCTGCCGGAGGCCACGCGACGGGCCCTCGCCGAGGTGGGCACGCTGCCGATGGCGCGCGTCCACCTGCAGACGAACCGCCGCTTCTGGCTGGACCGGGACGACACCGGGTGGGCGGCCACGGACGATCCGATGGACGTCTGGGACTACACGCGCGATCAACCCGGTCGCCGCGGCATCCTCGGCGCGTACCTGAGCGGGCAGGTTGCGAAAGACGTCACGGCCATGACGACGGCCGCGCGCGAGCGGTTCGTCCTGGACCGCATGGAGCGCGCGCATCCCGGGACGAAGGCGCACTTCGAGGCCAGCGCGTCGCACAGCTGGATTGACGACCCCTGGGCGCGCGGCGCGAGCGCGGAGTTCCACGCGGGCCAGATCTCGCGGCACCTTCGCGCGCTCCGAACGCCCGTCGGGCGCCTCTACTTCGCGGGCGAGCACACCTCGCCGTGGACCGGCTGGATGAACGGCGCGCTCGAGTCGGGGCACCGGGTGGCAGCCGCGCTCATCGCACGAGCGCGGTGAGCGCCGGGAGGGACGAGGGTCAGCGTCGGACCGAGGCCACCGAATCCAGCTCGTCCCACCGCTTCAGCGCCGCCTCGATCTCCCCGGGCAGCGCTTCGATCCTGGCCATCGTCTGGTGGATCTCGGCCGCCGGCCTCTTGTAGAAGTCCGGCGCCGACACCTCCGCGGCAAGGGCGGCCTGCTCCGCCTCGAGCGCTTCGATGGTGGCGGGCAGCGCGTCCAGCTCGCGCTGCTCCTTGAAGGAGAGCTTGCGCTTCTGCGTCGGGGCGGCGATCGAAGGAGGCGAGCCCCCGACGGCCCTTTGTCCGACTCCCGGCTCCCGACACCCGCCGCCGTCGGCTCCCGGTTCCCGTCTCCCGGTTCCCGACACCAGGCCGCCCTTCGCCACGCTGGCAGTCTGCCGACGCCAGTCCTCGTAGCCGCCGACGTACTCGGCGACCTTCCCGTCGCCCTCGAACGCGATCGTGCTGGTGACCACGTTGTCCAGAAAGCGCCGGTCATGGCTCACGAGGAGCAGCGTGCCCTGCCACTCCACCAGCAGCGCCTCGAGCAGCTCCAGCGTCTCGAGGTCCAGGTCGTTGGTGGGCTCGTCCAGCACGAGCACGTTGGCGGGCCGCGTGAAGAGCCGCGCCAGCAGCAGCCGATTCCGCTCGCCGCCCGAGAGGGCCTTCACCGGCGACCGCGCGCGCTCGGGCGAGAAGAGGAAGTCCTGCAGGTAGCCGTGCACGTGCCGCGACTGCCCGTTCACGGTCACCGTGTCGTTGCCGTCGCCCACCGTGTCGACGACGGTGCGCTCCGGATCGAGCTGCTCGCGCTGCTGGTCGTAGTAGGCGACCTGCACGTTCGCACCCCGGCGCACCTCGCCCGCGTCCGGCTCGACCTCGCCGAGGAGCAGCCGCAGCAGCGTCGTCTTGCCCGCACCGTTGGGGCCGATGAGGCCGATGCGGTCCCCACGCAAGATCCGCGTCGAGAAGCCGCGCACCACCACCTTGTCGCCGTAGGCCTTCCGCAGCCCCTCGGCCTCGAATACCACCTTGCCGCTCGACTCGGCCTCGCTCACCTGCAGACGCACCTGTCCGGCCTGCTCCCGCCGCGCCGCGCGCTCGGCGCGCATCGCCATCAACGCCTTCACGCGCCCCTCATCTCGCGTGCGGCGGGCCTTGATGCCCTGCCGCAGCCAGGCCTCCTCCACCGCCAGCCTCTTGTCGAACTTGGCCTGCTGCACGGCCTCGTTGGCCAGCCACTCTTCCTTCTTGCGGAGGAACGTGGCGTAGTCGCCGGGCCACGAGGTGAGGCAGCCGCGGTCCAGCTCCACGATGCGCGTGGCCAGCCGCTCCAGGAACGCCCTGTCGTGCGTCACGAACACGACCGCGCCGGTGTACTCCGCGAGGAACGCCTCCAGCCACTCGATGGCCTCGACGTCCAGGTGGTTGGTGGGCTCGTCCAGGAGCAGCAGGTCCGGCTGGGCCACGAGCGCGCGCGCCAGCAGCACGCGCCGCTTCCAGCCGCCCGACAGCGTGTCGACGATGGTGTCGGCGGGAAGGTCGAGGCGCGAGAGCACCAGCTCGACCCGCTGCTCGAGGCGCCAGCCGTCACGCTCCTCGAGCTCGTGCTGCAGCTCGCCCAGTCGCTCCAGGGCCTTGGGCGACTGATCGTGACTCACGTCCACCGCGGCATGGTGGTAGGCGCGGACCAGGTCCGCGAGATCGCCCAGGCCCTCCGCCACCACGTCGAACACCGGCGCCGTGGCCGACAGCGGCACGTCCTGCACGAGCCGCGCGACGCGCGTCCCCGGTTGCCGCCACACCGTGCCGCGGTCCGGCGCGAGGTCGCCGGCCAGGATCTGAAGCAGCGTGGACTTCCCCGTGCCGTTCCGCCCGATGACGGCCACGCGCTCGCCCGGCTCCACCTGCAACGAGCCATCGTCGAGGAGGGGCAGGTGGCCGTAGGCGTGGAAGATGTGGTCGAGCGTGACGAGGGGCACTGGGTGAAGGTACTACGTCTTGGGGCTTGGGGCTTGGGTCGTGAGGTCTTGGGGTCTTGAGGTCTTGAGGTCTTGAGGTCTTGGGGGCTTGGGGTCTTGAGGGCTTGGGGTCTTGAGGTCTTGAGGTCTTGAGGTCTTGGGGTCTTGGGGTCTTGGGGTCTTGGGGTTCTGACTTCGTGCGTGCTTCGTGTCCTTCGTGCCTTCGTGGTTTCGTTGCTCAGTGAACCACCGCGTTGAACACGACGCGGAAGGTGCCGAAGGGCTGTCCCCGCCACTGCGGGCGGAAGCCGAGCAGGATGATGTGGCCGTTTCCGTGCGCGACGTCGAGGGCGGCGGCGCGGCCGTTCAGGAAGCGCTCGCCCAGCAGGTAGCCAGACATGAGCGGCGAACCGGTGGATTGGTAACGCGCCAGCACCTCGCCCTTGAAGCCGTCGCCGGTTTCAAACGCCGGGCTGCTCTCCACGAAGATCGCTGCCTGCTCCGGCATGCCGGCCATCACCGGGTGCGTGGCCGTGGTGTCCACGGCCATCACCGAGCCACCGGTGAAGAACTCCTGGCGCTTCATGCCCGCGACCACATTCTTGACTGGCAGGCCGAACTGCTGGATGGCGAACGCGGTGGATCGGTTGAAGCACACGAGGGTTCCGCCCGCCCTGACGAACGCGTCGATGGCACGCACCCCGTCCTCGCCGATGCCGCCCTCGAACTGCGGCGGCACGACGCCGGTCGCGTAGCCCTCGAGGAGCCCACGCGCCTCGTCTGCGATGACGAGCGTGTCGATGCGATCCGCGAGGGCGCCGCCTCGGAAGTCGCGTGGGTAGAGGCTGACCACGTCGAAGCCGTAGCGCTCCAGCATCCAGCGCGTCCACCCCTCGTCCATGCTGGCCATCCACGGCCGGTAGAGCCCCACGCGCGGCCGCTTCAGCTCCGGCGCGCCCCGCGGCGCCGCGACGCGCTCCGCCTGCAGCGCGTAGGCCTTCACGAGCTCGTCCTGCTGCGCAGGCGTGAGCCCGGTCACCACGTAGCGCAGCACCGCACCTGATGCACCTGCCGCACCTGATGCACCTGCCGCACCTGCCGCACCTGATGCACCTGTTGCACCCGATGCACCCGATGCGCCCGATGCGCCCGATGCACCCCCGCGGACCACCCGCGCACCCAACTGCCATGCGCGGTTCAGGACAGCGAAGGTGTTGTTCTGCGCCGGATCCAGCGCCAGCGCGGGGCCCGTGCCCGTCACCTTCCCCGCTGGCGGAACGATGGCGGCAGCCACGGCGTTGGTGTCGAAGCCCACGCCGGGCGCGCTGTCGAACGGTGCGACGTCCGTGGCGCCCGGCTCGTAGGGGGTGGCCGGACCGGTCGCGGGCAGCGCCGTGCCGAGCGCCTTCATCGCCGCCCGCAGCTCCGCGCTCATCGGCGTGGTGAGCGCGGTCGCGGAGACGCCCATCTGGAACGGCAGCGTCCAGCCGGCGGCGTCGTACGGCTGCTCGAGAGGGCCGTCTGGCGACTCGCGGAGATCCGGATAGCGCTGCACGTCCATCACCTGCCGCACCGTCTCCGCGAACTCCTGGTCCATCGGCACGACCCACGTGCCAGCCGCGTAGGTGATGCCGTCGGCCGTGACCGGCGACGCCAGCTGCGACACGCGAATCCCCTGGAACGCCAGCCGCCGCAGCAACTCGACGGCGGCCACCGGATCCCGCTGCTGCTGCGGGACGAAGTACGCGTAGGGCGGCGCCTTCGTGTACTTCTCGATCTGCGACCGGCCCGCGCGGTACCGATTCATCAGCACCGACTCGCGGTAGCGCGCGGCGTAGTCGAGCACGGAGAGTGACGCCGTCTCCATGTACTCCACCGCATCCCGCAGCCGCCACCACCCACCTGGCCACGGGCTCGTGTAGAGCGCCTGCGGGCGCAGGTCCCGCATGTTCTGCGGGTAGTCGTTCATCGTGTAGAGCCGCGGCGTGCCATAGGAGTAGAGCGCGGTCTCGGTCCAGTAGGACGCGATGTTCTGGAACACCGGCTTGTAGTCGATGTAGCCGGGGTACCACGCGTCGAAGCCGGTGCCCATGTGCGTGGCGCCCACCTGCCCGCGCTCTTCCAGGCCCTTGGCCATGGCCATCCCGATCATGTTGATCTCGCGCGAGATGAGGTACGGCGCCTGGGTGGCGATGGGCTCGGCAAAGGGCGGCAGCCAGATGCGCGTGGGAAACGGCGATGACTGGTGGTGCACGTGGATGATCTGCGGCTCCCACTGCCGCCACGCGTGCTCCATCACCCGCGACTCGATCATGTTCAGCATGTAGCCGTCGCGGTTGTTGTCGTGGCCGACGTACTCCTGGTAGAGCCGCGGCAGCGGCGCCACCTCGAACGGCGTGCCGACGTTCCCGCGATACCACTCCGCCACCATCTGCTGGCCGTCGGGGTTGATCGTGGGCCACAGCAGCAGGATCACGTTCTCGAAGACGTGCGCGTACTCGGGATCGTCCGCCTTCGCCAGCAGGTCGTACGCCAGCTGCATGGTGTGCTGCGGGCCGGCCACCTCGGTGGCGTGCAGCCCGCCGTCGATGTGCACGATGGCCTTCCCCTCGCGGGCCAGCTGCCGCGCCTCGTCTTCGCTCATCCCCGCCGGCCGCGCGAGCCTTCGCGCGATCTCGCGGTAGCGATCGATCTTCCCGAGGTTGGCGGCCGACGAGATCGCCGCCAGCCAGTACGTGCGCCCCTCCGTGGACGTCCCCGCCTGCATCATCGTCATGCGGTCGGACGCGGCGTCGAGCTTCTGGAAGTACGCGACGGTCTCGTCGTAGGTGGCGACCTTGTAGTCGGCCCCGACGCGGTGCCCGAGCACGGACTCGGGCGAGGGCAGCGCCGATTGCTGC
Source organism: Acidobacteriota bacterium (assembly GCA_020851565.1). Taxonomy (GTDB): domain Bacteria; phylum Acidobacteriota; class Vicinamibacteria; order Vicinamibacterales; family UBA2999; genus VFZN01. The sequence continues at coordinate 81,044 of JADZCN010000022.1, read as the reverse complement.
GCCTCGAGGCCAGGCAGGGCGAGCAGCAGGAGCGCGGGAAGGATGATGGCAGTCCGGGGCATGGTGCAGTGGTTATAGCACCGCTGCCCCGTCAGGCATGCGTGTCGGCCTCGAACTGCAGCGACGCCTGGACGACGGGGATGCCCGCCTCCGCACACCGTCGTCGAAGCTCGGCCCGCCGCCCGGCGTCAAGCGCCGAGGTGGACACCACCACCTGCTCGACGCGATGCTCCTCCAGTACCCCCGGGAGCTGGTCCACGCCGCCGAGCACGGGCATCCCGTGCACGCTCGTGCGCTGCTTGTCCCGGTCGTCGTCCAGGAAGCCCACGACGTTCCAGTCGAGCCCCCGGTTCGTCCGGGCTTCGCGAAGCACCATCACGCCGCCGGCGCCCGCGCCGTAGATGAGCGTCCGGGTCGCGCCGTGGCCGGGCCCGGCCAGCAGCTCGCCAATGGCGCGGAACGACAGGCGGCTGGCCGCCAGGAAGCCGAGCAGCAGCAGCCAGTGAATGACGAAGAGGGCGCGAGAGTAGCCCTCGAATCGTTCGAGGTACACCAGGGCCAAGACGGCCGCCGCCGTGCCCACCGTGGTCGCCCTCGCGAGGTTCAGCATGTCGTGCAGTCCCGCGTAGCGCCACAGGTCCTGGTAGGTGCGGAACAGGGCGAGGGCCGCCAGCTGGCACGCCAGCACGATCAGGAACGATCGCGAGAAGGCGGGGAGCTCCGTCTCGAGGTTCCCCTCGAAGCGCAGCAGGTAGGCCGTGTAGTACGCCATCACGATGAGCCCGGAGTCGATGACGACGGTGGCCACCTGGCGCTTGAACTGGAACTCGGCCAGGGCCGCCACGAACCGCGGCACTTCCCTTCCGGTCTCGGGATACACGCGCAGGCGGCCCAGCTGGATGGCCAGCACCAGCACCCCGACGACGACCAGGCCCACGAGGGTGGCGGTGTAGGGCAGCCCGTACCGGTACGACAGCACCGCGACCATGCCCGAGAGGGCCGCGATGCCCCAGAGCATGAGCACGGCGCCGCGCTCGGACAGCCCCATTGCCACCAGGCGGTGCGAGGTGTGATCCCGCCCACCCTGCGCCACCGATCGGCCCGCGACGGTGCGCGCGATGGTCACGAACGTCGTGTCGAAGAGCGGCACGAGCAGCATCAGCACCGGGAGCACGAGGACCGAGAAGGTGCCCCGCGAGTACGCGAGCGGACCAAGGACGTTCAGGCCGCCCACCATCAGCCCGATGAAGAGGCTCCCCGTGTCGCCCATGAAGATCGACGCGGGCTGGAAGTTGAAGACGAGGAAGCCCGCCAGCGCACCGCAGAGGATGCCGGCCAGGATGGCGCCCTCGAGGTTGCCGTCCTGGAGGAAGAACACGAGGCGGAACGCCGAGGCGATGAAGCCGATGCCCGCGGCCAGGCCGTCCATGTTGTCCAGCAGGTTGAACGCGTTCGACAGGCCCACCAGCCACACGACGGTGATCAGCTGGTCGAGGGCGACCACCTGGGTGAGCCCGAGCGTCAACCCCGACCCGGCGAGCACGGAGGCCACCAGCAGCTGCGCCACCAGCTTGGTCTGCGGGCGTATGGGCCGCACATCGTCGACGAGGCCCACGATGGCGAGGACGACGGAGGCGGCAATCAGCAGCCAGGCCTGACCGGACCGGCCGGGCACGAGCGCGGCGACCATCAGCACCGCGCCCGCAATCGCCACGCCGCCGAGGAGCGGAATGCGTCCGCGGTGCCACCGATCCGCCTTGGGCACGGCCACGATGTCGGCGGCCAGCGCGACGCGCTTGATGATTACGGTCAGGAGGATGGCCAGCCCGAAGGCGGCCACGGCCGGCCAGGCGATGGACATCACGGCCGCACCCCCGCCTCGTCCAGGAGGGTCTGGTAGAGCGCATCGACGTCTCGAAGCAGGCGAGATGCACCGTACCGCTCGATGACGCTCGCCTGGCCAGCGGCGCCGAGGCGTGCGGCCAGAGCGCGGTCGCACGCCAGCCGCCTGAGCGCTTCGGCCAGGCCCGCTGCATCGTCCATCTCGACCAGCAGCCCGGTTTCCCCGTGGGTGACGACATCCGGCACGCCGCCAACGCGCGTGGACACGACCGAGCACCCCGCGGCCATGGCTTCGATGAGAGCCACGGGGGATCCCTCGTTCCTCGACGTGAGCGCGACGGCGTCGGAGGCACGGTAGATGCGCTCGAGGTCGGCGCGCCAGCCCAGGAAGCGGACCTGGTCGTCCAGTCCGAGGCGCGCCACTTCGGCCTTCAACTCATCGCCGCGCTCCCCGTCGCCCACGACGAGGAACATCGCACGCGGATGCACCTCGGCAAAGCGCCGGGCGGCATCGAGGAACACCTCATGGGCCTTGATGGGCGCCAGCCGCGCGACGATGCTGGTGACGAACGCGTCTTCGGGCAGGCCAAGCGCGGCGCGCGCCTCGGCGCGCGGCTCGTCGTATGTGCGGAACCGCTCCAGATCGAGCCCGAGCGGCACGACATGGAGCCGGTCGGTCTGCCCCACGCCGAGCGCGAGCAGCTCCTCACGCACCTTGGGGCTGACGGCCACGAGCGCGGAGCTCCTCTGCCCGAGGAAGCGCTCGATCTGCCGGAACACGCGGGTCTTCGCCGGCGAGAAGTACCCGCGCAGCACGTGGCCGTGAAACGTGTGCACCACGACGGGCACGCCGCACAGCAGCGCGGCCGCGCGCCCGACGGCGCCGGCCTTCGCGGTGTGCGTGTGGACGATGTGGGGCCTGAACTCGCGGATGATGCGCACGAGCGACCCCAGCGTGCGCAGGTCCGACAGGCCGCGAATCTCACGCCCAAGATCGGGAAGGCTGATCAGCCCCCGAACGGTGCGCTCATGAAGCCCCAGGTAGTCGCCCTCCCCGGGCTCGACGGTCCCTGCCACGAGGCGCGAATCGTAGCGGGTCGGGTCCAGCCGTTCGGTGAGCAGGGTGGCGTGGATGGCGGGGCCACCGACGTTGAGGCGGGCGATGATGCGGAGTACTCGCACCCTGGCCATCATCCGGCCACCGCTTCGATGGCAACTGACGGCGGGCGTCCCTCGGCCACGTCCTCGAGCACGCGTGCGTAGCGGCTCACCATCGCGCCCGCACTGTAGCGTGCGGCCACCTCGGCGCCCCGCGCCCGCAACCGGCGCGCGAGATCCGCATCCGTCAGCACCGCTTCGAGCGCCCGAGCGGTCGCGGACGCGTCCCGTGGCGGAACCACGACGCCCGCGTCCCCCGCGCACATCGCGGGCACGTCCCCCACGCGCGTGGCGACGACCGGCACGCCGGCGGCGAACGCCTCGATCAGCACGGTCGGCATGCCCTCATAGTCTGACGTCAACGCGAACGCGTCGGCGCACGCATAGCAGTCCAGGGGGTCGGCCACGGCGCCCAGGAAGTCCACATGGGCGTGAATGCCAAGGGCGCGGGCCCGCTCCTCCAGGGTGCCGCGCAGGGGCCCCTCGCCGACGAGCCAGAGCCGGTGGCGCACGCCGGCGTCGTGCAGGGCCCGCGACGCGTCGAGCAGCACCCCGTGGTTCTTCACGGGCTTCAGGTTCGCGATGCTCAGCACGATGCGCTGGTCACGCGGCACGTGCAGTCGTTCGCGCGCCCGTTCGCGGGACACCTCCCGAAAGCGCGAGACGTCGATGCCGTTCGGGATCCAGACGAACCGATCGGCCGGGAAGCCGGCGGCCACGTGCCGGCGGATGGCTTCCTGCGAGTTGGCGATGCAGGCGTCCACCCGGTGAAACGTGGCGCGATCCAGCCATCGTGCCACGCGCGTGCCGCGCTCGTCGATGTACACACTGCGCAGGGCGCTGACTACCGGCACGGCCCCGCTGGCAACGCGGCCCAGGAGGTTGGCCCTGAAGCCGTACAGGATCACAACGCCGGGTGCGAAGGCGCGGACGAGCGCCCGCCACTCGCGCAAGGCGCCGACCATGCCTCGAGAGTCGACATCGAGGTGCCGCACGTCGTCGGCCGCGCGCGCGTAGGCCTCGGCCAGCGGGCCGGGGGCCTCGAGGACCGCGATGCCGTTGATCCAGCCCGCCTGTCGAAGACCGGCCGCGAGAGAGGAGAGAAAGCGCTCCGTGCCGCCCACGCGGGACGTTCCAACGAGGTGGAGGAGCCGGCGTGCATGCATCGAGAACAGGTATGATTGTAATCTCTGGAACCGCCGACGAGCCCTTCGGTCAACCGCCGGATCCTCGGTGCCAGCGTCACGATCCTGGCGATGACGCTGGCGGTCAAGGCCGTCACGTTCGGCAAGGAGGTCATCACCGCCTCCCGGTTCGGCACCGGCGACGACTTCGATGCGTTCGTCGTGGCGCTCCTCGTGCCCGGCTTCATCGTCAACGTGCTGGCGGGCTCACTCGGTGCCGCGCTGGTGCCCGTGTACGTCGACCTCCGCGAGCGGCGCGGCGTGCGCGCGTCCGAGCATCTCCTCGCCGCCGCCGTGGCGTGGACCGTCGCCGGCCTCGCGGTCGCGATGATCGCGCTTACCGCCGCCGCACCGTCCTACCTGCCCTTCATCGCGGCCGGCTTCGACGCCGCCAAGCGCGGGCTCGCCGCCGGGCTCATGTGGTGGCTCATGCCCATGGTCGTGGCCATGGGCGTGCGCACCCTCTGGGGCGCGGCGCTGGTCGCCGACGAGAAGTTCGGCCTGGTCAGCCTGTCCGCCGCAGTGACACCGGCCATCACGATTGCCGTCCTGATCTGGATGCCGGGGCTCGGCGTCCATGGCCTGGCCCTCGCGATGACGGTGGGCGCCGTGTTCGAGGCGGCCTGGCTCGGGTGGCTGCTGCGCTCGACCGGCGTCGGGCTGCTGCCACCCGGGGTGCACTACGACCCGGACCTGCAGCGGCTCGTCTGGTACTGGCTGCCCGTCGCCGCGGGCTCGGTGCTGATGGCGAGCAGCAGCCTCGTGGACCAGGCCATGGCGGCCGCCCTGCTCCCCGGCAGCGTCGCGACCCTGGAGTACGGCAACCGCCTCGTGGCCGTGATCACCAGCCTGGGGACGGGCGCACTGGGCGTCGCCGTAGTGCCGTACTTCTCGCTCCTCGTCTCGCGCGGCGACATGGACGGGCTGGGTCACGTCGTGCGGCGGTGGCTGCTCATCGTGGGCCTCGCCTCGGTGCCCGTGGTGGCCGTGCTCACGGTGTGGTCGGCGCCGATCATCGCGCTCGTCTACCAGCGCGGATCGTTCACGGGCGCGGACACGGCGCTCGTGGCCGACGTGCAGGCATTCCTGGCCCTGCAGATTCCGTTCTACGTGGCCGGCATCGTCCTGGTGCGGCTCGTCACGGCCCTGGGATCCACGCGCGCCCTGACCTGGATTTCGCTCGTCAACACGCTGCTGAACGCGGTGCTCAACCTCGTGCTGATACGCTATATGGGCCTGCCGGGGATCGCCCTCGCCACCAGCCTGATGTACCTGGCTTCCTTCACGATGCTGCTCCTCCACGTGAGACGGCGACACGCCGTGCGGATTCCATGAGCAACCAGCGGATCTGGGACCACTACCAGAGCGTGGGGCTGCACCGCTTCGCATCGGCCGGCCCGCGGCTCGCCTTCCTGCTCGAGCGCGCCGCCCGGGCCGCCGGCGGCCGCCCGCTCCGCGTCCTCAACGTCGGCATCGGGGACGCCACGCTGGAACGCCTGGCGATGGCGCGCGGATGGGAGGTGGACGCCCTGGATCCGAGCGAGGACGCGGTCACCCGGAGCGTCGCTCTCGGCATCCGGGCTCGGCAGGGCCTCATCGAGGCGCTGCCCTACGCCGAGGCCTCCTTCGACGCCGTGTTCTGCTCGGAGGTCTTCGAACACCTCACGGCCGGGCAGCTCCAGGCGGCGCTGCCCGAAATCAGTCGCGTCCTCCGCCCCGAGGGCCGCCTGTACGGCACGGTCCCCTTCGACGAGAACCTCGACGAGCAGCGCGTGGTCTGCCCGCACTGCGGCGAGGAGTTCCACCGCTGGGGGCATCAGCAGGCCTTCACCGTGGCGCAGATGCGGGCCGCGCTTTCCACTGCCCTCACGGTCGAGCGCGCCGACATCGTCGCCTTCGTGGACTGGCGGGCGCTCAACTGGAAGGGCCGCGGCGTGGCCGCGGCGAAGAAGCTGCTCTCGCTCGCGGGGGTGCATGGGCGCAACGAGAACATCGTGTTCGTCGCCCGCCACAGGTCGCCGCCGGCATGACGCGGGTCGCGTTCCTCATCCGCTCGCTCGATCGCGGCGGCGCCGAGCGCCAGCTGGTGGAGCTCGCCCGCCGCCTGCCGCGCGACCGGTTCACCGTCAGCGTGCTCACCTTCTACGGCGGCGGCGCGCTTGAGCCGCTGCTGGCGGGGACCGGGGTGGAGCTGGTGTCCCTGCAGAAGGCAGGCCGTTGGGACGTCGCGCGGTTCCTGGGGCGCGCATGGCGGGAGGTGGGCCGCAGGCGGCCCCATGTCGTGCACGGCTATCTTGGTGTGGCCAACGAGCTGGCCTGGCTGCTTGGCCGGGCGCACGGCGCCCGCGTGGCATGGGGCATCCGCTCGGCGTCGATTGACTTCTCGCGATATGACTGGTCGCACCGGGCCAGTTTCCTCGCCAGCGCCAGGCTGTCCCGCTTCGTCGATCTCATCATCTACAACTCCGAGGCCGGCGCGGCCGAGCATCGGCGGTCGGGCTACCGTCCGCGGTCCGAGCTGGTGATCCCCAACGGCGTGGACGTGGACCGGTTCCACCGTGACGAGGAGGGCCGGCTCCGGGTGCGCGCCGAGTGGGGCGCCGGTCGAGACGAGCCGCTGGTCGGGCTGGTCGCGCGCGTCGACCCGACGAAGGCACCGGAGGTGTTCCTGGCGGCGGCGGCGCGGCTTCATGCGCGGGCGCCCGGCTGGCGGTTCGTCGTGGTCGGCGAGGCGTCCTCGCCCTACGCGGCATCGCTTCGTCAGTCCGACGCGGCACGGAGCCTGGGCGCGTCGCTCACCTGGGCGGGTCCGCGCGACGACATGCCCGCCGTCTACAGCGCGCTCGATTGCCTCGTCCTCAGCTCGGACCGCGAGGGCATGCCCAACGCCGTTGCCGAGGCGATGGCCTGCGAAACCCCGTGCGTGACCACGCGCGCGGGTGACGCGCCCGAACTGGTGGGCGACACGGGGCTCGTCGTGCCGACGCGCGACGACGAAGCGCTGGCCGACGCGTGCCACCAGATGCTGGCCGAGAGCTCGGAGGCTCGGGCGGCGCGCGGCCTGGCCGCGCGGACTCGCGTGGTTGGCTTGTTCAGCACGGATCGCCTCGTCGCCCGAACGGCCCAAGCCCTCGAGGCCCTGGCATCCCGATCGGGTTCCACCGCCCGCCAGGGGACCCGTGCCGGTGCCTGACTCCCCGCGCCTCGTGTGCGTCATCGCCTCGCTTGGCGCCGGTGGCGCCGAGCGCGTGATGGCCACCCTCGTCAGCGAGTGGGCCCGGGATCGGCACGTCACGGTCCTCACCTTCGACGATGGCGCGGCACCTCCGTTCTACGCGCTGCCGCCCACCGTTCATCACCATCCGCTCGCGCTCGCCGGCGGGTCCGGGAGCCTGCTCCGGGCGGCTCGCGCGAACTGGCATCGGGTGCGGCGCCTCCGCGGCGCCATTCGCAGCGCGTCGCCGGACATCGTGCTCAGCTTCGGCGACCAGGTGAACGTCGTGACGCTGCTCGCGTGTCGCGACCTGCGTGTGCCCGTGATCGTGTCCGAACGCGTGGATCCGCGCCTCTACGATCCCGGCCGCGCCTGGCGCGCGCTGCGGCGGCTCACCTACCCTGAGGCCGCCGCGGTTGTCGTCCAGACCGAGCGCACCCGCGAGTACGCGGCAGCGCGCTGGAAGGCGCTGCTCGTGGTGATTCCCAACCCGGTCCTCCGCCCCAGGAGCGGGGACGTGCCTCCCGAGCCGCTCGTCGTCGGCATAGGCCGCCTGGTGCCCCAGAAAGGCTTCGACGTGCTCGTCCGCGCGTTCGCGGACGCGGCCCCGCGCCTTCCGGGCTGGCAGCTCCTCATCGCGGGCGAGGGCCCGGAGCGCCAGTCGCTGCAGTCGCTGGCGCACGAGCTTGGCGTCGCGGACCGGGTTGCCCTCCCCGGCGTCGTACGGGACAATGACGGGCTGCTCCGACGCGCCAGCATCTTCGTCCTGGCATCGCGCTTCGAGGGATTCCCCAACGCCCTCGCTGAAGCGATGGCCAGCGGCCGCGCGGTCGTGGCAACCGACTGTCCCACCGGCCCGCGGGAGCTGACGCGTGATGGCACGGCCGGCCTGTTGGTTCCCGTGGACAATGTCGCAGCCATGAGCGGGGCGCTGCAGCGCCTGGGTCACGATGGCGAGCTGCGCCGTCGCCTGGGTGAGGCCGCGGTCGCCGCCGTGGCGCCTTACGACGTTGGCGAGGTGCTGGAGAAGTGGCAGGAGCTGTTCCGGAGGGTGACATCGATCACGACACCGCGCCCGACACGCTGAGCACCACACCCGCCGAGGCGCCGATCTCGAGATGGCTCGGTACCGCCACGCGGTGGAGCGTGGCCATCCTGCTCGCCCTCACCCCCCTGCCCCTCCTGATCGGTGAAGGCCCCGGAACGCTGGCGATCACGGCGGCCTTCGCCGCGGCGACGACACTGCTCGCCGGGTTCGAGCGTGGGCCCGCGCGCGGGGTCTTCGTTCAGCTGGCCGTGATCGGCCTCGCCGTCCGGGGAATCGCCCTGCTGTTGCTGGCGTGGCTCGAATCTGCGAGCCGCACCGTGGTGCTCGGGCCGGACGGCGTGGGGTTTCTTCGCGCCATCCACGCCATTGTGAATGCCGGCTTCGCGCTGCCTCGCCCGTCGTTCGAGCTGTTCGCCACGTACGACACTGCGCATCTCTACCTGTTCGCCGGTGTCGTCGGGACGCTCGGACCCGGCCTGCTGAACCTGCACGCCGTCAACTGCGCGTTGACGGCCCTGCTGGGCCCCTTGACCTTCGGCTGGGTTCGCCTGGTCGCGCCGGCGGCGGCGTTGCCAGTCGGGCTGCTCGTGACCTTCTACCCTTCCATCATCTACCTCGCCGCGACCGACCTCTGGAAGGATCCGTCCGTGATCGCGGCAACGACCCTTGGCCTGTGGGCCCTTGCCCACATCGTTCACGGCAAGGACGACACGTGGCGCCTGGCGGGGTTCACCGCCCTCGCCGGCGGTGCCCTCTGGTTCGTGCACGCGAGCCGTTTCTACGCACTCTGGTATCTCGAAGTCGGGGTGGCGGCCATCGCCGTGCTGGGCCTGCTGCGCGGATGGGCGGTCCGGCGCGGGGCCGCGGTGGCCGTGCTGTCAGCGTTGGCGGTGGCGGAAGCGGGCCCGGTGATGGCCGGGTGGCCCGCCTCGCCGCTGTTCTTCGTCGCCTCCATCGCGCAGGCCACCAACGCGACCAGCCTGCGGTACTACTCGGCCGGGTTGCTCGACGAGGTCGCGGAGGGCGGCCGCGCGCGTCCCAACGATGGGTTCGCCATCGACACCGTGGACCTCGGGCTGCCGGAGCGAGCGAATATCCTCCAGGTCGATACCGACACGGCGTCGGCCGTCCCGGGGCGCTTCGGCCTCGTCGGCGGAGCCGTGCAGATCGGCCGTCGCGTCCTGGGCCCGTTCATCTGGGTCCCACCGGCGGCGTGGACACCGCGGGCGGTCCTCGCCGGCGATTATCTTCTCTATCCCGGCATGCTGTTCTGGTACGTGCTGCTGCCGGGAATGCTGGTCGGCCTCGCGGTCACGGCCGGCCGCATCTTCCGCGGACAGGCGCCGTTCATGCTGGGCGTGGTGTGGGTCTTCACCGTGCTCTACTGGGCGCAGTTTCTCGTGATCAACCTGCCCTATCGCCAACGGGAGGCGCTCTTCCCGGTGCTCGCCCTCTTTGCCTGGCTGGGATTCGAGGAGCTTCGGCAGCGGTCGTGGGCGGGGAAGATGTACGTCTTCTACTGGATCGCCCTTGTCGGGCTCGCGCTCGCGCACACGGCGATTCGACTCCGGGTGGTCGGGTAGGTCCCGGAGCGATCGAGGAGAGGGGCAGGGCGAACGTGTGCGGAATTGCCGGTCGGGTGAACTTCGTGAGTGGTGCGCCGGTGGACGGCGGGATGGTCGCGCGCATGTGCAACCTGCTCGCCCACCGCGGCCCTGACGGGCACGGAACGTGGGTGGACGGCCCGATCGGATTCGGGCACCGGCGCCTGGCCATCATCGACCTGAGCCCGCTCGGCCACCAGCCCATGGCAAGCGCCGACGGCGCGCTCGTCATCACCTTCAACGGCGAGATCTACAACTTCCGGGAACTGCGCGCGGAGCTGGAAGGGCTGGGCCACCCGTTCCGATCGCACAGCGACACCGAGGTCATCCTGGCCGCCTACCGCCAGTACGGGGACGCGTGTGTCAGCCGCCTCGCCGGGATGTTCGCCTTCGCCCTGTGGGACGCGCCGCGCCGCCGGCTGTTGATCGCGCGCGATCGCCTCGGCAAGAAGCCGCTCGTCTACAGGCGTGACGTGGATGGGCTGGCGTTCGCCTCCGAGCCCAAGGCCTTCCTGGCCGATCCGCGGTTCCAGCCGGAGGTGGACCTGCAGTCCCTCTCCCAGTACCTGAGCTACCAGTACGTCCCGTCGCCTCGCTCGGCGTTTCGCGGCGTGGAGAAGCTGCCCCCGGCCCACACGCTCGTGGTGGAAGACGGGCGCCTCACCATCAGCCGCTACTGGACGCTGTCGTACGCCCGGAAGCAGGCGCTGTCGGATACCGAGGCGCTGGAAGGGCTGACGTCGCACCTCGCCCGTGCGGTCCGGCGACGCCTGATCAGCGATGTACCGCTGGGCGCGTTCCTCAGCGGCGGCCTCGACTCGTCGCTGGTCGTGTCCTTCATGGCCGAAGCCATGGACACGCCGGTGCGGACCTTCTCGATCGGTTTCCGCGAGGAGGCGTACAACGAGCTGCCGGCGGCGCGCCTGGTGGCCGAGCGCTACGGCACGGCCCATCGCGAGTTCGTCGTCTCGCCGAACGCCGTCGATCTGCTCCCGCAGATCGTCTGGCACTACGGAGAGCCCTACGCGGATTCCTCGGCGCTGCCGACCTACATCCTGTCCGAGCTCACGCGCCGCCACGTCACCGTCGCCCTCAATGGTGATGGCGGCGACGAGAGCTTTGGCGGCTACGATCGCTACCTCGCCTCGCTGCTGGCCGCGCGCATGACGGTGGCGCCGCTGGCGGCGCGCCGCGCCATTGCCGCGGTGGCCCGGCGTGCCTCGCGGCGGGTGTCGCATCGACTCCTCCAGCGGGCGGCGCGGCTGGCCGAGCGCCTGGCCGACAGCCCCGAACGGCGCTACGGCGTCTGGATGATGCACTTCGACCCCGAGAAGAAGTCGCGGCTGTGCACGCCGGAGTTCCAGACGGCTACCGTGGAGGACAGCTATGCCCTGCTGGAGCACGCCTTTGCCGCCTCCGACGCCGAAGGGCTCCTCGAACGGACGATGGCCGCCGACGTCCACACCTACCTGCCCGACGATCTGCTCGTGAAAGTTGACATCGCGACGATGGCGCACGGGCTCGAGGGCCGGTCGCCGTTCCTGGATCACGAGCTCATGGAGTTCGCCGCCGGCCTGCCGGCTCATTTCAAGATCCGTGGGCGCGAGAAGAAGTACCTGCTGCGCCGGCTCGCCGAGCGCCGCCTGCCGCCGCGCCTCCTTCAGCTGCCGAAGAAGGGCTTCGGCGTGCCCATCGACCACTGGTTCCGCGAGGAGCTTCGCGATTTCGCCCGCGACGTCCTGCTCGACGGCCGCCTGGCCGCGCGCGGATACTTCGACATGGCCGTGGTCACCGCCATGCTCGAGGATCACATCGCAGGCCGAGTCGTGTGGCACTATCCCCTGTGGAACCTGCTGATGCTCGAGCTGTGGCACCGCATGTTCATCGACCAGCGGCCCGAGGCGCCTCCCGCGCGGGTGGCCGTCACCGAGCTCACACCATGACACCCGCCACCCCCGAATCGACGACGTCCTTCGAGCAGCAGGTCGCCACCGGCGAACGCTTCGAGTTCGGCCGCAACTGGGCCAGGTTCCTCTCGGTGCTGGACGACGAGCGCATCGCGGAAGCCGAGAAGTCCCTCCGCGCGATGCTGGGGATGGAGGACCTGCGCGGCCGCACGTTCCTCGACATCGGCTCGGGCAGCGGGCTCTTCTCGCTGGCCGCGATGCGACTCGGCGCAGCCCGCGTGCATTCCTTCGACTTCGACCCGAACAGCGTGGGATGTACCCAGGAGCTCCGGCGGCGCTACTTCCGCGACGATCCGCGGTGGACGGTGGAGCGCGGAAACGCCCTGGATCCGCGGTACCTCGAGTCGTTGGGGACCTTCGACATCGTCTACTCGTGGGGCGTGCTGCACCACACCGGCCACATGTGGCCCGCGCTCGAGAACGCCGCGGGCCGCGTTGCACCTGGCGGGACGCTGTTCATCGCCATCTACAACGACCAGGGATGCGTCTCGCGCCTGTGGCACCGGGTGAAGGTCCTCTACAACCGGAACGCGCTCACGCGGGCGATGGTCATCGCCGCCTACTTTCCGTACTTCGCGCTGAGCGGGCTGGCCGTGGACGTACTGAAGCGCCAGAATCCCGCGACGCGATATCGCGAGTACAAGACGGCACGCGGCATGTCGAAGGTGCACGATTGGTACGACTGGCTGGGTGGCCTGCCCTTCGAGGTGGCCCGTCCCGAGCAGATCTTCGATTTCTACCGGGACCGCGGCTTCGAGCTGGCGCGGCTCCGGACCTGCGGCGGCGGGCTGGGCTGCAACGAATTCGTGTTCCGCCGAAAAGCGATCTGATGCCCCGCTTCGTGCGAACGCTGGCAGCATGCTGGCTCATCAGTGGCGTGACGGCCCCGGCCGTGGCCGGCCAGGAACTGCCTGCGCCTCCACAGGATTTCTCGGTGGTGCGCGTGGAGGGTCAGGCCGTCACGCTCGAATGGGCCCACGCGGTGCCTGAGGCGCCCCCCGACGCTTACGTCGTGGAGGGAGGGTTCGCGCCGGGTGAAACGTGGGCCACGGCCACGCTTGGGGGCACGGCCACTTCGGCCACGTTCGTGCTCGCCAACGGGGTGTACTTTGCAAGGCTGCGCGCGGTCCACGACGGCGTTCCCACCGCGGCGTCCGAAGAGATCGAGGTGGTCGTCGGCACGCTGAGACGGCCGTCGGCGCCGGAGGCCGTCGCGGCGCTGGCCATCGGCTCCGATGTCACGGTGACCTGGCGCAACACGTACCAGGGGGGCGCGCCGCAGGACGTGCTGCTCGAGGTGACCGGCGCGCTGCGGGATGCCATCGCCGTGCCCGCCAGCGGCGAGGTCCGCTTCTCCGGAGTCCCAAGCGGGGCGTACGGCGTGACCTTGCGCGCCAGGAACACGGCCGGCGCGAGCGAGGCATCGCCGCCTGTCACGGTCGTGGTGGACGGCGGGACCGTCGAGGTGGTCCAGACGCCGGGACAGTCTCCCGATGCGCCGCGGCTGCCCGTGCGCTTCGAGGACTACTCGGCGGCCCGGCTTGCGGAGTTCGCGGCCCGTGAACGCCTGGTCGAGGTCGTCCAGGGGGCCTCATCCGACTTCGAGGCGATCCTCTTGCTGAAGGACTGGGTGGCGGCCCAGTGGCCCGACAGCGTGCCGGATCCCTATCCGCCGTGGGACGCGATCACCATTCTCGACTGGATCCGCGAGGGGCGAACGGGCGGCTTCTGCGCGCAGTACGCGCAGGTGTTCCTGCAGGCCCTCGCCGCCATCGGCATCCCGGCACGCTACGTCGAGGTCGGTCAGACAGACAACCCCTACGCACACTTCACCACCGAGGTCTGGTCGAACCACTTCAACAAGTGGGTGCTGGTGGATGCGCACTACAACCTCCACTTCGAGCGCGACGGCATTCCGCAGAGTGTGCTCGAAGTCCACGATGCGTTCGTGCGCGGCCAGCACGAGGCCCTCGACGTCGTCCTGGGCGCCGTGCGAGAGGGCCATCCGGATCCGCGCGACTACCCGCATCGGACGGCGGGGCTGTACTACTACGTGCGCTATCTGCTGAAGGCCGACCATGTCTCGGCGCCGAACGAGCCCCCGGCCGATCGATACGAGGACACGGTGGAGTGGGTGGACGAACACACCGTGCCGTGGGAGTCCAGCACCGTGCCGTCCGAGTACCCGCACGAGCGGCTCACCCGCTACGAAACGGACGACCGCGCGCTGGTGGAGTGGAGCCCGAATCAGGTATGGATCACGCCCGAGCGGACGGGCCCGCTGACCTTCACACTCAGCCTGCAGCACACGGTGCTCCAACCCGCGCGCGCCGAATACCGCGTGATCGACGATGAGGGGACCGCGGGCCCGTGGCAGCCGCAGGCATCGGGGCAGATCACCTGGACAATCGGCCCGCGCGATCGGCGCCTCGAAGTCCGCGGCGTCAACGTGCGCGGCATCGCGGGGCCCGTGTCGGCGGTCGCCATCGTCCCCTGACGCGCGTCCATGGAGCGCCGGGGCGTCAGCCCCGGCGGGGCCTCACTTCACCCTGACATCCGCCCGCTTCTCCCAGTCCTCCAGGAAGATCTGCTCGAAGTACCGCGCGATGCCGGCGTGGCGGATGATCACGCCTGCGTCGCGGTTGCGCAGCGTGCCGTCCCCGGACCAGTTCTGGCTGCTCACGAGCACCGTGCCCGAGTCCACGACGATGCCCTTGTTGTGGACGCGATCCTGGATGCGGAGCACGCCCGACAGCCCCGCCTTGTGCAGCAGCTCGATGTACTGCGGCGTGTTCTCGTACTGCGAGAGGATGAGCCGCACGTCCACGCGGCGCCGCACGGCGTCGGCACACGCGTCCACGAGCCGCATGAAGTTGCGGTCGCCCGGCTCGTCGCTCGGATGGATGTACTGCGTCTGCATGTAGAGCCGGCGGCGCGCCGAGGTGATGAGCGCGAGGACGTGGTCCACGTACATCGAGGTCAGGCGCCCCTTGTCCGGCGTCAGCAGCGGCTGAATGGTCAGCTGCGCGTTCGTGAACACCTGCGGCTTGCCGAGCGTGAACGGCACGCGGGGGGTGGATGAGGCGGCGCGCGGCTGCGCCTTCTGCTCGCGCTGGTGGGCGGCCGTGGCGGTCTTGATGGCCGTATGCAGGGCGCGGCTGCCCTTCGTCTGCTCCCCGCCGGCCACCTGGAAATCGTGCTCGATGTAGGCTTCGAACAGCCGCGCGAGGCCCTCGTGCATCACCACCAGGTGCCAGTCGCGATCCGCCGTGTCGTACGCGCCGCGGCTGGCCTGCTTCGCCGCGAAGTTCGGCTGGTTGCTCACGTTCCAGTTGCCGCTCGAGAGCCAGAAGGCCGCGCTGTCCCGAACCGCCACCTTGATGTGGTACGCGCTCGGGAAGATCCACTTCGCCACCTCGGGATCCGTCCGCGTCAGGGCCCAGTCGATCTTCGCCCGTTTGTCGGCACGCCGGAGCGTCGCCACCGTCTGCTCGTCGGACTGGTTCGCGGTGGGGTTCGGGGCCGGATGATCCAGCACCATGCAGAAGGACTTGTCGTCCTTCTCCAGCACCTGCCGCAGCGTCGCCAGGATATCGCCGGACGTGAAGTCGTAGAGCCCCACCGTCAGACGCGAGCGGACGGCCTTCAGGAAGTCCGCCAGCACCGTGAAGCCGGCGTCCGGGCTGGCGCACGCGAGGACGGTCATCTTCCCGGTGACCGGCTTCAGCGGCACACGTGCGGGCGTGTACGGGATCTCGGGCTTCTTCAGATCCGCGTGCGCGGCCGGGTGGACGGGCTTCGGCAGCGTGGCGAGCCGCTTGCCATCCGAGACGCGCCGCTCGAGCGGCCACTCCGGCTCCCGCACCTCGGAGCGTCCATATCTGGCCACCATCGCGTGGTGCGTCGGGTTGCGGGCACGGAGACGTTGGAGTGGGGTGGACTGCCGCACGTCCACGGGGATGCCCTGGATCTCGTCCGGCAGCTGCTGCGTCGCGGGCACGCGGGCCCGCTTGCGCGCCACGGTGACGACGATGGCGGGTCGCCCCGTGATGCGGCCCCCGGCGATCTCGAAGCCCGGTCGCACCGTGAGCACGCCAGGCTTGCGGAACGCGCCCAGATGCCGACGGATGACGCGGTCGATACCGGCGGCGTCCAGCGAACCCGCCGCCTTCGGCGGGCGCACCCGCGCTCCGCCTCGCTCGCCGACGCGCCGACCGACCTTCGATCCCGACCGCGATCGTCCTGCCATCGATACCCTCCCCGGTGAGCGTGCGAAGCCTGCGTATTGTGCGCGTGATGAGCCGCGCGCGCAAACCGCGCGCTCGTGCTACCATCGCGCGCCCGTCGTTCGTGCTTGTGGAACAGGAGTCCCCCATGCCCCCGAAGTCCCAGCAGACCACGCCGCTCGGCAACTTCAACTACGGCTCGCTGCAGTCGCTGATGGTCTTCTTCAGCGTCCCCGCCAGCGTCGTCCGGCCGCTGCTGGCCGGCACGGGCCTCGAGCCCGGCACCTTCGACGGCAAGGCGCTCGTGAACCTGAACTTCGAGCGGTACGCCGGGTTCGGCAGCAACTACTCCTCCTTCGTCGACGAGGTGGAGTTCAACGTCGTCGTGTACCCGCGGTCCCGCGCCGGCACCGAGCCCGCGCTCACCGTGGCGCAGTACATGACCGGCGACGACCAGTCGAAGACCTACGGCAACTACCGGATCAACGTGCCCTGCGACAGCCCCACGGCCGTGCAGGCCGGCAGCTCGAAGTACGGCGAGGTGAAGTTCGTCGCTTCGTTCAACTTTGCCGTGCCGGACGTCAACGACCCCACCGTGCAGACCTGGTGGATTCGTTGCTACGCGACGCCAAAGGCGCCAAAGCAGCAGCTGCCCTACATCTTCGACCTGCAGGTGAACACGAACATGGCGGGCATGCCGGCGCCCGGCATTGCCGCCTTCTCGCCGGTGCCGGCCTACGCGAACCTGAAGGTCAAGGGGAAGAAGCACATGGTTACGTCCGCCCGCGTGATCTTCGGCGTCTTCCGCAGCTGGTTCGACACGTCCGGCAAGACGCCCATCCCGCCACTGCCCTCCGGCGCCGTCCAGCTCACGGTCGGCGACGCGAAGCACGTGATGCAGCGCCAGATGGCGGCGGTCTTCAAGGGCAACCCGCCCGCGGTGGGCGTGCTCCTCTACGAATCGCAGCCCGCCGCTGCGTCCGGCCACACGCTGCTGAACAACCCGATTCGCTAGCCGCCCGTGGTCGCGGGCAGAGGGAAAGGCGGGACCATGAGCGCAAGGCGCAAGGCCTTCCTTGCATTCTCGACGGAGCTCACGGGATACGACGAGGCAGACCTCGAAGGGACGGGACTGGTGGACGACTACCAGGCGCTCGTCGAGCGGCAGGCCGGGCCGGAAGTCACCGCGCAACTCTACGCCACGCTCCGTCGCGTGCTGCGCCATCGCCCGGGTCCCGCGAGGGACGAAGCGATGCGGCTCGACATCCTCGCGTCACCCATCCTCTGGGGACTGTCGTCGGCGCTCATCGTGCTCTGGTACCAGGGCTCGTGGACGAGCCCGTCGACGCAGTGGTACGCGCTCTCGGGCACCGCGGTGCCGAAGGGCGTCACGCCTGGCGCCACGTTCGTGCCGTCCGCGGACGCCTACACGCAGCAGCTGTCGTATCGCGGCGCGGGCGCGCATCCACCGGGCGCCAACCCTACGGGCTTCGCCAGCTGGTCCATCCCGCCAGTGTTCGGAGATCGGCAGCCTGGCACGGAGGAGGCCTCGTGAGCGCGCACTACGATGCCGTGATCGTCGGCGGCGGCGTGGTGGGGGCGCTGGTCGCTCGTATCCTCTCCGAAGCCGGCCACCGCGTGCTCATCCTCGAAGCCGGCATCGAGGGCGCGATGAACCCGGCGACGTACCGCCGCTACCTCGAGACGCTCTACACGGAAGGCGGCGCGCGCGGCATGCCCAACGGGCCGTACCCGTGGAACGAGGCCGCGCCCTCGCCGGGCATCCCTGGTGGAAAGCCCTACTACGAGTACAACCCGCAGACGCCGCAATTCATGAGCGACTACCTGCGCATGCTCGGCGGGACGACGCTGCACTGGCAGGGGACGTCGCTGCGGCTGGTGCCCAACGACTTCCGGATGCAGTCGGTCTACGGGCAGGCGCTGGACTGGCCCATCACCTACGACGATCTCGAGCCGGCGTATCGGCGCGCGGAGCTGGAGCTGGGCGTCTCGGCCGACGTCGAGGACCAGCGCATCTTCGGCGTCTGGTTCCCGGACGGCTACGTGTACCCGATGCACCGCATGCCGCCCAGCTGCGTGGACCAGTTCTTCGACGCAGCGCTGGCCGGCCAGTCGGTGACGCTGGCCGGGCGCAAGTACCCCCTGCGCGTCATCAGCATCCCCGTGGCCCGCAACTCCACGCCGAATCCGGCCTACGCGCTGGGCCGCGGCTACGAACCCATGCCCGCCGTCTCGAACCGCGACGAGGGCCAGCGCTGCCAGGGCAACTCCGTCTGCATGCCGCTCTGCCCCGTGCAGGCCAAGTACAGCGCGCTCAAGACGCTGGCCGCGATGTCGCGCACCCGCCACGTGGAAATTCGCACGCAGTCGGTGGCGTCGCGCCTGATCGTCGATCCTGAAACGCGGCGCATCACCGGCGTCGAGTACAAGCGCTACGAGACACCCGGCTCGCCCGCTCACACCATCGAGCGCGTCACCGGCACGCTGGTCGTGCTCGCGGCCAACGCCATCGAGAACGCGACGCTCCTGCTGGCCTCAGGGGCGGCCAACAGCAGCGACCAGGTGGGCCGGAACCTCATGGACCACCCGTATCTCTACGTGTGGGGCTTCTCGCCGAGGCCCGTCTGGCCGTTCCGCGGGCCGGACACGACGAGCGGCGTAGAGTCCTTGCGCGACGGCGCCTTCCGGGCCCAGCACGCCTCCTTCCGCGCGAGCCTCTCGAACTGGGGTTGGAGCGGCGCGCCGGGCAAGCAGATTACCGCGCTCCTCGCCCAGCAGGTGTACGGGAAGGCGCTGCGCGCAACGCTCGCGGACCAGCTGTCGCGCATGGTGAAGATCGGGTTCATGTTCGAGCAGCTGCCGTCGCCGAACAATCGCGTGACCATCGACCCGAAGGCTCGCGATGCCATGGGCAACCACCGGCCCGTGCTGTCCTACGGCTACGCCGACTACTCGCTGGCCGGCGCCGAAGCGGCGGTGTCGAAGGTCTGGAAGAGGATCACGGGCCTCGCCGGGATCGAGGACCACACGTTCTACCCGGATCCGGCGCCGCCCGGCTACCAGCGCATCACCTACAACGGCTTCGGCTACAACCTCATGGGCTCCGGCCACATCGTCGGCACGCACCGCATGGGACGCAGCCCGCGCGACTCGGTGACGGACCGCAACATGAAGGCCTGGGATCACCCGAACCTCTACGTCGTCGGCGCGGGCAACCAGGTGACGATCGGGACGGCCAACCCCACGCTCACCACGGCCGCCCTCGCGGTTCGCGCGGCCGACGCCATGCGGAGGGACCTGCGGTGATTCGCTCGCTGCCCGCGCTTCGAGCGCACCTCCAGGCCGCGATGGAGGTGGAGCACGCCACCATCCCGCCGTACTTCACCGCGTGGCTCTCCATCCGGGACGGCCACAACTACGAGGCCGCGGAGATCGTCCGCAGCGTCATGCTCGAGGAGATGCTGCACCTGACGCTTGCGGCCAACCTCCTCAACGCGGTGGGCGGCCGGCCGCGGCTGACCTACGCGGGGTTCGTCAAGCGCTACCCCTGTCACCTGCCCCACAGCGGCGACCGCTTCACGGTGAGCATCGAGGCGTTCTCGAAGAGCGCGCTCGCCACCTTCATGAAGATCGAGCGGCCCGAGGCCCGCGGCGCGCGCCCCGAGCCCGGGCGCTTCCACACCATCGGGCAGTTCTACGCCGCGGTTCGCGAGGCCATCGACTTTCTCTGCGATCGCCTCGGCGAGGACAGGGTCTTCACCGGCGATATCGCCCGACAAGTCCGGCCCGAGGACTACTACGGCAGCGGCTCGATCGTCGTGGTGACCGGCCGCGACTCCGCGCAGCGCGCCATCGACGAGATCGTGGAACAGGGCGAGGGCGCGCATCACGGCCTCTTCGACAAGGACCGCCAGATCCTCGGCGAGGGTCGCGGCGAGGAGCTCGCGCACTACTTCCGGTTCATGGAGGTCCTGGAAGGCCGTCATTTCACTGCGCACGACACGCCGGCGAGCGGACCGACGGGTCGGCCCCTGGCGGTGGACTACGCGGCGGTGTACCCGATCCGGCCGAACGCGCGCGCGGCGACGTACCCGCGGGGTTCGGAGATCCGCGCGGCGCTGGAGGCCTTCGGGCAGGGCTACGGCGAGCTGCTCGCTTCGCTCGAAGCCGCGTTCAACGGGCGGCGCGATCGCCTCACCGAGGCCATGGCCCGGATGTTCGCCCTCCGGGACCAGGCGCGAGCGCTGATGCGCATGCCGTCCGGGCGGGGCCGGAGCACGGTTGGCCTGGACTTCTCGCCACCGCGGCCGTCGAAACGCCGCTGATCGGCACGCGGCGCACCGCGAGTGCACACCAGGAGGTGGCTGGGAGGGGAGACTATAATCCTCCCTGTTCATGTCGATGCCGCCCGGTACACGGCTTGGGCCGTACGAGGTCGTGTCGGCCCTCGGGGCCGGAGGCATGGGCGAGGTCTACCAGGCGTTCGACGCCCGCCTCAACCGGCGCGTGGCCCTGAAAGTGCTGCCACGCGCGCTCGCGTCCGACCCGGACCGCCTGCTCCGATTCGAGCAGGAAGCCAGGTCCGCGTCGGCCCTCAACCACCCGAACATCGTCACCGTCTACGATGTCGGCCGCGAGGGGGACACCAGCTACATCGCGATGGAGTTCGTCGAGGGACGCACGCTGCGGGCGATGCTCACCGATGGGCCGCTCCCGCTGACAATCGTGCTGCAGATCTCGTCGCAGGTGTCCAAGGCGCTGGCCAAGGCCCACGATGCCGGCATCGTGCACCGCGACCTGAAGCCCGACAACGTCATGGTCACCGAGGACGGCTACGCGAAGCTCCTCGACTTCGGGCTCGCCAAGCTCGCGCCTTCGGCCAAGGCCCCGATCGCCGCGCTCGAGGACGTCACGGCGCCGCCCGCGCCCCTCACGAGCCCAGGCGTCGTCTTCGGCACCGTCGCTTACATGTCCCCGGAGCAGGCACGCGGCCAGCCCGTGGACGTGCGCACCGATCAGTTCGCCTTCGGCTCCATCCTCTACGAGATGGCGACGGGCGAGCGAGCGTTTCCCGGCCGGACCTCCGCCGACGTGCTCGCGGCCATCATTCGCGACTCCCCGCGTCCGATGTCGTCGTTCCGCCCGGTGCCCCCGGCCTTCGAGGCCGTCGTGGCGCGCTGCCTCGCGAAGGACCCGTCGGGACGATACGAGTCCACGCGCCAGTTGGCGTCCGACATCGATGACATCATTCGAGGGTCCGCCATCTCGGCCCCGGTGGGTCTGGCCAGCGCGTCCAGCCGCCTCTCCAGCCAGACCGACAGGGTGGCCACGAGCTTCCCCTCCATCGCGGTGCTGTCCTTCTCGGACCTGAGCCCCGGCCGCGACCAGGAGTACTTCTGCGATGGCCTCGCCGACGAGCTCATCTCCGACCTGGGCTCCCTGCCCGGCGTGCGCGTCGCGTCGCGCACGGCGGCGTTCCAGTTCAAGAACCAGGCGCACGACGTCAGTGAAATCGGGCGGCGCCTGAACGTCGGAACGATCCTGGAGGGCGCGGTCCGCAAGGCGGGCAACCGGGTGCGCGTCACCGTTCAGCTGATCAACGTCGCGGACGGCTACCAGCTGTGGTCCGAGCGCTATGACCGCGACATGGACGACATCTTCGAGATTCAGGCCGACATCGCGCGATCCATCGTCGCGAAGCTCCGGGTGCGCCTGGGCTCCGGCGAGGTCAGCGGCGTGCTGGACCAGAGGGCGCGGCGGCGGACGGAGAATCCCGAGGCGTACCAGGAGTACCTTCGCGGCCGGTTCCACTGGAACAAGCGCACGCCGGCGGCTTTCCAGCAGGCGCACGGCCACTTCCAGCGCGCCGTCGAGATCGATCCGGCCTATGCCCTGGCGCACGTGGGGCTGGCCGACACGTTCAACGTCCTGGGCTACTACAACGTGCTGCGGCCGTCCGAGGCGTATCCAGCGGCGAAGAGCGCGTCGGGCCGTGCCATCGAGATGGACGATCGACTGGCCGAGGCGCACGCCTCCCAGGGCTTCTCGCTGATCTTCTACGATCGCGACTTCGCGGCCGCGGAGCGCGCCCTGCGCCGCGCCATCGAGCTCGACCCTTCGTACGCGAGCGGCCACCAGTGGCTGGGATGGGTCCTGTTCATCCGCGACCACTTCCAGGATGCCTGCACGTCGATGCGCCGTGCCTACGACCTGGATCCCCTCTCGCCCGTCATTGGTGCGCACCTGGCCTACAGCCTCGAGCTCGTCGGCCGGCGCGAGGAGGCCGTCGATCGTCTCAAGTCGGTCCTGCTGCTCGACTCGTCGTTCCCGATCGCTCACTGGTTCCTCGGCACCATCCGGCTCGCCGAGAGGCGTTTCGACGATGCGATTCAGTCATTTCGCACGGCGGTGGACCTGTCGAGCGCGCGCGTCGGGCTCGGGTACCTCGGCGAGGCGTTCGGCCTCGCCGGCCGGCACGAGGAGGCGCGCGAGGTGCTCGCGCAGCTGCAGGCACAGGCGCAGTCCCGTTACACGTCGCCGCTCGACTTCGCGCTGGTGCATGCGGGCCTGGGCGAGCACGCGCAGGTCTTCGCGGCGCTCAGCCGCGCCCTCGACGAGCGCGTCAGCGACCTGTCGCGCCTGAAACTGCTGCCGTGGCCCGACGCCATCCGCCACGACCCGCGGTTCGCCGATCTGCTGCAGCGGCTGAACCTGGCCGGATCGCCGATGCCCGAATGATCGAGCACCGCGGCTGCCGCATCCACTTCGCCGTGCGTGGGCAGGGCCCTGCCGTGCTGTTCATCCAGGGCGTCGGCGTCCACGGCGAGGGCTGGCGGCCGCAGGTGGACGAGCTGGCTGCGGACTTCGCTTGCGTCACCTTCGACAACCGCGGCGTCGGCCGCAGCTCGCCGGCCGGCGCGCCCGTTACCGTGGCGCAGATGGCCGACGATGCGCGCGCGGTGCTCGAGGCGGCGGGATTCGCGTCGGCGCACGTGGTAGGGCACTCGCTCGGCGGGCTCGTCGCGCTCCAGCTGGCGCTGGACGCGCGGGCGCGCGTGGACAGCCTCACCCTGATGTGCACGTTCGCGAGCGGCCGCAACGCCGCGCCGCTCACGCCCAGGATGCTGTGGGCGGGACTGCGCTCGCGCGTCGGCACGCGCGCGATGCGCCGGCGCGGGTTCCTGTCCATCATCCTGCCGCCGGGCCCCGTCCAGGACCCGGACGCACTGGCGGCCGGCCTGGCTCCGCTGTTCGGACACGACCTCGCGGATCAGGAGCCCATCACCGGCATCCAGCTGAAGGCGATGCGCCAGGCCAACCTTTCGCCGCGGCTGCCCGAGCTGGCGGGGATCCCAACGCTGGTCATGAGCGCCGCGCACGATCCCATCGCCCCCCCGCGTGTGGCGCGGGCGCTGGCGGACGGCATCCCCGGTGCGCGCTACGTGGAGGCCGACGATGCCTCACACGGGCTGCCGATCACCGGCGCCGCGTGGGTGAATGCGCGGCTGCGGGAGCACTTGGGGGTTCTCGGGTCTTGAGGTCTTGAGGTCTTGAGGTCTTGAGGTCTTGAGGTCTTGAGGTCTTGAGGTCTTGAGGTCTTGAGGTCTTGAGGTCTTGGGGGCTTGGGGGCTTGGGGCTTGGGACTTGGGTGCCAACGTTGAACCCCGATGGCCCGTCCAACGTATCGGTAAACGTCGGCGCAAGCCACTTCGACCCGGGGGCACCATGACTTTTCTGAAACGACTGTTCGGGAAGGCGGAGGAACCAAAGGCTCGTGTGCGGGTCTGCGTGGAGTGCGGCATGCCCGTCGCCGAGCACAAGTCGTGGTGCTCCATCCTGCGCGGGGAGATCGAAATGAAAGGCCGCGCGGAAGCCCAGGCCGGGGCGGACTGACCGGGCGCACGTTGATGGTCACCCGAGCGCCAGGATGGCCCTGAGGGTATCCGCGCAGGCCCGGCTCTCCGCGTCGGCTGTGACGATATCGATGGCATCGGGGCCAGGAGCCCCCAGCCCGAGCTCCACGGCACGTGCCAGCTGCTCCTGCTCGAAGATGCGCCGGCCCATGATGGCCTGATTGGCGCCCAGGTGCTTCAGCATCGCGAGCCCCACCGCATCCACCGCCACGCGATCGTCGCCGGCTATGACCACGCGGCCGGCCTTCAGCTCCCCGCGCGACGGTCCTCCGTCCGTGAACGCCTCGATGCCGTCGAGCACGATGAGGTCCGGCCGATAGCCCGTATTGAGCTCCGCGATCATCCGCCGCATGTCGGGTGACGCGTGCATCGTCCGGCGGATGGGCTTGGGCGTGAGGCCCACGGCCAGCTTGAGCGACATCGTGAACACGCCACCGTAACCGTGTGTCTTCAGGCAGCATGTCGACACGGTGTACTCCGAGCCCACGACCATCCGGGGCAGGGCGAATCCGGATGGCCAGTGCGTCCCTGAGCGCGGGAACGACACCCAGTCGCGGTCGGCCAGCTGCTCGAAGTCCACCACGCCAAAGCGGTAATCGCGCGCCAGGTCGAAGATCCCCTTCTGCTCCATGACGCCGCGCGTCTGCGGAGGACCGCTGGACTCACCCAGAGTGATGCTGCCGGCGCCGCGTTCCTGCAGCTCCGTCACCAGCTGCACGAGGGTGTCGTTGTGTGTCGACGCGGGTGCTTCGTCGGCCGAATTGAAGTTGGGCTTCAGCACCACGCGCTTGCCCGACACGCCGTGAAGGTCCAGTAACGCGAGCGCGTCGTGGACGCCACGGCGGCGGTCCGAGGTGCGGACCAGCGCGACCCGGCTGGGACGTGGGGCGAAGGCACGCGCCAGCTCGTCGGCGCCGATGAACGGGGTCATCATGAGCCCCGTCGAGGCGACGCGGACGAAATCGCGCCGGTTGGGTCGGGTGCTGGCGCCGGCCATATCGGGCCTCCAGATATCGCAATCGATCACCAATGCACGTAGCGTGCCCCCTGGGTAGCGCCGGAGATCCGCACGAATCGAGCTCTTGCTGTCGGCCCGCGCCGCCCGGTCGTCGCCGCCGGCGGGACTCCGTCACTCCGTGCCGGGGACTCAGCCGTCCAGCTACAATGGTGATCTATCCCCGTCCTCCGATCCCTGATCCCTGATCCCTGAATCCCTGATCCCTGATCCCTGATCCCTGACCCCTGCTCCCACCGTGATCTCCCTAGCCAACATCAACAAGCAGTACGGCCGCCAGCTCGTCTTCGTCGACGCCTCGTTCCAGCTGAACCCCGGTGAGAAGGTCGGCCTCGTCGGCCCGAACGGCGCCGGCAAGACGACGCTCTTCCGCATGATCGTCGGCGAGGAGGTCCCGGACGAGGGTGAGGTCACCGTGCCGAAGAAGGTGACCATCGGCTACTTCCGCCAGGACGTCGAGGAGATGTCGGGGCGGTCCGTCCTGGACGAGGCCATCGCCGGCAGCGGGCGGCTGGGCGACCTGCACCACGAGCTCGAGGCGCTCCAGCAGGCCATGGAGGACCCGGCCCGGCTGGACGAGATGGACAAGGTGCTCGCGCGGTTCGGCGAGGTGCAGGAGGAGTACGAGCACCTGGGCGGCTACACGCTCGAGGCACAGGCGCGCGAGGTGCTGCACGGCCTCGGCCTGGCCGACGACCAGATCGACGGCGACGTCGGCGCACTCTCCGGGGGCTGGAAGATGCGCGTCGCACTGGCTCGCGTGCTGCTCGGCAAGCCCGACGTCCTGCTGATGGACGAGCCGACGAACCACCTGGACATCGAGTCCATCATCTGGCTCGAGCAGTTCCTGAAGTCGCTCCCCGGCGCGCTGCTCATGACCTCGCACGACCGCGAGTTCATGAACCGCATCGTCACGAAGATCGCCGAAATCGACAACGGCGAGATCACGGCTTACTCGGGCAACTACGACTTCTACGAGCGCGAGCGGGCCATCCGCGAGGCGAACCAGCAGGCCGCCTTCGCTCGGCAGCAGGCGATGCTCGCCAAGGAGCAGCGCTTCATCGACCGCTTTCGCACGCACGCGGCGAAGGCCGCGCAGGTGCAGAGCCGCATCAAGGCGCTGGACAAGATCGAGAAGATCGAGCTGCCGAAGAAGCGCCAGGTGGTGAAGTTCCAGTTCCGCACGCCGCCGCGCTCCGGCGACCAGGTGGCCGTCATCGAGGACCTCCGGAAGCGCTACGGCCCGCGCGTCATCTACGACGGGCTCAACCTCACGGTGCGCCGCGGCGAGCGGTGGGCGGTGATGGGCAAGAACGGCGCGGGTAAGACCACGCTGCTCAAGATGCTGGCGGGGGCGCTCGAGCCCGACGGCGGCGAGGTTCGGCTGGGGGCCAGCCTCAAGATGGGCTACTTCGCGCAGCAGTCGCTGGACCTGCTGGACCCGGACCTCACCATCCTGGAGCAGCTCCAGAAGGACTTCCCGCACGACGGCATCGGCGTCCTGCGCACGCTCGCGGGCGCCTTCCAGTTCTCGGGCGACGACGTGGACAAGAAGATCCGGGCGCTCTCCGGCGGCGAGAAGTCACGGCTGGCGATGGCGCGCATGCTCTACGACCCGCCGAACTTCCTGGTGCTGGACGAGCCCACGAACCACCTGGATCTCGCCACCAAGGAGATGCTCGTCGAAGCGCTGAAGGACTTCGAGGGGACGATGGTGTTCGTGTCGCACGACCGCATGTTCCTGCGCGGGCTGGGCTCGCGCGTGCTGGAGCTGGGCGGCAAGAGCGGCGACAGCCGCGAGCCGCTGGTCTACCCCGGCAGCTACGTGGAGTACGTGCAGAAGACGGGCCACGAGGCGCCGGGAACACATAGTTAGGCCGCGCTTTCGCACGGTAGGCCGTGCTTCGCACGGTAGGCCGTGCTTCGCACTGTGGGCCGCGCTTCGCGCGGTGGGAGTTGAGAGTTGCGTCGGGGGTCGGGAGTCGGGAGTCGGGAGTCGAGCGAGGAAATATGGAGCCGCAGGAAGAAGATTTCGCCGCGCTGTTCGAGGCGTCGCTGAAGGCGAAGCCCGTCGCGAAGGGACAATCCGTCGAGGGCACGATCGTGAAGATCGGCGCCGAGGTGGCGCTGGTGGACGTGGGCGGGAAGAGCGAGGCCGTCATCGAGGTCGCCGAGCTCAAGGACGAGCAGGGCACGCTGGAGGCGAAGGTCGGAGACCGCATCCAGGCCACCGTCATCTCGACCTCCGGCGGCGTGACACTCTCGCGGAAGCTCGCGCGCAGGGCCGCGACCGATCGACAGATCGAGGACGCGTTCCACGCCGGCCTCCCCGTCGAGGGCACCGTGGAGGGCGTGAACAAGGGCGGCTACGAGATCCGCATCGGCCACAGCCGCGCGTTCTGCCCGCTCTCGCAGATCGACAGCGTCCGCACGACGGACCCCGCGGTACACGTCGGGCAGCGCTACACGTTCCGGATCGTCGAGTACAAAGAGGGCGGGCGAAACATCGTTGTCTCGCGCCGCGCGCTGCTCGAAGAGGAACAGCAGGCACGCGCTGCTGAGGTTCGGCAGGCGGTCGTCCCCGGCGCCATCCTGCGGGGGCGCGTCGTATCGGTGCCGGCCTTCGGCGCCTTCGTGGATCTGGGCGGCGGCGTGCAGGGGCTCGTCCACATCAGCGAGATGGGCTGGTCGCGCGCCACCGACGCCTCGCAGGTCGTCTCACCCGGCGACGAGGTGACCGTCAAGGTGCTGCGTGTGGACGAGGGGACGCAGAAGATCGCGCTCAGCCTCAAGCAGGCCACCGAGGACCCGTGGACGACGGTGCCCGGCCGCTACGACGTCGGGCAGGTCCACGCGGGCCGCGTCACGCGCGTCGCGGAGTTCGGCGCGTTCGTCGAGCTGGAGCCGGGCGTGGAAGCCCTCGCCCATGCCTCGACCTTCGCTCCCACGGGCCGTCGCGACGGCTGGACCGAAGCGGTTCCCGCGGGGACGACGGCCGCTTTCGAGATTCTGAGCATCGACCCCGACAAGAAACGCATCGGCGTGGCGCTCGTCCCCGAGGGATCCTCACGCGCGGCGGGCGCACTCGAGACCTCCGGCGCCATCATCGAAGGGGCGCGCGTCACCGGCAAGGTCGAGCGCCACGAGCGCTTCGGCGTCTTCATCTTCCTCGCGCCCGGCAAGGTGGGCCTGATGCCAATGGCTGAGACAGGCGTGGACAAGGAGGCCGACCTCGCCAAGGCCCTGCCCGTGGGGAGCGACGTCGAGGTGATCGTCCAGGAGGTGGATCCCGCCAACCGGCGGATCCGCGTCAGCCGGAAGGCCGTGTTCGAGGCGCAGGAGCAGGCCGAGGTGCGCGAGTATACGGCGCGGCAGGACGCGCCGCCTTCCGAGAGGCTGGGCTCACTGGCCGACAAGCTGAAGGGCGCCTGGGGCAGGCGTTAGTCGGCCAGCACCCATCGGTGGATCGCGGCCGCCACGCCGGCGTCGTCATGCGCGGCGGTCTCGTGCCACCCGCGCCCCTTGAGTGCGTCCACGGCGTTGCCCATGATCACGGGCACGCCGGCGAACTCCAGCATCTCGAGGTCGTTGAGGTTGTCGCCGATGGCCATCACGTGGCGCGGTTCGAGGCCGAGCGCGGTCGCGCGCCAGGCGAGCGCGTGCCCCTTGGTCGCCGTCGGCGCCGTGACGTCCACGAGCGAGAAGTCGCGGCGCTCGTACTCGGTGCGGCACACCGAGACGCCAGGCAGGCCCTCGAGCGAGGAGAACACGGCCCGCATCGTCGCGACGTCGCCGTTGAACATCACCTGGATGGGGTCTTCGGTCAGTGCCTCCTCCAGCGGCTCGGCGTGCCCGATGAAGTGCCGGTGCTTCTCCCAGTAGCCGCGGCGGTGCGGATGGTCCCAGTCCATCGTTTCCGCCACGACGTGGCCCTCGGCCTCGCGGTCGAAGAGGACGGCGCTGTGGTGACGGAACGCGCGCGTGCGCGCGAGGATGCCCCGGGCCGTGTCGCGCGCCAGCATCCGCCGCGCGACGGTCCGTCCGTCCATCGTCCGCTCGATGGCGCCGTTCGAGACGATCAGTGACACGGCGCCAGGCAGGCTGCCGGTCACGGCGCGTGCGAACGGGAAGCTGCGGCCGGTGACGAGCACCACGCGAACGCCGGCGTCGAGCGCCGCCTCCACGGCGGCGACGTTCTCCCCGGGAATCCGGCCACGGCTGTCGAGCAGCGTGCCGTCGATGTCGATCGCGACGAGGCGCACATCCATCAGGACCATGGTACCCGGTATGACAGCGGTCATATGCGGAGGGACGCCGGCCGCGCATGATCGCAAGACTACCCGTAGACATTGCCTGCCCAGCCGACACCGCCAGTCGTGACCAGACCTGCCGCGCCCCAGCCCACGATCATCCAGGGAGGGATGGGTGTCGCCATCTCTCACTGGCGCCTCGCCCGCACGGTTTCGCAACTCGGCCAGCTGGGCGTGGTGAGCGGCACCGCCCTCGATCAGGTCCTCGCGCGCCGGCTGCAGGACGGCGATCCCGGCGGCCACATGCGCCGCGCCCTGGACGCGTTTCCCGATCGGGCCATGGCCGAGCGGGTGTGGGACACGTACTACATCGCCGGCGGACGCTCATCGAAGCAGTCCTACAAGGAAGTCCCCATCCAGTCGATCGACAACCCGCGCGAGCTGGTCGAGCTGTGCGTGGTCTCGAACTTCGTGGAGGTGTACCTCGCCCGCGAGGGGCATCAGGGGCTGGTCGGGATCAACTACCTCGAAAAGATCCAGATTCCCCACCTGCACTCCATCTACGGCGCGATGCTCGCGGGCGTGGATTACGTGCTGATGGGCGCCGGCATCCCGCTGAAGATCCCCGGCGTGCTGGATTGCCTGGCCCGGCACGAGCCGGTCACCTACCCGATTACGGTCACGGGCGCGCGGCCCGGGGACGACATTTCGGTCCGGTTCGATCCGCGCGAACTCGCCATCGGCGTGGACGCGCCCCTTCGGCGTCCGGGGTTTCTCGCCATCATCGCCTCGGACGTCCTCGCGCAGACCCTGCACCGGCGCGCCACGGGCCGGGTGGACGGGTTCATCGTCGAGGGGCCGACGGCAGGCGGGCACAACGCACCCCCGCGCGGCAAGCTGCAGCTGACCGCCGGTGGTGAGCCGCTGTACGGCGAGCGCGATCGGGTGGACCTGGACCGGCTGCGCGCCATAGGGCTGCCCTTCTGGCTCGCGGGCGGCTATGGCACACCAGAGCGGGTCGGTGAAGCGCTCGAGGCGGGGGCGGCCGGCGTGCAGGTCGGGACCGCCTTTGCGCTCTGCGCCGAGTCGGGCCTGCGCGCCGACTACCGGCGTGCCCTGCTGCAACAGGTCATCGACGGCACCGCCCGCGTCTTCACCGATCCCAGCGCCTCCCCGACCGGCTTTCCGTTCAAGGTGGTCCAGCTCGCCGGCACGGTGTCGGATCCGGTCACCTATGACGCGCGGCCGCGCATCTGCGATCTCGGGTTCCTGCGCGAGGCGTATCGCCAGGAGGACGGCACGGTGGGCTATCGCTGCGCGGCGGAGCCCGTCAACCTCTACGTGTCAAAGGGCGGCGACGCCGATGCGACCGTCGGCCGCAAGTGCATCTGCAACGCGCTCATCGCCACGGCCGGCCACCCGCAGGTGCGCGCCGGCCGCCACGTCGAACCCGGCATCGTCACGGCGGGCGACGACCTGGCGGGGGTCACGCGGTTCCTGCGCCCGAGGGCGACCGACTACACCGCGGCCGACGTCATCGACACGCTGCTCGGGTCAGCGCTCTGCACCGCGTGATCCGCCCGTCCGCCTGGCCTACCGACGGTCGTGCCCGACCGCCTCGCCGGACGCCTCGTCCGCGTCCAGCGCGCCCCTGAGATAGGTGATCGACCCACCGAGCCAGACGAGCGTGCCGAGCCCGAGCACGCCCAGCGTCGCGCGCGCGAACGGCACGTCGTTGTCGAACAGGACGCCCTCCAGGGTCGTGCTCATGCCCGCCGCGAAGGAGGCCACGCAGTACGCCACGACGCCGACGATGGCGATCACGAAGCCGGCGAGAATCATGCGCTCGCCCGTACGCTGCCGGCGCTCGGCATTCGTCACCGACGCGATCGCTGCCTCCGCCGGCGGGCCGCCTCCCCGGCGCGGACACGGCAGGGCGGCATCGGCGTACTGGAGGCCGAGCGGCGGGGATTGATCATTGTTCATGAAAGACCTCCAGACGACGGGGGATTGGCAATGGGTCGGTCGAGCGCCTCGAACGGTGAGAGCGCACGTGCGCCTGCGGGCCACAGGGCCCTCGTCCCGAGCAGGAACAGGTGGAGGGCCCGCGTCACCAGGCCCGAGAAGGTGAACATCCAGGCGATGATGGCCACGACGATGAAGCCGCGCGAGATCCAGGCGAGGAAGGGCAGGTTGAAGGTCTCCACGAGCCGGTACGTGCACACACTGTACATCCCGAGGGGGAAGACCAGGCCCCAGTAGAGCGGATCGTACCGGAAGGCCACGCGCCGGGCGGCGTGGCGCCAGATCCCGAAGATCAGGAGCATGGGGATCCACCAGGTGGCCGTGGCCCAGTAGAGGATGGTGCCGCCCTTCACGAACGGGCGAATCGACTCCATGAGGGGCGAGTCGGCCGAGGCGGCCACGAGCGCCGTGCCCGCCAGCGTCGAGATGGCCACCGCGCCCATGTTGATCCAGTACGGCGGCATCAGGTCCTCCGGCGAGAACCGGAAGAACGTGTAGCGGTAGAAGATGAGCGAGATCATCCAGGTGTAGAGCATCCCGCCGCAGAGCCAGAACGAGACGAGGACGAACCAGGCCGCATCGCGGTTGCCCAGCCGATCGGGCAGGACGCTGCTGCCCAGCACGCACAACGACTGCGTCGCCACCACGGCGATCAGCCAGCCGCCGTTGATGCCCTCGGCCAGGGAAGGCTTGTCCTCGCGGATGGTGAGCGCGACGAACACCGCGTA
This sequence comes from Acidobacteriota bacterium, assembly GCA_020851565.1. GTDB lineage: Bacteria > Acidobacteriota > Vicinamibacteria > Vicinamibacterales > UBA2999 > VFZN01. The sequence continues at coordinate 48,849 of JADZCN010000022.1, read as the reverse complement.
CGTGCAGAGCACCCAGAGCACCAGGGCCAGCACCCAGAGGCCGAACGCGAGCGCGGGAGCCTGCCGAAGCAGGACGAACTGGGACCCGAGTACGCACGTCGCGGCAACCGAGGTGAAGAAACCGGGGCCGCGCTGGTGGCTGGCCCAGTCGGCCAGAAACGCGCGCGGAAACCGAACGATCCGCGCCAGCGTCGCGAGCCAGACGCCGCCATAGGCAGCCACGTTGACCCAGAACAGGAACGTGGACAGCTCCCGGAGGCCGAGCAGGTGGCACGCGATGGAGACGATGCCCGTCGCCATCGACATGGCGAAGTACGCCGGGTGCATCGACGCCAGGCTCTCGTCGATGTAGCGGCGGAGGCGCCCCGCGCCGGGCCGCGACGCCGTCTGGCTGGTCGCCATGGCGGAGATCGTCGCCGATTGCGGGGATCTCCGCAATCGGGCACCGTCCGATGGCCGCGTAGGATGACGACGCGAGCGGTGTCCGTGTTCGTCCTACACCGTCACCGCACCAGGCCGTGGCGCACGGCGTACTGGATGATCTCGGCGTTGGAGGCGAGCGACATCTTCTCCAGGATGCGCGTCCGGTAGGTGCTCACCGTCTTGACGCTCAGGCGCAGCCGTTCGGCAATCTCCGACACCGAGCGGGCCTGGGCGAGGAGCAGGAACACCTCGAGCTCGCGGCTCGACAGCGCCTCGTGCGGCTTGCCCCCGTGATCGCCCGCCAGGTGGTCCGCCAGCTGCCCGGCCAGGGCCTGTCCAAGATAGCGCCGCCCGGCGCAGACGGTCCGGATGGCCGTGAACAGCTCCTCGGCCGCCTGCTCCTTCGTGAGGTAGGCGGACGCCCCGTCGGCGAGGGCCCGGAGGACGAACTGCCGTTCGCCGTACATCGAGAGCACGATGACCGGGAGCGTCGGGCACGCCGCCTTCAGCCTCGGCAGGGTGTCCAGCCCGTTCTCGGCGCCCAGCGCGACGTCGAGGATCACGACATCCCAGGGGGCGGCCTGCACCATCTCGAGCAGCTCACGGCCGGTCGTGGCCTCGCCGAACACGACGTCCGGGAATTCCAGCTCGAGCGTGTGCCTGAGGCCCGAGCGCACGATGGCGTGGTCATCGGCGATGAGAATCCTCATGGTTCCGGCTCGCTGCCGCCGGCCGGCGTCGCGCGCGGCGGCTCCCGCGGCACCTCTACCGTGATGGTCGTGCCGCGCCCGGGCCCTCCGTCGATGCGGAACGTGCCGCCCACCAGGCGTACGCGCTCGCGCATGCCGAGGATCCCGAGCGAGTGGGGCCCTTCGGCGACCGACGGATCGAGGCCGATGCCGTTGTCGTGAATCGAGAGGGAGAGCGTGGTGTCGTGGCCGGTGAGGTCGATGGCGACCTCCGTCGCGCGAGCGTGGCGGATCACGTTGGTCAGGGCCTCCTGCACGATGCGGAACAGCGTGATCGACACCTGCGGGTGGATCGGCTCTCGAAGGTCGTGAAGGTTCAGCACGATCGCCAGGCCCGATTTCGATTCGCGGTCCCGCACGAGCCAGTCCACGGCCGCGGCGAGCCCGAGCCGATCGAGGACGGGCGGTCGCAGTTCCGACGACAGGCGCCGCACCGCGTCGATGGCGCGATCGATCTGCTCGCCCATGCCGGCCATCACGGAATCGCCGGTCCCCGCGCTGGCGCCCCGCGCGAACGTCCGCCACACCGTCGTCAGCTCCATCTTCAGCCCGGTCAGCACCTGGCCCAGCTCGTCATGGAGCTCGCGCGCAATCCGGCCCGCCTCTTCCTCCCGTGCCTCCTGCAGCCGGTGAGAGAGGGCGCGGAGACGCTCCTGCGCCTCGCGCGCCTCGCGCTGCCGGGCGCTGAGCGCGTCGGCCATGGCGCTGAACGACAGCGCCAGCTCGCGCAGCTCCCCGTGGCTGCCGGGCAGCGGCGCCCGCGCGGACAGATCCCCCGCCCCGAACCGGCGCACCGCTCGCGTCAGCGCGCGCAGGGCCCGGAGGACCGAGAACTCCGCGGCAACGACCGCGGACGCAATCGCGAACATCGTCACGAGCGCGAGCGCGAGCAGCGTGCGATAGAACGCCCGGTTGGCGGCCTCGCGAACCCGCTGGTAGGGCAGGCCGGCGACGACGAACACGCCCGGCGTGCCCTCCATCGGGGTGGCGACGAAGTACTGTGACGCGGGTGGCGAGCCGACCTCGAGCACCGCCCCCCGAGGCCGACCGAGCGCCGGCGCCAGCAGCGGCGGGGCGCCATCGACGTCCAAGGGGGCGTCGTGGGCGGCGCCCGAGCGCGCCAGCACATGGCCCGTCCTGTCCGTGATGATCAGGGAATAGTCGGCGGGCAGATCCGCCTGCTCGGCCAGCTGGTCCAGCCACCCCAGTTCGACCGCGACGAACGCCACCCCGCACGCCGCGCCGTCCGCACCGCGAATGGCGTGGGCGAGGTGCAGGACGGGGCGCCCGACGAAGCCGACGGCATAAGTGCCGGTCTCGACGTCGCGCGACTCGAGCGCCCGATGGAACGCGGTATTCGCCTTCAGGCTGGCGGGCCGGGCAATCGGCGCGGCGCTGCAGGCAATCTCCCCACCCGTCGCGGCCAGGCCGATATTGGCGAACTGCGGGAAGCCGCTCAGCAGGGCGGGCAGATAGTCCGGACAGACGGATGCCTTCGCGCGTTCGGCCCCCTCGCACGGCAGGACGCTGGCCAGGCGCAGCAGCAGGTTCCGCCCGCCGTTGAGCTGGTGGGCATGTTCCCGGGACGCCAGGCTTCCCAGGTGGCGGGCCTCGGTTTCCATCAGCTCCAGCGCGGAGGCCCGCTCGCGGGCGGCCGCGAAGAAGATGAACAGCAGCGAGGGCACCGCGGTGAAACAGACCAGCAGGATCAGGCGCCCCCGAAGCGTCAGGAACACCCGGGCCAGCCAACTCGCGGATGCGGGTCCAGCTGGTCGAATGCCGGCGCCATCCGACGCCGCGACCGGCGGCGTGTCCGCGCCACGTCCCGTGTCCGGCGTGCCGCGAGGGTCCTTCGGCATGGGTCGATGGTTCCGATCGTAGCGCCGGCTCTGGGCCATGTCACACCATGTCGGGCGACAGCCTTATGACTGCTGTCATAGGAAATCCGGCCCGTACCGATCAGTATCTGCCCCACTGGCCGAAGACATCGTGACCGAGTGGGCACTGGCGCTGTTTCGTCCGTCGGACCTTGCCGATCTGTCGGGACAGCTGCAGCTCCGGCCGACCCGGCCCAGGCTGGCGGGCGCGCGCCAGGCCGACGCGCGCGCGGCCGTGGTCGACGCGTTCGGGCCGCCCGACTGGCGACGCCTGTACTTCGGCCAGGAGTTCTGCGAGCGGCGAGCGCCGTCGGTGTCGGACGTCCGCCGGGCCTACGCGACCGCGGCATCGGCCGGCCTCGCCTTCTCCCTGCTCACCAGCTACGTGAGCGACGGCGGCCTGGACCGCCTGCGACCGGTGCTGGCCTGGCTGTCGGGACTCGGCGATCCACGCATCGAGGTCGTGGCCAACGACTGGGGCGTCGTGCGACTCGTGGCCCGCGAGCACGCCCCGCTGCGGCTCGTCCTCGGCCGGCTGATGAACCGCATGCTCCGCGATCCGCGGATCGTGCCGGGGCTCGTCGCCGCTCGCGCGCCGGGCGATGCGCTGTCGGCGCTGCGGCAGCCCTCGCTTGCCGCCCCCGTGTCCCGGCGCCTGCTGGCGCAATTCGGCGTCGAGCGCGTGGAGTTCGACAACCTCATCCAGGGGCTCGACACCGACTTCGCCGCGATCGGCCTCGGCGCATCGGTCTACGTGCCGTACGGCTACGTCGTGACGGGGCGGGCCTGCGCCATCGGCTCGCTGAACCAGCCTGCGGCGGACCAGTTCCACGCCGGGACGGCCTGCCGCCGCGAATGCCTGCGCTACACCGTCACGCGGCGGGTGGCGCCCATGCCCGTCGCCGATGGCCATCGCGAGTACGTCGAGCGCGGCAACACCTGCTGCTACCTCCAGGACGCCGCGGCGATCGATCGCGCGGCGGCCGTCGCGCGCCGGTCCGGTATCGACCGCCTCGTCTACCAGGCCGACCTGCCGGTGTGACCGCCATGACGATCCTCTCGCCCGTGAGCAGCGCGGACGAAGTCGAGATGCTGGTGGAGAGCGGCGCGGGCGAGCTCTACTGCGGACTGGTCCCTCCGGAATGGATTCGCGCCTACTCCGGCGCGGTGTGGCTGAACCGGCGCAGCCCCGCTGGCGCCAACCTGTCGCGCCTCGACGATCTCGCCCTGCTGGTATCACGCGCGCACGCGCGCGGCGTCCCGGTCTTCCTGACTCTGAATGCGCCGGTCTACATCGAATCACAGCTCACCTACCTGGCCGATCTGGCGCGACAGGCGGTCGGCGAGTGCGGAATCGATGGCCTGATCGTCTCGGACACGGCGCTGCTCCTCACGCTGGCCGACACGGGCCTCGGCCCTCGCCTCCACGTCAGCTCGGTTGCCAGCGCGCTCAACAGCGAGGCGGTGCGGTTCTACCGGGATCTGGGGGTCGGCCGCGTGATCCTGCCGCGCGGCCTCAGCGTCGAGGAGGTGGGTCGCATCAGCGCGGCTGTGGGCGGGGCCGTCCCGCTCGAGGCCTTCGTCCTCTACGACGGCTGTGCCTTCGAGGAAGGACTGTGCCACACGCTGCACCACCACCGTGTGGGGGCATTTTGCGTGGACCTCGCGCGATGGGATCCGACCTTCGAGCGCACCGACGGGGCGGCGCCCGGGCCCGGCGAGGCGGCGCGACTCGAGGCCCACTTCGCGCGTCATCGGGAATGGATCTGGCACCTCAACGCCTGCGGGGCCACGGTCTCCTCGGGCGGCATGCCGCTCGGCGCCTGTGGCGTGTGTGCCATGCCGGCCTTCCGGCGCTTCGGCGTTCATGCGGTGAAGATCGCCGGCCGACAGGCCTCGCCCCTTCGCAAGCTGCTCGGCCTGCGGCTGGTGCGCGCGGTACTCGCACGGATGGAGACGGGCGCGTCCGACGAGGACGTCGTGCAGTGGGCGGTGCGGGCGCGGGGCATGCCCGAGACTTGCGCGTCTGGCGTGATGTGCTACTACCGCGGGCCTTTCACCGCGCGTCGCGAGAATGCGGGCGTATGACGACCGTCATACCAGCGCAGCGGGCATTCGTGCAAAAAAGCACTCACGCCGGCGCGGGCACCGCTCACCTCTGACGAATGCCGGTGTCGCCCGGATCGAACTCCACGTTCAAGGAGGCTCTGCGTGAATGCGCCGTTCGGAAGATGGTGGGCGTCAGCCCTGGCGGTGGCGCTGGCGCTGGCGTTGGCGACGCCCGGCGCCGCCCGGGCCCAGGATGCGACCGCCTACTTCAAACAGAACTGCGTCAGCTGTCACACGATTGGCGGCGGCCGGCTGACAGGGCCTGATCTGAAAGACGTCACCGCGCGCCGCGATCACGCGTGGCTGCTGCGCTACATGCCGAACCCCAAGGCGCTGATCGACGCCGGTGACCCGACGGCCGTGCAGCTCTTCCAGGAGGCGCGCGGGGTGCTCATGCCTTCGCTGCCGGGCATGACGCCGGCCATGGTCGACGCGATCATCTCGCTCATCGAGGCCGAGTCGAAGCTCGAGAAGTCGCAGTTCGTCGGCGTGCAGATCAGCGATCGGCCCTTCACGCCGCAGGACATCGAGCGGGGGCGCGCGATCATGCGCGGCGACATCGCGCAGCTGGCGGGCGGCCCGCCATGCCTGTCGTGCCACACGGTGCGGGGCGTGGGCGCGCTCGGCGGCGGACGGCTCGGCCCCGACCTGACCAAGGTGTACGAGCGGCTGCAGGGGCGCAAGGCACTGTCGGTGTGGCTGTCGGCGCCGGCCACCTCCACCATGCAGTCGGTGTTCCGCGACACGCCGCTCGACGCCGACGAGATCCTGCCCGTCGTGGCCTATCTCGAGGAGGCGGCGCGGCAGGGCGGCGAGGACTCCGGCTTCGGCCGGGTCACGTTCCTCCTGCTCGGGCTCGGGGGCGCCGTGGTGCTGCTCGCCGGGATGGACGGCGCCTGGCGCCGGCGGTTCCGTGCCGTGCGGGGGCCGCTCGTGGAAGACGCCGGCTTTGGACGCGCACACGCCCGCGGAGGCGACCGATGAAGAACGGGACCATCACCTGGATCAAGGACGAGACCAAGGCAGGCCTGCGCAAGTGGGAGGAGTTCTACCGCAACCGCTGGCAGCACGACAAGATCATCCGCAGCACGCACGGCGTGAACTGCACGGGCGGCTGCAGCTGGCAGATCTACGTCAAGAACGGCATTGTCACGTGGGAGATGCAGGCGCTGGACTACCCGCTGCTCGAGTCGGGGCTGCCGCCCTACGAGCCGCGCGGGTGCCAGCGCGGCATCTCGTACTCGTGGTACCTCTACAGCCCGCTGCGCGTGAAGTACCCGTACGCGCGCGGGCCCCTGCTCGACCTGTGGCAGGAGGCGCGCGCGGCCCACACCGACCCGGTCGAGGCCTGGCGGTCGCTCGTCGAGAACCCCGAGGCACGGAGCCGCTGGCAGCGCGCGCGGGGCAAGGGCGGCTTCCGGCGCGCCGACTGGAACACGGTGCTCGAGATCATCAGCGCCTCGCTGCTCTACACGGCCAAGACGCACGGCCCCGACCGCGTGGCCGGGTTCTCGCCGATTCCGGCGATGTCGATGATCAGCTACGCGGCCGGGTCGCGCTTCCTGCAGCTGTTCGGCGGCCTGTCGCTCTCCTTCTACGACTGGTACTGCGACCTGCCCGTGGCTTCGCCCGAGACCTGGGGCGAGCAGACCGACGTGCACGAGTCGGCCGACTGGTACAACGCGAAGATGCTGGCCGTGATGGGGTCGAACCTCAACATGACCCGCACGCCCGATTGTCACTTCGCCGCCGAGTCGCGCCACAACGGCACGAAGATGTGGGTGTTCGCGCCCGACTTCAACCAGGTGGCGAAGTACGCCGACGAGTGGGTGCCGCTCAACGCCGGCCAGGACGGTGCCTGGTGGATGGCCGTCAACCATGTGCTGCTGAAGGAGTTCCATCACGACCGCCAGGTGCCCTACTTCGTCGACTACTGCAAGCGCTACACCGACGCGCCGCTGCTGGTCGAGCTCGAGCCCAGGGCCGACGGCCAGTACCGGCCCGGGCAACTGCTGCGCGCCAACCGGCTCTCCGCCTACGCCGGCGTCGAGAACGGCGACTGGCAGTTCCTCATGTGGGACGAGGCGGAGCGCCGGCCGAAGATGCCGATGGGGAGCGTCGGGTTCCGCTGGGCGAAGCAGGACAAGGGCAAGTGGAACCTGCTCCTCAAGGACGGCGCCGACGGCAGCGACATCGCGCCGATCCTGACCCTGCTGAACAACGCGGACGAAGTGGTACAGGCCCAGCTCGACGACTTCGGCCAGGGACAGACGATCGTCCGGGGGGTGCCGGCCATGCGCCTCACGCTGGCCGACGGGTCCACCGCGCTCGTCGCCACCATCTACGACATCCTCATGGCGCAGTACGGCGTGCCGCGCGGATTGCCGGGCGCCTACCCGTCCAGCTACGACGACGACCTGCCCTACACGCCCGCCTGGGCCGAGAAGTACACCGGCATGGGGCGCGAGACGTTGCTGCGCTTCGCGCGCGAGTGGGGGTCGACCGCCGAGCACACCAATGGCAAGAACATCATCATCATCGGCGCCGGCATCAACCACTGGTACCACGGCAACCTGATGTACCGCGCCGGTATCAACGCGCTGATGTTCTGCGGGTGCGTCGGCGTGAGCGGCGGCGGCCTGGCGCACTACGTCGGGCAGGAGAAACTGGCGCCGGGCGAGTCGTGGTCGTCGATTGCCATGGGCAAGGACTGGATCCCGGCCTCGCGCCTGCAGAACGCGCCGAGCTGGCACTACGTGAACACCGACCAGTGGCGCTACGAGAAGTCGTTCACCGATTACCACACGGTGCCGCCGAACCAGCCGCCTGGTTCGCTGGCCCAGGGCCACACGATGGACGTGCAGGTCAAGGCCGTTCGCAACGGCTGGATGCCGTTCTATCCCCAGTTCAACAAGAACCCGATCGAGCTCGTGAAGGAAGCGCAGGCCGCCGGCGCCGCCACCGAGCAGGAGGTCGTGCAGTACGTCGTCGACCAGCTGAAAGCGCGCACGCTGCGCTTCGCGGTGGAGGACCCGGACGGCCCCGAGAACTGGCCGCGCGTCTGGTTCATCTGGCGCGGCAACGCGCTGATGTCGAGCGCGAAGGGGCACGAGTACTTCCTCCACCACTACCTCGGTACGCACACGAACAAGGTGGCGGAGGACCTGGCTGCCGACTCGGTCAAGGAGGTGGTGTGGCACGAGACCGCCCCGCAGGGAAAGATGGATCTGGTCGTCGACATCAACTTCCGGATGGACACGTCCGCGCTCTACTCGGACATCGTCCTCCCGACGGCGACCTTCTACGAGAAGGCCGACATCAACTCGACCGACCTGCACAGCTTCATCCATCCGCTGTCCCCCGCCGTACCGCCCTGCTGGGAGTCGAAGAGCGACTGGCAGGTGTTCAGCTCGATCGCCAGGAAGTTGTCCGAGCTGGCGCCACGCCATTTCCCGACGCCGGTGCAGGACCTCGTCGCCACCCCGCTCGCCCATGACACCGAGGCCGAGATCGCCCCGCCGGCAATGAAGGACTGGCTGACGGGTGAGATCGAGGCGATCCCGGGCCGGACGATGCCGGCGCTCAAGGTGGTGACGCGCGACTACGCCAACCTGCACAACCAGTACTGCTCGTTCGGGCGGCTGGCGCGGGACAAGGGGCTGGGCGCGCACGGCACGCACTACGCCGTGGACGACGTCTACGACGAGGCGGTGGCGAATGGGCCCACGAGGACGTGGGACGGGGTGCGGTATCCGTCGCTGGCCGCCGACGAGGAGGTGTGCAACACCATCCTCAAGTTCGCCTCCGTCACCAACGGGGAGCTCGCCCACCGCTCGTACAAGAACATGGAAGAGAAGGTGGGCCTGCCGCTGGCGCACCTGGCGGAGAAGGACCGCGGCTTCCGCACGAGCTACAAGGACATCCAGTCCCAGCCGCGCCGGTTCGTCAACAGCCCGATGTGGTCGGGGCTCATCGCCAACGGGCGCGCCTACTCGCCGTTCACCTACAACGTGGAGGCGCTCGTGCCCTGGCGCACGCTGACCGGACGCCAGCACTTCTACCTCGACCACCCGGGCTACCTGCAGTTCGGCGAGCACGTGCCGACCTACAAGCCCAAGCCGCTCCCCACGCAGTACGCCGACATCCGCTTCCAGAAGGACGTCGGCCAGTCGAAGATGCTGAACTACCTGACGCCGCACGGCAAGTGGCACATCCACTCGACCTACGGCGACAACCAGCGGATGACCACGCTGTCGCGCGGCGTCGAGCCGTTCTGGATGAACGACCACGACGCGGCCGCGATCGGCGTCAAGGACAACGACTGGGTGGAGGTGTACAACGACCACGGCGTGGTGGTGACGCGGGCCGTCGTGAGCGCCCGCATCCCCCCGGGCGTGTGCATCCAGTACCACTCGCCGGAGCGCACGTTCTCGGTGCCGAAATCGCCGCTGCGCAATTACCGCCGGGCGGGCGGCCACAACAGCCTGACCCGCACGCGGCTGAAGCCCAGCATGATGGTCGGCGGGTACGGCCAGTTCACGTTCCACTTCAACTACTGGGGCCCGGTCGGGTCCAACCGCGACACGCACATCCTCGTGCGGAAGCTCCCCGATTTGAAGTGGTGATCCGGGTGTCGCACGCATAGACGGGGCGAAAGGAGCAAGCCGTGGAGGTTCGTTCGCAGATCGCGATGGTGTTTCACCTGGACAAGTGCATCGGCTGCCACACCTGCAGCATCGCGTGCAAGAACATCTGGACCGATCGCAAGGGCACAGAGTACATGTGGTGGAACAACGTCGAGACCAAGCCCGGCACGGGCTTCCCGACGCAGTGGGAGAACCAGGACAAGTACAACGGCGGCTGGGTCCGCACCGAGGGCGGCGACCTGCGCCTGAAGTCGACCGACAAGGCCCGGGTGGTGACCAACATCTTCCACCACCCGCACCAGCCGAGCCTGGACGACTACTACGAGCCCTGGACCTACGACTACCAGCACCTGTTCAACGCGCCCGAAGGCCAGGATCAGCCGACGGCCATCCCCATCTCGCTCGTCACCGGCGAGTACCTGGACATCAAGGCGGGTCCCAACTGGGACGACGACCTCAGCGGCTCCACCGTCTACGCCGAGAACGATCCCAACCTCGCCGGGCTCTCCGACGAGCAGAAGGGCCAGTTGTCGGCCATCGAGCGGCTGGTGTTCTTCTACTTCCCGCGCATCTGCAACCACTGCCTGAACCCGGCGTGCGTGGCGGCCTGCCCCTCGGGCGCGCTGTACAAGCGGGGCGAAGACGGTATCGTGCTGCTCGACCAGACCCGGTGCCGGGGCTGGCGGTCGTGCATCGCGGCGTGCCCGTACAAGAAGGTCTATTACAACTGGTCCACCGGCAAGTCCGAGAAGTGCATCCTGTGCTTCCCGCGGCTCGAGACCGGGCAGGCGCCCGCGTGCTTCCACTCGTGCGTCGGCCGCATCCGCTATCTGGGCGTGCTGCTCTACGACGCGTCCCGGCTCGAGGAAGCGGCCAGGAGCGACACGGAGGACCTGGTCGAGGCTCAGCGCTCGCTCATCCTGGATCCCAACGACCCGGCGGTCGTCGAGGCCGCGCTGGCCTCCGGCGTACACGAGTCGGTGATCGCGTCGGCCCAGAAATCGCCGGTCTACAAGTTCGTGAAGATCTGGAAGCTGGCGCTCCCGCCGCACATCGAGTACCGCACGATGCCGATGCTCTTCTACGTGCCGCCGATGGCGCCCGTCATGGCGCAGCGGTCGGGCGGCCGGGGCGGCACGGTGGACGGCGTGTCCGGCGACCTCTTCCACGACATCGAGGACGCGCGCGTGCCGATGAAGTTCCTCGCCAACCTGTTCGGCGCGGGGAACGAAGGGCCGGTGCGCTATGCGCTGCGCAAGCAGAAGGCCGTGCGCTGGTACCGGCGCATGCTGACCGTGGGCGACGTGGATGCGGCGACGGCGGAGCGAATGCTGCGCGAGGCCGATTGCACACCCGAGGAGGCCGACGCCATCTACCAGCTCACCTCGCTCTGCACGTTCGACGACCGCTTCGTCATCCCGCCGATGCACCGCGAAGAGGCCATCGCGATGCTCGAGGACCCGATGGAGCACAAGCAGGGCGCCGGGTTCGGGTTCATCTCCCGGCCGAAACGGGGGGAGTGATGACAGAGGCGGCTCACCCGGTCCTCGCCGTGCTGGCCGACGCGCTCAGCTATCCGGACGCGTCGACGCCGGCCCTCGTGGCGCGCTGCGCCGATGCCCAGGCATGGGCCCCGCCGGAGGCCGCCGCCGACCTGCGCGCCTTCGCGGGGGGCCTCGCGGGGGCGTCGCTCGCGGCTACGCAGGAACAGTTCATCGCGGCCTTCGACTTCGACCCGAAGTGCACCCTCGACATCGGCTGGCACCTGTTCGGGGAGAACTACGACCGCGGTGATTTCCTCGTGCGGCTGCGCGGCCTGCTGGCGGCACACGGTCTCGACGAGGGTCACGAGCTGCCCGACTACCTGCCGCAGGTGCTGCGGCTGCTGGGCCGACTGCCCGCCGACACCGCCGCCAGCCTCGCCGCCGAGTCGGTCCTCCCGGCCGTCGACAAGATCCTGGAGGGGCTCGCGTCACGGGAAGGCCCCTACCCTCATCTCCTGCGGAGTGTGCGGACGGTCGTGTCCGCGCTCGCGCACCGCCCCGTTGAAGAGGCCCGCCATGTCTAGTGCCGCGCTCGACCTCCTCCTCTTCGCCGTCCTGCCCTACGTCGCCATGGTCGTGTTCTTCCTGGCGACCGTCGGGCGCTACTGGAACCGGCCCTTCTCCTACTCGAGCTACTCGTCGCAGTTCCTGGAGAACCGCTTCCATTTCTGGGCCGTCGTGCCGTTCCACTACGGCATCCTCACGGTGTTCGCGGGCCACCTGGTCGCGTTCCTCGTGCCGCGCAGCATCCTGGCCTGGAACGCCCAGCCGGTGCGGCTCTACATCCTCGAGGCCTCGGCCCTGGCGGCCGGCCTGCTGGCGCTGGTCGGCCTGGTGGGCATCATCATCCGTCGGTCCAGCGAGCCGAAGGTCCGGGTCGTGACCAGCCGCATGGACTGGACGGTGTACGCCCTGCTGCTCCTGCAGGTGACGACCGGGGTGCTCGTGGCGATCTTCCACCCGTGGGGCGCGTCGTGGTTCGCCGCCGTCGCCTCGCCCTACCTCTGGTCGCTGCTCACCTTCAGTCCGGACCTCGCGTTCATCGCCGGCATGCCCTGGCTGGTGAAGCTGCACATGGGCGGCGCCTTCGCGCTCTTCGCGGTGTTTCCGTTCAGCCGCCTCGTGCACATCCTGGTGGTGCCCAACCCGTATCTCTGGCGGCGGCCGCAGGTCGTGCGGTGGTATCGCCCCCGCCCCGCCCGCCACGGAGTGTAACGGAGCGCGTCGTGGCCCACTCGCCACTCGCTGCGGAGCCCGCGCCATGACCGACCAGAGCCGCGCGCTGACCGTGCTCGTCGTCAACACGCTGGCGTTCACCGTGTGCTTCGCGGCGTGGACGATGAACGGCGTGCTGGTGACCTACCTGGTCGATCACGGCGTCTTCGCGTGGAACGAGGCGCAGATGGGGTGGCTGATCGGGCTGCCCGTCCTGACGGGATCGCTGTCGCGCCTGCCGCTCGGCATGCTGACGGATCGGTACGGCGGACGAATGGTCTTCGGCCTCCTGCTCTTCCTGTCCGCGGTGCCGATGTACCTGCTCAGCCACGCCACGACCTACGCGCACTTCGTCTGGGGCTCCCTCGGCTTCGGCCTCTCGGGCGGGTCGTTCGCCGTGGGCATCGCCTACACGTCCGTGTGGTTCAGCCGCCACCGCCAGGGCACGGCGCTCGGCATCTTCGGCGCAGGCAACGCCGGAGCGGCCCTTACCAGCATGGGAGCCCCGGCGCTGCTGGCCATGCTCACGCTCGATCACACCGACCTCGAGCAGTGGCGCGCCCTTCCGAAGTTCTACGCCACCGCCCTGGCGATCACCGGCGTGTGCTTCTTCCTCTTCACCTACGACCGCAGGGTCGAGACCGATCATGTCCTGACGATCGGGGAGCGCCTGGCGCCGCTCCGCAGCATGCGGGTGTGGCGCTTCGGCGCCTACTACCTGCTGGTCTTCGGCGCCTACGTCGGTCTGGCGCAGTGGCTCATCCCCTACTACGTGAATGCGTACGGCATGACGGTCGCCGCGGCCGGCATGATGGCGGCCATCTTCAGCCTGCCCGGCGGCGTCATCCGGGGGCTCGGCGGATGGATGTCGGACCACTGGGGCGCGCGGCGGGTCATGTACTGGGTGCTCGGCGGGTGCACCGTGTGTTGCGCGCTGCTGATCGTGCCACGCATGGACGTCCAGTCCCCGGGGAGCGGCGTGATGGCGGCACGGGCCGGCATGGTGGGTGCCGTCTCCGACGCACAGATTGTCGTCGATGGGCGGATCTACCCCCTGCGCCCGAAGCCCGCGAACTGGGACCGGAGCGCCGACGAGCGGGCGCTGGTCCTCCCGACCACCGCCTTCTGGCACGAGCCCACGGTGACGGTCGGCGATCGAGTGGCGAAGCGCCAGCTGCTCGCCCGCGGGGTCACGCACGTCTACTTCCAGGCCAACGTCTGGATCTTCTCGGCGCTGGTGCTCGTCGTCGGCTTCCTGATGGGGATCGGCAAGGCCGCAGTGTACCGGCACATCCCGGACTACTTCCCGGAGAGCGTCGGCGTCGTCGGCGGCATGGTCGGGGTCATCGGCGGGCTGGGCGGGTTCTTCTTCCCCATCCTGTTCGGGTATCTGCTGCGCAGCACCGGCATCTGGACCACGAGCTGGGCCGTCCTGGCCGTGTTCTCGGCGGGGTGTCTCGTGTGGATGCACGTGGTGGTGCAGCGCATGCAGCGGGAGCAGCAGCCCGGTCTGATGCGGCAGATGGAGCGCGGGCACGCGTCGCTCGCCGAAGTGGAGACGGCCTGATCATGGCGAGCGTCCTCACGCGCGCGGCGGTGGTCGAGACCTGGGCACCCGAGGATCCGACCTTCTGGGAGGCCCGGGGCAAACGTGTGGCCAGCCGCAACCTCTGGCTGTCGATGCCGGCGCTGTTCTGCGCGTTCGCCGTCTGGATGATCTGGTCGGTCATCACGGTACAGATGCAGACGCTCGCGTTTCCGTTCCGGCAGGACCAGCTCTACACGCTCACCGCGATCGCCGGCCTGAGCGGCGCGACGCTCCGCATCCCGCACTCGTTCCTGATCGCGCTGGCCAACGGCCGGAACAGCGTGGCGGTGACCACGGCGCTGCTCCTGGTGCCGTGCCTGGGCGCCGGCGTGGCGCTTCGCGATCCCGCCACGCCCTACTGGGTGTTCGCGTGCCTGGCGGCGTTGTCGGGCATCGGCGGCGGCGCCTTCGCCTCGTCGATGTCGAACATCTCGTTCTTCTTTCCGAAGCGGGTGCTCGGTACCGCGCTCGGGCTCAACGCCGGCATCGGCAACCTCGGCGTCAGCGGCATGCAGGTGCTGCTGCCCGTCGCCATGTCGTTCGCGCTCTTCGGCGTGCTCGGCGGCGAGGGGCTGGCGCGGCCCGACGTGGCCGGCCAGGCGGGCCTCGGGCCCATCTTCATCCAGAACGGCGGACTGGTGTGGGTGCCCATCCTGCTGGTCGTCGCGCTGGCGGCGTGGGTCGGCATGGACAACCTGCCGCTGCACGACACCGGCCGGACGGCCGGCGCGGTCGGGAAGGTCCTGTGGCTCAACCTGCTCGGGCTGGCCGGCACGGCCGTGGGCCTCGGCCTGCTGGTGGGTCTCGGCTGGTCGATGTGGCTCGTGCTCCCCGCCACAGTGGCGGTCACCCTGGCGCTGCTGCGCGGGCTCACCCCCGGGAGTACGCGCGTGCTGCTGCAGAAGCAGTTCGCCATCTTCTCCGACACGCACTGCTGGACCATGACGTGGCTCTACCTCATGACCTTCGGGTCCTTCATCGGGTTCTCCGCCGCGTTCCCGAAATTGATCCAGGACGTCTTCGGTCACCTGCCTGGCGGGGCGCTCAACCCGAATGCCCCGAACCCGCTCGCCTACGCCTGGCTGGGGCCGCTCGTCGGCTCGCTCGTACGACCCGTTGGAGGCTGGCTCTCCGACAAGGTGGGCGGAGCACGCGTGACGCACTGGGACACCATCCTGCTCATCGTGTCGGCCCTGGCCGCCGCGGCACTGGTCAAGTCGGCCAGCGGCGCTGCCGCACCCGAGCAGTACTTCCTGCCGTTCCTGCTGGTCTTCCTGGTGCTGTTCGTGGCCACGGGCATCGGCAACGGCTCGACCTTCCGGATGATCCCGGTGATCTTCGAGCCGGCCAAGGCCGGGCCGGTGCTCGGCTGGACGTCGGCCGTGGGCGCCTACGGCTCGTTCATCATCCCGAAGGTGTTTGGCGATCAGATCCAGGCCGGGCGACCCGAGTACGCGCTGTACGGGTTCGTCGTGTTCTACGTCTCGTGTCTCGCGGTGAACTGGTGGTGCTTCGCAAGGAAGGGCGCGCCGCTCCCGTGCTGAGGGATCGCGACGCGCAGGGGATCTCATGAGTGGACGCATCGTAACGATCGTGCTGCTGGTGGCGACCGTGCTCGCATCGGTCCTGCTGGCGACGCGGCTGGGCGCGGTCAGGATACCCGGCAACCATCAGGGGTACGAGCCCGCGCAGCCCATTGCGTTCTCGCACCGGCTGCACGCCGGCGAGCTGGGTGTGCAGTGCCTCTACTGCCACTCGGGTGCCGAGCGGAGCCGCCACGCGGGCATCCCGGCGGCGAGCACGTGTATGAACTGCCACAAGACGGTGACGGCGCCCTTCGGAGCCGTGCGCGCCGAGGACGACCTGGCGACGAAGGAGGGCCGCAAGCCGGCGCTCATCGTGTCCTCCGAACTGCAGAAGCTGTACGACGCGATGGCGATCGACCCCCAGACGATGCTGGCGGCTCCGGATCGACAGCCCAGATCCATCGCGTGGACCCGGATTCACCAGGTCCCCGACTTCGTGTACTTCGACCACCGCGGCCACGTGGCCGCGGGCGTGACCTGTCAACAGTGCCACGGACCAATCGAAACGATGGAGCGCGTGCGGCAGATGGAGACGCTGGAGATGGGCTGGTGCGTGAACTGCCATCGCCAGGTGAACCAGACGGGCGTGGCGGGCAGGCAGGTCTACGCCTCGATCGACTGCGTGACCTGCCATTACTGAGGCCGGCGGCACGGGCACGCCCGCGCGCCGATGACCGAATGGACGACGTGATGTCGAAGGACGTGAAGCACTACTGGACGAGCCTCGACCGCCGCGAGGGCGCGACCGGCATGGCGCCGGGACCCGAGTTCGAGGTGCCGACGGCCGACGACTTCCGCACCTCGCGGCGGGGGTTCCTGGCGGCAGCGGGCTTCGGCCTGGCCGGATCGGCAATCGCAGGCTGCTCGCGCGCGCCGGTCGAGCAGGCGCTGCCCTTCCTGATTCAGCCCGAGGCCATCGTCCCCGGCCGGGCAACGTACTACGCCTCGACCTGCGGCGCCTGCACGGCCGGCTGCGGCCTGCTGGTCAAGACGCGCGACGGCCGGCCGATCAAGCTCGAGGGCAATCCGGACCATCCGCTGTCGCGCGGCGGGCTGTGCGCGGTGGGCCAGGCGTCCATCCTGCCCCTGTACGACAGCCAGCGCCTCACCGGCCCGCTGCAGCAGGGACAGGCCGCCAGCTGGGCGCAGGTCGACGGGGCCATCGCCGCCGCTCTCACGGCCGCGCGTGACGCGGGACGGCCCGTACGCCTGCTGACGGGCACGATCACGAGTCCCACGACCCGCGCCGCCATCGACCGGTTCCTCTCCGGCTTCCCCGGTTCCGAACACGTCGTCTACGACACGCTGTCGACATCGGCGGTGCTCGATGCGCACGAGCGGACGCACGGCGTCCGCGTGCTGCCCCGCTACCGCTTCGATCGCGCCGACGTCATCCTCGGGATCGATGCCGACTTCCTCGGCACGTGGATTGCCCCGGTGGAGTACACGGCCGGCTATCGCGCGGGCCGCGCTCCCGGTGACCAGCCGGCGCGGATGTCCTTCCACGCCCAGGTCGAAGCGCGACTCTCGCTCACCGGTGCCAGGGCCGACCGTCGTCTCGTCGTGGCTCCAGGGGAGTACCACCTGGTGCTGGCGCACGTGGCCAACCGCGTGGCTCGCCTGGCGGGTGTGGCGCCGCTGGTCGAGCCGCTGGCGCCCGCGCCCGTCGCGGAAGCCGTCATCGAGGATCTCGGGGAGCGCCTGTGGCAGGCCCGCGGCCACGC
The DNA here is from genome assembly GCA_020851565.1 of Acidobacteriota bacterium. GTDB lineage: Bacteria > Acidobacteriota > Vicinamibacteria > Vicinamibacterales > UBA2999 > VFZN01. The sequence goes on along the minus strand of JADZCN010000022.1, from coordinate 31,388 downwards.
CCTGATCGTGTGCGGCAGCCATGACGTGGCGCTGCAGCTTCTCGCCAACAGCCTCAACCACCTGCTCGGCGCCTACGGCGCGACGATCGACCTCGAGCGGCCGTCCTTCCAGCGCCAGGGCAGCGACCGCGCCCTCGAGCGGCTGGTCGCCGAGGTGGCTGGCGGCTCGGTGGGCGCCCTGATCATCGCCGGCGTGAACCCGGTGTACGAGCTGCCGGGCGGCGCCACGTTCGCCGAGCAGCTCCGGAAGGTGCCGCTGGTCGTGAGCTTCTCGAGCCACCTCGACGAAACAGCCTCGGTCGCGGGCTTCGTGTGCCCGGATCGGCATTCGCTCGAATCGTGGTCCGACACCGAGTCGGCGGCCGGCGTGGTTTCCGTGACCCAGCCCACCGTGTCCGCGCTCGGCGACACGCGGCCGATGATCGAGTCCCTGGCGATCTGGTCGGGCGTGCCTCGCCCGGCCTACGAGCTGCTGCGCGAGCACTGGCAGGCACAGGTGTACCCGCGCCGCCTGGCCGCCGACACGAGCTTCGAGGCGTTCTGGGAGAAGGCCGTGCACGACGGGTTCGTCGAGGTCGCGCCGTCGGTGCCGGCCGTGCGGGCCTTCACGGCCGTACCGCTGGCGCCACCGCCGGCCGCCGCCCGTGAAGCCGACGCCCTGGCGCTGGTGCTCTACCCGAAGGTGGCCATGCTCGACGGACGGGGCGGGCTCAACCCCTGGCTGCACGAGCTGCCCGATCCGATCACCAAGGTGACGTGGGACAACTACGCGTGCCTGTCGCCGTCGACGGCAGCCCGACTGAACCTCGATGACGGCGACGTCGTGCGCGTGCAGGCGGGAGAAGGCGTCTCGCTCGAGCTCCCCGTATGCCGGCAGCCTGGTCAGCACGACGATGTCGTGGCGATCGCGCTCGGATACGGGCGGCTCGGTTCCGAGCGCTTCGCACAGGTGGGCCCGCGGTGGTTCGAGGCGCGGCCGACGGTGGGCGACAACGGGCGCGTCGGACAGAACGCGGCGCCCCTCGCGGCGCTGGCCGATGGGATGTGGCGGTACAGCGGCGTCCCGGCGCGCGTCACGCCCGCGGGCCGGCGCCGACCGCTGGCCCAGACGCAGTCGCACCACGAGATCTCGGTACCGGCGCACCTGGCGCCGCCGGGAGGCGGGCGCCGCCCAATCGTGCAGGAAACCACGCTCGCTGCCTACGTGAAGGATCCGTCGGCCGGGTCGCACGGGCACGGCGAAGCCGCCGAGGATCTGTGGCCGCCCGATCATCAGTACACGGGCCATCGCTGGCGCATGGTGATCGACCTGACGAAGTGCACGGGGTGCTCCGCCTGTGTCGTGGCCTGCCAGGTGGAGAACAACGTGCCGGTGGTGGGCCGCGACGAGGTGATGCGGCGGCGCGAGATGCACTGGATGCGCATCGACCGCTACTACGCGGACGGCCCCGACGGTTCCGTGGACGTCATCCAGCAGCCGATGCTGTGCCAGCACTGCGAGAACGCGTCGTGCGAGACGGTGTGCCCGGTGCTGGCCACGGTGCACAGCGAGGAAGGCCTCAACCAGCAGGTCTACAACCGCTGCGTGGGCACGCGCTACTGCGCGAACAACTGCGCGTACAAGGTGCGGCGGTTCAACTGGTTCGAGTACCCGCGCGAGGACCGCCTGCAGAACCTGGTGCTCAACCCCGATGTCGTCGTGCGATCGCGCGGCGTGATGGAGAAGTGCAGCCTGTGCGTCCAGCGCATCCAGGACGCCAAGGTCGAGGCGCGCCGGCAGGGACGGCCGCTCGAGGACGGCGAGGCCCGGACCGCCTGCCAGCAGTCGTGCCCGGCCCAGGCCATCACGTTCGGCGATGCCAACGACCCCGGGAGCCGCGTGGCGCACCTGCTGCACGATCCGCGGCATTTCCGCGTCCTGGAGGAACTCAACGTGAAGCCATCGGTGGGATACCTGACGCTGGTCCGCAACCGGCCCGGGGACGGCGGCGAGGGTGGAGGGAATGCGAGCCATGAATGAGCACGCCGTGTCGCTCCGTGCGCCGCTGATCTCGGGTGGCCGGACCATCGCGCAGGTCACCGAGGACGTCTGCGCCCCGATGGAGGGGCGCCCGACCGCCCTGTGGTGGGGCGCGTTCCTCGCCTCGTTCGCCCTGCTGCTGCTGGGCGTGGCCGCCGTGTCCTACCAGGTCGCCACCGGCATCGGCACCTGGGGCCTCAACCGCACGGTGGGCTGGGCGTTCGACATCACGAACTTCGTGTTCTGGATCGGCATCGGCCACGCCGGGACGCTCATCTCGGCCATCCTGTTCCTGCTCCGGCAGCGTTGGCGGACCTCGGTCAACCGCGCCGCCGAGGCGATGACGATCTTCGCGGTGCTCTGCGCGGCGATCTTTCCCCTGATCCACATGGGCCGGCCGTGGTTTGCCTACTGGGTGTTCCCGCTGCCCAACACGCGCGGATCCCTCTGGGTCAACTTCCGCTCGCCGCTGCTGTGGGACGTGTTCGCCATCAGCACGTACTTCACGATCTCGGCCGTGTTCTGGTACGTGGGCCTGCTGCCGGACCTGGCAACGGTCCGCGACCGGCTCAAGACCGGCCTGCGCCGCCGGGTGTTCGCGTTCTTCAGCCTGGGCTGGAACGGCTCCTACCGCACGTGGCACCACTACGAGTCGGTGTACCTGCTGCTGGCCGCGCTCGGCACGCCGCTGGTCATCTCGGTCCACTCGATCGTGAGCTTCGACTTCGCCACCTCCCTCATCCCGGGATGGCACACGACGATCTTCCCGCCCTACTTCGTGGCCGGCGCCATCTTCTCGGGGATGGCCATGGTGCTGACGCTCATGATCATCGCCCGCACGACGATGCGCCTCGAGAACTACATCACCGTCCGGCACGTCGACATCATGGCCAAGCTCGTGCTGACGACCGGCAGCCTGGTCGGCCTCGCCTACGCGACCGAGTTCTTCATCGCCGCGTACTCCAACAACCCGTACGAGCAGTTCGTGTTCATCAACCGGGCGTTCGGCCCCTTCGCCTGGGCCTACTGGACGATGGTGGCGTGCAACGTGATCACGCCGCAGCTGTTCTGGTTCGAGCGCGTGCGCACCAACCTGGCGGCGGTCTTCGTGCTGTCGCTCTTCGTCAACGTCGGCATGTGGTTCGAGCGGTTCGTCATCATCGTGACCTCGCTGCACCGCGACTACCTGCCCTCGAGCTGGGCCGACTACACGCCGACCAGCATCGAGGTGGCGACGCTCATCGGCAGCTTCGGCCTCTTCTTCACGTGCTTCCTGCTGTTCTGCCGGTTCCTCCCGGTGATTGCCATCGGCGAGGTGAAGGCGGTCGTGGCCCACGACCGCCATGCGAAGGGAGGAGGGCAATGAGCCGCCACGTATTCCTCGGCATCTTCGAGGACGAGGCCGACATCGTCGCGGCCGCCGGCGAGTCGCGAGCCCGGGGCTTCGACATCGTCGACGCCTTCACGCCGTACGCCGTGCACGGGCTGGACCGCGCGATGGGCCTTGCCCCCTCATGGCTGCCGTGGGCCTGCGCCGCGCTGGGCGCCGCGGGCCTGGCGTTCGCCACCTGGTTCCAGTTCTGGACGACCGCCCGATCGTGGCCCATCAACGTGGGAGGCCGGCCGTGGAACTCGCTGCCGGCCTTCGTGCCGGTGATGTTCGAGCTCATGGTCTTGAGCGCCGGCGTGGGCGTCGTGCTCACGTTCCTCATCGCCCGCCGGCTGGGTCCGTGGCGCACGCCCGACATCGTGGATCCCCGCGTGACCCACGACCGCTTCGTGCTGGTGCTCGACGCGGGCGCGTCGGACCCCCGCGTCGTCAGGCGGCTCTTCGCCGACCACCGGGCCGTGGCGTTCGAGGAGCGCGACATGGAGGGCCGGCCATGAGGGGCGGACTCAACCTGTTACTGTCCGTCGTGCTGGTGGCGCTGGTCGGCGCCTATGCCGGCATCAATGCGGACCCGAACGTGCCGAACTGGGAGTTCCTGCCCAACATGGTGCGATCGATTCCGGCCGATGCGTTCGCCCCGTCGCCGCTGCTGCCGGGCGGGCGGGTCCTGCAGCCCCCTCCGCCGGGCACCATCCCGCGTGGCCTGCCGCCCCTGCCCTACACGGCCTCGCCAGAGGATGCCGCGCGGGCGGGCGTCGAACTGACCAACCCGTACACGGCCGAGGATCCGGCCGCGCTCGCGCGAGGCGGAACGATCTACGCGAACTACTGTGCGGTGTGTCACGGCGCCGCCGGACTGGGTGACGGCCCGGTCACCCTGCGGGGCGTGCCGCCGCCGCCGTCCTACGCCGCGGAGAACGCACTCAAGCTCACCGACGGCCAGATGTTTCACATCCTGACCTACGGGCAGAAGAACATGGCGTCCTACGCCACGCAGGTGTCGAGGGAGGATCGATGGAAGGTCATCTTGCACGTCCGGCTGCTGCAGCAGCGGGCAGCGGCACAGGCCGCGGCCCAGGCGGCGCCACCGCTGGCGCCGGCCACGCCGCCGTCCCCGCCGCAATAGCCGCAGGCGGCTCGATGCAGGCCGTGCAACGTTTCGGCCTGTGGGCGGGCGGCGCTGGGGCGCTGGCGCTGGCGATTGGCGCCGCGATCGCCCCGGACCGCGCGGCGGCCAACCTGCTCCTCGCCAGCTGGGCGCTGGCCGGCGCCGGCCTGGCGGGCGCGTTCTTCGTCGCCCTGAGCTACGCGGCCGACGCCACGTGGGTGATTGCGTTCCGTCGCGTGCCCGAATCGATGACGCGCGCACTGCCGGTGGCCGCCATCGGGCTCGCGCTCGTCTTCCTGCTCCGGCCATCGCTCTACCCATGGACTCACGAACCGGTTGGAGCGCCGGGCAGCTTCACGCGCCTCTGGCTGTCGCTGCCCTTCTTCCTCACGCGCGCCATCGTCTACTTCGCCACCTGGATGCTGTTCGCGGCAGCGCTGGTGCGCAACTCGCGGCGCCAGGACCGCGATGGCGACCTCGCCTGGACACGGCGGAACCGGCGCCTTTCGGCCGCGTTCCTCGTCGTCTTCGCGCTCACCTGCTTCCTGGCAAGCGTCGACTGGATCATGTCGCTCACCCCGCACTGGTACAGCACGATGTTCGGCGTGCACAACTTCGCCGGCCTGTTCCAGTCCGGGCTCGCCATCATGATCCTGCTGGTCGTCTGGCTGCGCGAGTCGGGACCGCTCCGGCATGTCGTGACCGACGAGCACCTGCACGACCTCGGGAAGCTCCTGTTCGCGTTCGCCACCTTCTGGATGTACATCTGGTTCAGCCAGTACATGCTGATCTGGTACGCCAACCTCACCGAGGAGACCGTGTACTTCCTCCCGCGCATGCGTGGGGGGTGGCTCCCGCTGGCGATGGTCAACATCGCGCTGAACTGGGTCGTCCCGTTCCTGGCGATCATGAACCGGCCGTTCAAGCGTCAGGCAGCCGTGCTGGCGAAGGTGGCGGTGGCGGTGCTGGTGGGCCGGTGGCTCGATCTGTACCTGATGATCCTGCCTTCGGTGGCGCCCGACGCCCCGCCGTTCGGGGCGTGGGAGGCCGGCGGGGCGCTACTGGCGGCCGGGGCGTTCGTGGCGGCCTGGGTGTGGATGTTCCGGCAGGCCGCGCCCGTGCCGGCGCAGGACCCGTACCTGCCCGAGAGCCTCCACTACCATTCGTAGTGCGGGACGGCAGAGGCAGCCGGATGCGCGCCCACACGCATGGCGGTATGAGCCCGCGCGGTCCCGCGCGCACGTGCCAGCCGCGCGTCCAGCCAGGCGTCCAGTCCGTGTACCCGGCGGTCGCCGTCCATGCGGAACACGGGGCGGTTGTCCACGCCCGCGCCCCGCGCGGCCAGCGCCGCGGCGACCAGGGCCGATCGGCCGGTGCTGACCAGCGCATCGGCCCGCGTCAGGCACGCGCCAGACGACAGCTTCCAGTCGTCCAGCGCCGGCGCGACGAGGAACAGCACCACGTCCGCGTGCACGAGCGACACGATGCGATTCGATTCGACGATGACCCGGTGGCCTCCGGCGAGCAGACGCTGGAGGAGGGCGGCCGTCTCGGGCAGCCGGGTGTCGGGCGTGCGGCACAGCAGCGCGCGCGAGGCGCCTGCCTCGAGATACCGGCCGGTCTGCGTGAGCGGAGAGGCCTCGGTGGCTTCTTCCACGCGGGGCGCGGACCCGTCGGCATGGGCGTGACGATGCGCCGAGATCTTCACGGCCGTCCAGCGCTCGCCGCGCCGGGCCCGCAGAATGTGCTCGATAGTCGAAGTCTTGCCCACCGCCCGGGTGTGGCCCCCGACGACGATGAGGCGCGCCGAATGCGAGGAATGCACTCGGCCCATCCTGCCAGCGCCCTCGAGGGCGAGCTATGACCAGCGTCATACCGCGCACGCGCGCTTCGCTTCCCTACGAGCCGGCCCTGGCCGGGTGGCTGCTTCTCTGCGCCGCACTCGTGCTCCTCATCGTGGTCGTCGGCGGCTTCACCCGGCTCACCCACTCGGGCCTGTCCATCGTGGAGTGGGCTCCGGTCACGGGGGTGGTGCCGCCACTCACGGAGGCGCAATGGCAGGACGCGATCGAACAGTATCGGCGCACGCCTGAGTATCAGAAGGTGAACCGCGGGATGTCGCTCGAGGCCTTCAAGGGCATCTACTGGGTCGAATGGGCCCATCGCCTGCTGGGCCGCCTCGTCGGCGTCGTCTTTCTGCTGCCCGCGGTGTACTGGTGGACGCGTGGCAGGGTGCCGCGGTCGCTCGCGCCCAGGCTGGCGGGCCTCTTCGCCCTCGGCGGGCTGCAGGGCGCGGTTGGTTGGTACATGGTCGCCAGCGGGCTCGTGGACGTGCCGCGGGTGAGCCCGTACCGCCTCGCCGCGCACCTGCTGCTGGCGGCCGTGGTATTCGGCGGGCTCGTCTGGACGGCGCTGGACCTGCTGCGCCCGGAGCCCGCGTCGGGTCGTCCCGTCTCGGACCGGGTGCGTCACCTCTCGAACGCGGTCGTGGCGCTGGTGCTGCTGGTGATCGTGTCGGGCGCGTTCGTCGCCGGGACGCGTGCGGGGTTCGCGTTCAACACCTTTCCGCTGATGGGCGGGCGATGGATTCCCGAAGGCATGTTCGGCGCGCGGCCCCTCTGGACCAACGTCTTCGAGAACATCGTGACCGTCCAGTTCGGCCACAGGCTGCTCGCCGGCCTCCTGAGCCTGCTCGTCCTCGTGCTGTGGTGGCAGCTCACGCGCCGCTGGCGTCCGGCGGCCACGCGAGCCGCGGCCTCCCTTCTGCTCGGCGGCGTGGTGCTCCAGGTGGCTCTCGGTGTGAGCACGCTTCTGTACGCGGTGCCGACGAGGCTGGCGGTGACTCACCAGGGCAATGCGTTCCTGCTGCTGGGCCTGGCCTTGCTCGTCCGGCACCGCGCGCGCCCCGTCCGGGAAAATGCACCGATATGACGGCCGTCATATCCGCGATGGGGCATGGCTGGTACCGTGTCCCTGCCAAGCTCAACCCCTCAGCCGCCGACATGTTCGCCTCCTGGTGGACCGGCGGCTTTTTTTTCTCACCGGCCCGCCGGCCCTGCCGGTCGGCTGCGATGCCGGCACGTACTGGCGGACTCGAACGGAGAGATGGCTGTGTACCGCGTGATCAAGCAGATTGACTTCTGCTACGGGCATCGGCTGCTCGACTACGACGGCATCTGCAGGCACCCGCACGGCCACAACGCCGTTGCGGAGGTGGAGGTGCGCACCGATGACCTCGACCGCCGCGGAATGGTCGTGGACTTCGCGGACGTGAAGCGCGTCGTCAAGGGCTGGATCGACCGGGAGATCGATCACCGGATGATTCTCCGGCACGATGACCCGCTCGTGTCCCCGCTGAGGGCGCTTGGTGAGCCCATGTACCTGCTCGAGAGCAACCCCACGGTCGAACGGCTGGCCCGCCTGATCTTCGAGGTCGCTTCGGCAGGAGGGTTGCCCGTGACACGGGTCACGGTCTGGGAGACGCCGACTTCGTCGGCCACGTACACAGAACCCGGGGAGTCGGCCTGACGCCGAACGACTGGATCCGGGTGGTGCACGGCGGCACAATGCGTCATGCGCATCGTCCCCGCTGTTGTGCTGGTGCTGGGCCTGGCGGCGGCAGCTCGCCCACCGTGCATCGCGACACGCTGATCCTCGTCTGCTCTCACGAGACGTAGTCGTACCTGCTGGCGCTCGACGCGCGGACGGGCTCCGTCCGATGGAAGGTGGACGCGCCGCGAGGCGTCACCTCGTACAGCACGCCGCTGGTGGTGGAGACGGGCGGCACGGCGGAGATCGTCCTGAACTCCAGCGCGGGCGTGAGCGGGCACGACTTCGCCACGGGCGGGCGGCTGTTCATCCGCTCGGACAACGCGCTCTTCGCGATCGGACGGTGAGCGACCGGGATCGCCCGGACATGCGGGCTGAAGGGCGCCAGGGCCCTGGCGGAGTGTGATATCGTCGCCGCGATTCCCGACCAGGAGGTACCGTGCCGCAGTACTTGATCGAGCGCAACATTCCCGGCGCCGGCGCACTCACCCCGGCCCAGCTCCAGGCGATCTCGCAGAAGTCGTGTGGGGTGCTCAACAACATGGGCCCGCAGATTCAGTGGGTGCACAGCTACATCCTCGCAGACAAGATCTTCTGCGTGTACCGCGCACCGAATGCCGACATGGTGCGCGAGCACGCCCGCCAGGGCGGCTTTCCTGCGGACAACGTCTTCGAGGTGAAGGCGATCATCGATCCGACAACGGCCGAGTAGCTTCACGGAAGCGGAGACGCGTTACACCGATTCCCGTCGTCCCTCTCCAGCATGCGTCCGGCCCTCCTTGCCGTGCTGGTGAGCGCCTGTGCGGCGCTCGGATCGCCGGCTCAGGCGCCCGCGCCGCAGAATCCATCGCCGATGTCGGACACGACGCGTCCGCATCCGCGAGTCGCGGAGGAGTCGCCGCGTGGGCAGCGCGCCGCGATTGGGGCAGGCACGCTCTTCATCCGCGAGGGCCTTCGTCCGCGCGATCGGCTGGCCCTGATCATCCACTTCCATGGCGCGCCATGGCTCGTGGAGCGGCACGTGGCCGCCGCCAGGCTCGACGCGGCGCTCGTCACGTTCCAGCTGGGCAGCGGGTCTGGCGTTTACGGCAAGGCCTTCGCGGACGCGTCCGAGTTCGGCGTGCTCCTCGAGGAGGCGCGCACGGTCGCGGCAGGCCTCCTGGGGAGGCGGGTGAGCTGGGATCCGATCGTCCTCACCAGCTTCAGCGCCGGATACGGCGCGGTCCGCGCCATTCTGCGCGTGCCGGATCACTTCGCGCGCGTAGCGGCGGTGATCCTGGCCGATTCCCTGCATGCCGGCTACCAGGGCGATGCGGGTGCGCCCCGCAGCCGTGACCTGGAGATCGCGGCGCAGGATCTGGACGTCTTCCTGCGTCTGGCCTCTGAGGCTGCAGCTGGCCGCAAGCGCCTGATCGTGACGCACTCCGAGGTATTCCCTGGAACCTACGCGAGCACGACGGAAACCGCCGACGCGCTGCTGCGTAGCGCGGGTGTGGCGCGCCGTGCCCGGCTGGCCGAGGGGCCGCTCGGCATGCAGCAACTGAGCGACTCGGGTCGGGGCGGCCTGCACGTCCTCGGCTTCGCCGGGAACTCCGCCCCCGATCACATGGACCACCTGTACGCCCTCGGCGACTGGCTGCGGCGCCTGGACGTACTCCGCTGACAGTTTCCGAACCCGAGAACCTGAGAACCCGAGAACCCGAGAACCCGAGAACCCGAGAACCCGAGAACCAGGTGTATCCTCTCCCCATGAAGTGGCTGGTGAAGGAAGAGCCGGCAAACTACCCGTTCTCGCAGTTCGTGAAGGACGGCAGGACCGTCTGGTCGGGCGTGAGGAATCCCGTCGCGCAGAAGAACCTGCGCGCCATGAAACCCGGGGATCGGGTCTTCTACTACCACACCGGCAGCGAGAAGGCCGTGGTCGGCATCGCGAAGGTGGCCAGCGCGCCTCGGCCCGACCCCGCGGACGAGGACGGCAAGCTCCACGTCGTGGACCTCGTGCCCGACAAGGCCCTGAAGCAGCCGGTCACGCTCGCCGAGGTGAAGGCGGTGAAGGAATTCGCCGACTTCCCGCTCGTACGCCTGCCCCGCCTGTCGGTGATGCCCGTCACGGACGAGCAGTGGGCGTGGATCGAGAAGCGAGGCCTGGGATAGGGCAGCGCACTTCGCGCGCCGTGGGCCTCGCAACGCGAGGTGGGCGGCACTTTGTGCCGTGGGATCAGGACGCCGTAACCGCCCACCGAAGGCCCACACGTCAGCAGGACGTGCCTACGCGCCGGCAGGTGCGCCCTCAGTCTCTCCCGTCCCGATTGGCTCCCGTCCCGACTCCCGACTCCCGATTCCCGACACGATTCACCAATACTTTGTCGATCCGCCGGCCGTCCATGTCGATCACCTCGAACCGCATGCCGCCCCACTCGAACCGGTCGGCAGTCGCCGGCACGCGGCCGAGGCGCGCCATGACGAAGCCGCCCAGCGTGTGATACGCCCCGGCCTCCTCCTCGGGGAGAGGCTCGAGCGCCAGGCGCTCGACGACTTCCTCCATTGAGGCCGAGCCCTCGACGAGCCACGACCCATCGGGGCGCACGACGAACGCGGCGGCCGCTTCGGCGGGGCTGGCCGGCAGGTGCCCGACCAGCGCCTCCAGCATGTCGGTGATGGTCACCAGGCCCTCGACGGCACCGAACTCGTCCATTACCAGGGCCATGTGCTTGTGCTTGGCGCGAAACGCATCGAGCAACTGCACCGCCGGCATGGAGTCGGGCACGAACAGCGCGTCCTCGGTCACGGCCCGCAGGTCGATGGCCGCGCCCCGCATGGCAATCGGCAGCAGGTCCGCGGAGCGGACGATGCCCAGGACGTTGTCGAGCCCGCCGTGGCACACCACGAATTGTGTGTGGCTGTGCGAGGCGAGGAACTCGCGCAGCTCTTCGGCCGAGGCGTCCACATCGATCCACTCGATGTCGGGCCGCGGCGTCATGATGCCTGCCACGCGTTGATCGCCCAGCTGCAGGACGCGCTGCACGATCGATTCTTCCTCGGCCTCGAGCACGCCGCTCTCCGCGCCCTGGCTGATGACGGCCTTGATCTCCTCTTCCGTCAGGTGCGGCTCCACCTGTCCCTTGATCCCGAAGACCCGCAGGATGAGGTTGGTCGTGCCCGTCAGCAGCGCGACGACGGGCCCGCCGACGCGCGCCAGCCCCATCATGGGCTTGGCCACCCAGGACGCGAAGGTCTCGGGATTGGTGAGCGCCACGTTCTTCGGCGCCAGCTCGCCCAGCACGAGCGACAGGAACGCGATCACCGCCACGACGATGGCCAGGGCAATGCCTTCCGCGTAGGGTGCCAGCTCGGGCACCACGGCGATGCGCACGGCCAGCGGCTCGGCAATGGTCGCGCCGCCGTAGGCGCCCGCCAGGATGCCCACGAGCGTGATGCCCACCTGCACCGTGGAGAGGAACTTCGCAGGGTGGTTGGCGAGCTCCAGTGCCGCCCGCGCGCGATCGTCACCATCGTCGGCGCGTTGCTGCAGGCGCACCTTGCGGGCCGCCACCACCGCAATCTCCGACATGGCGAAGACGCCGTTGGCCAGGATGAGCAGCAGGATGATGAGGAATTCGGTAGCGATGGGACATTCTACCCGGGTGCGGCGGGTGCGGGCAGGTGCGGGCCGGTGCGGGCGGGGGCCGACCGCTGGATCCGCTCAACCTGCCGTTCGACGGCGGCGTCCGAACAGCAGGAGCGCGGGGCCGTATCCAGTCAACAACCATGCTGACGCTCACGAACGTGCGGAAACGCTACGGCAGCCTGACGGCGGTGGATGGCCTGTCCCTCTCCGTGCGGCGGGGCGAGGTGTTCGGGCTGCTCGGGCCCAACGGGGCCGGCAAGAGCACCACCGTGGGCCTGGCCGTCGGCCTGCTGGAGCCGGACGAGGGCAAGGTGTCCATCGAGGGACGGGGTGCCCCGACCGTTGCTGGCGTGCGGGCGCGCCTTGGCGTGGCGCCCCAGGGTCTGGCCATCTACGACCTGCTCTCGGGCGAGGAGAACCTGCGGTTCTTCGGGCAGGTGTACGGCCTGGCAGGCGCCGCGCTCGACCGCCGCGTCGCCGCGTGCCTGGCCTTCGTGGGCCTTGCCGACCGCGCGCGCGACCACGCCGGCACGTACTCGGGCGGGATGAAGCGGCGCCTCAACCTCGCCGCCGCCCTGGTCCACGACCCCGACCTGCTCCTCCTGGACGAGCCCACCGTCGGGGTCGATCCGCAGTCGCGCAATGCCATCTTCGACAACATCGAGGCGCTCAACCGCGACGGCCGCACCATCATCTACACCACGCACTACATGGAGGAGGCCGAGCGGCTGTGCGATCGCATCGCCATCGTGGATCGCGGCCGGCTGCTCGCGCTCGGCACGCTGGACGAGCTGCTCGCGGCCCACGGGGGCCCGGCCATGCTGGTGGTGACCACGACGGACGGGGAAAGGCGCGTGCAGACGACCGACCCGCTGGCCGAGCTCAGTCGGCTCGCGGCCACCACCACGGTCCGCGACTTCCACGTCGAGCGCCCGACGCTCGAACAGGTGTTCCTGCATCTGACCGGCCAGTCCCTCAGGGACTGAAGGAGCGCATCCATGAACGCCGTGGTCGTGCTTGCCCTGAAGGATCTGCGCCTGCTCCCCCGCGTCCGGATGGCGCTTTTCTTCACGATTGTCTTCCCGGTGATCGTCGCGGTGATGTTCGGCTACGCGTTCGGCGGCCCTGGCGAGGGCGAGGCCAGCGCCATCCGCGTCGCGCTCGTGGACGAGGACGCCACGGACGGCTCGCGCGCGTTCGTGAAGCGGTTGCACGATTCGGGACAGTTCGACCTGGCGCCGATGGCCCGCGACGAGGCCGAGGCGGCCGTCCGGCGCGGGCAGCGCGCCGCCTTCCTCGTGCTCAAGCCGGGGTTCGGGGCGAAATCGGCGCGCATGTTCTACGGCGATCCGCGCGAGATCGAGGTCGGCGCGGACCCTTCGCGCAAGGCCGAGGCCGGGATGATCGAGGGGCTGCTGATGAAGGCGGCCGCCGAGGACATGCAGCGGACGCTGTCGGACCCGAAAGCGTCGAGCGACATGGTGGACCAGGCGCTCGGGGACCTGCGCGGTGACCCCAACGCCCCGCCGGAGCTCGGGCGCTTCCTGGGCGAGCTGAAGGCCTTTGTCGCCTCGCCCGCCACCCAACAGTCAGGGGAAACGGCGGGCCCGCAATGGCAGCCGCTGAAGGTGACCGCGGCCGCCGTGGTACGCGAGCGCCCAGGGCCCGCAAACCCGTTCGAGATCACGTTTCCCCAGGGCGTGCTGTGGGCCCTGCTCGGCTGCATGATGTCCTTCGGTGTCAGCCTCGTCTCCGAGCGCACGCGCGGCACCCTGGTCAGGCTGGCGATGTCGCCGCTGTCGCGGGCGCAGATTCTCGGCGGCAAGGCGCTGGCGTGCCTGGCGTCGATGGTCGCCGTGCAGGCGCTGCTCTACGTCCTGGGCTTCTTCGTGTTCGGGGTCCGGCCCGCCTCGTGGCCGCTGCTCGTGATGGCGTCGCTCTCGGCGACGGTCGCCTTCTGCGGCCTCATGATGCTCGTCGCCACGCTCGGCACGACCGAGCAGGCCGCCTCGGGCACGGCCTGGGCGATCATGATGCCGCTCTCGATGGTCGGCGGCGGCATGGTGCCGCAGTTCCTGATGCCGGGCTGGATGTTGGCGCTCGGCAACGTGAGCCCGGTGAAATGGGCCATCCTTGCCATCGAGGGCGCCCTCTGGCGCGGGTTCACGCTCGCAGAGATGGCCCTGCCCTGCGCCATTCTCGTCGTGGTGGGCCTCGCCTGCTTCGCGCTCGGCACGCGCCGCCTGCAGGTGGCCTGAGGGGTGGGTCTTGGGGTCTTGGGGTCTTGGGGTCTTGGGGTCTTGAGGTCTTGGGGTCTTGGGGTCTTGGACTTCGTGCTTCTTCGTGTCGTCGTGGTTTCTTTTCCCTATACTCGGCGGATGCGCTCGTTCACCTGCGTCTCGGCGATAGTGGCGATGGGGCTCTGGGGGGCCGTCGCGGCGCAGGGCACGCCGCCACTCGCGCCCGCGGACTTCTACGCACTCCGGTCGGTTGGTGACGTGCAGCTCTCACCCACCGGGGCAGACCTCGCCTACTCGGTCGTGTCGAGCGCCGAGCCCGGGCGCCCGACGAGCAGCACCTGGCTCCGCGACATGGCCACCGGCGAGACCGTGCGGCTCGAGAACGGTTCGGGCCCCCGGTGGTCGCCCGACGGGACGCGCATCGCCTACATCGGCCGCACGGCGGAGGGCAGCGGCCTCGTGGTGGCCACTCGCCGAGGCGAGGCCTCGCGGCTCGTCGCGCCCGTCACCGGCACGAACCATCCCCTGCCCTCTTCGGGCAGGCGCGTGGCGTGGTCGCCCGATGGGAAGCTCCTCGCGTTCGTCTCGGCCACCAGCGGGCCCGAGTCGGAGGGTGCAGATGGTGACCCGATGGTCATCACGCGCTACCTCTTCAAGCCCACGGCCACGGAGGGGTTGACGCGCTTCAACGACAACCGGCGACTGCACATCTTCGTCGCCGACGTCGCCACGCGCCAGGTGCGCCAGCTGACCGACGGCCCGTACTACGAGCACTCCATCGACTGGTCACCGAAGGGGGATCGCATCCTCTTCGTGTCGAACCGCGAAGCCACCCCCGACAAGCGGTTCAACTACGACGTCTTCACCGTCGGCGTGGGGGACGGCGCGGTCACGCGCCTGACCGCGACGAAGAGCGCGGAGTACTTCCCCGCCTGGTCGCCCGACGGCACGCGCATCGCGTTTGCGGGCACGACGCGCGACCTCACGTCCTCCGAGACGACGATGGAGGACACGCACGTGTGGGTCATGCGTGCGGACGGATCGGAGCGGGTGGAGGTGGGCAAGGCCATCGACAACCGCCAGGGGGCGCCGCAGTGGTCGGCGGACGGGCGGCGGCTCTACTTCACGGTGCAGGCGCGTGGGAGCGTGAAGCTCATGGCGGTCGAGGTGCCCGCCGTCGGCGGGAGGAGCGATGACGGGAGCGACGCTCGCGCCGTCGGGAGAGGACCGGCGGCGGGAACGCCGCGCGTCTCGACCATCGTCGGTGGGCGCGGCGGTGTGGGCGCCTTCTCGGTGGGAAAGGGCCGCGTCGCCTACGCGTTCTCGGCGACGGGTTCTCCATCGGAGCTCTTCACGGTGGATGTCGCCGGGGCTGAAGCCCCGGCGCTCCGTACCCCGGCCCCGGCGCTCCAGGCAGGGAGCGCACCGCACGCGCAGCCTGTCCAGGTCACCACGCTCAACCAGGCGCTCCTCGGCTCGCGCGGGCTCGCGGAGGTCGAGGCGTTCACCTTCTCGAACGAAGGGCTGGAGATCGAGGCGTTTCTCACGAAGCCCGCCGGCGCGGCGAGTGCGAAGCCGGCCAGCGTGCCCCTCATCGTGATGATCCACGGCGGGCCGCACGGTCAGCAGGGCCCCGCCTTCAACCCGAAGGCGCAGGTGTACGCGGGGCTGGGCTGGGCCGTGCTGATGGTGAACTACCGCGGATCCACCGGATACGGGCAGGCACTCGCCGACGCCATCTTCCGCGATCAGAACGGCGCCGAGGCGCGCGACGTGCTGGCCGGTGTGGACGCGGCGCTCGCGAAGCACCCGTGGCTGGACGCCACCCGGATGGGCATCGAGGGCGGCAGCTACGGCGGGCAGCTCACGAACTGGATCATCACCCGCACGCCGCGGTTCAAGGCAGCCATTCCCAGCGCCGGCATCTCGAACCTCGTCACGCAGAACTACCTCGCCTACTACCACGACTACCTCGCCGTTGAGTACGGCGGCTTCCCGCACGAGCGGGTGGACGCGACACGCATCATCGATATGCTCTGGGAACGCTCGCCCATCCGCTACGCGGACCAGGTGAAGACACCGGTCCTGTTCATCCACGGCGAGAACGACAACGACGTCCCCATCGAGGAGGCCGAGCAGTTCTACATCGCGCTCCACGACGTGGGCGTCGAAACCGTGATGGTCCGTTACCCCCGCGAGGGCCACGGCCTGCGCGAGACGAAGCACGTGGTGGATGCGCTCGAACGGTCCATCGCCTGGTACAGGAAGCACGGCCTGTGATTACGTCTGGTCTTGGGTCTTGGGGCTTGGGGCTTGGGGTCCTGACTTCGTGTGCTCCGTGCTTCTTCGTGCCTTCGTGGTTTCTTTTCGGTCCCGGACAGCACGACTGAGTATCATCGGTTGATGCTGAAGCGCCAGACCGAAGGCTCCGTCATCTGCACCTCCTGCGGCGTGCTGGTGGGGGTGAACGACGACACCTGCTACAACTGCGGCCGGCGCAATCCCGGGCTGTGGGGCTATGGGCCGGCGCTCCGGCGCCTGGGCCACGACCTCGGGTTCGTCCCCGTCGTGATGGGCGGGACCATCACGCTCTACGCGCTGTCGCTCCTGCTCTCGGGCACCAACATCCAGGGCTTCCTCTCGCCCAGCACCGAGATCCTCTTCCTGCTCGGCGCCAGCGGCGCCGTGCCGGTGTTCACGTTCGACCGCTGGTGGACGGTCCTCACCGCAGGCTGGCTGCACGCCGGCGTGCTGCACATCTTCTTCAACGTGATGTGGATTCGCCAGCTGGCGCCGGCCGTCGCGGACCTGTACGGCGCGGGGCGGATGATCATCATCTACACGGCCTCAGGCGTCGCCGGCTTCACGGCCAGCTCGGTGGCAGGGCTCTACCTCGCCGGCATCCCGCTGATTGGCGGCGCCCTGTTCTCGGTGGGCGCGTCGGCTCCCATCTTCGGCCTCCTCGGCGCGCTCGTTCATTACGGCCGGCGGACGGGGCACAGCCACGCTGGACAAGCCGGCCTGCAGTACGCCCTCTTCCTCGGCCTCTTCGGCCTCATCTTCCCGGGCGTGGACAATTGGGCACACGCCGGCGGCTTCGCCGGCGGCTACCTGGCCTCGCTCGTGCTCGACCCGCTGAAGAAGGAGCGCATCGATCACCTCGCGCTCGCCCTCGGCTGCCTCGTCCTCACCCTGGTCGCCCTCATCGCATCGTTCGTCACGGCCCTCCCCGTCCTCATGCAGTGACCCGCGGCGCCATGC
Organism: Acidobacteriota bacterium; assembly: GCA_020851565.1. Taxonomy (GTDB): domain Bacteria; phylum Acidobacteriota; class Vicinamibacteria; order Vicinamibacterales; family UBA2999; genus VFZN01. The sequence goes on along the minus strand of JADZCN010000022.1, from coordinate 14,192 downwards.
GCCGGGGCGGGCCCCACCGCTCACCCGATTCGATTTGACGAATCGCCGGTTCACTTGCTTGAAGCGCGCCCGCCGCCGCAGCGGAGGCGTAACGGATGGTCAGTGGCATTCGAGTCGTGCACCGGGCACCCGTCCCCCGTCCCGGCTGCTCGTCCCAGCGACGCCGTGGGACGAACGGCCGCCGGCCGTGACGAGCCGGGGCACTGGAATTGCTCCCCCGCAGGGTCGAGCCGCGTCTTGCGGCTCTCCGCCGCCGTGCCCACACACGGCGGTCCGGATTCACCTGTCAGGAGGTTCTCGAATGAAGCGTTGGACCAACCTCGTCTGGGCGCTCGTGGCGGTGCTCGGGCTCAGCTCCGCACCCGCGTTCGCCCAGGGCGGCGGCGCCAGCTCCACGGGGAGCATCAGCGGCGAAGTGAGGGACGCCCAGGGCGGCGTGCTGCCCGGCGTCACGGTGACGGCCACCAGCCCGGCACAGATCGGCCAGCTCACGGTCGTCACCAACGAAGCGGGCGTGTACCGCTTCCCGGCCGTGCCTCCCGGCGAGTACCGCATCAGCTACGAGCTCGCGGGCTTCCAGACCGCCGTGCGCGAAGGCATCCGCATCACGCTGGGGTTCAACGCCCAGGTGAACATCGCCCTCAACGTGGCGACGCTGCAGGAAACGGTGACGGTCAGCGGCCAGTCACCGGTCATCGACACGTCGGCGACGCGGGTGCAGACCAACTACGACCAGCAGATGCTGTCCTCCATCCCGAACGCGCGCGACATGTGGTCGCTGCTGGCGACGACCCCCTCGGTCACGCTGAACCGCGTGGACGTCGGGGGCTCGACGATGGGCACGCAGACCACGTACTTCTCGTACGGCTACTCGGGCCAGAACCGTCCGCTCGTGGAGGGCATCAACACGACGGAGGGCACCTCCGCCGCCGGTTTCTACCTGGACTACGGATCGTTCGAGGAGGTGTTCATCGGCGCGGCGGGCAACTCGGCCGAGATGCCGAACCCCGGCGTGCTGACGCAGTTCGTGAGCAAGAGCGGCGCGAACACGCCGAGCGTCAGCCTCTACTACGATTTCGAGACCGAGGACATCCAGAGCCGCAACCTGGCGGCCGATCAGATCCGGCCGTCGCCGGGCGCGATCATCGCCGATGACGGCAACCGCCTCGCCTCGTACAAGAACCTGAACGTGGACGTGGGTGGCCCGCTCGTCAAGGACAAGGTCTGGGGCTACTTCGCGTACCTGAACCAGCGCAACTCGGTCGCGGCGCCGCCCTCTGGCAGCTTCCTGGACGGCACGCCGTTCAATACGAAGCTGTTCAACTACACGGGCAAGGCCACCTACCAGATGAACCAGAACAACAAGTTCATCGGGTACCTGCAGCACGGCACCAAGCAGCAGCCGAACCGCACCGACAGCAGCAACCGCCTGGGCGCGCCCGTGCACATCACGGCCGACTCCACGGTGCTGCAGGACTCGCCGAGCTGGGTCTACAAGGGCGAGTGGAACGGCACGATCAACCAGAACATGTTCGCGGAGGTTCGCGCCGGGCAGTTCGGCTACAACTTCGGGCTGGACAGCAACACGACCGACACCCGCTACGAGTCGCTGACGACGAACCAGATCCTGGGCGGCGGCCGCGACTGGGAGCTGCGCCGGCGGCGCAACCAGTACACCGGCGCCCTCAGCTACTTCAAGGACAACTTCCTGGGCGGCTCGCACAACTTCAAGGTGGGCGGCGAGTACCTGGACGAGAAGGGCGAGACGCTGTGGAACCAGGCGTACGCCAGCAACGTGATTCACTTCGTGAACGGCGACCTGGCGAGCGGCCCGATGGGAACGACGCCGGCATCGGTGCGCCTCTACAACAACGCCGACAGCTGGAGCGCCCTGGCCTCCACGTCGGTCTTCGTGACCGACACGTGGCAGATCCAGCGCCTGACGCTCAACGTGGGCGCCCGGTTCGACCGCTACCGCGTGTGGCTGCCGGAGCAGGCGCTGCCGGCGGGCCGCTTCGTGCCGACGCCGCTGCAGTTCTCGGAGGTCTCCGAGGTCATCGCCTTCAACCACATCGTCCCGCGGCTGGGCGTCACGTACGACCTGGCGGGCGACGGCAAGACGGTGCTGAAGGCGAACTGGGGCCGCTTCTACTTCAACACCGGCGTGAACCTGGCCGACTCGGTGAACCCGAACACGGCCAACCAGTACGCCGACTACACGTGGGCCGACGTCAACGGCGACCGCGTGTACCAGGAGGGCGAGGAGCGCGTGCTCGAGACGCGCTTCGGCGGCGTGGCCAACGCCCGCGTCGATCCCGACATGAAGAACGCCTACAACGACGAGATGTCGTTCTTCGTGGAGCGGGCCGTGATGAACGACCTCGGCGTGCGCGTCGGCTACGTGTACAAGACGGACAACCAGGGCTGGCAGCAGGTGAACGAACTGCGCCCGTTCGACGCGTTCAACGTGCCGGTGACGGTGGTCGATCCCGGCGCCGACAACGTCTACGGCAACGGCGACGACCGCGCCATCCCGGCCTTCAACCTGGACGACCCGAGCCGCCGCTCGAGCCAGGTGACGACGAACATCCCCGGGTACGAGGGCACCTACAAGACGCTCGAGTTCTCGGCCAACAAGCGCTACGGCAACCGCTGGTCGATGGTGGCCTCCTACTCCTACACGTGGACCGAGGAGTACGGCAACCTGTACTTCAACAACCGGTTCGGCACCGCGGTCAGCCAGTTCGCGTTCTTCGGCAGCTACCCGACGAACCCGAACGAGCAGACGCTGAACGAGTTCACCAACTGGAACGCGAAGATCAGCGGCACCGTTGACGCCGGCTGGGGCCTGCGCGTGACGCCCGTGCTGAAGATGCAGAGCGGCGCCCCCTACGGCCGCTTCTTCGTCACCCGGCCGGGCGAGCTGAACTACGGCAACCAGATCATCCTGGCCGAGCCCATCGGCACCCGCCGGCAGGACACGGTGTCGGTGGTCGACATCCGGGTGGAGAAGCAGCTCACCTTCGCCGATCGCGCGCGCGTGGGCCTGTTCTTCGACCTCTACAACGCGCTCAACGCGAACACCGCCATCAACATCAACTGGCGGTCCGGCGCCGCGTTCGAGAAGGCGACGACGGTACTGCCGCCGCGCATCGCGAAGTTCGGGGTGAAGTTCAACTGGTAGGAACGGACGTTCAAAGCACGGGCGTTCAAAGCACGGAGGTTCAAAACACAGAGGTTCAAAACACAGAGGTTCAAAGCACGCAGGTTCGGACCGACGTGCGGTGACATGCGAACGGCCGCCGGTGGGAGCCCCCACCGGCGGCCGTTTCGTTTCCGTCTGGAAACCGGTCAGCGCGCGGCGGCGGCCGTCTCGGTGGCCTCGGCGCGCGGGTGGAACTGGTGGTCGAAGAACGTCACTTCGCCCGTCTCCACCGAGTACATCCCCCCGACGATGCCGACCTTGCCCTCGTTGAAGAGGTGCTCGAGGATCGGGCTGCGATCCAGGATGGCCCGCATCTGGTGGCGGGTGTTCTCGAGGGCCACCCGTTCGACGCGCTCGGCCTCCGGGAGATCGGCGCCCCCCATCCTCTCGACCTCGTAGACGGCCGGGCCGATCTTGCCGAGCAGCCCGGTCAGGTGTCCCAGCTGGACGTGACTGCAGGCGCCCTTGACCGCGCCGCAGCGGGTGTGGCCCAGCACCACGATGAGCTTCGCGCCGGCCACCTGGCAGGCGAACTCCATGCTGCCCAGGATGTCCTCGTTCAGCACGTTCCCCGCCACGCGGACGCTGAAGATGTCCCCCAGGCCCTGGTCGAAGATGAGCTCCGCGCTCGTCCTGGAGTCGATGCAGCTGAGGACGATGGCGAACGGGTGCTGGCCATCCGAGGTCTCGTTCACCTGCTGCAGCAGGTTGCGGTTCAGCCGCAGGTTGCTGATGAACCTCTGGTTCCCGTCCCTGAGAATGTCGAACGCCTTCTCCGGCGTCAGGCTCTGCTGGATCTCTTTCGTCTGTGTGCGCATGTCATCCTCGTCTGGCTGGAACACGGACAGCTATTGTCCTCCGACTCGCCCGGGCGGGCCCGGCCCGTCCCCTGGCCCTCGTCAGGCCGCTTCGGGCGCCTGGCGCGCCACGCGCTTGCGCTCGCGGCGAATCACGCGCTGGACGCGCCGCATGGAGTCGTTCTGGCGCCGCAGCGCGTCGAGCCCCCGGATGGTCAGGTCGATGTTCACGAGCTTCGCCCGCTGTTCGAAGCCCCTCAGGATCTCGTAGACGTCGTAGTCGATGTTCACCGACCGCGTTGCGTCGATCTCGACCCGGGTGCCGGGCGGTATGGCGTTCAGCGTCCGCATGATCGTCGCCCGGTTCAGGAACGACACGTCCTCCGACAGCGACAGCCGCACGACCTCGCCGGGCTTGTGAGGCCTCGCATCCACGAAATACGGGTTGCGGTAGTTCGTGAGCAGGATGAAGAAGACGGCGACGGCCATCCCCAGCCCGATGCCCACCAGCAGGTCCGTCACGAGGATGCCCACGACCGTGATCACGAAGGGGATGAACTGGTAGGGGCCCAGCTGGTACATCGCGGCGAAGAGCGACGGCTTCGCGAGCTTGTAGCCCACGACCAGCAGGATGGCCGCGAGGGTTGCCAGCGGGATGAGGTTCAGGAGCGCCGGCGCGGCGACGACCGCCGCCAGCAACAGCACGCCGTGCAGGATGGCCGACAGCTTCGTCCGCCCGCCCGACTGGATGTTTGCGGAGCTGCGCACGATGACCTGCGTGATCGGCAGCCCGCCGATCAACCCGGAGACGATGTTGCCGAGGCCCTGGGCCTTCAGCTCGCGGTCCGTCGGGGTGACACGCTTCATCGGGTCGAGCCGGTCCGTCGCCTCGACGCACAGCAGCGTCTCGATGCTGGCCACCACCGCCAGCGTGATCGCCGTGGTGTACACCGCCGGGTTGGTCAGCTGCGAGAAGTCGGGCAGCGTGAACAGCGACAGGAAGCCCCGCACGCCCTCCGAGACCGGGATCTGCACCAGGTGAGTCGAGGCGATCGCCATCGACGGCGCGACGGCCTTGAACACCTCGTTGAGCAGGATGCCCAGGGCGACCGCGACGAGCGGCCCCTGGATCCAGAGCGAGGCCTTCATCCGCTTGATGACCGGCTGCTCCCAGAGCACCAGCACGACCAGCGAAACCATCGCCACCGCCAGGGCGCCCGGCTGGATGAACCCCAGCATCTGCCCCAGCGCCGACAACGTGTTCTCTCCACCCGCCTGCGCGAACGCCAGGCTGCCCTCCGGATCCGCGTCGTAGCCCACGGCGTGGGGCAGCTGCTTGAGAATGATGGTGAGCCCGATGCCGGTGAGCATCCCCTTGATGACCGACGAGGGGAAGTAGTAGCCGATGATCCCGGCGCGCGCGAAGCCGAGCGCCACCTGGATGACGCCGGCCAGCACCACCGCGAGCAGGAACGTCTCCCAGGCGCCGAGGGTCGTGATGGCGCCGAGCACGATCACCGCCAGGCCGGCAGCGGGCCCGCTGACCCCGAGCGCCGACCCGCTGGCTGCCCCCACGACCAGGCCGCCGACCACCCCCGCGATGATGCCGGAGAACAGCGGCGCGCCCGACGCGAGCGCAATGCCCAGGCAGAGCGGCGTGGCCACCAGGAACACGACCACGGCGGCGGGCAGGTCGTGCCGGAGCGTCTCGGGAACCTTGAAGTGTCGCATGCGCGTGTCTCCTGCTACTCGAGAATGCCCGTCGACGGTAGCAGGGCGCGCACGGGCGGGACCATTACGAAATGCGCGCAGACCAGTTCGATTTTTTCAATGAATCCCGCAGCGATTCCGCAGAGTCTTCCGCTGATCACCGCCGCGGTCACCACCCGTCGATCGGCGTCGTCGTTCTGAATATTGAACGCCCGTTATACGAATTCTTGGATTCTCGGCGCCTTCTCTCCCTCAGGGGTGAGTTTTTCAGCACTTTTTCGCTGTCTCCACGCACGCGCGAAGTCAGCCCAATCGGTACGGATACTGCTCACCCCTGGGACGAATTGTGTGACGAATTCTTGCCTGGGATGAGGAGGACAGGGATGAAGCTGACAACCACATGTCTGGTGGCGCTGCTGACGCTCGTGGGGAGCACGGCCGCCGCCCAGCAACAGACGGGCGAGATCTTCGGACGGGCGACCGACTCGTCGGGAGCGGTGTTGCCCGGCACCACCGTGACCGCCGCGGGTCCCGCCCTGCTGCAGCCCCGCGTCGCGGTGACCTCGGAAACCGGCTCGTACCGGATGCCGGAGCTGCCGATCGGCACCTACACGGTCACCTTCGAGCTCCCCGGCTTCCGGACGCTGCAGATGACCGACGTCCGAATCACCATCGGGTTCTCGGCCCAGGTCAACGCCCAGATGGAGCTCTCGACCGTGCAGGAGACGGTGACGGTGACCGGCGAGAGCCCGCTCATCGATACGAAATCGACCGGCACGCGCAGCTCGTTCGATCTCGACACGCTGCAGAACCTGCCGACGGCACGCGACCCGTGGGTGATGCTCGAGAAGACGCCCGGCATCACCATGGACCGCGCCAACGTGGGCGGCAGCCAGTCGGGCCAGCAGTCCGGCTACATCTCCCGCGGCGCCAGCACCGGTAACAACAAGTGGTCGATTGACGGCGTGGACATCACCGACATGTCCGCGACCGGCGCCTCGCCGATCTACTACGACTTCGACATGCTCGAGGAGATGCAGGTGACGACGGGCGGCGCGGACGCGTCTCAGCAGACCGGCGGCGTCGGCATCAACCTCGTGACGAAGGGCGGCACGGATCGGTTCAGGGGGAACGCGCGCTTCCTCGTCACCGACGAGGAATTCCAGGCGGACAACATCACCGACGAGATCCGGGCCGCTGGCGCCGGCTCCGGCGCACCCATCCAGAACATCAAGGACTACGGCTTCGACATCGGCGGCCCGATCGTGCGCGGCCGTGCCTGGTTCTGGGGCAGCTACGGCACGCAGGACGTCAAGGTGGGCGTCGTCGGCTTCTACAAGGACACGCCGACGTGCCGTCCCACGCCGCCGACCGACACGGCGGGCCTGCGCGCCTGCCTCGAGACGGACCTGACCGAGCTCAACAACTACAACTGGAAGATCACCTACTCGCCGTTCGAGGGCAACCGGCTCGGCTTCCAGAACACCTGGGCCGAGAAGGTGCGCAACGCGCGCGACGCGTCGGACACGCGACCCATCGAGACCACCTATCGCCAGAAAGCCGTCTCGAGCGCGTTCGGCAAGTTCGGCTGGGTCACCGGCCCCTCGCCCTTCTGGAAGGTCAGCGACCAGCACGTGTTCAGCGATCGTTTCCTGGTGGACGTGCAGTGGGCGCACCTGGGCAACAACTTCACGCTCGACTTCCACGAGGACTCGCTGGCCACGGTCCAGCCGCGGTTCGAGACGACCACCGGCATCTGGGGACGCTCGTACCAGCAGTCGATCTTCATGCGTCCCACCAACAGCGTGGACGTGACGACCAACTACTTCCTGCCCAACTTCATGAGCGGCGACCACGCGTTCAAGGCGGGCTTCCGGTGGCGCACCGCGCACTCCACGAGCATCAACCACTACGGCGGCAACGCCGTGGCGCGCTACACGAATGGCGTGCCCAACTCGGCCGACATGTATCGTGACGGCTACTCCGAGTCGCACCTCGACACGCTGGCGTTCTACGCGCAGGACAGCTACACCGTGAAGCGCTTCACGTTCAACATCGGCTTCCGCCTGGACATCCAGGGTGACGAGGCGGTGGCAGCGGAAGTGCCGGCCAGCCCGATCCTCCCCGTGCAGCTCCCCTCCGTGAGCTTCGCGGGGGCGGACGCCGGCGTCACGTGGAAGGACTTCTCGCCCCGCCTGGGCCTCACCTATGACATCTCAGGGACGGGCCGCACGGTGGCCAATGCGTCCTATGCCACCTACTTCGGCCAGATGGCGCCGGGCCAGCTCTCGAGCGAGCTGGCCGCCACCGGCCAGGTGTTCGTCCGCTATCCCTGGGCCGACGCCAACAACGACGGCTTCGTGCAGGCCGGTGAGCTCAACCTGAACACCATCCTGTCGCGAAGCGCCGCCTACAACCCCGCGAACCCCTCCAACTCGCGCTCGGCGGGAACGGTGGACGAGAACATCAAGAACGACCGCACGCGGGAGTTCATCGTCGGCATCAACCACGAGCTGAGGCCCGGCCTGGGCGTGGGCGCCAGCTACATCTGGCGCAAGTACGACCGCTTCAACTGGCAGGACCGCGTCGGCCTGACCAGCGCCGACTACGTCGCGGTCAACTACCAGGCCACGACGTGCCCGACCGGCGCCCGCTGCGAGGCCATCACCTACTATCAGCCAACCATTCCGTTGCCGGCGGCGTTCATCCGCACGAACGTGCCCGACCGGTACCGCGACTACAACGGCTTCGAGCTGACGATGGCCAAGCGGATGTCCAATCGATGGGCCATGAGCGGCAGCTTCGCGTACAACAGCGCCGTGGACCACTGGGACTCGCCCAACGCGTACGAGGACCCGACCAACATCGAGCAGTGGAACGGCGCCCAGTACGCGCCTGAGGCCGCAGGCAGCGGCATCGACTCGGTGTTCCCAAATGCGAAGTGGCTCGTGAAGCTCAACGGCAGCTACCAGCTGCCCTACGGCTTCAACGTGGGCGTCGGCTACCAGGGCCGCCAGGGATACCCGTTCCCCCAGGGCATCCTGACGCCGAACCGGGCGAACCAGGCCGGCCAGACCACCGTGCTACTCGATCCGCTCGGTGACGTGCGGCTGGACAACTTCCACCAGGTGGATCTGCGGATCGACCGGCCGATCACGGTCGGCCGGGCGCGCATCATCCCGGCGATGGACGTATTCAACCTGTCCAACGTCAACACGGTGCTGGCGTACCGGCGCAACCAGGCAGCATCGAACGCCAACCGGATCAGCGGCATCGTGGCGCCGCGGGTCATCCGGTTCGGCGTGCGCGTGACGTTCTAGGACGGCGGGTCGCGCGGGACCAACAGCAAGGGCGGGATCGAGGCACGCCTCGGTCCCGCCCTTTCGTCGTTCGGCCTTTCGCCCTGCCAACCCGACGCGCCGGGTCGCAATTGGGTATCGCGGGGGTCCACCCCGCGAAGGGCGGTCCTACGGGGCGGGGGGCGTGCGCGGGGGCAGGCGCCCATTGGCCTTCTCGTCTTCCAGCCACGCGGCAATCTGTTCGCGCGTCCAGCGATGGTCGTCGTTCAGGTGCACGAGGATGGAGGCGAGCGTCAGGCGCTTGCGGCAACCCTCCGCCGGGCACCGGCGGATGGTCCCTTCCAGGCAGTCGAAGAACCAGTCGAGGTCCTTGGTCGGGCGCGTACCGTCGGCGTTGTCGGGCAGCCGGTACATGCCCTCGTAGGCCGCGCCGAGGGCGCACGAAGCGTTCCGGCCCCTGAAGTAATCGCCAAAGGCCTGGTCGTGCCGCCTTGCGGCACCCGCCCGAATGAACGCCGCCAGTTCCTTCTCGCCGTGGTGCTCGGACATGAAAGACCTCGCTGCGCGTGGGCCGGCTTCGCGCGGTGGGCGGGCCTCTAGAACCCCTTCCCCAACCTCTCCTGCAGCTTCTCGCGATAGCCGCGGCTGAGCGTGAGGCGCGTGCCGTTGTGCAGCACCACCACGTACTCCCCGTTGAACCACGGCTGCAGTTCCTTGATCCGATCGGTGTTGACGATGCGCGAGCGGTGGATGCGGACGAAGCGCCGACCGTCCAGCCGCCCCTCCATGTTGTTCATCGTCTCGCGGAAGAGGTGTGAGTCGGTGGCCAGGTGCAGGCGGACGTAGTTGCCGGCGGCCTCCACCCATTCGATGTCGTCGGTGCGCAGGAAGAACACGCGCCCGCCGGATTTCACGACGAGGCGATCCATCTTCTGCGGCTCGGGCTTGATGTCCTGCACGAGCGCCATCAGGCGGCGGCCCAGGTCCCCGGCTCGGCGGCGCTCCACGTGCGCGCGGGCGTGCTGCAGGGTCTGCTGGAAGCGATCGCGGCCGAACGGCTTCAACAGGTAGTCGAGGGCGTGGACCTCGAAGGCCTTGAGTGCGTACTCGTCGTACGCCGTCACGAAGACCACCGCCGGCATGCGCTCGGGGCCCACGTGCTCGATGACGCGAAAGCCATCGCACGCCGGCATCTGCACGTCGAGGAACACCAGGTCGGGTTGTTGCTGCTGGATGGCTGAAATGGCCTGCGAGCCGTCGGCGCACTCGCCGATGAGCTCGATGTCCTTCTCCTGCCCCAGGAGGCCGACCAGGCGCTCGCGCGCCATCGGCTCGTCGTCCACCACCACGGTTCGGATCTTGTTCACGCAGCCCCCTCTACGGCCTGCACCCCCACCACTTCCTCGGCAACCTCCGCCAGCGGTACGGCAATCAACACCAGCAGCCCGCCCTCAGGCGGCTGCCGGAATTCAAAGCGGTGGAGCGACCCGTAGAGATGCTCCAGCCGCGCACGCGTGTTCGAGAGCCCGACCCCCCGGTTGAAATCGGACAGCCTGGCCGCCGACAGGCCCACCCCGTTGTCCTGGACGTTCAGCTCCAGCATCCCCCCCACCCGGCGGGACCGAATGGTGATGGTGCCGGGCGCGGGGCGGGGCCCGATGCCATGCTTGATGGCATTTTCGACGAGCGGCTGCAGGATAAGGTTTGGCACCAGGGCGTCGAAGGTATCCGGCTGCACGTCGAACACCACCGTGAGACGGTCCCGAAACCGCGTTTGTTCGATCTCCAGATACTTGGATAGGAAATCCAGTTCTTCCTTCAGCGACACCTCCTGGACCCCCACCATCTGGAGCGAGATGCGCAGCAGGTCACTGAGCCTGGCGATCATGGCGTCGGCGGCCTCGACGTCGCGGTGCATGAGCGCCGAAATCGTGTTGAGGGTGTTGAAGAGGAAGTGCGGCTGGAGCTGTCGCTGCAGCGACTGCAGCTGGGCTTCGACGAGGCGGGTCTCGAGCTGGCTGGCCCGGAGGGCGCGCGCCTGCGCCACGTGCCGGTACGCCAGCGCATGGCACAACCCGACGATGGCCCAGTAGGTCATCATCTCCCAGTCGAAATTGAGGAAGAACATCCGCTGGGCCTCGCGCAGCCACGAGGCCGTCGATTCACCGATCGTCCAGTACGTCGCCACCCGCGTCGCCACCGACATCGCCACGTGCAGCGTCGTCGCCACGAACACGCCCATCAGGTGCATCGGCAGCGAGACGCGCCAGTGCTGCTTGTCGAGGGGGAACCGGCGTGACAGCCAGAAGATGCCCGGCGCCAGGCAGGCCCACGAGTACCAGTAGCCCAGGTTCAGGACGAAAAGCAGGCCGAAGGGCGCCGGCTTCTCCGTGAAGGTGGAGACGAAGTAGAACGACTGGAACGACGAGAAGAAAGTGAGGCCGGTCGCGACGAGGAAGAAGGCCAGCGGGCGGATGCGGACGCAGTCGTCCTTTTGCATCCTCCGACTATCGGTGTCTTGCGGGAACGGATCAAGCAGAGAGTCATCCGTCCCAGCACTCGTCCCACGCAGTGGCCGCAACCGGACAACGTTGTCCGGAAGCGGAACGCGAAAGGACCGCATCTGCATGCTTGCGGCGCTGCAGTGCAGTACGCATGCCGGGAAGGCGCCGCTTGCGGCGTGGGCCGTGCTGCACAGGGTGGGCGCGGCTTTGCCGCGTAGGCCGCGTAGGCCGCGCTTCGCGCGGTAGCCGGCGCTACGCGCCGTGGGATCCTACACGCCGTCAGGCGTGCCTACACGCCGCAGGCGTGCCCACGCGCCCAAAGGGCGCGCCCACGCGGCCCGAAAGGGCCGCGCCTTACCGCAGGCCCTCCAGCAGCAGGAACCCGAGCGGCGGCACGGTCAGCGAAAGGGACTGCCCGAACCCGTGCGCGGGAACGGCTTCAGTGGGGACCTCGCCGCCGTTCCCCACGTTGCTGCCCCCGTACACCGAGGCGTCGCTGTTCAGCACCTCGCGATACGGGCCCGCCGAGGGCACGCCGATCCGGTAGCCGTGGCGCGGCAGCGGCGTGAAGTTGACCACGGCCACGACGTGGGATGCGGCCTCCGCTCCGCAGCGCACGAGTGACAGGATGCTGTTCTCGTGATCGTGGCAGTCGATCCACTGGAAGCCTTCGGGCCTGTCGTCCCGCTCCCAGAGCGCGGGCGCCGAGACGTATGCGTGGTTCAGATCCTTCAGCCACCGCTGGAGCCCCGCGTGGCGCGGGTCCCCCAGCACCTCCCAATCGAGCTCGCCGTCGTGATTCCATTCGCGCCACTGGCCGATCTCGCCGCCCATGAAGAGCAGCTTCTTGCCCGGGTGCGCGAACATGTAGCCGTAGAGCGCCCGCAGGGTGGCGTGGCGCTGCCACACGTCGCCCGGCATCTTGTCGAGGAGCGATCGCTTGCCGTGCACCACCTCGTCGTGCGAGAACGGCAGCACGAAGCGCTCGCTGTAGGCGTACATCAACGAGAAGGTCACGCGGTTGTGATGCCACTTGCGGTACACGGGATCCTGCGCGGTGTAGTCGAGCATGTCGTGCATCCACCCCATGTTCCACTTGTAGGTGAAGCCGAGGCCGCCGAGGTGCACGGGCCGCGTCACCCCCGGCCACGACGTCGACTCCTCGGCGAAGACGACCGCGCCGGGACACTCGGTGGCGACGAGCGCGTTCAGCTGCTCGAGAAACGCGATGGCCTCCAGGTTCTCGCGTCCGCCGTACTGGTTGGGCACCCACTGTCCCGGCTGGCGCGAGTAATCCAGGTAGAGCATCGACGCGACCGCGTCCACGCGCAGGCCGTCGACGTGGAACTCCTCGAGCCAGTAGAGGGCGTTGGACAGAAGGAAGGATCGCACCTCGTGCCGCCCGTAGTTGAAGACCAGCGTGCCCCAGTCCTGGTGCTCCCCCTGCCGCGGGTCCGCGTGCTCGTAGGCGGCGGTGCCGTCGAAGCGCGCGAGGCCGTGCCGATCCTTCGGGAAGTGCCCGGGCACCCAGTCGAGGATGACGCCCAGCCCCGCCTGGTGACAGGCGTCCACGAAGAACTTGAAGTCTTCGGGCGGCCCGAAGCGGCTCGTCGGCGCGAAGAAACCGATCACCTGGTAGCCCCAGGAGCCGGTGAAGGGATGCTCCATCACCGGCAGCAGCTCGAGGTGCGTGAAGCCCATGGTCTTCACGTAGGGCACCAGCTGCTCTGCCATCTCGCGGTAGGTGAGCGGCCGGCCGTCCGGCGACCTGCGCCAGCTGCCCAGGTGTACCTCGTAGATGGACATCGGCCGCTCGATCCACCGGTCGTGCCCCGTGCGGGCCGCCATCCATGCCCGATCGCCCCACGCGTAGTCGTCGCTCGACCAGACGATGGAGGCCGTGCGCGGCGGCACTTCGAAGTACCGGCCACAGGGATCGGCCTTGAGGTTCACCGAGCCGTCGGCGCCCAGCACCTCGAACTTGTATCGGTCGCCGGCGGCCAGGTCGGGCAGGAACGTCTCCCAATAGCCGCTGGACCTGAGGCGCATGGGATGCACGCGGCCGTCCCACCCGTTGAAGTCCCCCACCACGCTCACCCGCCGCGCATTGGGCGCCCAGACGGCGAAGTGCACGCCGCGCCGGATGCCGTGCGTGATGGGCCGGGCGCCGAGCTTCTCGAACGCCCGCACGTGTGTGCCCTCGGCCAGCAGGTGCAGGTCGTAGTCGGTGAGGACCGGGCCGTACCGGAACGGGTCGTCGACGGTGAACGCGTGGCCATGGCCCAGCGTGACGCGCAGACGGTAGTCGAACCCTTCGCGGCTGGTCGCGGGCAGGATCAGCTCGAACAGCCCCTCCGGGTGTATGCGGGTCATCGGGCGCGCGTCCTGCCCGTCCGGGGCCGTCACCGCAAGCGCCCCCGCCCGCGGCCAGAAGGCCCGGATGGCCAGGTCCTGGCCGGCCTGGTGCGGGCCGAGGACGGCAAACGGATCGGCGTGCAGGCCCCGAACCAGGGCGTCGATGTCGTGGGGCAGCATCAGGGGATTGTAGTGAAGTCAGGGATCAGGGGTCAGGGGGCAGGGGGCAGGGATCAGGGATCAGGGATCAGGGAGCAGGGAGCAGGGATCGGGGATCAGGGGGCAGGGAGCAGGGAGCAGGGATCGGGGATCCGGGGATCAG
>JADZCN010000021.1 GCA_020851565.1 Acidobacteriota bacterium | reverse complement strand
CTGATCCCCGGCCACGGCGGCATGCTCGACCGGCTCGACTCGCTGTGCTACGCGGCGCCGCTGTTCTTCCACTACGTGCGCTACTTCCACGACTACGGCTTCGGCGTATGGTGAGCCGGCCGGGTCCGAGCCAGCCGGGGGCAGCCGTGACGGTCGAGCGCGCCGCGAACCGCTTCGAGCGGCACCCCCTGCGCAGCGCGCTCGGCGTCCTGGCCGGCTCGCTCGCCCTCGCAGAGCTTGCTCTCCGCCTTGCCGATCCCGGGCCGCTGCGGTTCGCCCGGGAGATGCGCCGCGTGCACCGCTACTCCCGCACCTCCTGGGTCGACCTCGTACCGTCGCGCTCGGTCCATCTGCGCCTCGATCGCCCGGGTGGCTCGAGGTTGCTCGACTTCCACGTCACCACGAGCCCGGAAGCATTTCGCATCCCACAGGCTGCCCCCCCCCCCGGCGAGTCCTCCCCCGCCCGCTTCGTGCACGCCGTCGGCGACTCCTTCACGATGGGCTGGGGCGTCGAAGCGGAGAAGGCCTGGCCCGCTCAGCTCCAGGCCCGTCTTCCTGAGGGGATCGGAGTCCTGAACCTCGGTGTCGACGGCTTCGGCGCGGTGGGGGCGACCGCCAAGTCCATGGCGCTGGCGGGGCGCTACCCCCCGGCGCTGGCCATCTACCTCTTCAGCCCGAACGACCTCGAGGACGACCAGCGCGCGGCTACTGGGCACCCGGCGGCGGCCCACCTCGCCATGGAGGCGTTCGACGCCCTGCGCCGTACGTCGGCGCTGGTGAACCTGCCCTTCGCGGTCCGCTACTGGCTCTTCTATCGCGAGACGGGGGCAACACCGCGGGCCGTCAGGGGGCTCTCGCCTTTGGCTGTGCGGCTCGACCGGCCCCACCTCGACGTGACCGCGCTGACCGCTCCGGATCCTCAGCACCCGACGTTCGCCGCGCTGCGCCGCTACCGCGACTTCCTCGCTGGCAGAGGATCCAGGCTGGCGGTGCTCGTCCTCTCCACGCAAGAGCCCGCCCTGCGCGCCTACCGCTTCTGCCACGAGCAGGGCATCGATGCGGTAGTGTTCGACGTGCCGCCGGACCTCCGCATCCCGGATGACGGGCATTTCGACGAGCGTGGCAACCGCGCCGTGGCGGACCTGGCGTTCGGCCTGGTCTCGCCTTGGATGGACTGGGGCGAACCAGGGCCAACCGCCAGCGAGCCGGGACCCGTGCGCTGATGCGGCCGGCCTGGCAGGACCTGGCGCAGCGGCTCTTCTTCCTGCTCCTGGTGCGGCCGTTCCTGACGCTGTTCATCGGCCTGCGCGTGCGGGGCCGCGAGCACCTGCCCGAGAGCGGACCCTTCGTGCTTGTGGCCAACCACGCCAGCCACCTCGACACGCTCTCGCTGCTGGCGCTCTTCCCCCTGTCGCGGCTGCGCGACGTGCGGCCGGTGGCGGCGGCCGACTACTTCGAGCGCACCCGGCTGACCGCGCTCGTCTCCCGGACCTTCTTCAACATCCTGCCCATCCGGCGCCGGCGAGAGGACCGTCAAGCGGGGGAGGACCCGCTCGAGCCCCTGCTCGAGGCCCTCGCGGCGGGGCAGGCCCTGATTCTCTTTCCGGAGGGAACCCGGCGCTCCGAGGCCGCGGACGTGGGCGAGTTCAAGGCCGGCATCGCCCACCTGGTCGGGCGCCAGCCGGGCCTGACCGTCGTGCCGTGCTGGCTGGCCAACATGGGCCGCACGCTGCCCAAGGGCGAGCTCGTGCCGGTGCCGTTCATCTGCCGCGTCAGCCTCGGGGCGCCGCTCCGGCCGAGCGGCAGCCGCGCCGAGGTCCTGTCGACGCTCGAGCAGGCCGTGCGGGCACTGCGGGACTGAGCCGTCCGCCGGACGCGGAGCTTCGCGGGTTTCGCTATCGACTGTGGAGTCAGGTGTCGAGTAAACTCCACATGTGGAGACCATCCAAGTCGTGCTGGGCAAGCCGCTCCTGCGCGCCGCGGACCGGGCCGCGCAGCGGCTGGGCCAGAACCGTTCGGCGCTCATCCGCGACGCGCTGCGTTCGCACCTCGACCGGCTCAGCGCGCTGGAGCGGGAGGAGCGTGACCGCCAGGGCTACGAGCGCCAGCCGGAGTCGGCCCAGGATGCGGCCGTCTGGGAGAAGGTCGCGAAGTGGCCCGAGGACTAGAGCGCGGCGAGGTGCGGCTCTACCGCTTCGCACCTCCCGACAAGCAGCGGCCCGTCCTCGTCCTGACCCGCAGCTCCGCGCTCCGGTACCTCTCGCGGGTCACCGTGGCCCCGATCACCTCGACGCAGCGAGGCGTGCCGTCCGAGGTGGCGCTCGGCCCGGAGGACGGGATGAAGCAGGAGTGCTGCGTCAACCTGCACAACCTGGTCACGGTCTCTCAGGACGCGCTGGGTCGGCGGCTGGCGCGCCTCTCGCCGGGGCGCATGGGCGAGGTCTGTGCGGCGCTGGCTTTCGCCCTGGGCTGTGACAGCCAGCAGGACTAGTAGGCGAGAGCCTGTGTGCGCGCGGCCTCGAGCGACTCGCGCACGGCCGTGGGGGCGGTGCCACCCGGAGCCGACCGCCGCTCGACGGCGCGGGCCGGGTCGAAGAGCGAGTCGAGCTGCTCCAGCACGGCCGGCCACTCCGTCAGCCCCTGGCGCGCGGCTTCCTTCAGCGTGATGCGCTCGCGCTGCGAGCGCGCCACCAGCTCGCCGACCACGCTGTGAGCGGAGTGCCGTTCACCAGTTTCAGGCGCTCGGCGAACAGCGCCCAAAGGTCGGTGGCCGGCTGG
>JADZCN010000020.1 GCA_020851565.1 Acidobacteriota bacterium | reverse complement strand
CGTCCCGCAGGAAGATGAAGAGCACGACGATGACCAGCAGGCTCCCCTCGATGAGGTTCGTCGCGACCGTGCGCGTCGTGCGGTCGATCACCTCGCTCTGGTCGTAGAAGGGCTCGACGCGCATGCCGGGCGGAAGGCTGGCCTGCACGTCGGCCATCCGCGCCTTCACGCGCTGCGACAGATCGTGGGCGTTCTCGCCCTTCAGCATGATGACCATGCCGCCCACCACCTCGCCCTGGCCGTTGCGCGTGACGGCGCCGTTGCGCAGCATCGGTGCCACTTCGACCGTCGCCACGTCCCGGACCAGCACGGGCACGCCTTCGTGCGACTTGAGCACGACCCGCTCGAGGTCGGCGACGTTGGTGACCAGCCCGACGCCCCGCACGGTGTAGCGCTCGTCGCGGTGCTCGATGAAGCCGCCGCTGAAGGACTGGTTGTTGCCCGCCACCGCCTGCAGCACGTCGCCCAGCGACAGCGCGTACTTCTCCAGGCGCAGTGGATCCACGACCACCTGGAACTGCTTGGTGAGCCCGCCCCACGAGTTCACCTCGCTCACGCCCTGGACCGAGCGGAGACGTGTCCGGATGTCCCAGTCGTGCGTGGTTTTGGCCACCATCGGGTCGATACCCTCGCCCGTGACGACGTACTGGTAGATCTCGCCGAAGGCCGTGGCCACGGGGCCGAGCACCGGATCCAGGCCTTCGGGCAGCCGGCTCCGCACGTCCGTCAGGCGCTCGGTCACCAGCTGCCGTGCGAAGTAGATGGGCACCGCATCGTCGAAGACAATGGTGACGATGGACAGGCCGAACTTCGAGATGGAGCGGACTTCCTGGGCGTCGGGCACGCCCATCAGCGCCGTCTCGATGGGATAGGAGACGCGCTGTTCCACCTCGGGCGCGGCCAGGCTGGGGGCCTCGGTGATGACCACGACCTGCTGGTTGGTCAGGTCCGGAAACGCCTCGACGGGCAGGTCGCGGAACGCCATCACGCCCGTGAACGTGAGGACGGCCAGGAAGAACAGCACGAAGGCGCGCTGCCCGAACGTGGCGTTGACGAAGCGTTCGACGAGGCCCACGGTTACGACTCCTCGTCGCCCGCAGGCTTGAGCAGGTCGGACTTCAGGAGGAACGCGCCCGCCGTGGCGACGACATCGCCCTCGGCGAGGCCGCTCACGACCTCCACGAGGCCGTCCACCTCGGCGCCTACCTTGACGGAGCGCCGGGCGAACTGGTCCGCGCCGGTCCGGACGAACACCACCGTCTCGCCCTCCATGGCCTGCACCGCGCGCGAGGGCACCACCAGCACGCGCCGCGGGCCCGCCGCGCCCAGGCTGGCGGTGACGAACATCTGCGGCTTCAGGCGGCGGTCCGCGTTGTCCACCTCGATGCGCAGCGTGACGCGCCGCGTCATCGGGTTGACGACGTCACCGACCGCGGTGAGCGTGCCGGTGAACGTCGCGCCCGGATAGGCGGCGGTGCGGATCGTGGCGGCACCTCCGGTCGCGACGCGCCCGATCAGCGCCTCGTCGATCTCCGCCGTGATCCAGAGGCGGGAGAGGTCGGAGATGACGACCAGCGGTGTCCCCGGGGTGACCGGCGCGCCCTCGGTGGAGAGCCGTTCGATGACGGTGCCCGCGAAGGGCGCCATCACGGGCACTTCGCCCTCGTCCCGGGGGTTCGCATCGGGACGCGCCTTGATGCCGTAGTGCTCCAGCTCCTGCTCGCCCCGGATGATGTCGGCCATCGCGGCCGCCACCGCCTGGCTGGCCGCGTTGACGTCGGCGCGGGCGCGTTCGAGCTCCTGCGGTGAGAGGGCCTTGTCGGCCACCAGCCGTGCCGCGCGCGACTCCGCCGTCCGCGCGTACTCGAGCTCCGTCTCGGTGCGCCGGTGCTCCGCCTGCGCCTTGAAGTAGTCCGCCCATGCGTCGTGAATGACGTGGCTGTGCAGGCGCGCCACGACGGCGCCCCGGGCGACGCGGTCCCCGGGCTGCACGCGCAGTTCGGCGACGACGCCCTCGACCAGCGAGCCGAGCCGCGCGGTGCGCCGTTCGTCGAAGGTGGCCACGCCGGACGCCTGCAGCGGCTCCGTGCGCTCGACCACCCGCGCCGGCGCCGTCTCGATGCCCGCGGCCTTCGCGTCGGCGTCCGACACCTGCACCGACGTGCGGGCCTCCGGTGCCGCCGCGGGGGTGGCCTCCTGCGGCGCGCCCGAGCCGCAGCCGGACGCCAGCGCCGCGATGGCCAGCCCGGCGCCCGCAGTCTGCAACGTGATTCGTGAAAGCCTCATGGCAGCGGGTCCTCTCCAGCGGCCAGCCGCGCCTCGATGGCGGCGACGACCGCGTCGGTCTCGAGATCGATGGCGATGAGCGCGGCATCGGCGAAGACGCGTTCGGCATCCACCAGCCGGAGGACGTCCCCCGCGCCGGTGGCGAAGGCCGCCCTGGCCGCGTCCCGTGCACCACGCGCCGGATCCACGAGCCTCGATCGGATGTCACGCGCACGCTCGCCGAGGCGCTGTGCCGCCGCGCGTGCTGCCACCAGGTCGCCTCGCGCACGGCGTTCGGTGGCCGCCAGCTCGAGCTCGGCGGCGGTCACCTGTCCCTGCGCGACGATGCGCGCCGCGCGGTTGTGGTTGAAGAGGGGCACCGGCATCGTCACGGTGAAAAGGCCGGTGTTGTATCCGACGGTGCGCTTCAGCCCCGCGTTGACCGCCGGGTCCGGCACGGCGCGCGCGTCTTCGAGGCGCAGGGCCTGGCGTGCTGCCGAGACCGCGCGCTCGGCCGACACCACGTCCGGGCGGCGCCTCAGCGCGGCATCGTCGTCGATGGCGCCGGGCGCCGGCGGGGGAGGCGGAAGGGCCAGCGCGTCGAGCGTGACATCCACGTTGAGACGGGCGGCCAGGGCCGAGAGGGCCCGGTTGGCTGCCAGCTCCGTGCGGATCAGCTCCGTGGCCGCACGGGCCTCTTCGGTTCGCAGCTTGAGCAGCTCGGACTCCGCCGTCGTGCCGAGCGACACGCGCCGATCGAGCACGCGCACCATTTCACCCAGATCGGTCGCCTGTGCCGACAGGGTCCGCTGCCGGTCGCGCAGGCGGACGGCGTCGAGATACGCGCGGGAGATGTCGAGCGCGAGCATCTGCGCCGTCAGCGCCTCGGCGGCCTGGCTGCTCCCGAGCGCAGCCTCCGCCACCCCACGGCGTGCGCCGCGCTTGCCGCCGATCTCCACTACCTGCGTGACCTCGGCGAATGCGTCGTACGGGAGCACGGAGCGCGACACGCCGGACGCCCAGTTCTCGAGACGGAACTCGAAGACCGGGTTGGGACCACGGGCGGCCTGGCCGACCGCCTGGCCGGCCGCTTCGACCCGGGCGCGGGCCGCGGCAGACTCGGGCGCTTCGGTGCGTGCGCGCGCGAGGGCATCGGCAAGCGTAAAGGTGGGAGACGCGGGGGGCGGTGACGGTTGAGCTGCCGTGGGCGACGCGGCCAGGGCCAGCAGGATGGCCAGTACACATGGAGTCCGCGGACCGAGCGCCATGCCCCACGTGTATCAGGCGCGCATGAGAGGGCCATGAGAGCCCTGCAACGAATCCGGGGCCGCACCCGTCTACTGCCTGCATGGACCACCTCATGCAGGACGTTCGTCACGCCGTTCGTGGCCTGCTGCGCACACCGGGCTTCGCGCTGGTCACCATCCTCACCCTGGCGCTCGGCATCGGCGCCAACACCGCCATCTTCTCCATCGTCAATGGCGTGATCCTGCGGCCACTGGGCTACCCGAAGCCCGAGCAGCTGGCCTACCTGACGACCCGGTTCCCGAACATGGGGTTCGACCAGTTCTGGGTCTCCCCGCCGGAGTTCTTCGAATTCCGCGAGCTGAACCAGTCGTTCGCGTCAGTGGGCGCGTTCACCACCGGCGAGGTGAACCTCATGGCGGCAGACCGCCCGCGGCGCGTGCGGTCCGCATCGGTGACCGACGATCTGCTCACGACGCTCGGGGTTCCGGCGGCGCAGGGCCGTCTCTTCGCCAGGGGCGAGACCGACGTCGTCGGGGGCTCCGCGGCGCCGCTGCCCCCCGGGACGCCACCGCCGCAGCCGCCGGCCGTGGCGATTCTCTCGCACGAGCTGTGGCAATCCTCCTTCGGCGGCCAGCCCATCGTCGGGCAGATGGTGGAGGTGAACGGCGTCCGCCGCGAGGTGATTGGCGTGATGCCGCCGGGCGCGGACGTGATGGACAACCGCACGGAGATCTGGCTGCCCATCGGGCTCAACCCCGCGAATCGGCAGAACCGCGGCAACCACTTCCTCTACCTGATTGGCCGGTTGAAGGACGGCGTGACGATGGAGCAGGCGCGGGCCGAGCTCGATTCGCTGATCGCCAACTGGGGGGAGCGAACCGGGGTGAAGATGCACGTGTTCGCGCCGCCGCAGCCGGGGGCGCAGGGTGCGCAGCCCGGCGGGCACGTGCTGCAGATGGAGCCGGTCCAGGAGGAGATCGTCGGCAGCGCCAGCCGCGCCATCTGGGTGCTGCAGGCCGCGGTCGGCTTCGTGCTCCTCATCGCGTGCGCGAATCTCGCGAACCTGCTGCTCGCGCGCGCCGAGACCCGGCATCGCGAGTTCGCGGTCCGGACCGCGCTTGGCGCCGGGCGGGGGCGCCTGCTGCGGCAGTTCATGACGGAGGGAGTGCTGTTGTCGCTGATCGGCGGCGCGCTGGGGCTGGTGCTGGCGCAAGTGGGTGTGGCGGCCATCATCGCGGCCTACCCGGAGAGCCTGCCGCGTACGAGCGAGGTTGCGGTCGACCCGCTGGTGCTGCTCTTCACGCTGGCCGTATCGGTCGCCACCGGCATCGTGTTCGGCTTCGCGCCGCTGCTGCACACGCGGATGGGCGGCCTGGCCGCAGCCCTCAAGGAAGGCGGCGCACGCGGCGCGACCGGGGCCGCCAGACATCACGTGCGGCGGGGCCTCGTGATGGCGGAAGTGGCACTTGCGGTGATGCTGGTCATCGGCGCCGGGCTGCTGCTCCGCACCGTCCTCAACCTCACGACCGTGGACGCCGGCTTCGATCGGTCGCGACTGGTCACCTACCAGGTGACCCTGCCGCCGGCAAGTTATCCCCAGCCGTCAGCCCGCGCGCAGCTGATGCAGCGCGTGCTCACGCGCCTGCGCGGCCTGCCCGGCATCCAGGCGGCGTCCGCCATGTCGGGCCTGCCGCCGAACCGCCCCGTGAACGCGAACGACACGGACATCGACAATTACACGGCGCCGGCGGAAGGGCCGTATGAGAACGTGGACTACTACCAGTTCGTGATGACGGACTACTTCGAGTCGATGGGCATTCCCATCGTCGCGGGGCGCGGGTTCCAGGCCACGGACGCGTCGGCCACCGGCCCCGTCGCCGTCGTCAACGAGACCCTGGTCAAGACGTTCTGGAAGGACCTGAATCCCATCGGCCAGCGCCTGCGCCCGTCCGGACCACCGGCCGCGAATATCCCGTGGTTCACCGTGGTCGGCGTGGCCAAGGACGTCAAGCAGGGCGGCGTGGACCAGAAAACGGGGACGGAGTTCTACTTCCTTGCCGATCAGACGGCGAATTTCCCGGTGTTCGGCAACATGCCCGCGACGATGAACGTGGTGCTGCGGACGACGCTGCCTCCCGCGGGGCTGGCCCAGACCATCGAGGGGGTGATGCGCGAGGCGGACCGGGCGGTGCCGGTGGTGCGGCTGCGCGACATGAACGAGGTGTTCGCGGACTCCATCCGCCGGCCGCGGCTGCTGGCGCAGTTGCTCGGCGCCTTCGCGGTGCTCGCGCTCCTCCTCGCCGCGATTGGCACCTACGGCGTGCTCTCCTACATGGTCACTGAGCGCCGCCGCGAGATCGGCATCCGCATGGCGCTCGGCGCCGAGCGGGGAAGCGTCATCGGCCAGGTGCTGAAGCAGGGCCTCGTGCTCGCGGGCATCGGCGTCGCCGCCGGGCTGGCCGGCGCCTTCGGCCTCACGCGGCTGGTGACGTCATTGCTGTTCGGCGTGCAGCCGACGGACCCGCTGACGATGGGCGCGGTGGTCGCGACGATTGCCGTCGTCGCGGCCGTCGCCAGCATGCTCCCCGCCTGGCGGGCGTCCCGCGTCGACCCTATCGTCGTCCTGAGGGATGAGTAGGGAAAAACGCCTGTCCAATGGCGATTGCTGATTGCTGATTGAGCGATTCATTGGGTGATTGGGGATTGGGGCATTGGGGCATTGGATTGGGCGATTGGGCGATTGGGCGATTGAGTGATTGAGTGATTGGGTGATTGGGTGATCGAGTGATTGGGGCATTGGCGACTTTCGCGTCCCAAGCCTCAAGCCTCAAGCCTCAAGCCCCAAGCCCCCAAGCCCCCAAGCCCCCAAGACCTCAACCCCCAACCCGCCGCTCCCGGTCACCTGGCGGCCGGTCGGGCTCGCAGCAGATCGCCCACCAGGACCGCAGTCGGATAGAGCACCTCCTCCTCCGTCTGTGCGTGGTGGGCCAGCTGTTCGGCGAGCTGCTGATACCGCTGGGCGTTCTCCGCAACGGCTGCCTGCCGCAGTCCCTCGACCGCCTTTCGAATGGTCTGGTGCTCTTCGAGCATCCTCGGAAGTTCACGCCTGAGCGCGTCGGTCATCTTCAGCGCCTCGGACTTGACCGCCTCCGTTACGACTGTGCCGGCTGAGAGTGGCGCCAGGAGCCCCAGCGGTGGCAGCGCAATCTGCTCCTCACGCACGAAGTGGGGGTCCAGGACCTTCGCGAGGGCCCGAGCCGCCGTGCCAACGCCTCCGGACGCCTTCGTGGCTTCGACGAGCGTCGAGTGAATCTCGTCGTGCTCGTGCCGGATGGACTCGGGTATCTCGATCCTGGCGACCTCTGGGGGTCTCGACTGTGCGTGTATGGCGAAAGGAACGATCGGCGCGGAAACGGCGGCCGTCAGAATGAGGATGCTGGCCAGAGGAGTCGTGCGCATGGCTTCACCTCCACGGTGAGTTGGAGCGGCTTGTCGCGAGCAGTCCGCGCGCTGCACACGCCGCTCAGGTCATCGTAGCCCCGCGAGCCTCCGGGCCTCCAGGACCGCAGGGCCCCGCCCCGAGCCCCGAGCCCCAAGCCCCAAGACCTCAAGACCTCAAGACCCCAAGACCCCAAGTCCCTCAATCCCCCAAGACCCCAAGTCCCTCAATCCCCCCCGGATCAGCAGCACGTCCGGCAGGCGTTCGCCCACCTCCTGTGCCGTTGCACAGGAGCGCAGCGTTTCAACCACCACCGGCAGCGGGTCCGCCCAGATCTCGGGGAGATCCGCCTCGCCCGGGAGGCCTGGCTCGAAGGCTAGGTGCTCGACGGGGGGCGAGAATTGGGCGTCGTTCCCCTCGCGGTTGCCGCGCGCGTCCACGCGATACCAGCCGATGCCCGGCAGCAGCACGGCGTTCAGGCCGTGCAGGCAGAACCAGCCGCCCGTGTCGTCCCCTGCGAGGCGCTGGTAGCAGAGACCGGCGGCGATGCCGTTGGCCCGAAGCAGGGCGGCGAGCAGGTGGCTCTTCGCGTAGCAGTAACCACTGCCGACCGAGAGCACTTCCGATGCCGTGCAGGTGACCGGGCTCAGCCCGTGATCGACCGAGTGCTTGATCTCGTCGCGCACCCACTCGAACGCACGCCGAGCGATGGCGACTGGGTCCGACGCTCCCGCCCGCAGCTGGCTGGCGAGAGCCATGACGGCGGGGTACTTCCAGTCGATGATGTCGGTCGACCTGAGATATCGCTCCACTGGCTACCCTCGACGGCTCGACGCCCTCACGCGCTCAGCACTCGCTCTGCGCCGGGCACCCGGCGCCTGCTACGCCATCCGGGCGCCGTGTTCCTGCAACAACGTCCTCAGCACCGAACGGTGGCACCGCGCCTCGTCTTCGCAGTAGCAGCCGACCGCGAAATCCGTCTGCCGCGAGAGCGCGGCGAGCAGGGCGAGGAGCCGCGCGGCCTCGGGCCGTTTCATCTCGGCGCGGTAACGTCTCTCGAACGCGCGCCAGGCCCTGTCGTCCGATGCCTGCAGTGCCTGCTTGACCAGCGCCTCGGACGGCGCGAGGTCTGGAAGCCACACGTCGTAGAAGTCGCGCGACGCGAACTCGGCCTTCGGCACGCCACGTGGCGGGCGCCGCACGGTGCCGAGGCGCAGGCCCTCACCCCGGGCCCTGGGGCTTCCCAGTTGAACGACCCGAATCGCCATCTCCGGCGCCTCCTCGCTCCAGGTTCGTGATGCGCGCCGCGCCGCGCTAGGGTTCGTAGCCAGGGTTCACGGCCATCGTCCTCGGATTGTAGGCCCAGTGGAACTCCAGTTCGTAGGCCATCGACCTTGCCAGCCCGTCGATGTCCGGGAAAAGCGTCGCGTTGGTGATGTTCATGGTGTAGAGCGCGAGCATCGCATCGCTTCGCAGGAGGTCGGTTCTGAGCACGAACTTCGCGACCGTTGCGCCCGGCTCGGGGTATCCGGAGAGGATCTGTTCGACGGGCTGGTCGAGGACGCCCGGCGCGACGAACGTGCCGGATTGCGCGATGAGCCGCTTGTTCATCACCATGGGCTCGCCGCTGGTGACGAACGGGACGGTGTTCCGCAGGTAAAAGGTCTCGTACGCCCCTGGCGTCCGCAGGCTCAGTTCCTCCACCGCCCGTGGTTGCGGTCCCCGGGGAAAGCGAGGGGGCGTCCTCCAGATTGCGGGCACGAAGACGGCCCAGATCGCGGCGTCCCTGGTGGCGCGCTCCAATGCAAAGAAGGCCGCGACAAACGGGGACCATGTGAAATCCAGCAGGCGTGTGGGCGCGCCGTGGTGCTGCATCAGCGCCAGCCACTGGAAGGCGTCCTGGTCTGCTGGAACGTGATCGAGGAAGAGGTGGGCTTTGCGCCGGAAGATCCGGCCGATGCGCGCCTCCTGCTCGGCCCAAGCGTTCGGGTGCACACCGTAGTCCCTCAGGTAGCGTGAGAGCGAGCTGTAGAGCGGCCACTCCGCGTTGCTCTGCCCGCGGAATGCCCAGTTCTGGTAATCGGGGCCGGCCACGATGGCGTGGAACTCGCCCCAGTTCGTGATCTCCCGGACTGCCATCCTGCCGGGCGCGGCTGGACCAGACTTGGAGGCTCTCTTCCTGGTGGCCATGGCTTCCTCCCTTTGAATCGGCGACGGTCGCCGTCGTCTGGTTCACCGACGTGACATCACTTCTCCGCACGTCAGGCGATGCCCGTCGGGCGTGCGGAGCGCGAACTCCCGCAGCCCCCAGGGCTTGTCCGCCGGCTGCGAGATCAGGAGTGCCCCTCGGGCCGAGAGCTCGCGATAGAAATCGTCCACCCCTTCGACGTTCCAGTATGCGACGTACGAGTGGTCGCCGAGCTCGCTCGCAGGCCGCTCGTCCGGGCACTCGCCGAGCATCACCCGGAAGTTGTCGCGCGTCAGGAAGCTCCAGCCTGCGGCATCGATCGGGTCGCGGCTGAAGCCGAGGACGTCCGTGAAGTATCGCGTCGAGACTTCCAGGTCGCGCACCGCGAGGACGCATCGGGAGCTGACGATTCGAGCCATGTCGTTTCCCTTCGTCTCAGAGTCGACGCCCTTGATCTCAGGGGCGCCGGTCGTCGTGAATGCACGCGCCGAGGATGACGCCCGCGACCGAGCCCTTCACCGTGCCGTGCACGAACCAGCTCCACGCGACGGCGGCGAATGGCCTCATCATCCCTGGCGTAGCTCCCTTCGGACGACCAGCTTCAGCCCGGACCAGACTTCGGTGACGGCGCAGACCTTCACGTCCACGAGGCCGAGCGGCAGCGCCAGTTCGCGGACGACGTCCTCGGTGACGGTCGTCGGCACCTTCGCGGCCTTCTTCGGCCACGAGATCCAGAGGGCGGCCGCGGGGCTCAGCTGCTGGCGCAGCGCGCCCAGCGTCTCTGCCAGCTCCTCGCGCCGGGTGACGAACACGTGTGCGATGTCCACCCTCGGGCCGGGGCGGCGTTCAAACGTCACGTCACTCGGCAGGGGCTCCAGGATCGTGCCGAAGCCCTCGGGCGCGCCGCGCAGCCAGACGCGGCTGCCCTCCCTGATGCCGAGCTTCTTCGCGAGTGGCGTGCCGGAGTACCCGGCGGTGTCACGAGGGGGCATGAGGATCCCGGCGCGGGAGGGCCTCGAATCGGCCGAATCGTGCGAAGACGGAAGGCATGGCCCGTACGCCGCTCGCGGCGGCGGAAAACACTGCCAGGCGCGGTGCGCGGAGGGCGTCAAGGGCAAAGAGCAGCATTCCCAGAACCGCCACGTACCCGATCAGCACGATCATCCCGATCTGCGGCGTGATGACCGCCCGGCCCGCGCACGAGGGACACGCGTAGGGCGTCCGCCGGGTGATGCGGAGGACGCGTGAGGGGCTGATGCGCGAACGGCAGTGCGGGCAGACGCCGAAGGCGGGCGTGTCCATTAGCGCGATCCCCCAATGCGCCAATCGCCCAATGCCCCAATCACGAATGCACAATGCCCCAATCATCAATCGCGAAATGAATCGCTCAATCGTCAATCGGCAATCATCAATGGGCAGTACCCCCCAGCCCCATAGCCTCTGCCGCAAACGCCCACTGGTCGGCGCGCTCGGCAATGAGCTTGTCGGTCGGCCGGTAGCCATGCGACCCGGCCACCTCCACGCGGATGAGGACCGGCTTGTTGCACCCCTGCGCCGCCTGCAGCGCCGCCGCGTACTTGAACGAATGGCTCGGCACCACGCGGTCATCGTGATCCGCCGTGGTCACGAGCGTCGCCGGATAGCACGTGCCCGGTTTCAGGTTCTGCACGGGCGAGTACTTGATGAGGACCGGGAACTGCCCGTGGTTCGAGGCCGACCCATATTCGCCCACCCAGAGACGCCCGCCGGTGAAGCGGTCGTAGCGCAGCATGTCCATCACGCCCACCGCCGGCAGCGCCACGGCGAAGAGATCCGGGCGCTGGTTCATCACCGCGCCCACCAGCAGGCCGCCATTCGACCCGCCCATCATCCCCAGCTTCGCCGGCGAGGTGATCTTCTCGCTCACCAGGTGCTCGGCGACGGCGATGAAGTCGTCGAAGACGTTCTGCTTCTTCTCCAGCATCCCCGCCTTGTGCCACGCCTCGCCGTACTCCGAGCCGCCGCGCATGCTGGCCGTCACCCACACGCCGCCCATCTCGAGCCAGGCGGGCACGTCGGCCCGGTACGTGGGGAGCGTGGTCACCGAGAAGCCGCCATAGCCGTAGATCATCGTGGGGTTGTTGCCGTCGCGCGGCAGGTTCTTCTTCGCGGTCATGAAGTAGGGCACGCGCGTCCCGTCCTTCGACGTGGCGAAGCCGGCGATGGTCTCGTACTGGCTGGCGTCCACGGGCGGGGTCGTCGGCTCGAAGGCGACGCTCAGTTTCGTCGCCGGGTCGTAGCGGTACACCGTCGTCGGCGACAGCGGCGAGCTGAACATGTACCAGACGTCTGGCGCGTCCTCGCGCCCGGCGAGCCCGGCCACCGTGCCCGTACCCGGCAGTGCAATCTCGCCCTGGTCGGTGCCGTCCAGGCCGAACAGCCGCAGGCGGCTCTGCACGTCCACGAGATACTGCGCCACGACGCGGCCGCCGATCACGCCGACGCCCTCGAGCGCCTCCTTCTGCTCGGGGACGATGGTCTTCCAGTTCGCGGGGGCGGGCGATCGCAAATCCACCGCGATCACCTTGCGGTTGGGCGCGTCCTTGTCGGACCGCAGGTAGACGATGGAGCCCTTGCTGCCGATGGGGGCGTATTCCGCGTCGTCGGTCTCGATGACGGGCTTCACCTGCGCCTTCACGTTCGGGCGCATCGGGTCGCCCAGGTCGGCGTAGTACAGGCGGTTCTGGTTGCCGGAGCCCTCGGCCATCATGACGAGCAGGTAGCGGCCGTCCTCGGTGACGTTTCCGCCGACGAGCCATCCGGCCATGTCCTTGCGCTCGTAGGCCAGCACGTCCTCGGACTGCGGCGTGCCCACGCGGTGGTAGTAGAGTGCCTGCCCCGAGAGCGCGGCCTCGAGCACCTTGTTCGCGGGCGGCTCGGGATAGCGCGAATAGAAGAAGCCCTTCGAGTCCTTCGTCCAGGAGATGTCGGAGAAACGCATCCAGTGCACTTCATCGGGGAGGTCCTTGCCCGCTGCGATGTCGCGCACCTTGAGCGTGCGCCAGTCGGCGCCACCCTCGGCCAGGCCGTAGGCCAGCAGCTTCGCGTCGGGAGAGGGCTGGTACTGCGCCAGGGAGACCGACCCGTCCTCGGAGATGGTGTTCGGATCGATCACCAGCGTGGGCGCGGCCTGCCAGCCCGCTCGCACGAAGATGGGTGATTGCCGCTGCAGGCCGGTGTTCTTCGAGTAGAAGAGCTGCCCGCTCTCGATGTCGGGCAGGCCCACGCGCGGGTAGTTCCAGAGCGCGGTGAGCCGGTCGGTGAGCGGCTTGCGGAGCGGCAGCGCGTCCAGGTACGGGTCGGTCACCGCGTTCTGCGCGGCCACCCAGTCCGCCACCTGCTTCGAGTCGAGGTCCTCCATCCAGCGATAGGGGTCGGGCACTTTCGTGCCGTGGTAGTCCTCGACCACGTCGCCTTTGGTGGTGGCCGGGTAGGAGAGCGCAGGCTTCACGGGTTCAGCGGGCGAGCAGGACACGACGGCAGCCGCCAGCAGGACGATGGGGACACGGGTCATGGAGCACCTTTGTACGCAAGGATTGCATCAGATTCGGGTCTTTCGTGCCAGGCCCCTCATGGCTGGCCTGCCACGTCCTTCACGATGTCGTAGTAGAAGCGGGCGTAGCGCTGGAACTCGGTCTCGAGGATGCGCTCCTGATCGCTGTGGGCGCCGAAGCCCTTCGTCTGGTCCTCGACGTCCAGCGCCGGGCCGATGCCGTAGCACTGCATGCCCTTCGCGCGCAGGTACGCCATGTCGGTCGCACCGGTCAGCAACGTGGGGAGCGTGATGGCGTCGTAGTGCTTCTTCACGTTCGCCTCGATGGCACGGAACGCGTCGGAGTCCAGCCGTGCGGGCGGGGCAGCGGGCCGCACGTCGCGGGCCGCCCAGGCCACCTCCACCGATGGATCGTTGATCACCTTCCTGACCACCTCGAGAAAGGCCGCCGGGTCCTGGTCTGGCAGGGTGCGCACGTCGAGCGTGGCCTTTACCTCCGACGGGATGACGTTCACGCGGTAGCCTGCCTGCACCATCGTCGGCGAGATGGAGCTCCGAATCATCGACGCGTGAATCGGCTCCTGCTTCCGGAAGTAGGCGTCCGCCGGGCCGGAGACCTTGGGGTCGGGGCTGAGGACGGCGCGGTACCGCTCCGCTTCCTCCGGCGTCGAGATGCTGGCCAGGCGCTTGAAGTACGCCGCGGTCGTTTCGTTGAGCGACACGGGCGGCACCCACGTGGCGGCTGCCGCCACCGCCTGCGTGAGGTGCGTGAGCGCGTTGTTCTCGAGCGGGATGGACCCGTGGCCGGCCGGTCCGCGGGCCGTGAGCTCGATGGCGCGCGGAATCTTCTCGGTGGTCTCCACCGAGGCGTATTTCACGCGTCCGCCGACGCGGGTGACGCCGCCACCCTCCGCGAGGCAGTACTCCGCGTCGATGGCGGGGAAGTGGTCGTTGGCCATGTGGAGGATGCCGACGCGCGTGGTGCCTTCCTCTCCCGCTTCGGCCAGGAAGATGACGTCGCGATCCAGCCGCACGTTCTCGCGCTTCAGCCGGAGCATCGTCATCAGCCCGACCGCGACATCCTGCTTGTTGTCCACGGCGCCGCGGCCGTAGACGTAGCCGCCATCGCGCGTGGCGCTGAACGGCGGGAACGTCCACTTCTTCGGGTCGACGTTCACCGTGTCGGTGTGCGCCATCAGCAGCAGGGGCCGCTTGCTGCCGTTGCCCTTCAGGCGCGCCACCAGGTTCGGGCGATTAGGCTCGAGCTGGAAGATCTCGATCGGGATGCCCTCCCGTTCCAGCTGCTCCTTCAGGTACGCCACCACGCCCGACTCGTTCCCGGGTGGGTCTGTGGAATCGACGCGGAGCACGGCCTGGTAGTGCCGCATCACCTCGTCTTCGATGGGCGAGGCAGGGGATTGTGCCCTCGACGACGTCGCGGCCGCCGTCACCAGGATGCAGGCGACGACCAGACCGCTCTTTACAATTGTCACAGGGACTGTCCCCAACTCACCGGGCACGGACGAGCTCCACCACCGCGTCGTAGTTGAACCGCACGAAGCGGTGCAGCTCGCTCTCGATGATGCGCTCCTGGTCGCTGTGCGCGCCGAAGCCCTTCGGGCCGTCCTCGACGTCCAGCGCCGGGCCGATGCCGTAGCACTGCATCCCCTTCTGCCGCAGGTAGGCCATGTCGGTCGCCCCCGTGCTCATCGTGGGCAGCGTGATGGCGCCGTAGTGCTTCGTCAGCATCGACTCCAGCACCTTGAAGGCTTCCGAGTCCAGCTTGGCCACGGGAGTGGAGGGCCGCGACGCCGTTGCGGGATTGGCATACTCCACCGTGACCTGCGGGTCGTCCACGACCTTGCGCACGAGGTCCAGGAA
Organism: Acidobacteriota bacterium; assembly: GCA_020851565.1. Lineage (GTDB taxonomy): Bacteria > Acidobacteriota > Vicinamibacteria > Vicinamibacterales > UBA2999 > VFZN01. The sequence goes on along the minus strand of JADZCN010000020.1, from coordinate 125,149 downwards.
CGCCGCCGGATCCTCGTCCGGCGTCTGCCGCACGTCGATGTTGGCCGTGGCCTCGGAAGGAATGACGTTGGACCGATAGCCGCCCTGGATGATCGTCGGCGAGAGCGACGTCCGCAGCATGGACCAGTGGCGCGGCTCGGTCTTGCGCAGGGCCTGCTGCGCGGGGCCCGAAATGGCCGGGTCCGGGCTGAGCGCGTTCCGATAGCGCTCCGCCTCCTCGGGCGTGGACACCGTGGCCAGCCTCTTGAAGTACGTCGCCGTGGTCTCGTTCAGCCGGGTGGGCGGCGTCCACGCGGCAATGGCGCCCACCGCGTCGCCCAGGTGCGCGACCGCGTTGTCTTCCAGCGGCACCGAGCCGTGGCCGGCCGTCCCCTTTGCCGTGATCCTGATGGCGCGGGGGATCTTCTCCATCGTCTGCACGGAGGCGAACTTCACCTTGCCGCCCACGCGCGTCACGTTTCCACCCTCCGCGTAACAGAACTCGGCGTCGATGGCGTCATAGTGCTGGTTCACCATGAACTGGATACCAACGCGCGTCGCGCCCTCTTCACCTGCTTCCGCCAGGAAGATCACGTCGCGGTCGAGCGCGACGTTCATCCGCTTCAGCAGCAGCATCGTCATGAGCGCGCCGACGACGTTGTCCTTGTCGTCGACGGTGCCGCGCCCGTAGACGTAGCCGCCCTCGCGATGGGCGCTGAAGGGCGGATGGGTCCACTTCTTCGCGTCCACGTTCACCGTGTCGGTGTGGCCCATGATGAGGAGGGGGCGCTTGCTGCCGTTCCCCTTCAGCCGGGCCACGATGTTCGGCCGGTTTGCCTCGAGGGAGAAAACCTGGACGGGGATGCCTTCCTTCTCGAGCACCTGCTTCAGGTAGTCGGCCACCGGCTTCTCGCCGCCGGGCGGCGTTCCGGGCGGGTCGGTCGTGTCCATCCGGACGATGGCCTGGAAGTGACGGAGCGTTTCCTCCTCGACGGCCGTCCAGTCGGGCTGGGCCGGGGCCTGGGCCGCGGACAGCGAGGTGGCGAGCACCAGGACGAGCAGGGTGGTCTTGCGCATGGCGCCGGATGTTATCGCAAAGTGGACTACGGGACGACGATGGTCTGCGGGGAGGTCGAGGGCCCGTCTCCGCAGGCGTTGGTGGCCGTCACGCTCACAGCGTAGGTGCCGGGCGCGGCCGAGACCGACAGCGCGCGCTCGGTCGTGGTGAAGCTGACGGCATGGGTGCCCGTGACGTCCACGCGATAGCCCGTGACGGCCGCGCCGCTGGCCGGCGGATCCCATCCGGCCATGACGGTGCTGCCGATGCGCTGCAGGATCAGCCGTCCCGGCGCCTCGGGCGGCGCGCTGCACGCGCCGGGTACCGCCAGCGTGACCGGGCTGGATCGGATGCTGTTGCCGGCGGCGTTGGTGGCCACGACTTCGAGCGTGTAGGTGCCGTCGGGAACACCGGAGGCCTGGAAGGTCTCGGTCAACCCGAGGGGGATCACGGCATCGAGGGCCCCGGTCACGACCAGCGTGATCCCGGTCGGGGCGCCACCCTCGAAGGTATTGGTCCACGACAGCGCGACGGTCGAACCATCGACCGTCCCCAGCGGGTGTGCTGGCGGCGACGGCGGCTCCGCGACGGCGACCGCGATGCGGACGTCACTCGACGGGTCGCCCGGTTGCCCCAGCGCCACCGCCCGCACGCGGACGTAGAAGACGCCGGTCGGCGCTTCGGCGGTGAACGCCGGAGCGCTGCTGCCGGTCGGCACCACCGCCAGCGTCTGTCCGGGCGCCGTGCCGCCTTCGACCACGTACGACTCCGGCTCGGCGCCAATCCGGCGGCACCCAGGTCAGGGTCACCAGGTTGCCGGCCATCCTCCATGCCGTCAGTCCCGTGGGAACCGCCGAGCCGTCACCGGACCTCGCCGTGACGGACGGAGACGGCGGCCCGCCGCCGGCGACGTTCAACGTGCGGACCCGGATCAGGTAAGGCGTGAAGTCGGTCAGGCCGTCGATGACGAGCGGCGAGGCGAGCGACGCCGGGTCGCGGGTCACCCACGTGGCGCCGTCGTCGAGCGAATAGGCGTAGTTCCGGGCGACGAAGTCCGGCAGCGTTGGGGCCGCCGGCGCCTGCAGCGCCAGCGACAGCGTGCCCGCGGCGGCCGTCACCCCGACGATGGATGGCGGGGCCAGGGTGCCGTCCCACTGCCTCGCCAGCACCGCGCCGGCCGTGGTGATGCCGCCGTTCCAGACCACCGTGGCCGTGCCCCCTGCGGACGCCACGATCCGCGGATCGTCCCCCGCTGTGCCCGCCGGGGACAGCACCCTCTGCAGGTGCCACGCCTGGGCCTCCTTCGCATAGCGGCCGGCGTAGATGCGACCGTCGGTCATCGTCCAGGTCGCGAAGGCGTTGCCCAGGCCGTCGGCGGCGAGCGCCACCGTCCCGGCCCGACCCGTCTGCCCGACGCGTGCGGCGGTGGTCCAGGTGCCGGTCCCCGTGAGGTCGATGCGGCTGTAGAGCACGCCTTCGGCTGGCGTCGCCCACGCCACGAACGCGTGGTCGTTGCCGATTGCCACGTCCGGTACCGGCAGGTTGAGTTGGAACGGCGCCGTCCACAGTGTCGTGACGCTCGACCACTCGTCGGCCGAGGCCCACCGCGTCGCCACCTCCATCCGCCACGTCGCCGTCGCATCGAGGGTCGCCCACACGGCGACGGCGTTGCCGGCGCCATCGAGGGCGAGCGCCGTGGGCAGGATACGGCTCGATGCGAGCGTGGTCGGCTCGCTCCATGTGTCGCTGGCGGCGGTGTAGTCGGCGACCCGAACCCTCGCTGGAATCGACGAGGGATCGCTCCAGAGCGCCACGGCGTCGCCGCTGGCTCCTGACCTGACCTGGACGTTCCACCCGGTTCCCAGATCAACCGGAGTACCCCAGGTCGCGGTGTCGGCCGCGTAGCGCGCCACCTCGACCCGGTAGCTGCCATCGAGGTGCCACGCGACCAGCGCGTTACCGTCCGGGTCGACCGCCACGTCGGGCGCGTGCGCGGTGGAGCGCGCGGCGATCAGGGTGGCTGGCGCCCATGTGCTCGTGGCGGAGTCGTAGCGTGATACCGAGACGCCCGCATCCCTTGTCCACACCGCGAGGACATCGCCCGTCGGGTAGGCGGCCACCGTCGCGTCGGCGCCCGTGAGCGGAATCGACAAGGCCACCGGCGCGCTCCACGCGCCGCCGGGCGTCAGTCGCGCCGCCTTGACGATGTGGGCGATCGGGATGTACTCCACCCAGACCGCGGTCACGGTCCCGTCGGCATCCACCGCCACGCGCGCGTCGTCCACGGAGGTCACGATCGCGGAGACGACGGAGACAGGGTCCGTCCAGCCACGCTGTCCGAGGGCGGTGTCGGGCAGGCCGAGGCCGAGAAGGGCCGTGAACGCGATGGCGACGACCACGCCGTGCCCGCCGCGCAGGCCCGGGGCGCCGCCGTTTCGGGAGCGTGATGGAGAGGCCATGACGGCAGGAAGACTGCACATCCGGTGCCACGACGGCACGCCACGAACGCGCGAGTTCGCGGGCAGGTTGCCGCGCCACCGTCGCCGCGTCGGCACCGGGCCCCGGGAGGTGACGGGTTGCCGTGAGAGGGCTTGCGGCCGTGGACCTTTTCCCGCACAGTGACGCCATGCGTCGTGCCCTTGTCCTGACCGCGGTGCTGGCTGCCGCGTTTGCCGCCGATCCCGCCGCTCGCCAGGTGCAGCAGCCGTTCCCGCTCGAAGAGACCACCATCGCGGCCGTCCACGCCGCCATGCGCGAGGGACGGCTCACGTGCCGCGCGCTGGTGGAGCAGTACCTGCGTCGCATCGAGGCCTACGACAAGAACGGCCCGGCTCTGAATGCCATCATCCTCACGAACCCGCGCGTGCTGGCGCAGGCCGACGCGATGGATGCGGATTTCAAGCGGACCGGCTCGCTCAGCCCGCTGCACTGCGTGCCGATGATCGTGAAGGACAACTTCGAGACGTTCGGCCTGCAGAGCGCCAACGGCTCGCTGGCGCTGGAAGGGTTCGTGTCAACGAAGGACGCCTTCCAGGTGAAGCGAGTGAAGGAGGCCGGCGCGCTGGTACTGGCCAAGTCGAACATGGCGGAGTGGGCGTTCACGCCCTACGAGACAGTGAGCTCGATCCTGCCGGGCTACACGAAGAATCCTTACGCATTGGATCGGGTGACCGCCGGGTCGAGCGGCGGCACGGCCGCGGCCGTCGCCGCCAACTTCGGGCTCATCGGCCTGGGCAGCGATACGGGCAACTCCATCCGTGGCCCCTCGTCCCACCAGGCGTTGGTCGGCATCCGCTCGACGATGGGGCTCACGAGCCGAGCGGGCGTGATGCCGCTCAACCTGCTTGCTGACATTGCCGGCCCGATGGGGCGCACGGTTGAGGACGTCGCCGCGGTGTTCCAGGTGATCGTGGGCGAGGACCCGGACGATCCGGCAACTGCTGCGGCTCGCGGGCACCCGCGCGAGGACTACCGCCAGGCGCTCCAGCGAGACGGCCTGAAGGGCGCGCGCATCGGTGTGCTGCGGCAGGCGTACGAGCGAAGCACCGCGAGGCCACCGGCGCCGGGCGTGACCGCGCCGAAGGACACGACGGACCCGGAGGTGGCCGCGGTGTTCATGCGCGCCGTCGAAGATCTCCGGCGCGCGGGCGCCACCATCGTGGATCCGGCAACGGTCGACGGGCTCGAAGCGATTCGCCGCCAGACGGGCGTGGGCCCATGCATGGGCTTCAAGTACGACATCAACCGCTATCTCGCTTCGCACGGCGATCGCGTGCCGGTGAAGAGCCTCGCCGAGATCATCAAGTCGGGCCGCTTTCACCCGACCGTGCAGCGTCGCCTCGAGCAGGCGGAGCAGGGGCCGGAGAACGGGCCCGACACGCCCGCGTGCCAGGCCGAGACGGCTTACCGGCAGCAGGTGCGCGACGCGGTGCTGAAGACAATCGACGCGCTGAAGCTGGACGCGCTCGTCTACCCGACCTGGAGCAATCCGCCCAGGCTGATCGGCGACCTCAACACGCCCCACGGCGACAACAGCCAGTTCTTCTCCCCGACGACGGGGTTTCCGGCGATCCAGGTGCCGATGGGCTACACGCGTGGCGGCACGCTGCCGGCCGGCCTCACGTTCTTCGGTCGCGCCTGGTCGGAGGCGACCCTCATCAAGCTCGCGTATTCGTACGAGCAGGCCACGCGGCATCGGCGCCCGCCGGCGAGCACGCCGCCGCTGAGGTAACGTAGTCGGCGCATGTGGAACCCGCCCAGCGCCCTGGTGAATTTCCTGCGCGCTCTCGTTGCCGCCGCGCCGGCCATGCTCCTCGCAGCCGCTCCTTCGGCCGCCCAGGGGGGCAGGTTCGAGGCAACCATGACCGGGGCGGCGATGAATCCGCCCAATGGGTCCCCCGGCACCGGGACGGTAGTGGTCACGATGGACACCGCCGCGCACGTTCTGGGGGTCAGCATGACCTTCGCCGGTCTGCAGGGCCCTTCGACCACCGCGCACATTCACTGCTGCACGGCGGATCCCGGCGCGGGCTCCGTCGGCGTCGCCACGATGACGCCCAGCTTTGCCGGGTTCCCGACCGGCGTCACCGCCGGGACGATGTCGCAGCAGTACGACACGAGCCAGGCGTCTGCGTTCAACTCGTCGTTCGTCACCGCGAACGGTGGCACGGCCGCGGGCGCCGAGGCTGCACTCGCCGCCGGATTGCTGGCCGGCCGCGCGTACGTCGACATCCACAGCGCCGTGTTTGCCGCTGGCGAGATCCGCGGCTTCCTGGCGGTCGTGCCAGAGTTGCGCGTGTCGGACGTCACCCAGGCCGAGGGCAGCAGCGGGACCACGTCCTTCACGTTCACCGTGTTGCTGACCCCGGCCGCTCCAGGCCCCGTCACCGTGGTCGCGGCGACGGCGGACGGCACGGCCACCGCCCCGGCGGATTACACCGCCGCGGGGCCGGCGACGATCACGTTCAATGCCGGCGAGACGTCGAAGCCGTTCCAGGTGCTGGTCGGGAGCGACATCCTCGCCGAGCCGGACGAGACGTTCTTCGTCAATCTCAGCAGCCCCAGCGGGGCGGTCATCGTCGACGCGCAGGGCATCGGGACGATCCTGAACGACGACGCCCCCCCGTTACCGCCGACGCCGGCGACCAGCCTGCGCGTGGTCGCGATGAGCGGCAACACGGTGACGTTTGCCTGGAATCCGCCGGAACTGGGCGCGCCGCCCGAGGGCTACCAGATCGAGGGCGGCACGTCGCCCGGCGAGGTGCACGCGGCGCTCACACTGGGTACGGCACCGATGTTCACGATCGCGCTCCCGGCGGGCTCGATCTACGTGCGCGTGCGGACGATATCCGGCGGTCTCGTGAGCGGGCCCTCGAACGAAGTGCTCGTCCACGTGAACCAGCCGCTGCCGCCCTCGGCACCGGCAAGCCTGCTCGGCCTCGTCAACGGGACCTCGCTCGCGCTGGCATGGCGCAACACGTTCGAGGGCGGCGCACCCACGAGCCTGGTGCTCGACGTCAGCGGCGCGCTCGTGATGTCGGCGCCGCTGCTGCCCGGCGACACGTTCAGCTACGCCGGTGTACCGCCCGGCACGTACTCGCTTCGCGTGCGGGCGGTGAATGCCTTCGGCACCAGCGCCCCATCCAATCCGGTCACGGTGACGTTTCCCGGGGGCTGCAGCGGCGCGCCCCTGCCTGTGCAGAACTTCATCGCCTTCGCCACCCCCGGGCGGCTCGTGCTGTCGTGGGATCCTGCGGGCGCGGGCGCGGCGCCAACCGGGTTCGTCGTGAATTCCACGGGAGCGTACGTCGGCAGCGTGCCGCTGGATTCCCGCGGAATCGACGTCGCCGTGCCGCCGGGCTCATACACCCTGAGCGTGGCGGCAGTGAACCCGTGTGGCGCCAGTGCCGTGTCGGCGGCGCGCACGGTCGCGGTGCCGTAGCTTGACCCCGTCGTACAATCCAGGCGCCGAGGCGGCCGACCGATGAGCATCGAACCGGGCAGCGTCCGGACCATTCGCGGGGCGTGCGGCCACGACTGCCCCGACACCTGCGGGTGGGTGGTCGAGGTCCGGGACGGCATCGCCACGCGGATGTCCGGCGATCCCACGCACCCGTTCACCCGCGGCACGCTGTGCGCCAAGGTGAATCACTACCTGGATCGCGTGTATCACCCCGACCGCGTGCTGCACCCGCTGAAGCGGGTCGGCCCGAAGGGGGAGGCCCGCTTCGAGCGTGTCAGCTGGGACGAAGCGCTGGCCGACATCGCGGCGCGGTTGCAGGGCATTGCGGCCGAGTCCGGGGCCGAGGCCATCCTGCCGTACAGCTCGGCCGGGGTGCAGGGCCTCATCCAGGAGTTCTCGCTCGACCGGCGCCTCTTCGGCTCGATGGGGTGCAGTGCCCTCGAGCGCGCCATCTGCTGCACGGTGGCGGCGGCGGGCCTCACCGCCACGATTGGCACCGGGACGGGCATCGACCCCGAGCAGATCGTCCACAGCCGGTACGTCGTGCTCTGGGGCACCAACACCATCGTCACCAACCTGCACTACTGGCCGCTCGTGCGCGAGGCCCAGCGCCGCGGCGCTCGACTGGTCGTCGTGGATCCCATCCGCACGCGCACCGCGGAGTCGGCGGACTGGCACCTGCAGATTCGCCCGGGCACCGACACGCTGCTCGTGCTCGCGATGATGCACGTGATCGTGCGCGACGGGCTGGTGGATCGCGACTACGTCGCGGGGCACGCCGTTGGCTACGAGGCGCTCGTCGAACGGGTGCGCGCCTACCCGCCTGCAGGGGTGGCCGACGCCATCGGGCTGCCCGCGGAGGCCATCGAGCGCTTCGCGCGCGAGTACGCCACCACCCAGCCATCGCTGCTGCGCCCGCTCATCGGCATCGAGCATCACCGCAACGGCGCCATGCAGTTCCGCGCGCTGGCCTGCCTGCCCGTCCTGACCGGCGCCTGGCGCCACCGGGGCGGCGGGCTTGCGCGCTCGACCCACGCCCTGCACTACGCCGCGCTCGCCCTGGACCGCGTGCTGATGCCCGAGGTGCAGCGTCCGGGCGTGCGCACGCTGAACATGCGGGACCTCGGCCGGGACCTCTGCGACCCGAGCCTCGACCCGCCAGTTCGCGCGTTAATGGTGTCCGGCGCGAACCCGATGGTGTCCATCCCCAACCAGGCGCGCATCCGCGAGGGCCTGCTGCGCGAGGATCTCTTCACCGTCGTGCACGACCTGTTCGTCACCGAGACGGCGCGCTTCGCCGACTACGTGCTGCCGGCGACGAGCCAGATCGAGCACCTGGATCTGTCACCCGCGTGGGGCCACCTGTACCTCGCGCTCAATCGGCCCGCCATCGCGCCGCGCGGCGAGTCGGTGTGCAACACGGAGCTCTTCCGCCGCCTGGCGCACGCCCTCGGGCGCTCCGAGCCGTGGCTCCTCGAGAGCGACGAGTCGATGCTGCGGGCAGCCCTGTCGAGCGGGCATCCGTGGCTCGAGGGCATCACGTACGAGCGGCTGTGGGCCGAGGGCCACGTGCGGTTGAGCGTGCCCGAGGACTGGCGGCCCTTCGCGAGCGGCGGCTTCTCGACCGCCTCCGGAAAGGCGGAGCTCTACTCCGAGCCGCTCCGCGCGCTCGGCCACGATCCGCTGCCCGCGCCGGGTGAAATCCCCCGCGAGGGCGGACTGCAGCTCATCACGGGCAAGACGCTGCACTTCCACAACTCGGGCTACAGCCATATCGAGCGGCACCGGCGGCGCACCGGGGATCTCTTCATCGAGCTCCATCCGGACGATGCGCGCCAGCGAGGGCTCGTGGCGGGCGACCTTGTGCGCGTGTGGAACGCTCGGGGCGCCCTCCATGCCGTGTGCGCCGTCTCCGATCGCGTGCGCCCCGGCGTGGCGTGGATGCCCTTCGGCGGCCTGACCGACGCCGCGGGGACGCGTCAGTCGGTCAACGTGCTGACGGCCGAGGCACCCACGGACTGGGGCGGCGGCAGCGGCCTCTACGACGCGTTCGTGGAGGTGACGACGGTCGAGGAGGCGGTCGCCGCCGGCGGGGCCGTGCAGGGGCCCCGCGAGATTACGGCGTCAGCTCCAGCGTCATCTCCGCCATCGTCTGGCGGAACCCCGCCTTCCTGAAGAGCGCCAGGGCGGGCGCATTGCCGGTGGCGGCCCACAGCATGACGCGCGGCAGCCCGCGCCCGCGCAACCACGCGATGGCGGCGCCTGCCAACGCCGTGCCGGCGCCCGCGCCGCGCGCGCCGGGATCGATGATCAGGTCGTGGATGAACCCGGCTTCGTCGCGCAGCTCCTTCCACGACAGCGGCTCGATGCCGGCGTAGCAGTAGCCCACCACAGCACCGTCCCGCTCGGCGACGAGGACGAGTGCGTCGGGGTCGTCGAGCTGAGACACGAGGAACTCGGCGTAGCCCTCCTCCGCGCGGCCTCCCGGAGCGAGAAAGCGCTGCCGATCGAACTCGTAATGCATCGTCATCAGCAGCGCGCCCAGGCGGCCCAGGGCCACCCGGTCGTTCGGCGTGGCGCGGCGAATCTCCATGGCGGGGTCCGGGGTCAGGCGCCGCCGTCTCCGTCGATGAAGCGCACCTCCGCGCCGAGCAGTTCGCGGTAGCGGCGTTCCACCCAGGCGCAGAGGCCCTCGCTCAAGTCGATCAGGCCGCGCGTGTCGTCGGCCACCGCCTCGATGGCCGCACCCAGCTGCAGCGCGTGCGTGGCCTGGATGAACCGCGGCGGCACGCTGTTGACCTGCCCATCGAAGTTCACCGGGAACCCGCCGTTGAGGAACCGGGCCTCGCGGTCCACGAGCCGGATGGTGATGTCGCTGTGAATGGAGCGCGAGCTGAGCGTGTCGCGGTCCACGACGTAGATGTCATGGCTCGGATGCGTGTCGGCCAGCTCGATGAAGGCCTCCCTGGACAGCTCGGCGGAGCCCGAGGATGCGCTCGCCAGAATGGCGCCGTCCTCGAGGAACGCCCGATCCCCGATGCCGAACGAGGTGGTGCCGGAGCAGCCCACGACGAGGCGGAAGCGCCGCTTCTCGGGGAAGCGCCGGTCCCACACCGTGAAACCCTTCGCCGCGGCCAGCGCCTGCGCGTCGGGGCTCGGGTCCATCACGTGGACGCTGGCGCGCGGGATGCCGTGGGCCACGAGCGCGGCGGCGACGTTCTTCCCGATCTGGCCGAAGCCCAGGACGAGGCAGCGAGCCTGCCGGAGCTGTTCGAACTCGCCGGCGAGCCTGTCCATGAGCGCGCGGGTGACCGCGTGCCCGATGAACGGCGCCTCGAGCGTGCCCTTCGGCCCCGACTGGGCCACGTTCATGACCCGGACCGTCTCGCAGTACTCGCGCAGCGCCGCGTCGCCGTTGATCTTGATGATGCCTCGCGTCGTCTGCTCCACGACATTGAGCGTGGGAACCTTCGTCGCGAAGCAGCTGAGCGCCTCCAGGCAGTAACTCCCGTCGTCGAAGACGAGGAAGCGATCCGAGGGGGCCAGCGACTTCGCGAGCCGGACGGCCATGTCCTCCACGCGAAAGCGCTGATACGACGCGTAAGGCATTTCGAGGTGGTAGTAGGACGGCGCGAAGTTCGACTCGGGAATGCCCAGGCGCAGCAGCTCGGCCTGAACGGCCTGGTTTGCCGTGTAGGGGATGTCGATGCAGTAGAGCCGCGCCGGATCGGCGCCAAGCTGCAGCAGCGCGCGGGTCAACGGCACGAGGCTCCCGAGCTGATGCTGAATGAGGACCGTCGTCAGGCCGGCCAGTGGCTGCTGGTCGCCGATCCGCTCCTCGACGAAGGCGTCGAGCAGCGGGAGGCGCTCCGGAATCGTCTGCTCGACCTCGTACAGGCCGTTCATTGCGCTCGCTTCACGCCGAAGAGGTTGAGGAAGCGCGTCAGCACCAGGAAGGCCCAGTCGGGCATGCGCCGTGAGGTGTGCGCCGCGACGACCTGCCAGCGCCCGTCGCGATGGACGTAAACGTGGGTGTAGGCATAGGTCCCGCTGATGTCGTGTCCCGTGTAGGCGGCCTTCATGATGGCCTTGCCGCGCACGATGGCGACCCCGTCGGTGAGCTCCACGCTGATGTCCACCGACTGCGACGACTTCACCCTCAGGGCGCCCGAGCGGGCATCGTCGAGCGCCTGCTGCCGGCCGGTCACGGCTCCGGCGGGGTTGGTCGTCCGGAACTCGGAGGCCAGCACCTGCTCGAAGAGGGCCACATCGGCTCCCACACGTGCGGCGTCCAGCCTGGCCTCGAGCGCCCGGAGCGCCGCTTCGGCTTCTGACGTGCCATTCATTGCTTGAGCCGTATAGTTGATGCCCGGCGCGCTGTCAAGCACGAGGCGCCTCTGAGGCGTTGACCGCGCCAGGGACCGTGACCTGCCACGGGGAGGTGCTGGTGGCCATGGACGTCCTCTGGGCCGGCACTACAACGCGCGCGTCAGCAGGGTGGCGAGCTTCGCCGCGAAGGCCGCCGGATCCGGCGGCGCAGCGCCCTCGGCCAGCAGCGCCGTGCCCAGCAGCAGGTGCGCGGCGTCGGCCAGCGACGGATCCTCCGGCGAGGCGGCGTGCAGCGCGCGGAGCTTCGCGACCAGCGCGTGGCCGTCGTTCACTTCGAGGATCCGCTTCGTCACCCCCTCGTCGTCCTTGCCCGAGGCCTGGCGCAGCAACCGCTCGAGGCCCGGGCTGAGATCGTGCTCCCCGGCGACGAGGCATGCCGGCGACGTCGTGAGCCGCGACGAGACGCGTGCCTCGCGGATCGTGTCCCCGAGCGTCTGCTCGAGGAAGGCCAGGAACGGGCGCAGCTCGGTCTCGCGCGCCCTGCGCGCGTCCTCGGCTGCCTTCCGCTCGGATTCGGATCCGGGCTCCACTCCGGCGCGCGCGACAGAGACGAGCGGCCTGCCCTCGAACTCGTGCACCGACTGGGCCACGAACTCGTCGATGGGATCGACGAAGAACAGCACCTCGTAGCCCCTGGCCCTGAATGCCTCCAAGTGCGGCGAGCGCTCGGCCACGGCACGCGACTCGCCGGCGACGTAGTAGAGGCTGGCCTGTCCCTCCGGCATCCGTGCCACGTACTCGGCGAGGGACGTGGGCTCGGGTGCCTCGCGGGTGGAATGGAAGAGCAGCAGCTTCAGGAGCCGGTCGGCGTGCTCGCTCTCCTGAGCCAGACCCTCCTTCAGCACGGGTCCGAACTCACTCCAGAACTTCAGGTAGGTCTCGCGCCGGTCGGCCAGCATCGCGGCCAGGTGGTCCAGCACCTTGCGGGTGAGCCACGTGCGCATCTGCCCGATCTGGCGATCCTGCTGGATCATCTCGCGCGAGAGGTTGAGGGGCAGATCCGCGGAATCGACCACGCCCTTCACGAAACGCAGGAACGGCGGCAGCAGGGCGCGGCAGCGGTCCATGATCAGCACGCGCCGCACGTGGAGCTGAAGGCCGTACTCCTGGTCGCGGTAGAACAGGTCGAAGGGGGCCTTCGACGGCAGGAACAGCAGCGCCTGGTACTCGAGCCGCCCCTCGGCGCGGAGCGACAGGCGGTCCAGCGGGTCCTGCCAGTCGTGCGACAGGTGGCGATAGAACTCGGCGTAGGCCTCGTCGCCCACCTCGGAGGCCGCCTGCGTCCAGATCGGCTTCATCGAGTTGAGCGTCGTCCACGCAGGGACGCCGTCCTTCACCTCCTTGAGCTTGATGGGGTACCCGACGAAGTCCGAGTGCTTCTTGACGAGCGCCTTGAGGACCTGCGTGCTCGTGTAATCCGCGAGCCCGCTCTCGGGGTCCACCGGCTTGAGGTGCAGGATGACGTCCGTGCCACGGCGGAACCGGCTGGCCTCGCTCACCGTGTAGGTGCCGTCCCCCGCCGACTCCCAGCGGGTCGCCGTGTCGGCGCCCGCCTTGCGGGTGACGACCTCGACGCGCTCCGCCACCATGAACGCGGAGTAGAAGCCGACGCCGAATTGCCCGATCAGGGTGGCGGCCGCCTCGCCCGAGGAGCCGGCCTTCAGCTGCTCGACGAGCTCGCGCGTGCCCGACTTCGCGATGGTGCCGATCAGCTGGACGAGCTCCTCGCGCGTCATCCCGATGCCGCTGTCGCTCACGGTGAGCGTTCGCGCCCTGCTGTCCGGCGTGAGCTCGATCTCGAGCAGCGGATCCTCGTCCAGCAGCGCGTGCTGCTCGAGTGCCGAGAGGCGCAGCTTGTCGAGCGCGTCCGAGGCGTTCGAGACGAGCTCGCGCAGGAAGATCTCCTTGTTCGAGTAGAGCGAGTGGATGACGATGTCGAGGAGCTGGCGGGTTTCGGCCTGGAAAGGAAGGGTCTCGGTAGCGGTGCCCATGCCGCCATTTTACCGGCCTCCCTTCTATACTGATCGCCGGTGACGACCCCCAACGACCTCACTCGGCTCGGTGCCCCGCCCGTCCCGGCCGCGGCCGACCTGCGCGTCGGCGCCTACCGCCTCGTGCGGGAGCTGGGCCAGGGCGGCATGGGCGCCGTGCACCTGGCCCTTCGCGACGACGACGCCTTCCACAAGCGTGTCGCGCTGAAGATCCTGAAGCGGGGCATGGACACCGAGGCCATCGTCCGCCGCTTCCGGACGGAGCGGCAGATCCTCGCCGGCCTGGACCACCCCAACATCGCGCGGCTCTTCGACGGCGGGACGACGGACGAGGGGCTGCCGTACCTGGTCATGGAGTACGTCGAGGGCGCGCCGCTCCTCGACTACGCCAGCAGCCGCCACCTGGACGTCCCCGCGCGTCTCGGCCTGTTCCTGCAGGTGTGCGCGGCCGTCCAGCACGCGCACCAGAACCTGGTCATTCACCGCGACTTGAAGCCCGGCAACATCCTCGTGACGGCGGACGGGGTGCCCAAGCTGCTGGACTTCGGCGTCGCGAAGCTGCTCAATCCCGAACTCGCGGGCCACACGCTGGCGCTCACCATGCCGGGGTTGCAGTTCATGACGCCGGAATACGCGAGCCCGGAGCAGGTGCGTGGCGACGTGGTGACCACGGCGAGCGACATCTACTCGCTGGGCGTCGTGCTGTACGAGCTGCTCACGGGACGACGACCCTACGAGCTGGAGGGACGGAATCTCTCGGATATCGTGCGCGTCGTGTGCGAGACCGAGCCCGTCCGGCCCAGCGTGGCCGTCACGCGCCCGGTGGACCCGCAGGCCTCGCTCCAGACGCGCGCGCCGGGCGCCGCGCCGGCCGGCGACTCGGCGCGCTCGACGTGGGTGCCCGACCCGCAGCACCTGCGGCGCCGCCTCGAGGGCGACCTCGACAACATCGTGCTGAAGGCGCTCAGCAAGGAACCGGCGCGGCGGTACTCGTCGGTGGACCACCTCGCCGACGACGTGCGCCGGCACCTGGCGGGGCACCCCGTGCTCGCGCGGCAGGACACCCTCGGGTACCGCGCCTCGAAGTTCGTGCGCCGGCACCGGCGCGCGGTCATCGCCGCCTCGGCGATCGTCCTGTCGCTGGTCGCCGGCGTCGTGGGCACGGCCTGGCAGGCGCGCGTGGCGCGCTCCGAGCGCGCGCGAGCCGAGCAGCGATTCAACGACGTGCGGGCGCTGGCCTCGGCCTTCCTCTTCGACGTGCACGACGCCGTGAAGGATCTCGCCGGCGCCACCCCCGCGCGCCAGCTGATTGTTCAGAAAGGCATCGAGTACCTCGACAAGCTCTCGCGCGACGCCGGGGATCGCGCAGATCTCCGGCGCGAGCTGGCCGCCGGCTACCTGCGCGTCGGCGACGTGCAGGGCCGGCCGCTGAATCCCAACCTCGGAGACACGGCCGGCGCGCTGGCGAGCTACCGCAAGTCGGTCGAGCTGTACGAGTCGCTGGGCGTGACGGAGGCCAGCCCGCTGGACCTCCGGCGCGAGACCGCCACTGCGCTGCTGCGCCTGAGCGAGGTGCTCGCCGCGGCCGGCGACACGCGGGCGGCGATGCAGGCCGTGCGCCGCGCGGCGGATCTGCAGCGCGACGTGGCCACCGACGGCTCGGCGCCCGACGCGGCCCTGCGCGACCTGGCCGTGGCACACAGCCGGCTCGGCGACATGCTCGCGGCCACGGGTGAGACGGCCCAGGCGGTCGAGCAGCATCGGCTCGCGCTCGCCGTGATGCAGGCCGTGTCCGCCCGCGCGCCGGACGACCCGGCCAACCTGCGCCAGCTGGGCGTGGCCCATCACAAGGTCGGCAACGCGCTCGGCAACCCGAACTATCCCAACCTGGGGGATCACGAGGGCGCGCTCGCAGAGATGCGGGAGTCCATCGCCGTCTTCGAACGGGCCACCTCGCGCTACCCCGACAGCTCGCTCTTCAAGCGGAACCTGGCCGTCGCCCGGAGCAACGCGGCCGATATCCTCGTGGCGCTCGGGCGCCGGCCGGAGGCGATGGCCGAGGAACGCCGTGCCCTGGAGACCTACGAAGCGCAGGCCGCGGAGGATCCGTCGAACGCCGCGGCGAAGAACGATCTCGCGATCGCCTACTACAAACAGGCCGAGATGCTCGATGCCGACGGGCGCGCGCGCGAGGCGCTGGCCGCCATCGAGCGCGCGGCGGCATTGCAGGACCAGCTCGCCGCCGCCGATCCGGGCAGCGCCCGGGCACGCGGCGAGACGGCGACCAATTACGCCATGAGAGGACGGCTCCTGGCGAAGCTGGGACGGCGCGCGGCGGCGTTCGCGGACCTGGACCGCGCCGTGGCCATCACCCGGACGCTCAGCCAGGGCAATCCCGACAACATCGAGCTGCGCGTGTCGGTGGCCCTCGCGTTGATCGGCCGCGCCGACGCCGCGCTGGTGCTCGCGAGGACGCGCGCCGCGGATCCGGACGACCGTGAGCGAGCCAGGCGCGACCTCAGCGAAGCGGTGGAGTTGCTGACGGCGCTGGAGAAGGAGGGCGCCATCGAGGGGACCGACCTGTCCACGCTCGAAGACGCACGCCGCAAGCTGCGGGACGCCGGCGGCCAGCCCTAGGGCGCGGCGATTCCCGCAGGTTACCTGCCGCCCGCGCGGTACGGCGCGAAGTCCTGCCAGAGCTGGTCGATCACCTTCGGATCCACCAGGAGCGTATCGGCGTTCTCCGGCGCCCTCTCTGAATAGAGCGACAGCGTGACCGTCCCGCAGTGCGGCCCGAAGGCTCCAGGGTCGAAGACGTACAGGCCCTCGCGAACGACGTCCTTGTCCGAGACCGCGTGCTCGAGCACGAACGGATGGATGGGCGGCACCTCGGCGCCGCCGCAGGCCGCGCGCATCCGGAGGAAGTCGGTCTTGAAGTCCTTGAAGGCCGGAAGCACCGCGCCCTGCGTGCGCGCCGCCTCGCGCGCGAGCCGCTTCCAGAAACCTTCGACCAGCTTCGGCGTGACACGCACGACCAGCACGGCTGGAGTCTCCGCGAAGTACTCGGCCCACGCGCCGAAGTCCGTAAGGCGGCCGAGGCGTGCCTCCGCCTCGGGCGTGCGTCCGCCTCGGCCACCCGTCCAGTCGGGTCGTTGCCGCGCGCGAAGCACCAGCGGCGGCGTGAGGAAGGCGACGTCGAAGTCATCCGAGGCAGCCATCAGCGGCGTGATCGTGGCAGGCGACTCCTTTGCGGGCGCGCCGCGCGCATCAGCCGGGAACGGCTGCGACGGCTCCACCGGGAGCCGCACGGCCCCGGGCGGCGCCGCACCGCTCATTCCCACCCGCGCCGCCGACAGTGCCTCGCAGATGATCCCCACGCGGACCACCGAGGTATCGCCTCGCGTCACATCGCCGTCCGCGGGCACGGACGTGAGCCCGACCACGGCCCCCGCGTCGTTCAAGGCCGGCCCGCCCGCGCCGCCGAAGGCGAGCCGCATGTCGGTGTCAATCGCACGCGGCTGGAACCCCGTGACGGCTCCCCATGCCAGGTCTGTTCCCGTTCGGAACGGCGTGGCGAGCGCGACGATCTCCTGGCCTTCCTCGAGTGACGGCGGCGTGGCCGGCGGGCACGGCAGCGGGATCGGCGGGCCGGCCACGACCTCCGGGTCGACCCAGACGATCGCCACGTCCCGGGCCGGATCCGAGACGAGCAGGCGCCCGGGCACCTTCACGTCGGATGACACCTGCACGGCGACCGACGCCTGCGGCCGGGCCGCGCGCCCGTGGGTGGCAATCAATCCGCGCGCATCGACCACGAACCCGCTGGCGCGAGAGGTGGGCGACCAGACGGCGACGAGGCTCTGTCGCCACGTGCCCAGGAGCAAGGAAGGATCGCTGCCGGGTGCGGCGTCGCTCGACGTCGATGCCGTGGACGCCGCGGTCTCGGCATTGTCGGCCGTCAGGGCGAGCGTGGTGTCCCGACCCGCTACGACATCCACCATCTGCGTCCACTGGTAGGCCCGGCCGAGGAAGTGAGCTGGCGCCTCGGACTCGACGGTGTAGGAGCCGGGCGGGAGCCTGATCGCCACCGTGCCGTCCGCGCCCGTGAGGACCCGCCGCGGCTCGCGTGTCGCGGGGTTGTCGCTGACGAGCAGCGCGTGGCGGGCCACGGGAACCGGTACCGCGGCCGCATCGGTGAGCGTCACCGAGACGCGCAGGATCGACGGGGACTGCTGCCCAGCCAGGAGGACGGGGATGGCCAGCAGGGCGGCGAAGGCCCAGGTGCGACGCGCCATGACACCATTACACCACTCGCCCAGGTGCCGATCGGCGCGGCCGGGTAGCACGCCATCCAGACCGGGATTCGCGCGGCGTTCCGGGCCCCGCCTCTCCGACGCCGCCCGCCAGGCTGAAACTTCGGGACGGGTTTTCCGCTCGCTGTATCGGGAGGTTCTGTATGCGAGCGTGGATTCTGGCGGCATGGGTCGGGATGGTGTGCCAGGCGCTTCCGGCCGAGGCTCAACTGGGGGCGCCGGTGACCGGGCAGACGGCCAGCGCCGGGTCCGCCGGCGTGTTCGTGCTGTGGGACGGCACCGAGGACGATCCACAGCACCTCATCGAGGCCACTGATCTGGGTGGGTTCACGCTGCTCGGATCGCTCTCCGCCGGCGGGCCGGTGATCGCCTCGATGCCGCTGCCGTGGCCGCCATCCACCCCGCGTCCCCCGGCCTTTCTCGTGCCGAACGTGCCACCCGGCACGTACCACGTCGTGGTGGTCAAGGGCCTCACCTCGTCCACGGCGGGTGTCCCGCACTCGGCATGGCAGCAGGTCGTCGTGCCCACCGCATGCACGACGCCGCCCGGCGCGCCGGGGACCCTGACGGCGGTGCAGGAGATGACCAACAACGTCGCCGTGAACTGGCAGCCGGCCGGGGGCTGTCCGGCCACGAGCTACGAGCTGCACGCCGGCTACCAGCCCGGGCTGAGCAACGCGGGCATCTTCCAGTTCCCGAGCCCCGGCTACTACGGCCCCGCGCCACCCAACACGTACTACCTGCGCGTGCGCGCCCGCAACGCGTACGGGGTCAGCGCCTTCTCGCCCGAGATCGAGTTCGTGGTGGAGGCCACGGCGTGCATCGGCCCGGGCGTGCCGCACGGTCTCACCGCGACGGTGAACGGCAATCTTGTGAGGCTCGACTGGCAGCCGCCGGTGGACCCTGGCAGCCGGCCGATCGCGCAGTACGGGGTCGTGGCCGGTTCGGCGCCTGGACTGACGAATCTTGGAGGGGCGACGGTGCCGGGGTCACCGACCTCGTTCGAGGCGACGGTGCCGAACGGGACGTACTTCGTGCGCGTGCGGGCGAACAACGGGTGCGGCGGGTCGTTCGCCTGGGGGCCGCCTTCCGGCGAGGTGACCGTGGTGGTGCCGCACTGACGACCGGGCCGATATTGAAACTTTCCTAAACGGCCCCTCCCCTGGAACAACCCGCCGGCCGGTCCGTCACCAGTAAGTGACGCGACCGGCCGGGCGCCCGCAGGCACACCCCTTCCCACGACCCCTGCCGGCCCGTCCGGCATCTGATCACTACAGTTGAGTGAACTAAACTATGTCCCCACGTCCCCGTCGATACCTGTCGTCCCTCCTGCTCCTGTCCGCCGTCGCGGGCCTGGCCCTGTGGCTGGCCGCGTGGAAAGGGCAGGCGCTCCGCGAAGCGGAAGCCGCGTCGCCCGGTCCCGCCGAGCCCGCTGAAGCCGTCACGGTCGCCACCGTGCGGCGCGACGTCACCCGGCCCTCGACCACCGCCATCGGCACCGTGCTCGCCCTGCGCTCGGTAACGCTCAGGAACGAGCTGCCGGGCACGGTCCGCGAGGTCCGGCTCGTGCCTGGCCAGATCGTCGAGCCCGGCACGGTGCTCGTGGCGCTCGACGTCGAGGTCGAGCGCGCCGAGCTGGCCGCGCTCGAGGCGCGCGCCGCCCTCGCCGAGACCACCCTCGCACGCCTGGAGCGGCTGATCGCCGAGCAGGCCACCTCTGAAGCCACCGTGGACCAGGCGCGGGCCGGCCGCGACGTGGCCCGCGCGGACATCGCGCGCACCCGCGCCATCATCGAGCGGAAGACGGTGCGGGCGCCCTTCCGCGCGCGCGTGGGCCTGGCGGACCTGCATCCCGGCCAGTACCTGGATGCGGGAACCGAGGTCACCACGCTGCAGGCCGTCACAGGCGCCGTCTTCATCGATTTCGCGGTGCCCCAGGCCGTGGCCGCGAGACTGCGCCGGGGCCGCACGGTGCAGGTGAGCGCCGCCGGCGACGAGCCCTCGCGCCCGGCCGCCATCGTCGCCGTGGACGCGCGTGTGAACCCGGAGACGCGCAGCGCCACCGTGCGTGCGCGGCTGGAGGGCGGCGCCGCCACCCTGCCGCCGCCTGGCGCATCCGTGCAGGTGACGGTTCCCACGGGGGCGCCGGAGCCGGCGCTCGTGATCCCGGCCACGGCGCTGCGCAAGGGGCCCGAAGGGGATCACGTGTTCGTCGTGGCGCCCGGCGACGACCAGCAGCCGCGCGCGCGCGTGCGCCGCGTCGAGGCCGCGATGGCGGGCGACGAGGTGTTCGTGAGAGCCGGCCTCGAGGAGGGTGAGAAGGTGGCCACGTCGGGGTCGTTCAAGCTGCGCGACGGCATGCTCGTGGCCGTGCCCGACGGCCCCCGTGCGTCGGGTCGATAGCGGAGGCCACCATGCGATCCATCACAGACATCTTCATCAGGCGGCCCGTCCTGGCCGTCGTCGTCAACCTGGTGCTCGTGCTGGTGGGCCTGCGGGCGGTGGCCGGGCTGCCGCTGCAGCAGTTCCCACAGCTCGACAGCTCGTCGCTGCTCATCACGACCACCTACTACGGCGCGAGCGCCGAAACCGTCCGCGGCTTCCTCACGACGCCCATCGAGCGCGTGGTCTCGGCCATCGGCGGCATCGATCACCTCGAGTCGAGCAGCCGCGCCGGGGTCAGCGTGGTCACGGTGCGCCTCAAGCTGAACTACGATCCGACGGCGGCGCTCGCGGAAGTGAACGCGCGCCTGCAGCAGGTCCGGGCCGAGCTGCCGGCGGAGGCCGAGCCCCCGATCATCGAGGTGCAGCGCGCGGATCGCCCGTATGCCTCCTTCTACGTGAGCTTCTCCTCGCCCGATCGCGGCGTGCCCGAGGTCACCGACTACCTGATGCGCCACGTGCAGCCGCAGCTCTCGACGCTCGAGGGCGTGCAGCGCATCACCATCGAAGGCGGCCGCCAGCTCGCGATGCGCGTCTGGATCGACGCCAACCGCCTGGCCGCGCTCGGCCTGTCGCCGGGTGATGTCTACGCGGCCCTTCGCCGGAACAACTACCTGGCCGCCGTCGGCCAGGCGAAGGGCGAGCAGGTGCAGGTCAACCTGCTCGCCAACACGGACCTCCGCTCGGTCCCGGAGTTCGAGAGCCTCATCGTCTCGGAGCGCGCCGACGCCGTCGTCCGGCTGCGCGACGTGGCGCGCGTGGAGCTGGGCGCGGAGGAGCCCGACATGGTGGCGAAGTACAACGGCACGGAGGGCGTGTACCTCGGCATCTGGCCGCTCGTCGGCTCGAACGAGATCGAGGTGGCCAGGCGCCTGCGCGCCGAGATGGAGCGCCTGCGGCCCACGCTGCCCGCCGACATGGACATGCGCCTCGTCTGGGACGGGACGATGTTCATGCGGAACGCGCTCGAGGAGATCAGCAAGACCCTCGTGGAGACCGTGCTCATCGTCGGCGTGGTGGTGTTCCTGTTCGTCGGCTCGGTGCGGACGGCGCTCGTGCCGCTCGTGGCGATGCCCATCTCGCTGATAGGCACGGCCGCCATCATGGCGGCGTTCGGGTTCAGCCTGAACCTCCTCACCATCCTCGCCGTGGTGCTCGCCGTCGGCCTCGTGGTGGACGATGCGATTGTGGTGGTCGAGAACGTGGAGCGGCACGTGCGGTCGGGAAAGACCCCGGTCGAGGCGGCGCTCGCGGGCGCGCGCGAGCTGGTCGGGCCCATCATCGCGATGACCGTCACGCTGGCCGCGGTGTACACGCCCATCGCTTTCCAGGGCGGCCTCACGGGGTCGCTGTTCCTGGAGTTCGCCATCACGCTGGCCGCGGCGGTGGTGCTGTCCGGCGTGGTGGCCGTGACCCTGTCGCCGGTGATGAGCGCGCGCTTCGTGGACCCCAACGGGCGCGAGGCGAGGCTGACCTCCCTCGTGAACCGCGGGTTCGATCGCGTGCGGGCCGCCTACGCGCGGATGCTGGACGGGGCACTCGAGATCCGGGGGGCCATCGTGGCCGCCGCCCTGATCGTCGCCGTGGCGGCGTGGCCGCTCTACAGCTACTCGCGCAGCGAGCTGGCACCGGTGGAGGACCAGAGCCACATCACGATGTTCTTCCAGGCGTCGCCGGATGCGTCGCTGCCATCGGTGAACCGCGACTCGCGCGATGTCGTGGCGGCCGTCACGGCCCTGCCCGAGGCCGAGTTCATGTGGTCGCTCACCGCCTCGTGGGGCGGCGTGGGCGGGCTGGTCGCCAGGGACTGGCGCGAGCGCCAGCGGTCCACCGAGGAGATGTACGGCCAGGTGTTCGGCGCGGTCTCGCAGGTGCCGGGGCTCCGCGTGTTCCCGCGGCTGGATCCGCCGCTCCCGACGCCAGGGCAGTACGACGTGGAGCTGGTGCTGCAGAGCGCCGCGCCGGCGGAACAGATGCTCGAGGCGACCAGTGCCGTGCTGCAGGCCGGGTGGCAGAGCGGGAAGTTCCTCTACGTGGACACCGACCTGAAGATCGACCTACCCGAAGCGCGCGTGGTCCTCGACCGGCAGCGCATCGCGGACCTCGGGCTCGATCTGTCGGGTGTCGCCCAGGAGCTCGGCACGCTCTTCGGCGGGCGCTACGTGAACCACTTCAACTACTACGACCGCAGCTACAAGGTGATCCCGCAGATCGGCGAGGAGGACCGCGCGTCGGTGGCGCCCCTGCTGGACCTGAAGGTTCGGACGCCCGGCGGGGCGCTGGTGCCCGTGTCGACGTTCGCGCGCGTCGAGACCAGCACCGCGCCCCGGGTGCTGAACCGATTCCAGCAGCAGAACGCCGTGCGCGTCTTCGGCGGGGTGAAGCCCGGCGTGACGAAGGAAGAGGGCCTGCGCGTGCTGGAGGCCGCCGCGGCGGCCGCGCCCGGTCCGCGCCTGACGATCGACCACGCGGGCGAGTCGCGGCAGATTCGGCGGGAGGCCTCGGCGCTCACCCTCACCCTCGGTTTCGCGGTGATCCTCATCTACCTGGTGCTCGCCGCGCAGTTCCACAGCTTCCGGGATCCGCTCATCGTCCTGCTGGGGTCCGTGCCGCTGGCCACGTCTGGCGCGCTGCTGGTGACGTTCCTGGATCTCACGACCATCAACATCTACTCGCAGGTCGGCCTCATCACGCTCGTCGGGCTCGTCGCGAAGAACGGCATCCTCATCGTCGAGTTCGCGAACACGCTGCAGGAGCGCGGTCTCGAGAAGATCGCGGCCATCCGAGAGGCCTCGCTCACGCGGCTGCGGCCCGTGCTGATGACCTCGGCGGCCACGGTGCTCGGCCACTTCCCGCTGGTGCTGGTCACCGGCCCCGGGGCCGAGGCCCGCAACAGCATCGGCATGGTGCTCGTGACGGGCATGACGATCGGGACCATCTTCACGCTCTTCGTTGTCCCGGTGTTCTACGCGCTGCTGGCAGCCCGCCACGCACCGGCGTCCGAGGCCGCGGTGGACCGGGCCCCCGGGTTGGGCGCCAGGGCCGCACTTGCGGGCGCGCGCGTGTCGGTCGTGGTGCTGGCCGCGGCGCTGCTGGCGGGGTGCGCCGTGCGCCGGCCCTACGAGGCCCCGCGGACGGAGCCGCCTGTCCTGAAGCGCGTGGACCCGGCCCTCTTCACGTCGAAGGCCTACGATGCGCGATGGTGGCGGGAGTTCAACGACCCGACCCTCACCGAGCTCGAGGAGGCGGCGCTCGCGTCGAACGTGGACCTGCGCGTGGCCGCCGCGCGGGTGGATCAGGCCCGCGCCATCTTCGACGAGACGAAGCTCGATCGCTTCCCGCGGGTGACTGTCGGAGGCAGTGTCGAGCGCCGCGAGCAGGCGTTCCCCGGGTTCACCGAGGGACGGGTGCGCGCCACGACCTACCGGGCCGGCTTCGAGGCGTTCTGGGAAGCGGACGTCTTCGGCGCGGTCCGATCGGGGATTCATGCCGCGGAGGCCTCGGCCGAGGCCGCGCAGGCATCGCTCGCCGACGTCCAGGTCATCGTCGCCGCCGACGTGGCGCGCCGCTATTTCGAGCTCCGCGGCCTGCAGCACCAGCTCGCCGTCGGGGAGCGCAGTCTCGCGAACCAGCGCGAGACGCTGCGCCTCACCGAGGCCCGGCGCATCGCCGGTGTCGGCGAGGATCAGGACGTGGCGAGCGCCGCGGCGCGCGTGGCCGCCGTCGAGGCGAGCCTCCCGCCCATCCGGGCCGCCATCGCCGAGCGCGAGCACGCGCTGGCGGTGCTCGCGGGCCAGCGTCCCGGCGAGCTGGCCATCGACCTCTCGCGGCGGGCCTATCCGCCGCTCGCCAAGGCGCTTCCGATTGGGGAAGTCTCCGACCTGCTGCGGCGCCGCCCGGACGTGCGTCGCGCCGAGCGCGCACTCGCCGCGGCGACGGCGCGCGAGAGCGTGGCCGCGGCCGACCTCTTCCCCCGGATCTCGCTCTCGGGCTTCCTCGGCCTGCTGGCGGGCCGGGGCAGCATGTTCGGGAGCGCCGACTCGCGCGCCTGGGCCGTGGCGCCGGCGCTCTCCTGGGCAGGCTTCGACCTGGGCAGCGCACGCGCGCGGCTGCGCGGCGCCGAAGCCGGCACGGTGGAGGCGCTGGCGGCGTACGAACAGGCCGTCCTCCGGGCCATCGAAGAGACCGAGAACGCGCTCGTCGCGTATCGCACGCGCCAGGAGCGCCTGGTGAGGCTCATGGACCAGGTGCGTGAGAGCACGCGCGCGGCATCGATTGCGCGCGTTCGGTACCGCGAGGGCCTGGCCGACTTCCTGGAGTTGCTGGATGCCGAGCGCGTCCAGCTCGACGCGGAGCAGGGGGTCGCGACAGCCGAGGCGGACGTGCTGACGGGCGTGGTCTCGGTGTACCGCGCGCTCGGCGGCGTGACGCCGTAGCCGTGTAACATACCGCGACGACACATGACTCGAGCATCACACGAGGGGAGCGGGCGGCGTCCGCGGACGCCAAAGGCCACTGCCGAGGAGCGGACGACGCTGCTTCACGACGTCGAGGCGCAGTGGTGCGCCCTCAGCGCCGCGATGGCCCTCTTCCAGACACGGTCCGCGGCCGAGCGCGGGCTCACGCTGACGGATCTGCAGGCCGTGGATCTCCTCGAGCGGGAGGACGGCGTGTGCGCCGGCCGGCTCGCGGAGCAGTGCGGGCTGACGCCCGGCGCCATCACCGGCATGCTCAACCGGCTCGAGCGGGCCGGCGTGGCACGCCGCACCCGCAACGCGAAGGACGCCCGCCGGCTCGTCATTCGCCCGGCGAAGGAGCGGCCCTGCCGGGAGTGCCGGGTGCCGCAGGCCTTCCGGCAGGTCGCCGCGTCGTTCGACGATGACAGCCTGCGGGCGATCCGTCGGTTCCTGCACGCGAGCGCGGAGGCGCTGCAGCGGGACGCGGCGCGCAAGCCGGTGCATCCGGAGGGGAAGAACGATGGCATGAATCGGAACGAGCCGCCGCGGCCGGCGCGGCGCCGGTCGCGCTCGGCTTGATCACGACCGCGAACCGGCGCCTGGCGCCAGCGGGAAGACGGCAGGCGGTTCTTGCGCCATACTCCACCCCATGACGACCACGGCTCGCTCCCGCCTCGCGCTCGGCCTGCTGCTGATGACCTCGCTGCCGCTGACATCCCACCTCGATGCGCAGGGCCAGGAACGGAGCCAGTTCGCGCCCGACTACGATCCGCGCGCCAGCCTGCGCGCGCACCGGCCCGCCGTGCCCGGCACCCGCGCGCTCGTCACCTCCGCGCACCCGCTTGCGTCCATGGCCGGGATGGACATCCTCATGAAGGGCGGCAATGCCTTCGACGCGGCGGTGGCCGTGGCGGCAACGCTGAATCTCGTGGAGCCGATGAGCTCCGGCTTCGGCGGTAACGGGTTCATGACGGTCTATCACCGCGCGAGCGGCAAGGTGCTGTCGCTCAGCATGGCGGGTCCGGCGCCGAGGGGCGTGGTCCCCGCGGAGATGACACCGGCGCTCCTGGACCGCGGGATCAAGGCGGGCATCGTGCCAGGGAACGCCGGTGGCCTGCTGACGGCCCTCGAGCGGTTCGGCACGAAGTCGCTGGCCGAGGTCCTGGCCCCGGCCATCGGGTACGCCGAGCGCGGCGTGCCCATCAACCAGAACGTCGTCTCGTCCATCCGGAGCGCGCAGGGTTACTTCGCGAACGTGCCGACGAGCGCGGCGGTATTCCTCCCTGGCGGGCGTGTGCCGAAAGAGGGCGAGCTGTTCCGGATGCCGGACCTCGCACGCACGTTCCGGAGGCTCGTCGAGGCCGAGGCGCAGGCGCAGAAGGCGGGGAAGCCGCGCGCGGCGGCCATTCGTGCGGCGTACGACCGCTTCTACACGGGCGACATCGCGAAGGAGATCGCCGAGTTCGCACGCGCCAACGGCGGGCTGCTCACCGCGGAGGACATCGCGTCGTTCCGTCCCGAGTGGACCGAGCCGCTGCACACCACGTATCGCGGCTTCGACGTCTACAGCAATCCCTCCACCTCGCGTGGCGGCTTCGAGGTCGCGATGCAGCTGAACCTGGTGGAGTCGTTCGACCTGAAAGGGATGGGGGCCGGCTCCGCGGCGGCCACGCACGTGATGGCGGAGGCCATCAAGGTGGCCAAGGCCGACATCTACCGCTACGTGGCGGACCCGCGATCCTATGCGGTGCCGCAGGCGGGCCTGCTGTCGAAGGAGTATGCGGCGTCGCGGCGAGGGCTCATCGACCCGGTGCGCGCGGGCGCGTATCCCGCGGCGGGCGCTCCGGCGGGCGCGCCGCCAACCTCACGGGCCGCGCGAGGCCCGGTCCTCGACGAGCGCTACGAGCGCTCGTACGACACGACCAGCTTCTCGATCATCGATGCCGAGGGCAACGCCGTCGCGTGCACGCCGACCCTGGGCGGCAACTTCGGCAACATGGTGGTGATGGGCGGCACGGGCCTGCTGCTGAACAACGGCATGCGCCTCGGCTCCACGTCGCCCTATCCGGACAACCCCAACTACGTGGCGCCCGGCCGCATCCCCATCCTCAACAACGCGCCGGTGATTGTCATGAAGGACGGACGGCTCAAGCTGGTCTTCGGCACGCCGGGTGGCGAGACCATCGGGCAGACGCAGTTCCAGGTGCTGGTGAACGTGCTCGACTTCGGCATGGGGATCCAGGAGGCCATCGAGGCGCCGCGCTTCCGCGTGGACGCGGAGCCCAGCTTCTACAAGCCCGGCGCGGCGATGACGCTGGCTCTCGAGGCGCGCCTGCCGACGGCGGTGCTCGACAGGCTGAAGGGCATGGGACACGCGGTGGAGATGCTGCCCGCGTTCACCGCCGGCGTCGGCGGGGTGCAGGGGGTGCTGTTCGACCTCGACGCTGGGACGATGACCGCCGGTGCCGACCCGCGGCGGGCTGGCTATGCCGTCGGCTGGTGAGGGGCGCCCATTGACGATTGCCAATTGGCGATTGCGCGATTCATTGGGCGAGGGGTGATTGGGGCATTGGGCATTCCTGATTGAGTGATTGAGTGATTGAGTGATTGAGTGATTGAGTGATTGAGCGATTGAGCGATTGAGTGATTGCGTGACCACGCGCCCGGACGAGCGTGGCCCTTGGGCGTGCTGAGGGCCCCACGTTGCGACTATCGCCGCTCGCGCCGCCGACGCCGCTTCCCTTCCGCCGTTTGCCGGGACGCATTCAGGATGGCGCTGATCTCGCTGGCTTCCTGCAGAAGGCGCTCCACCATGTCTGGCGCGCCGATCCGCTGGTGCGACAAGCGCTGTAACCACCCCACCGACTCGTCGGATTCTTCCAGGGCGATCGACAGCTTGGCGATGAATCCGGCCTTCGACTGCGCGCGGCAGGCGGCCCGGTAGTTCGCTGCGGCGGACGTCGCCGAGTCCTGGAGTTGCAGCAGCAGGCGCAAGGCCAGCGGATCGGATGCCACCCCGCGACAGAGCGTGATGACGTCGTCGGCATAGCGGTCAATGCGGTTGCGGAGTTCCTGAGGCGTCATGCCTCACGCGTGAGCAAGCACGGTGCCACCCGCGACTCGTCGGGCGGACCGCGCATGTCCGCGCGAAATGCGAGCGAGCCCGAGCAGCAGGCCTCAATTCCTGCGCCGAGCAGAGGGCCCGGGCATCGCAGGAACTGCGAACGCCCAATGCCCCAATACCCCAATACCCCAATACCCCAATACCCCAATACCCCAATACCCCAATACCCCAATGCCCCAATGCCCCAATCAGAAATGCCCAATGCCCCAATGCCCCAATCACCCAAGGAATCACCCGATTCGGCAATCGGCAATCATCAATGGTCACCCGCGCCGCGCAAGGGCGTACAGCACCTCCATCCGCGTCCCCCTCACGCCGCGCAGGGCTTCGGTCACGCGCGCGCGGACGCGCATTCGCGCGTCCGGCGGCAATGCCTCGTAGGCGGCGCGGTTACTGGTCCCCATGATGACGGGCCAGAACGCCTCGGGTGACTCGAGCGGCATCTCCCACGAATCGCGCGTGATGTCCAGGGGCCAGATACCGGCATCTTCGAATACCCGCGCGAGCTTCTCCGGCGTATCGAGGCGTGCGGCGTGGCTGGATGTCTCGGTCGAGGGATGCTCGGCGCGCACGGCGTCCCAGAACAGCGTCTCACCCGGGGCCAGGACTTCCTCGCCCCACGTGGTGATGGCCAATACGCCGCCGGGCGCCAGCCACTCCCACGCGCGGGCCAGCAGGGCGGCCATGTCCTCGATGAAGAACAGGCCGAAGACCGAGACGATCGCGTCGAACGAACCCGGCGGAAAGCTAAGGGATTCGACCGGTGCGCACTGGAAGGCGGCGTGATGGAGCCCGCGCGCGGCCGCCTTCTCGCGTGCCTGCGCCACCAGCGCCTCGGTGAGGTCCACACCGAGGACCGCTCCGGATGGCCCCACGGCTTCAGCCGCCGGCAGGGCTGACGCGCCGGAGCCGCAACAGAGGTCGAGCACGCGCGCACCCGGCATCAGGCCCAGGCGCTCCACCGTCCGACGGCCGAAGAGGTGCCAGAAGGGCAGGCTGTCGAGCGTGTCCGCGGCCTGGGTGTAGGTGGTGGCGATGCGCGCGCGCGATGCCCCGATCATCAATCGCCCAATGAATCGTCAATCGCCAATCGCTCAATGGACGCCGGCGTCACGGAGTCACTTCGCGGCGACGACCGTGTTCTTGAGCGTCGTGACGCCCACCACCTCGACCTCGAAGGTGTCGCCGGGCTTCATGGCCTGCGTCGTGCCCGGCGTGCCGGTGAAGATGACGTCCCCGGGCTCGAGCGTGATGTAGCGGCTGGTGTAGCTGACGATGTTGTCGATGTTGAAGATGAGCAGGTCGGTCGTCGTCTCCTGGACCACCTTGCCGTTGTGGCGCCCGATCAGTTTCAGGTTGGTGTAGTCCACGTTGGTGACCAGCGCCGGGCCCATCGGGCCGAAGGTGTCGGCGGCCTTCGCGCGGAACCACTGCAGGTCCTGCTTCTGCCAGGCGCGCTCGCTCACGTCGTTGCACGCCGTCACGCCGAAGATGTGGTCCTTCACCTGCGCCTCGGTGATGTTCTGCGCCCGCTTGCCGATGACCACGCAGATCTCCGCCTCGTAGTGCACGGTGGTCGCGTCCTTCGGATAGACGATCGGCTGCTCGTGGCCCGTCAGCGTCGTCGGGAACTTCGCGAAGAGGCCGACGTACTTGGCAGGCGAGGCCTGGCCGATGTGGCTCTTGTAGTTCAGGCCGGCGGCGATCACCTTCTTCGCCTCCGCTGGCGGAAGGAACTTCACGTCGGCTGCCTGCACGGTCCGACCGGTCGGCTTGGCCGATCCGTCAATCGGGTTGCCGCTCAGCTCTCGGATGGCGGTGTCGTTGTTCTCGAAGATGCCCCAGGACGCGCGGCCTCCCGCCTCGTACTTCACGTACCGCACCTGCCCCTGGGCCAGCGCGGTCGATGCCGTCGCGAGCACGGCCACCGCGAATCCAGCCACGATCCAGTGATTCACTCTCATTGTGGATAACCTCGTTCGGAGACAGCCAGGAAGGCACCGCCCTCCACCTCGCGGTCATTCTACGGGAAAGCCCAGAACCCCAGAACCTCAGAACCCCAGAACCTCAGAACCCACGAGAGGCGTATCCTGAAAGAAGGAGACTTCCCATGACTCCCCGCCAGGAAATCGAGCCGGGGACGGTCAGCGGCCGGTGGTGGCACCGCCTGGGCGATGGCCGCCTCCAGTGCGATCTGTGCCCGCGTTACTGCCGGCTGCACGAGGGGCAGAAAGGGTTCTGCTTCGTCCGCGAAGCCCGGAACGGCGAGATCGTCCTCACCAGCTATGGGCGTGCAAGCGGGTTCTGCATCGATCCCATCGAGAAGAAACCGCTCAACCACTTCTACCCGGGCTCCAGCGTGCTGTCGTTCGGCACGGCCGGCTGCAACCTCGGCTGCCGGTTCTGCCAGAACTGGGACATCTCGAAGGCGCGCGAGAGCCGGACTCTCGCGTCGCACGCCTCACCGCGGCGCGTCGCCGAGGCCGCGGTGGACGCCGGGTGCACGAGCATCGCGTTCACGTACACCGATCCCGTGACCTTCGCCGAGTACGCCATCGACTGCGCGCAGGAGGCGCATGCGCTCGGCGTGCGGACGGTGGCAGTGTCCGCCGGCTACATCAGCCCGGAGGCGCGCGCCGGGTTCTTCCGCTGCATCGACGCGGCGAACATCGACCTCAAGGCGTTCACCGAGCGGTTCTACGACAAGGTCTGCTTCGCGCATCTCACGCCGGTGCTCGACACGCTCGAGTGGCTGGCCCGGGAGACACGCGTGTGGCTCGAGGTGACGACGCTGATCATTCCCGGGCAGAACGATTCGGAGGACGAGATCGCGCGGCTCTGCGGGTGGGCCGCGGAGCGCCTCGGCCCGGACGTCCCGCTGCACTTCACCGGCTTCCATCCCGACTTCAAGATGACGGATGTCCCGCCGACGCCCATCGCCACGCTGCGGCGGGCCCGCCGCCAGGCGAAGGCGGCCGGGATGAAGCATGTCTACACCGGGAACCTCCCGGACCAGGAAGGGCAGTCCACGTACTGCGCCGCGTGCGGTGGGAGAGTCATCGGCAGGGACGGCTACGAGATCACGGCCTGGCATCTCGATGGCGACGGCCGCTGCCTGGACTGCGGCCACCGCCTGGCGGGCCGCTTCGCGGAGGGCTCTGGGCGATGGGGCGCAACGCGGCGGGTCGTCCGCATGCCGGGCGCCCCATCGTGACTGCCGTACCAGTAGGAGGCGCCGCCAGGGATCCCGAGAACCTGAGAACCCGAGAACCCGAGAACCCGAGAACCTAAGTCACGCCCTTGGCGAACGCGCGGGCACTCTCCGCAAACCCCATCAGCCGCGCCTCGACACGTGCGTTGACGCTGCCCTCGGGGAAGCGGCCGGTTCCATCCCGCGCACCCGCCGCGGTGCCCGTCAACAACTCCAGCGCATCGTCCACCTGCTCGACGACGTGCACGTGGAAGCGGCCGGCCGCGACCGCGTCCACGACGTCCTGGCGCAGCATCAGGTTCTTCACGTTGCTCTTCGGGATGATGACACCCTGATCGCCAGTGAGGCCGCGCTGCTGGCAGATGTCGAAGAACCCTTCGATCTTCTCGTTCACGCCGCCGATGGCCTGCACCTGGCCGTGCTGGTTGATCGAACCGGTCGTGGCCAGCGACTGCCGCACCGGCAGCTCGGCCAGCGCCGACAGCAGCGTGCAGAGCTCCGCCAGCGACGCGCTGTCGCCCTCCACGCCGGCATACGACTGTTCGAACACGATGGTCGCCGACAGCGACAGGGGCACCGTGGCGGCGTAGCGCGATCCGAGGAAGCCGGCAAGGATGAGCACGCCCTTGGAGTGGATGGGACCGCCCAGCTTGACCTCGCGCTCGATGTCGACGACCTCGCCCTTGCCGAGCCGCACGCGCGCCGTGAGGCGCGTGGGATGGCCGAAGGCGTGCTCGCCAATCTGGAAGACCGAGAGCCCGTTCACCTGGCCCACGGCCTCGCCCGTCGTCGTCACGAGGATGTCGTCGCGCCGGATGGCCTCCTGCAGGCGCTCGCGCACGCGGCCGGACCGGAGGCGCTGCGCGTCGAGGGCCTGCTGGACGTCGGCCGCGGTGGCCACGTCCCGGCCGGCGCTCGCGGCCCAGTAGTCCGACTCGCGCAGCAGGTCGAGAATCCCGCGCATCTGGACGGAGAGCTTCTCCGCGTCGCCGGCGGATCGGGCGGCGTGGTCGATAACGCGCGCGACCGCGCCGCGATCGAAGGGGCGGAGCTTCTCCTGCGAGACGAGCGTGGCCACGAGGCTCGCATAGGTCGGCTCGGTCTCGGGCCCCCGATCCATCGTCTCTTCGAAGTCCACGAGGACCTTGAAGAGCTCGAGGAACTCCGGGTCGAGTGCGGACAGCAGGTAGTACAGCATGCGGTCGCCCGTGAGCACGAGCTTTGTCGGCCCGAGCGGGATGGGGACCGGCTCGAGCGAGACCGTGGCCACGAGGCCGAGCGCCTGGCCGAGTGATTCGATGCGGATCTCCCCCGAGCGGATCATGCGCTTGAGCGCTTCCCAGGCCAGGGGTTGCTGGAGCACCTTCAGCGCGTCGAGGACCAGGTAGCCGCCAATCGCGCGGTGCAGCGCCCCGGCCTTGATGAGGGTGAAATTGGTGATGAGCGCGCCGAATTGCGTCTCGTGCTCGATGGCGCCGATGAGGTTCGCGTGCGTCGGGTTGTCCTCGTGGACCACCGGTGCCCCGTCGAGGCCGGTGCGATCCACGAGCACGTTGATCTGATAGCGGCGGAACGAGGGCCCGTTGGCCAGCTCGGGCTTCAACGCGCGCTTGAGCGCGGCCTCCACGCCTTCCTCCCCGCCGTCCAGGAAGTTGTCCGCGTTGTCCACGACGTCTTCCTCGACCTGCGCGAGGTGGTCCACGACCTCGGGCAGCGCCTGGTAGGTCCGGCGCACGGCACCCAGCACCTGGCGGGCCGAAGCCGCGGCCATCTCGCGGTCGAGGGCTTTCAGCTCCTCGTAGTGCTCGCGCCCCCACTGGTGAAACTTCCGCAGCAGCTCCTGCAGCTCGGCGCCGACCTCCTCCATGGCGGCCTGGTAGCGCTCGCGGTCCTTCGACGGGAGCCGCTGGAACGACTCCGGATCGATGGCCGCGCCGTCGTGGACCGGCGCGACGGCGATGCCCATGCCCGTCTGCAGGACCTCGATGTCCCGCCGCCGCGCCCGCTCCTGGACGCCGGTCATCGCCCGCTCCTGGCGCTCCTTGAAGCGCCCGATGATCTGCTGCTTGCGCGTACGGTACTCCTCGCTCTCGAACGTGGAGCGCATGACGACGCGCAGTTCGGCCACGGCGCCGGCCATGTCGCGCTGCAGGCGCACACCCATGCCGGGCGGCAGCTCCAGCGCGCGCGGGCGCCCCGGGTTCGCGAAGTCGTGCACGTAGCACCAGTCGGACGGCACGGGCTCCCGGGCGGCCTGGTCGCCGAGGAACTGCCGGAGGAGCGTCTGCTTGCCAACCCCCGGCGGCCCAATCGCGAAGAGGTTGTAGCCGTGACGGCGCATCCCGATCCCGAACCGCAGGGCCTGCACGGCGCGCTCCTGGCCGACGACGCCCGTAAGCGGCCGGGCCTCGGCGGTGGTGGCAAAGGGGATGTCCGCTGGGCGGCAGGGGCGCTGGAGCAGATCAGGCGAAAGGCGGGTCGCGGCGCACACCCGCGGATTATATGCGGGGCCCCTCCCCCCTTTCGGCCCAGTTGGGCTAGAATCCCCGGCCAGACAACCCGGGATTGCCCAAGGAGGCGGAACATGGTTGGCCGTGTACTCGTGCGGGGGCTGAACGTCGGACTCGTCGCGATAGGTGCACTCGCCGGCACTGCGTCCGTGTCGGCCGCGCAGTCCACACCCGGCACCGCGACCTTCTCGAAGGATGTCGCGCCCATCTTCCAGTCCAGGTGCCAGTCGTGCCATCAGCCGAACTCCATCGCGCCGATGTCGCTCATCACCTACAAGGAGGCCCGCCCCTGGGCACGGTCCATCAAGGACCGCGTGATGCGGCGCCAGATGCCGCCGTGGCACATCGACAAGTCGGTGGGTGTGCAACACTTCAAGAACGACATGTCGCTCAGCGACGCCCAGATCGAGACCATCGTCCGCTGGGTGGACGCCGGCGCGCCCGAAGGCGACCCGCGCGACCTGCCGCCGCCGAAGAAGCTCCTCGCCGAGAACATGTGGCAGGGCGTGACGGACGGCTTCGGCGAGCCGGACCTGGTCATCAAGTCGCCCGACTACACGATGCCCGCCAAGCATCAGGACGTCTGGTTCCGGCCGATGAGTGACATCCCGATCTCCGAGCCGCGCTGGGTGAAGATGGTCGAGATTCGACCGTCGAACCTGGCCAGCCGCAAGATCCTGCATCACTCCATCGCGTACCTCGTGCTCAACGACGATCCCGACGCGGTGAACACGGGGACGGCCAACGGACCCACGGGGCCGCTGACGCGCGAGGACCTGGTGAACCGCCGCCCGCAGCTGATGGAATGGGCCATCGGTAAGGGCTACGACCTCTTCCGCGAGGGCACGGGCAAGCTGATCGTCCCCGGCGAGAAGATCTCGTGGGACCAGCATCTCCACGCGGCCGGTGAGGAGATCACCGGCGGGTCGGAAATCGCGCTGTGGTTCTACCCGAAGGGGCAGGAGCCGAAGAAGCGCAGCTACCTGATCGGATTCACGGGCCTGCGCACGCGCGGTTTCCTCGACATCCCGCCCAACTCCATCTCGCACACCGAAGGCTTCACGGTGCTGAAGGAGAACACGCTCATCACGAACTTCCAGCCGCACTTCCACCTGCGCGGCAAGGCGATGCGGGTCGAGGCCATCAAGCCGGACGGCAGCCGCGAGATCATCAGCTACGTCGGCGACTTCAACTTCAACTGGATGACCAACTACATCTACGAGGACGACGCCGCGCCGGTGTTCCCGAAGGGGACGGTCATCCAGGTGAGCGCCTGGTACGACAACACGAAGAACAACCCGTTCAACCCCGATCCGGATCAGTGGGTGGGCTACGGCGACCGCACCGTGGACGAGATGGCCCACGCCTGGATGAACGTGGTGTACCTCACCGACGACGAGTACAACGCGCTCGTGGCCGAGCGGAAGGCGAAGGCCTCGACGAGCACCGCCGAGCGGAACGACCAGCAGTAACGCACCTGGATGGGCCCCGGGCGGCGGCTCCGCGTCGCCCGGGGGCGCCTGGGCCCGGTCCCCGCCTGCGCCCGCGATCGGATCGCCCATCCCTTCTCCGAGGGACGAACCATGTTGCGTGACCGACAGTTCATGGCGAAGTTGTGCGCGGCACTGGCCGTGGCGAGCGGCGTGCTGGCCGGCGGCGCACTGCGGGCGGGCCAGCAGCTTCCGAGCGAGCCGCCACGCCAGTTCGGCGCCAGCATCACCGGCGCCTTCGAGGGGTGGTTCGACGACCAGGACGGCACGCACAACTTCCTGGTCGGCTACCTCAATCGCAACATGTCGCGCGCCATGGACGTGCCCATCGGCCCGAACAACCGCATCGAGCCGGGCGGGCCGGACCTGGGCCAGCCCACGCACTTCGAGCCCGGCAGGAAGACCGGCATGTTCCTCGTCCGCGTGCCGGCGTCGTTCACGCCGAAGGACCGCCTGACCTGGACCATCGTGGCCAATGGCCAGTCCACCGTGATTCCCCTCCGCCTGCACCCCGACTACGTCGTCAGCCCGTTCACGGACGTCGCCGTCGGCAACAAGCCGCCGCAGTTGCACCTGGAAGAGCAGGGCCCCGCCTTGCAGGGGCCGGTGGCCACGCTCGAGCGCGCCGTCACGCGCACCACGTCGGCCAAGGCGCCGCTCGCCCTGACGGCCTGGGTGAGTGACGATGCGAAGTACTCCAGCGGATCGAACGCGCCGATGAAGGACCCGCCGCCGCCGGTGGAGCTCACGTGGTCCAAGTTCCGCGGCCCGGGGGACGTGACCTTCGACAAGGCCAACCCGAAGATGGAGGTGCTGGAAGGTGGCCAGGTGAACCAGCCGTTCCGCGGCAAGGCCACGACCAGCGCGCGCTTCGGTGCGCCCGGCGAGTACGTCCTGCACGTCGTCGCGAACGACTACTCCGGGGATGGCGGAGGCGGCGAGGTCTGCTGCTGGACGTTCGGGCTCGTCAAGGTGACGGTGACGCCGTGACGGCGCGGCTTGCCCGCGCATGAGCGATCGCGCGCTCGAGGGCGCCGCCGCGAAGGTGCGGCGGCGGCTCGTCCCCTTCCTGTTCCTCTGCTACATCTTCGCGTATCTCGACCGCATCAACGTCGGCTTCGCGGCGCTGCAGATGAACACCGCGCTCGGCTTCTCGGCGGCGGTGTACGGCTTCGGCGCCGGCATCTTCTTCGTCAGTTACACCGCGTTCGAGATCCCGAGCAACATCATCCTGGCGAAGGTGGGCGCGCGGCGGTGGATCGCGCGCATCATGATCTCGTGGGGGCTGATCTCGGCGGCGATGCTGTTCGTCCGCGACGCGCCCACCTTCTACGCGCTGCGCTTCCTGCTGGGCGCGGCCGAGGCGGGATTCTTTCCCGGCATCATCTACTACCTCACGCGCTGGGTGCCCGCGCGCGAGCGCGCGCGGACCGTGGCGACCTTCATGACCGCGGTGGTCACGGCCGGCATTGTCGGCGGGCCCGTCTCGGGCGCGCTGTTGACCCTCGATGGCCTTGGCGGCCTCGCAGGCTGGCAGTGGATGTTCCTGCTGGAGGGCCTGCCCGCGGCGGCCATGGGGCTGGTCGTGCTGCGCGTGCTGAAGGAGACGCCGGACGAGGCGCCCTGGCTCACCAGTGGCGAACGCGAGGCGCTGGCGTCCGCCCTTGCCGCCGAGGCCTCGGGCCAGGAGGAGCGCGCGCACGGCGTGGGCGACGCCCTGCGGCATCCGTGGCTGTGGGTGCTGGCGCTCGTCTACTTCGTGGTGCCGGTGGCGCTCTATGCGTTCGGGTTCTTCCTGCCCCAGCTCCTGCAGGCCGCCTTCGCCGGCACGCCGTTCCAGATCGGCCTGCTGAGTGCCCTTCCGTACGTGGCCGGCGCGGTGGGCATGGTCGTGACGTCACGCCATTCAGACCGGACGGGCGAGCGGCGTTGGCACGTCGCGGGGGGAGCGGTCGTGGCCGGCGCCGCGTTCGTGGCCACCGCGTTCGTCCAGGGGCTGGTGCCCTCGCTCGTCCTGCTGTCAATCGCGATGCTGGGGCTCGCGTCCATGTTCGGCCCCTTCTGGACGCTGGCCACTTCGTTCGTGCACGGCGTCGGTGCGGCCGCGGGCATTGCTCTCATCAACTCGGTCGGCAATATCGGCGGCTTCGTCGGCCCGTACGGCATTGGCTATCTCCGTGACGCGACGGGCGGGTTCTCGGCGGGCCTCGTCGCCATCGGCGTCGTCGTCGCCCTGGGCGGCGCGCTGGTGCTGGTGGTGCCGGATGGCGCCGCGCGAGGCGCCCCCCGTACGCAGTAACTGGCGCGATTTCCGACCAACCGTGCCGGCCCCGCCTGACCCGCCTGAGCTTGCAGCGGCCCCGAGGTTCGTGATGTGTTTGGAGGATCATGGACCTGCTGACCGCACAGCCCTCCGGCGCTGACGTCGCCCGCACCGACGCCGGCGCCGTCAGCCACTGGATCACCGACTGGCTCGTTCGGTCGCATCTCGGATCCCTCACGGCCCCGGGCCCGTTCGACATCATGTGGTGGCAGTGGGTCGCGCTCGCCGCCGCGCTCGCTGTGTCATGGTGGGGCGGCCGGCTGCTCGGCGCCATCACCAGGGGCGTGCTGCGGCGCGTGTCGAGGCGCACCAGCACCGCCTGGGACGACAGGCTCTTCGACAGCCTCGGCCCTCCCATCGGGGTGGCCTGGACGCTCGCCCTCTTCGCCGCGCTCGGGCACTCCATCGGCCTGCCCGACGCCGGCGAGCGCGTCATCGTGCAGGTGGTCCGGGCCGCGTGGGTGGCGACGATCTTCTGGGGCCTCTGGCGCTCGGTGAACGTGTTCGTCGAGTTCACGCTGTCGCGGCCGTGGGCCGCCGAGAGCCCGTCGGCGCGCCACCTGCTCACCATCGGCTCGAACCTCGCCAAGGGTGCCATCGCGGCGCTCGGGAGTCTGGCCCTCCTCGCCGCCTTTGGCTACCCGGTGACGACGCTGCTGGCCGGCCTCGGAATTGGCGGCCTGGCGCTGGCGTTCGGCGCGCAGAAGACCGTGGAGAACCTGTTCGGATCGATGGCGCTCGCTGTGGACCAGCCGTTCCGTGTCGGCGATTTCGTGAAGGTCGAGGAGTTCGTCGGGACCGTGGAGGACATCGGCTTGCGCTCCACGCGCTTCCGCACGCTCGATCGCACGCTCATCAGCATCCCCAACGGCAAGCTCGCCGACCAGCGGCTCGAGTCGTTCGCGGTGCGCGATCGCATGCGCCTGGCCACCACGATCGGCGTCGAGTACGGCACGACAGGCGCGCAGATGCAGCAGGTGCTCGAGGGCTTCGAGCGGGTCCTGCGCGAGCACCCGAAGATCTGGCCCGACGCGATCGTCGTGAAGTTCAAGGAATTCGGCGCGAGCTCGCTGGACATCGAGATCATGGCGTGGTTCGCCGTGCCGACCTGGGGGGACTTCCAGCAGTGCCGTCAGGAGGTGCTGCTCGGGTTCATGCAGGTGGTGGAACAGGCGGGGACGGCGTTTGCGGTCCCGACACGCACGGTGCACCTGGTGGGCCATGCCCCGGCCGGCGAGGCCGGGGCGGCCTGAGCGGGGCGGCTGCGCCGCCTACGGTGCGGAGGCGGCGGTCTCCCTGAGGGCCTGGCGCATTTCGTAGGCTACCCAGCGGGCTTCATCGGCCTTCAGCATCGGTGAGGCCGAGGGATTCACCAGGTTCAGGCCTTCGTTCCTGCCGATGTACACCGCGCGTTCGACAACGACGACCTTCTCGTACGGCGGCCGCGGATAGCGGCGGGGCCAGGGGCGCAGGCCACGGGAGATGTGCACCGCGTCGGGGCCGATCTCGACCCGGCGCACGCGGAACATCCAGCCGAGGCCCAGCAGGCTTCCGGGGATGGCGGCGCCCAGCAGCCACGCGAGAGGCAGCGAGGCCGTGTAGTCGTCGGCCACGGGGATGGCCGGCAGCGCGGCAGCGAGATCCGCCAGGGGCCCCACGCCCATCGTGGCGGACATCGCCGTGACGAACGCGCGTGCGGCACTGATGCTGACAAGAACGCTGGCGATCCACAGTACGAGCAACACGATCATCGTGACCGTGCCCCCGTAGGCCACGGTGAGCGAGCCCGGCGCCCTCGCGATGGCGATGGACGTGCCCTCGGGGCGCGCCACGGGCCCCTCGTCGCCGGCGTGCGCGGGGCCCGTGGCCGCCAGGGCCGCAGTCCACAGCTGCTCCGTGGTGAGCGTGCCCGTGCGTGCCTGGGCGGCCACCGCGTCGAGCGGATCGGGCGGCGCCTCCGTCGAGCCCTGGAGCAGCGAACGGTCCACGTCCTTTGTCCAGATGCGCGTGTTCAGGTCCAGCTCGCGGACGATGGTGTCGGCGAGCGCGAAGAGCTCGGCCATCTCCACGATGGCCTCGCGGGAGGTGGTGGACGCGATGCCCGGCTCGAAGAGGGCGCGGTCGAAATGGATGCCGAGGTACACCCGGTGGTTCTTGAAGGCCATGTAGACGGGCTTCCCTGCGCGCGCGCGAAGCGACAGCAGCCGCTCCATCATCGCAGGCGTCAGGATGTAGCGCGCCTCGACCTCGCCGTCCGAGTACACGGCGAACTCGCGCTCGAAGTCCGGATCCTCGAGCGACACGCCCTGGAGCGCGCCGTGATCCCCGAGGCGGTAGGACGGCGCCGACTCCGGCACGACGATCGTGGTGCCGCGGACCTTCTTGTTGAAGTCGATGTGGAAGAACAGCCCCTTGAAGACGATGTAGGTCGTGCTGTTCTTGCCGCCGGTGGAGTACTGCCGTCCGACCTCCGCGGCCTCGAAGGGCGTGTCACCGATGGTGCCGCGCACCAGGTCGTCCGATTTGTACGAACCGCGCGCGGCGAACAGCCCGGCCTCGTCGAACACCGATTCGGGGATACCGCGGTTGGGATCGTAGGCGGCCGTCGGGCACGCGATCTTGAAGATCTCGGCCACGACCTCGTGCTTGAAGCGCTGGCGGTAGTTCAGGTACGCGGTGAGACCCGGTATGAGATGACGGATGCCGATGTAGAGGACGGCGGCGAAGATGAGGACGAAGCTCAGGACGGAGACCACGGAGCCGAGCCCGGCAGGCAGCAGCAGCTCGATGAGGCCGCCGAACCAGAACAGGAGGAACGGCACCGCGAGGGTCAGCGCGGCCTTCGTGATGATCCCCTTGACCTGGTGCCGCAGGCCCTCGAGCTCGGACAGTTTCGGCGCGAGGACCGTGTCGTACAGGTGCTCGATGGCGGCGGGATCGAAGCTCATCGCGTCAGGCTCCCGATCTCGGGAACGGCACGCTCATCCGCGCCGGCCTCGAAGAGCGGGCGCCGCGCGAAGCCGAGCGTCCCGGCCACGAGGTTGGCCGGCACGGTCTCGATGCCCGTGTTGTAGGCGGTCACCGCCGCGTTGTAAGTGCGACGCGCGGCGGCAATCTGCGCTTCGACCTCGTTCAGCGAACGCTGCAGCATCAGCACCGTGTCGCTGGCCTTGAGGTCCGGATAGGCCTCGACGCGCGCCACCAGGCCCTTCAGCAGGCCTCCCATCTGCGCATCGAGCGCCACGCGATCCGCCGCGGGCGTGCCGGCCGCGGTGGCCTGCGCCCGCAGTTCCGTGAGCCGCTCGAGCACGCCGCGCTCGTGCGTCATGTAGCCGCGCACGGCGTCCACGACCTTCGGGATGAGGTCGCACCGCTGCTTCAACTGGACGTCAATGGTGGCGAACGCGTTGTCGGTGCCGTTCCGCAGGCGAATCAGGCGGTTGTAGAGGCTGACGACGAGGAGCAGCGCGAGGACGAGGACGAGGGCGACGACGCCGAGCATGGAGAGAGATGGTAGTTCACCTTGGTGCGGGCGGGTGCGGGCGGGTGCGGGCGGGTGCGGGCGGGTGCGGGCAGGTGCGAACGGGTGCGGCAGGTGCGGGCAGGTGCGGGCGGGCCCGCCGCGCCGAAGTTCGCGCAGGTGGGGGGCGCGAGCGCAGGCGGGTCCAGCCCTGGCTACTCGGCCGCCGGATCGGCCAGCGAGGAGAGGTCCTCGACGTCGGTGAACGCCAGCGATTCCGAGTTCACGCAGTGGCGCTGGTAGGTCGGAGGCGGGCCGTCCGGGAACACGTGCCCCAGGTGCCCGTCGCACCGCGCGCACAGGATCTCGATGCGCACCATGCCGTGGCTGCGGTCCGGGCGAACGGCCACGTTCTCGTCGGCCACGGGCTGGAAGAAACTGGGCCAGCCCGTGCCCGAGTCGAACTTCGCGTTCGAGGCGAAGAGGGGCAGTCCGCAGCAGACGCACGAGTAGACACCGTGGCGCTTGTTGTCGAGCAGCGTGCCACAGAACGGCCGCTCGGTACCCTGGGCCCGGGCGATGTGAAACTGCTCGGGCGTGAGCTGCGCGCGCCACTCTGCGTCCGTCTTTTCGACGCGCGGCACCTCGATGGGCCCCACCAGCTGCCCGCGCGCGTTGAAGAGCTTCACCGAGACTGTATTCGGCATGTCTCTATGATGCCCCGCCCTCGCTCGCGCCCGCCACCTGCGCGAGCGGCGGCGCGGCAGACACGCCCGCACTTGCCCGCACCTGCCCGCACCCCTTCGCACCTGTCCGCACCTGTCCGCACCCGCCCGCACCCGCCCGCACCGGTCCGCACCTAGAGATGGCTCCGCACGCCCAGCAGGGTCGCTCCCGCCACCAGCCAGGGTGTGTAGTCGGTCAGGAGTCCGCGGTAGTACTCCGGCGCCAGGAACACCCGTCCCTCGGTGCCCCAGCTGCCGAGCAGGGTGAAGCGGATGGCGCTGACCATCCAGGTGGCGAGCACCCACAGCAGGGGAATGACCAGCACGGCCACGCCGACCTGGCGCCATGCCTCGGCTCGGCTGCCGGCCTCGGTCTCGGGCGCGCCGGCGGCGTTTGATTCGGGCCCGGCCAGGCGGGGCGCCGCCCACCACAGCACCAGGGCGAAGAGGACCCAGCGCCCGCGCTCGATCAGGTTGGCCGTAATCCACCACGGCGCGGACCCGTAGCTCGACACGCGCACGGCTTCCAGCGCGAGTTGCATCGTCAGGTCGGCGAAGAGCGCCACGATGGTGGCGACGATGAAGGCACACGCGCGGTCACGGAGTAAGGGCACGGGTTCTGAGGTTCTCAGGTTCTCAGGTTCTCGGGTTCTCGGGTTCAGAGGCCCTCACGCCAGGGTTCGCACGATCTTCGCCGTCGTGACGACCTGACCCGTGTGGCGCGAGGCATGCTCCGCGGCATGGAAGAGGAGGCCGAGGACGGTGGATGGCAGCTGGGCGCGCCCGACGGCGCGTGGCTCCAGCAGCAGGGACTCCGGCGTGGCCGCCAGCTGTGCCAGGGCGCGCTCGACGCCCTCGCGCCATGCACGCAGGAGCGTCGCCGCGTCCGGCCGCGGGTCGGCGGGGGCCCTCTCGGCCACGAGCGCGGTCTTCTGCGCCGGGCTCAATGCCTCGCCGCGGGCATACGTGAGCAGCCTGTCGGTGCTGCCCGCCAGGTGCACGAGGTGAAAGCCCACCGAGGCGGCGCCGGCCGGCTCGTGCCACAACTGCCCGGGCGCGAGCATGCCTGCCGATTTCTCGCAGTCCTCGATGGACATCACGAAGGCGTGCGCCGCCGGCTGCAGGAGCGAGGGAATGCCGGGCAGCGGCCCCCGCAGCCACGGCTCGGGAAGGGGAGTAGTCATCCGCCGATCGTGTCACCAACGGCGTGGTCCCGTCCACGAACGACGGGCCCGCCCTGCAACTTGGCGGCATCTGTGTGCGCCTCGCCCAGGGCAGGCCCGTGTCCGTGCGCTGTCGTGCTGACGCGGTCTCATCCGCGCATCTGCGGCCGTGCCGTCATCTGCGCATCTGCGGCTGTGCGTTCATCCGCGTCATCTGCGGCCGTGCGTTCACCCGCGTCATCTGCGGCTGTGCTTTCATCTGCGCATCTGCGGCGCCGCCTCCATCCGCGTCATCTGCGTCGGGCATCCGTGTCAGAACGCCCATCTGAGTCCGAGGCGCAGTAGGCGCGGGTTCATGATCTCCAGCGGCCGGTCGAATCCCGTGACCCCCGTGGCCGTCACGTCGTATTGCCGGCCGAGCACCGTGGACGAGTTGAACAGGTTGAAGAGATCGCCGGTGAACGTCAGCGATCCCGCCCGGACGTTGAAGGTCTTCTCGAGGCGCAGGTCCAGCGTCGTGACGCCATCCAGCCGCTCGTCGCGTGGGTTCACCAGCAGCACGCGCTTCTCCGGCAGCGTGGGATCGGCCGAGCCCACCGTCTCGAAGTACGGCTTGCCGTAGCCCTCGCGCGCGACCAGGTTGGCCGCGAGGTTGATGCCGTACGGCAGCTGGTACATCCCCGACGCGCTGAACTGGTACCGCGGCAGGATGAGGTAGATCTCGCTCTTCCCGCTGCCGGTCGTCGCCGTCATGTAGGCGCCGCCGTCGATGTTCGGCCACGTCGTGCTGGCGCCCGGATCCTGGATTGCGCCCGGGCCGTCGAAGTGCTCGGTGTGCCGGTTGGTCGAGAACGCCACGCGGCCCATCCAGCGGTTCGAGAGGCGCTTGGTGGCCTGCAGCTCGAAGCCCAGGTAGGTCTGGTGATAGTCGGGCCGGTTGCGGAACTCCACCCCGTTGCCGGCCGGCAGGCTCGAGTCGATCGGCGCAAAGTACTCGCGCGAGTAGCTGCCGAGCCCTGGCGCACTGCCCTGCACGACGCCCTCCACGGCGTAGTCGTCGCGCGTGACACCCACGAGCGGGTACACGTTGGCCTGTGCCACCAGGTCCACGCCGCTCCAGATCACGTTGGTGAACCGCCGCCAGGTGAATGCGCCGCCGATGGCGAACTGCGGCATGATCTCGCGGTCCAGCCCGACGACGATCTCGTGCGTCTTCGGCGCCTTGAAGTCGGGATCGACGCGGTTGAAGTTCACGCCCGCGGCCGGGCTCGCCGGATCGACGCCGATGTTGACGAGCAGGTCGTTCAGCTCACCCGGATCGGCCACGTTGTTGCCGTTCAGATCCGTTGCCGAGTAGATGAGGATGGCCTGCGAGGCCGCCGAGAAGGACTGCACCGTGCCGGATCCGATCTGCGTCCCGAACATCCCATAGCTGGCGCGCGCCACCGTCCGGGCCGCATCGTCGAGCGCATAGCTCAGGCCTACTCGAGGCGAGAAGAGACCGGTCTCGATGAGCCCCTTCTCGGCAGGCGCGACGATGGCGGGGAGCAGGTCGGGGAAGCCGGGGATGGCGGCCTGGCGGCTCTCGAGCATCGACGCGGACGTGCGGTCGTACCGGAGGGACAGCTGCGTCGTGAGGCGGCCGGTGCGCATCGTGTCTCCCACGTACACGCTCTGTGACGACAGCTCGCTCGAGGCGAAGAACGGGCGCCACAGCCAGGCCTGGATGCTGCGGCTCGTCG
This sequence comes from Acidobacteriota bacterium, assembly GCA_020851565.1. Classification (GTDB taxonomy): domain Bacteria; phylum Acidobacteriota; class Vicinamibacteria; order Vicinamibacterales; family UBA2999; genus VFZN01. The sequence goes on along the minus strand of JADZCN010000020.1, from coordinate 80,811 downwards.
CGTAGTCCGCGGCGTGCAGGTTGTCCACACCGCTCCCGGGCCACTCCTGCCGCTCGTCATCGCGCACCTTGCGCCAGCTCCCGCCGAACGCGATCTCGTGCGAGCCCCGGAACCACGTGCCGTCCGCCAGGACGCTCTTGTCGGGCCGGTCGGTCTCGTAGAAGACGTACGACCCGCGGCGCACCCGCTGGGCGTCCCGGTACGCCGTGGCATCCATGCCGCCCTGCGGCGAGAGTGAGAAGCCGTTGCCCACGTATCCTGCGCGGGCGGTGAGGAACACGCTGTTGCCGGCGGTGATGTTCACCTGGCCCTTGTAGAGCGGGGTGGGGCCCGTCTGATCCCAGGTGGTGGCCGAAGCCCGCAGGGGGCTCGCCCCGCGGCCGTTCTTCTCCTTGTTGCCGCGGAAGTAGAGGAACTCGGGGCGAATCGACGGCGTTAGCTGTGCGGACGTCTTGAAGGCGACGTTCGCGAGCTTCGTGCGATCGGGATCGCCGTTCAACGTGTAGAGCGTGCCGTCGGTCCGTCCGTACGACCCCCAGGCCCACCACTTGCTCCGCACGATGGGGCCCCCGACGTCGAAGCCCACGTCGTACAGCTCCTTCATCCGGTTGCCCTTGCCGCTCGGCCCGGCCAGGGGAAGGAGGTCGTCGGGCAGGTTCGTGCCCTGCAGGTCCTCGCCCGCGCCGTAGTAGTGGGCGGCGCCGCTCACGCGATCGGCGCCGGTCTTGAACTGCATGTTCAGCTGCACGCCGGCGGTGGGGTTGGTGGCCGAGGCGCCGCCGGTGGTCACGCTCATCTCCTCGAACATGTCGAAGTTGTAGTACGTGGGCGACGAGCCGGTGGCGGCCAGGTCCGTCACGGGGATGCCGTCGAGGTTCCACGTGTTGTCCACGCCCGCGGCGCCCTTGGCGACGTAATTCGACTGCTGGCCGGACTCGGCGCCGCCGACGTTGATGCGGTCCACGACGACGCCGGGCACCGTCTGGAGCACGACCCAGGGGTCGCGCGCAGACGGGATGCTCTGCAGCTCCTCCAGGGACACGCTGGTCGTCACCGTCTGGCGTCCCGGATCCACGACGGGCGGCTCGGCGGTCACCTGCAGCGCCTCCGCCACGCCGCTCACCTGCAGCGTCATCTTCAGCGGCACAGCCAGGCCCGCGGCCACGCTGACGCGCTCCACGCGGGCCGGCGCGAATCCCGACAGCGTGGTGGTGACGGAGTACTGGCCGGGAGCCAGGTTCAGGAAGTGCGCCTCGCCGGCGCTGTCGGTCGCCTGGTTCTGGACAGAAGGCCCGGACAGCTCGACGACGGCGCCCGGCACGACGCCGCCCTGGGCATCCTGCACCGTGACGTCGATGCGGCCCTGGAACAGCGTCTGCGCGGATGCAAGCAGCGAGAACAACAACGTGAGCACGACGGCGGCGGCGCTGGTCCGCATGCAATCCCCCTTGATGAATCGCGGGACGGCAAGACGGCGCCGTCACGCGTCGGGATCGCGAGAGAGCAACGTGGATACCAGCTCGACGGCTCGCCCGCGAATGGCTGGGACGTCCGGAGGGATGGGGCGGATGCCTGCGCGCTGGTGATCGGCGACGCCAGACGCGGGACGAGCCGCCGATCGCGCTCGCCGGCCCGATCGTGCCGGGGGCGTCAGCGACGCCCGGCGATCCAAGCCAACATCCAAATCCCCTTGGAGGAATCCAATCCGCCCTTGCCGCGAGCGGCAGCCCGCGTTACCGCGACGCCTTCCTCTTCTCCAGGTACGCCGCGCGGAGCGTACTGACCAGGCGCTCGTCCACCAGGCCCGTCGGGTTGCCCGCGTACGTGAGGCCCTTGTCCTCGCGGAACTTGTCCACGGCGGCGATGGTTTCCGCGTCGTACTGGGCGAACGCGCGGTTGTAGTCCGCGGTCGCGCGGCGGGATTCGGCCTGCATCTTCTGGAATTCGGCAGGATTGCTCTTCCGGAGCTCCTGGCTGCGCAGCGCATTCACCGTGGGCGGATCCGGAAACGCCGCCAGCGCCGGCCGCCAGTAGCCCAGCGCGTGCAGCATTCGCTTCAGCTCGACCACGTCCGGCCCCTCGATGTGGGAGAAGGTGCGATAGCCGAGTCGCCTGGCCGTCGTGTAGTAGATGCGCTTCATCTCGCCGACCGGCTCGGCGTGCTCGCCCACCTCGATGGCAAGCGCGATGTGATCGCCCCCGCGCCCGGGCTCGTTCGGGTCCGCAATCTTGATCGCGGCGGACTGCAGGTTCCCCCACCGCCGGTCGCCGCCCTTCGCCTGGCCCGCCTCCATGGCGAGGATCATGCGCTCGGCGAGCGGCATCCCCGTGCCCTCCGTCGCCTCGAACGTGGCCGCCACAGCCTCCACCACCTCTGGGCCCACCATGATGTTGGCCTGTACGGTGTAGTTCGGGCCCTGGCGGCTTCCGGCCCACGCGCCGTTGCCCTTGCCGGTGTGGGCCGCCGCGCGCCCCTTCATGTCGATCATCCCCAGCTGCCTCGACTCCCGACCCTCGTCGTCGGCCAGCAGCTGTTCGACGGCGGCCTTCGGCTCCACGCCCTCCGCCATCAGGTCCAGCCCGCGCACGCCGTACTCGACGACAGTGGACGCCTGGGTGCATACCGCGCCGACGCCCGCGCGCACCCACGGCACCGCGCGCCCGACGAACGGCACACGTGTGGTGACCGCCGCGCCCGATTGCCCGGTGACGGGATCGATCGCGCACAGCGAGAAGGTGGAGTACTGCGGCTGGCCCTCCTCGTTGATGGTCACGCCGTCCGCGGCGCGGTACTGCGCCAGTGCGGCGTGGGGAACAGCAAGCCCGGTAACGAGCAGCACGAGGGCGGGGACGAGACGACGCATCGGATTCCTCCTGACGCCGGCATTTTATCCGGCTTAGAATCTTCAGGGTCTTGAGGTCTTGAGGTCTTGGGGTCTTGGGGTCTTGGGACTTGGGACTTGGGACTTGGGACTTGAGTTTCTTCGGTTCCCGACGTACCGGACTCCCGACACGGTGTTCTTGACTCCCGACGCTATCGCCCTCCCGACATGATCTCCATCTCCTCCCGCATCGCCACGCTGCTCAACGTCCAGGTCCGCCAGGTCGAGGCGGCCATTGCGCTCCTCGATGAGAAGGCGACCGTCCCCTTCATCGCGCGCTATCGGAAGGAGGCCACCGGCGGGCTGGACGATACCCAGCTGCGCACGCTGGAGGAACGCCTCGGCTACCTTCGCGAGCTCGAAGAGCGCCGCGCGGCCATCCTGAAGAGCGTGGAAGAGCAGGGCAAGCTCACGCCGGAGCTGAAGGCGCGCATCGACGAGGCCGACACGAAGGCGCGCCTCGAGGACTTGTACCTGCCGTACAAGCCGAAGCGGCGGACAAGAGGGCAGATTGCGCGGGAGGCCGGGCTCGAGCCGCTGGCCCTCGCGCTGCTGCACGACCCCACACTGTCTCCCGACGCCGTTGCGGCCGGCTTCGTGGACGCGGAGAAGAACGTGCCGGACGCGTCCGCCGCGCTCGAGGGCGCGCGATGGATCCTCGTGGAGCGCTTTGCCGAGGACGCGGAGCTCCTGGGCGGGCTGCGCCAGCTGCTCTGGGACCGCGGCGAGTGGAAGTCCACGGTGGTGACCGGGAAGGAAGAAGAGGGCGCGAAGTTCGCGGACTACTTCAACGCCTCCGAGCCGGTGAAGCTCATCCCGTCGCACCGCGCGCTGGCGCTCCTCCGCGGCCGCAACGAGGGAGTGCTCCGCCTGAGCGTCGGGCTCCCGGATGAGGATCTGCCGCCCGGCATGCGTCCGGAGCCCGAGCGGCGGATCGCGGCGCGTGCCGGCATCGAGGACCGGAAGCGACCCGCCGACGCCTGGCTGCTGGAAACGGTGCGGCAGGCCTGGAAGTTCAAGCTGTCGGTGAGCCTCGAGCTCGACACCGAGCAGCGCCTGCGCGAAGCCGCCGAAGCGGAAGCGATTCGCGTCTTCGGGCGGAACCTCCACGACCTGCTGCTGGCGGCGCCGGCCGGGCAGCGCGTGACCATGGGCCTCGACCCGGGCATTCGCACCGGTGTGAAGGTGGCGGTGGTGGACGGCACCGGGCGGCTGCTCGAGACGGCGACCGTGTACCCGCACGAGCCGCGCAACGACTGGGAGGGCGCCATCCGCACGCTGGCCGCGCTCGCGTCGAAGCACCGCGTGCAGCTCATCGCCATCGGCAATGGCACCGCCTCGCGCGAGACCGACAAGCTGGCGGGGGATCTCATCACGCGCTACCCGGAAGCGACCCTCACGAAGGTGACCGTATCCGAGGCCGGCGCCTCGGTCTATTCAGCGTCCGAGCTGGCGGCGAAGGAGTTCCCGGGCGTGGACGTCTCGCTGCGAGGTGCCGTCTCCATTGCCCGGCGCCTGCAGGACCCGCTTGCGGAGCTGGTGCGCATCGAGCCGAAGGCGATTGGCGTCGGGCAGTACCAGCACGACGTCTCGCAGGTGCAGCTCGCGCGCACGCTCGACGCTGTCGTGGAGGACTGCGTCAACGCGGTGGGCGCCGACGTGAACACCGCGTCCGCGCCGCTCCTCTCCCGCATCTCCGGCCTCACCGAGACCATCGCACGGAACATCGTCTCGTTTCGCGACGAGCACGGCCCGTTCCGCACGCGCCAGCAGCTCCTGAAGGTGCCGCGCGTTGGCGACCGGACGTTCCAGCAGGCGGCGGGCTTCCTCCGCATCATGAACGGTGACAACCCGCTCGACGCCTCCGCGGTCCATCCCGAGGCCTACCCGGTGGTCGAGCGCATGGCCGCGAAGACGGGGCTGGCCGCGCGCGAGCTGATCGGGAAGACCGCGGTGCTTCGGGCGCTCAAGCCCGAGGACTTCGCTGACACGCAGTTCGGGGAGCCCACCGTCAAGGACATCCTGAAGGAGCTGGAGAAGCCCGGGCGGGATCCGCGGCCCGAGTTCCGAACCGCCACGTTCAAGGAAGGCGTGCAGGAGATGAAGGATCTGCAGCCCGGCATGCGGCTCGAGGGTGTGGTCACCAATGTCGCCAATTTCGGGGCGTTCGTGGACATCGGTGTCCACCAGGACGGCCTGGTGCACGTGTCGCAGCTGGCGGATCGCTTCGTGAAGGATCCCCGCGACGTGGTCAAGGCGGGGCAGATCGTGAAGGTGACAGTGCTGGACGTGGACGTGAAGCGCCGACGGATTGCGCTCACGATGAAGAACGCCGAGGCGGGACGGATCAGGTCAGACCGGACGCAGATGAATGCAGAGAGGCCGCAGATGAACGCAGAGCGGACACAGAGAAAGGCGGACGCGCAGAAACAGCGGGCCCCGAATCACCAGCCGCCCGCCAGGCCGCCGGCCACCTCGATGGCTGCAGCCTTCGCAAAACTCAGGGGATAGCGCCGGCGGAGGTCGGCGCGCGTGCCCGCACCCGCCTGCACCTGCCCGCACCCGCCCGCACCTGCTCAAACGTTGAACTTGAACAGCAGCACGTCGCCGTCATTGACGACGTACTCCTTGCCTTCCATGCGGTAGAGGCCCTTCTCCCGCGCCTGCGCGACGGAGCCGCACGCCACCAGGTCGTCGTAGGCCACGGTCTCCGCCTTGATGAAACCGCGTTCGAAGTCAGAATGGATGACTCCCGCCGCCTTCGGCGCCGTGTCGCCATGGTGGATGGTCCACGCGCGAACCTCCTTCTCGCCTGCCGTGAAATAGGTGTGCAGGCCCAGCAGGTGATAGGTCGCGCGGATGAGCGCGCCCACGCCGCTCTCCTGGACACCCAGCTCCTTCAGGAACGCCTCGCCTTCCTCGGGTGAGAGGTCGATGAGCTCGCTCTCGATCTGCGCCGAGATGACCACCGCCTCGCAGGAGAGGTGTGTCTTCACGTAGTCGCGCACCTTCAGCACGTGCGGGTTCGTGTCGGCGGCCGCGAGGTCCGTGTCCTTCACGTTGCACGCGAAGATGGTGGGCTTGTCGCTCAGCAGGAAGAACTGCCTCGAGATGGCGCGCTCCTCGGGCGAGAGCGGGACCGTGAGCGCCGGCCGCCCGGCCTCGAGCGCCTCGATCAGCTTCGCCAGCACCGCATCCTCGGCGGCCGCCTCCTTGTCGCCGCGCTTCGCGTCCTTGCTCACCCGCTCGCGCTTCTTCGTCACCGACTCGAGGTCCGCGAGCATCAGCTCGGTGTTGATCACCTCGATGTCGCGCACCGGATCCACGGTGCCCGACACATGGTGCACGTCCTCGTCCTCGAAGCAGCGGACGACCTGCACGATGGCGTCTACCTCGCGGATGTGGGTGAGGAACTTGTTGCCCAGGCCCTCGCCCTGGCTGGCGCCCTTCACCAGCCCCGCGATGTCCACGAACTCGATGGCCGCGGGGATGACGACGGCGGTCTTCGCGATGCCCTGGAGTACGGCCAGGCGCGCGTCCGGCACCGTGACGATGCCCACGTTGGGGTCGATGGTGCAGAAGGGATAGTTGGCCGCCTCGGCCTTGCGGGTCCGCGTGACGGCGTTGAAGAGGGTGGACTTGCCCACGTTGGGCAGCCCCACGATTCCGGCTCTCAGCATGATGGTCAGCTGTACAGGATACCGGATCGGAAGGGGCGGGTCCTCCCGCCGCAATCTCCCTCCCGACGGTCGGCCGTCTCTCCCGACGGATGTGAGTCCCACCCGACACCCGCTGCGCCCTCCAGACACCCGCGTCAGGTCAGCCTCGGCGCATGGACGACATGCCGACGCGCGCGCTGGATTCTCGCGCCTGCTCGTGCGCCGTCTTCAACGTGTGCCGCAGGTGCTGCTGGTGCTGCTGCCAGAATTCCGAGAAGATCTCGGTCATGGCGTGGTCGGCGTAGCCTCCCAGGAAACGCGCGCAGAGCAGACAGACGAGGCCCACGGCGATCAGGGCGCCCGCGACGGTGAAGGTCCCCGGGTCGGGCCGAGCCGCCGAGGCAGCCAGCTGCAGTCCCCCGAGTGCCACCATCAGCCAGGCGATCACCATGAGCCAGTACGATCCGTCACCGAGGACCACGTGCGTGCGGGCCTTGTCCAGGAGGTAGGTGTCCGCCAGCGCCTGCTGCAGGACCGCCTGGACGGCCTCGGCGCTGCGCCCGAGAATGCGCTCGCGCTCGGTGTGCCGGGGGTCGTCGCGGTCCACCGGTGTCGTGGCCACGGTCACCGCGGGAGGGATGTTGCCCGGCGCGTAGTCGTCCGTGGCATTCGCGATCCGCTCTGCCACCGTGAGGTGGATGCGCGGCGGGATCCCGTTCCGCGCACAGTACTTCCGGATGTCCCGGGGCGCCCACCGGTAGAAGGCCCCCAGCCCGCTGTCGGCCGCATGCGCGAGCATCCAGTCGAGCGCCACGAGCGACATCCCCTGCTTGGGATAGCCGCCGCCCACGTTCGAGCGCGCCCGCGAACCACACCTGCTCGAACCGGTCGTCCGGGCCCACCCACAGCACCGGCTCGAATGCCTGCCGGGCGTCGTCGATGGCCAGGGCGTGGTAGGCGCGGCGCACGCCCGTGCCGAGCGTGTGCGTCGGGAACTTGAACTGGTAGATGAAGCGGTTCACCAGGCCGGCGAGCGCGAACGGCATGCCCACGGCGTCCACCGTGTCCCACACGCCGATGAACTCGATGGGGACGTTCGTGTGGACGGGGTAAGCGCGGTGGAACCGGCGAGCGTTCGCGCGGTGAACGCGCCCCGGCTGAAAGCCGAAGAGGTAGATGCGGTCGCCTGCGTCGTACACGCGCGACAGCGAGCGGTAGAGGTCCTTGACGTTGCGCTTCAGCCCGAATCCGGCCGCGCCACCCAGCGCACGGAGGAACGCGCTGCCATTCGTCGACGCCGTCGTCATAGAAGGCGAGCTGCTGGTCGAGGGCCGGGCTCGTCCGGTGGTCGTTCAGGTCCACGGCTTCGAACAACTTGAAGACGTTCGTGCCCCGACCCTTGATGTCGCGGTTCCCGGTGCCGTCTGAGCACAGGATGATGTTCTTCGCCATCGCCACCTGCCGCTTCCCTGGGGGGAGGCTCCGGGTGTCCGATGTCCGCCGCGCCTGGCGAATAGCGGCACAACTGGGGGTGGCGTTTCACCGCGATTGACCCGGTGGCAAATCTCCAATCCAATGCTGCAATCCCCCAATCGCCAATCGCCCAATGAATCGCCCAATCATCAATCGGCAATCGCCAATGGACCCGCCCCCACCCCCTCCGCCCCTCGCCTGCACGGTCCGCGGCTGCGGACAGCCCCTCCAGCGACACGGGCGGACGTACATGTGCGCGCGGGGTCACGCCTTCGACCTGGCGCGGCGTGGCTACGTCAACCTGCTGCAGCCGCAGGACCGGAAATCCCGGGAGCCGGGCGATGCACGTGCCGCCGTCGAAGCTCGCGCCGAACTGCTCGCGGCAGGGGTAGGACGGGCCGTTGTCGATGAGCTGGTGCGACGCGTCACCGCGATGCACCTGCCGCCACGAGCGGTCGTCCTGGACCTGGGCTCGGGTACCGGCGACGCCCTGGGAGCGCTTGCGGGCGCAGGTTCGATCACGGGCATCGGCATCGACCTCTCGACCGCGGCAGCCGAGCACGCCGCCCGGCGGTTTCCGGATCTCACCTGGGTCGTGGCCAACGCGGACCGTCGGCTGCCGATCGTCGATCGGAGCGCGGACGTCGTGCTGTCGCTGCACGGGCGCCGAAACCCCGCCGAGTGCGCACGCGTGTTGAAGGCCGGTGGCCGCCTGGTGCTGGCCGTGCCGGCACCCGGAGATCTCGTGGAGCTGCGCGAGCTGGTGCAGGGAGCGCGGGTCGAGCGCGACCGCGTGGATGCGGTACTCGCGTCTCATGCGCCGTCCTTCTGCCTCCAGGAGCGCGCCATGGTGCGCGAATCCCATCGTCTCGAGCACCGGGAGCTCGTGGCGCTGCTGCGGGCGACCTATCGTGGTGCCCGGGCCAGCGCGGCCACGCGCGTCGAGTCGCTGACCACGCTCGAGGTGACGTTTGCCTCCGACGTGCTCGTGCTCGCGCTCGCAGCGCCGGACGAACGCGCCTGAAGGGCCCCCGCGCGTCGGCCGCGCCCCGCCTGTTCTCGAGGCCGTTGCCGAGGCTTGCCGTCGTGGCCTCGCCTCAAGGGTCCCGTGTGGCCTGCCCGATCACCGCGCGGCCAGCGCCTGGCGCTCTCGGGTCACGGCAGCAAGGCAGCGCACCAGGTCGCGAGCGACCACCAGCCTTCCCGTCGCGTTGAGGTGGCCCCCATCGTCGGTGTACGCGCCGATGAGGGTTTCGTGCGTGGTCCCGTTCTTCCGGAACGTTTCGCGGCGGCCGTCGGGATGCGTCGACTGGCTGGCCGCGAGATCGAAGACGTGCGTCCGCCCGTAGGCCTGGCGCATGAGATCGTTGAAGCGATTGCGCCTGATGTTGGCGAGCTTCACCCGGTTGGGCCGTCCGAGGACCTCGCGGGCCAGGATACCCAGCCCGCCTGGCGTGTGACGCAGCGGCGCCGTGACGTGCACGAAGGCGATCTCGGGGTGCCGTCGCGCCAGCTCGTCCAGGGCCGCCTTGTAGGCAGCGAAGAGCGCGTCGACGTCGGTGTGCTCGTTGATGTCGATATAGCAGAACTTCAGCAGCGCCACGTCGATGCGTCCCGCAAGGTCCTCGTCGATGATCCGGCGGAAGTCCTCGCATTTCGTGAGGGGCTGCTCGTTGCGTCCGACCTTCGCGTGCAGGAGGAACGCCGGCGGAAGCGGCGCACCGGCGCCGTGCTCGACGACGACAACCGGATGAGCGCTGCCCTGCAGCAGGTCGGCGAGGCCGGCCAGGATGTTGGCGCCCACGGACTGATGGCCGAAGAAGATGCGGGTGGTCGAAAGGGTCTTGAGGTCGGCGTCGAGGGTCGAGGTCATGGGCCGACAGGTATTGGACCATTGACACGGGGGAACGTCCAGCCCGACCATGCAGCGCCATGACATCCATGAACAGGCGTGAGGCTCTGAAGCGGGCCGCCGCCCTGGCTGCGGCCGCGCTCGCCCGGCCCACGGGCGCCGGAGCGCAGGGCGCGCCCTCTGGCGGGACGCTCCGATTCTTTCCGGGCTTCACCTCGGCGCGCGTCAAGACGTCCGGGGCCGAGATCAACCTGGTGCACGCGGGATCCGGTCCGCCCGTCTTGCTCCTGCACGGCGCGCCGCAGACGCACATCTCATGGCGCCTCGTGGCGCCCGAGCTGGCGAAGTCGCACACGGTCATCGTCCCGGACCTGCGAGGGTACGGCGACTCGAGCAAGCCGTCCGACACGACCGATCATGGCAACTACTCGAAGCGCGCGATGGCGCTGGACCAGGTCGAGGTGATGAAGCACTTCGGCTTCGATCGGTTCCCCGTCGTGGGCCACGACCGCGGGGGGCGCGTGGGACACCGCCTGGCGCTGGATCACCCGGACAAGGTGACAAAGCTGGCCGTGCTGGACATCGTCCCGACCTATTACCTCTACACGCACGTCACGCTGGAGTTCATCCAGGCCTACTTCCACTGGTTCAACTACGTGCGGGCGGCACCGGGACCCGAGGAGCAGCTGAAAGCCCAGTACGAGGCCCAGCGCGCGAAGGCCTCGACCGAGGTCCAGCAGGAGTACATGCGCGTCTACACCGATCCCGCGAACGTCCACGGCATGTGCGAGGACTACCGCGCATCGGCGTCCATCGACCTGAAGCATGACGAGGAGAGCTGGAGCCGCAAGGTTCAGTGCCCCCTGCTGACGCTCTGGGGCCTGAAGGGCCCGATGGGGAGGCTCTACGACGTGCTGGCCATCTGGAAGGAGCGCGGCGTGAACGTCACGGGCAAGGGCCTGCCGGCCGGCCACAACCTGCAGGAGGACGCGCCCGCCGACGTGCTGGCCGAACTCCGCGCGTTCCTGTAGGCCACGCAGGCGGCAGAACCCGAGAACCTGAGAACCCGAGAACCCGAGAACCCCCCGAACCCAGTCTGGCACCCCGGTTGCACAAAGGGCGGGCAGCACGCCGGTCAACCGTCTGACCGGGTCTTGATTGTGAGCAAGGGAGTGCAATCGCGTTGAGCCTCGCCGTGCAGTGAGTGGCAAGAAGTGGCAGCGGCGACACGCCGTGTCAGTCGAGCGAGGGGATCGAGGCGCGATTGCCGCCAATCGGGGGTCGTCATCATGAAGGGTGCAACCAAAGTCCTCATGCGCAGGCTCGCCCGGGCCGAGGAGGCCAAGGCGCTGCGCGGTGTTCGCCACGATCCACCGCCCCGCATGCCTGCAGGCGAGTACCTGCGGGAACAGCTGCCGCTGTCCTTTGCCCCGTACCGACTCCAGGCCGCCGACCGCTGGTGGCACGAGGTGGGATCGGCGTCAGTCGAGACGACGCGTAAACGCCACGGCTGAGCCTGCGAACCGAGAACCCCAGAACCCCAGAACCCCAGAACCCCAGAACCCCAGAACCCGAGAACCCCGGTCCCCCCGGGGTGTATCCTTCCCCAGTTACGTCGCGACCGCGAACCCCGGCCGCTGAGCCGCGTGGGTATCCCGGGCGCCGGACGTCACGAAAGGAAGGCTCATGTCCCCGAAGCGTTACTCGGTTGCGGTTGCCACGGGCCTCGTCCTGGCCCTCGCCTTTACCTCGAACCCCTCGACGCAGGAGTTCGGCTCCATCACGTTTCCCACCTCCGGGGCCGCTGCCGCGCAGGAGGCATTCCTCACGGGCGTCAAGGCGCTCCACAACTTCCAGTTCGACGAGGCCGCCGTCGCGTTCCAGCAGGCGCAGAAGGCCGACGCGTCCTTTGCGATGGCCTACTGGGGCGAGGCGATGAGTCACAACCACCCGCTGTGGGCGCAGCAGGACGTCGAGAAGGCGAAGCAGGTGCTCGACAAGCTGGATCCCACGCCCGCGGGACGCCTGGCGAAAGCGAAGCTGCCGAAGGAGAAGGCCTTCTTCGAGGCCCTCCACACCCTGTACTTCTCGCCGGGTGACAAGCTCACGCGCGACCAGGCGTACTCCCAGGCCATGGCACGGATGTACAGCCAGTGGCCGGACGATCACGAGATCGCCACGTTCTATGCGCTCTCCCTGCTCGGCACCGTGCGGCCCGGAGACACCGGCTTCCGCCGGCAGGCGATGGCCGCCTCCATCGTCCAGAAGGTGTACCAGCAGAACCCGAAACACCCTGGCGCCGCGCACTTCATCATCCACTCGTTCGACGATCCCGATCACGCGCCGCTGGCCCTGGACGCCGCGGACGCCTACGCCAAGATCGCGCCGTCGGCCGCGCACGCGCTCCACATGCCGTCCCACATCTACGTCCAGCTCGGCATGTGGCAGAAGGCCGCACTCTCGAACATCGATGCCTACAAGGCGGCGGTGGACCTGAACACGCGCATGAAGCTGGCCGAAGGGCGCGAGGACTTCCACACGCTCTCGTGGCTGGCCTATGCGAACACGATGCTCGGCAAGTTCGACGATGCGAAGAGGAACGTCGAGCAGGCGAAGGCCGCGGCGGACAGGAATCCAGGCAACGCCGGCATTCGAGATGGGTATCTGGGCATGCGCGCGCGCTACATCTCGGACACGGGCCAGTGGGAGAAGCTGACGCTGGCCGCGCCGACGGCGCCCGCGGGCGGCGAGCACGCGAACATGCCGGGGATGGCCGGCATGCCAGGGATGGGTGGTGGCGGTGGCTCGGCCACGTGGACCTACATCGTGGGCGTGAGCGCCGCGAAGACCGGTGACATGGCCACCGCCGAAGCCGCCGAGGCGGCGCTCAAGGGCATCACCGCGAAGGCGCAGGGCGGCCCGACGTCCTATGCCGCGCGCCCGCACCTGGTACGCGAGAAAGAACTCGGCGCCATCATCCGCTGGGCGAAGGGCCAGAAGGACGAGGCGCTGGCCTTCGCGAAGGAGGCCGCCGACGCCGAGAAGACGCTGAACGCGCCCTCGGGCCCGCCGGATCCCATCAAGCCTGCCTTCGAGCTCTACGGCGAGATGCTGCTCGAGGCCGGCCGCGCGAAGGAGGCGATGCAGGCGTTCGAGCAGTCGCTGCTGCGGACGCCCAAGCGCACACCGTCGGTCCTGGGCCTGGCTCGTGCGGCGGTGGCAGCGGGCGACCAGGCCACGGCCCGCGCGCGCTATCAGGAGCTGACGACGATGCCCGGAGCGGCAGCGACGTCGCCCGCCGTGCAGGAAGCGCAGAAGGCGCTGAAGACGACGAACTTCTGAGGGGAGAGCCCTTACGAACATGCGCCACCCATGGGTGGATCGACATCGTGGGCCACGCGGACTACCTGAGCGTGCGCCCGGATACCGACCGAGTCCTGGCGTCGGACTACGTGCACCCCGCGCTGAAGAAGTAGCGGCTTACGATTTCGTGGCCGGATCGTCCATGCCGGCCCACAGGTTCCACGTGCTCAGCTCCTCGCGCCCGCAGGCCTTGAGGTAGAGGAACAGCTGTGTGCGGTACGCCGCGCACCCGCTCAACACGGTGTTGACGATGAAGCTGCCGCGCGAGGACTTCTGGCCGAACATGTCCACCTCGCCGCGGAAGTCGGCTTCCGACATGCCGCCGAGGATCGCCGCGTACTGATCGCGTTGGGCCGCCAGCGCGGCGAGCGTCTGATCGAAATCCAGGGCCGCGGCCGACTTCTCGGCCGCGGTCCAGGCCGCGGCGTCGAACGTGCCCGCCTGCACGGCCTTGATCAGCTCCGGGCCCATGACCGTCATGTACTGGAGCAGTTCCAGCGTGCTGCGCTGTTTCGGGGTTGGCCGATAGTCCAGGATCGAGCGATCGACCTTCCCGGCAAGGTGAAGCAGGATGCGGACTTCGTTCTGCAGCGAGGCGATGAGCTCGGGCTTCGTGAGGACCATGGTCGTCTCCGTTAGGCGGGCGTGGAACGGCCGATTATAGTCGAGCCCCCTGGACTATGATGGCGCCCGGCTCGGCAGGAGGCCCGATGATCCCAGTCCAGACCTGGCTCCGTCCCCTCGTGCTCGTCGCTGCGGCCGGCATCGCCACATCAGCACAGGCGCCCGCGCCCGTGACGGCTCCGGCCGCGGGGCGTGCCCAGACGCCGGCGCCGGCACGCTCGGCGAGCCGGACCACCCCGGAGAGCGTCGGCATTTCCGCGGCGCGCCTCGAACGGCTGCACCGCGGCATGCAGGCGTTCGTCGATCGGCGCGAGGCCGCGGGCATCGTGACGCTCATCGCGCGTGACGGCAGGATCGCCGACGTGCACGCCAGCGGCTTCCAGGACCTGGAGGGCCGCACGCCGATGCGCGCCGACACGGTGTTCCGCATCGCGTCGATGACCAAGCCTGTCACCAGCGTCGCCGTGATGATGCTCTACGAGGAAGGGAAGCTGCTCCTCACCGACCCGGTGTCGAAGTTCATCCCCTCGTTCAATGGCCAGCGCGTGCTCGCGGCCGACCCCGACGCCCCGGCCGAGCCGGTGCCGGCGCGCCGCGGCATCAACATCCGCGATCTGCTCTCGCATCGCTCGGGGCTCACCTACGGGTTCCTGAACGGTGGGCCCGTGGGCGCCGGCTATCGGAAGAACGGTGTCACCGACGGCCTGACCACGACCTCCATGACACTGGCTGAAGCCATCGACAAGCTGGCCGCGGAGCCCCTGGTGAGCCAGCCGGGCGCTGCGTGGAACTACAGCCTGTCCACCGACGTGCTCGGACGGGTCGTCGAGGTGGCGTCGGGCCAGCCGTTCCAGGCGTTCGTGCACGACCGCATCCTGAAGCCGCTCGGCATGAAGGACACGATGTTCGAGGTGCCGTCCACGCTATGGCCGAGGATGGCCACGGTGTACTCGCCCGACGGCGCCGGCGGTCTCCGCCCGATGAAGGATCCCGAGACGTTCGGCAACACGGTCATGTCGCCGATCGCCAGCTACAAGGCGCCCAGGACCTACTTCTCCGGCGGCGCGGGACTGGTGTCCACGGCCCGCGACTACGCGCGCTTCGCGCAGATGCTGCTGAACGGCGGCTCGTTGGACGGCGTGCGGCTCCTCGGCCCGAAGACCGTGGAGCTGATGACGACGAGCCACACGTCGGACCTGCCGCCTTCTGGCCTCATCGGCGGTGGCGCCCACTTCGGCCTGGGCTTCCGCGTCGTGACCGACCTGGGCGCGACACAGACGCTCGGGTCGCCCGGCCTCTACGGCTGGAGCGGCATCTACGGAACCGTGTTCTGGGTCGATCCGAAGGAGCGCCTCGTGGCCATCATGCTGGTGCAGCGCTACCCGGGATCGCCGGTGGCGGCGGCGTTCCAGCCGCTCGTCTATCAGGCCCTCGTCCGATAGCGCGGCTCGTTGGCCTGGTTCCCTCTGCGGCCCTGCCTATCGACGCCATCTGCGGCTTGCCCGCAGCCCAATTGCGTTCAGTCTTCCGGCGCGCCCGGCAGCAAGGGCTCGAGTTCGAGCGCCTGCGCGCCGTTCTCCGTGCAGACGGCGTACTTCGTCTCGCCGGCGCGGTACATCGCGACGCCGGCGTACTCGCCTCGCTTGTTCAACGCGAAGAACCGGATGTTGAAGTTGGGATTCCCCTTCGAGTTGAGCAGCCGCTTCTCGATGGTGTTCGCCTTGATGCGCTTCAGCGCCTCCATCCCCGCATCCTTCGGCGACAGGCCGCGCCGCATCGCCTCGACGATGAGGAAGGACGACAGGTTGTAGAGGTTCGCCTCGCCGCGGCCGGTGGAGCCCGCCGCGCCCACCTCGTTGTCCACGTAGAGCCCCGCGCCCAGGATGGGCGAGTCGCCCGTGCGCCCGGGGATCTTCCACGCCAGGCCGCTCGTCGTCGTGACGCCGCAGATGTCGCCGTTGGGGCCGATGCCGTCGCAGTTGATGGTGCCCCAGAAGCTGCCTTCACGGATGAGCCCGTCACGCACCATCGATCGGCCTGCCGCCAGTGCCCGGGCATCCCACGTCGGGTCGTAGAGGACGTGCGCCCACACCTGCAGCCCGGCGCCGTCGCCGGGATCCTTCTCGTGCCGGTCTCTCGGTTTGCGGCCCTCACCCTTCGGATTCAGCCAGTGTTCGGGATCCACTCGGCGTTTCCACTCGAGCCAGAGCTTGCGTGAGTTCTCGGTGTTGAGGTCCTCCTCGACCTTGAACCCCATGGCCTGCGCGAAGGCGCGCGCGCCTCTCCCCACCAGCAGGTGATGATCGGTGTTCTCCATCACGGCCTTCGCCACCAGCGAGGGCGTGCGGACGCCTTCGATGCCCGCCACCGCGCCCGCGCGCTTCGTGGGGCCGTGCATGCACGATGCGTCCAGCTCCACGACGCCATTGGCATTGGGCAGCGCGCCGTAGCCGATGCCGGTCTCCAGTGGATCCAGCTCCGGGATGTTGACGCCGGCGACGAGCGCGTCGAGCACGTCCCGGCCCTCGGTGATCAGGCGGAAGGCGCGCTCGACGGCGTTCTCGGTGCCGCCGTTCCTGAACTCGAAGCCGGAGTAGTCGGAGATGACGACAGGGCGGACCGTGCGCTGGATGAGAATGCCAGCGGAACTTGCGGCGTCGGCATCCGCGTCAGCGGTCGCCGCATCGGCCGGGCCGGGCAGGGCAGTGGCCGCGGCCAGCGAGGCCGTGGCGGACTTCACGAAATCGCGCCTGGTAATCATGAGCGGGCTCCCTGCCGCAACGCGCGGCGCCGCTCATGCTACTTCACTCCTACTCGTTCCGCAGGGCACGCAGCGGATCAATCCGTGACGCGCCGAAGGCGGGAACCAGGTTGGCCAGCGTGGCGACCGCCATCAGGACCGCCGCGGCGGCTCCGTAGGCGACCGGATCGAAGCCGCTGACCCCGTAGAGCAGCGAGCCGAGGAGGCGCCCAACCCCCGCCGCCAGCAGGGCACCCAGCGCCACGCCAACCAGCGCAAGCCGGCCGCCCTGGCGCAGGATCATCCAGAGGACCTGGCCGCGCTCGGCGCCGACGGCCATGCGGATTCCCACTTCACGTGTCCGCAGGCTGACCGCGTAGGCGACCACGCCGTAGAGGCCGACGGCGGCGAGCAGCAGGGCCAGGCCGCCAAAGGCGGCCATCAACAGTGCGCCGATGCGCGTCGGCGCCATGGTCGTGGCCACGACCTCGGTGGCCGCCACGTCCTCCGTGAAGATGATGTCCGGCTCCATGGCCCACAGGGCCTGTCGCAGCATGGGCAGCGCGCCGGCCGCTGGCGCGCTGGTGCGGACCGCGAGGCTGATGTCCTGGCTGCGGGTCGGTATCAGGTGCATGTAGGGCTGCGGCGCCTCACCGACGGAGCGAACCTTGTGATCCCGCGCCACGCCGACGACCTCGAGGGCCGGCTGATCGTAGCCATCGGGGTAGATCCGCTGGCCGATGGCCGACTGGCCGGGCCAGTACTGCCTCGCCATCGTCTCGTTCACGATCGTGACGCGCCGGCCCTGTGCCTCGTCGTCGGCCGAGAATGCGCGGCCCTCGACGATGGGCACGCCCACGACGGTGAAGTAGTCGGTGCCGACGTGGGCGCCATCGATGGGCGTGGGCTCGTCCTCCGGCGCGTGATGGCCCTGGACGCGGATCGCTTCCATCGTGATGTCGGGCGCGAGCGGCAGGCGTGATGCCTGTGAGACCGCCGCGACGCCGGGGAGCGCGCGAAGCGCCTGCACTGCGCGATCGCGAAACGCGGTGGCCCGCTCGACGTCGTAGCCGTTCATCTGCAGGTTGAACGAGAGCAGGGCCACGTGGCCGGCGTCGAAGCCGGCGTCGGTATTGCGGGCGGCGAGGAGGCCGCGCCCGAGCAGCGCGCCCGCCACCAGCAGGACGAGCGAGAGGGCGAGCTGTCCGACAACCAGCGCATCGCGCAGCGCGAGCCGGCGGCGCGGCCCGGCGCCGGCGTCGTCCTTGAGTGCGGGCACCAGCTCGGGAGTCGAGGCCGACCACGCCGGCGCGAGGCCGGCGGCCAGGGCGGCCGCACCGGTCGCCAGCGCAGAGAAGGCCAGCACCGTCGTGTCGGTCGTGAAGTCGAACGAGATGCCCATGGGCAGGGCTTCGGCGCCGACGCTCGTGAGGGCTCGTCCAGCCCACCAGGCGACGAGCGTGCCGAGGGCGCCGCCGGTGACGGCCAGCACGAGGTTCTCGGTGAGCAGTTGCCGCAGCAGGCGTCCGCGCCCCGCGCCGACCGCGGCGCGGATGGCCAGTTCCCGCCGCCGCGCGGCGCCCCGCGCCAGCAGCATGCCCGCCACGTTGGCGCACGCCACGAGCAGGACGAGGCCGACCGCAACCATCAGCATCGCGCTGGCCGCACGCACGTAGCCGTCCAATATGGGGTGGAAGCGAATGGACGTGATGGGGACGACGCTCGACGTCACCTTCTCGTTGGTGTCGGGATGATCAGCACGGAGGCGCGCGAAGATCGTCTCGATCTGGGCGCGCGCCTGCTCCACCGTGGCGCCCTCCGCCAGGCGGCCCTTGACGAAGAGCCATCGCGCCCCCCGTTGCTCGAGGCGCGGGCGGCCCGATGCGGGTCCCGTCGAGGCCGTGGGGCCCGAGACCGCGAGCCGATCGACGTGGACCGCCGGAACCCAGAACTCCGGCGCGAGGCCAGGCATCGTGCCCACGAACGCCGGGGGCGCGATGCCGATGACGGTGTAGGGCACGCCGCTGAGGCGAATCGACGTGCCCACGATGTCGGCACGGCCGCCGAGCCTGCGCTGCCACATGCCGTGGCTGAGCACGATGACGGGTGCCGAGCCGGCATTGGCGTTGTCCTCCGCGGAGATGGACCGCCCATGGGCGAGCCGCACTCCCAGTACTTCGAAGTACCCGTCGGTGACGGCCTCACCCGTGGTCAGCACCGGGCGGCTGTCGATGGTGAGGATGCCGCGCACGAACGCATGGCCGGCCACACCCGACAGGGCCGGGGCCCCCTCGCGGATGGCCGCGAAGTCGGGGTAGGAGGTGCTGAACTGTGGAATGTCCTGGCTGACGCCCGAGTAGATTTCCACCAGGCGTCCGGGGTCGGACACCGCAGACTCGCGGAACAGCATCGCGTTGACGACGCTGAAGAGTGTTGTATTCAGCCCGACGCCGAGGGCCAGTGTGGCGATGGCCGCCGCCGCAAAGCCCGGCCGCCGGACGAGCTGTCGCACGCCGACCTTCAGATCCCCGAGGAACTCACCCATCTGCCTGCCCCCTCGCTTAACCTACGGAGGCGGGACAGGGGAAGTTTCAGCCGGGCGGTGAGTGCGTCAGAAGACTCCGCTGTCCACGTCCTTCAGAAATGCGGTCACGCCCGCGAAGTACGTCTGCTGGTCGTCGTACATCGCCATGTGGCTGCCGTTCGGGCAATAGAGATACCGCCCGCGGGCCACGGCCTTCGCGATGGCCTCCATGGCCTTCGGGTCCATCGTGTCGTGCCGCGCGCCAATCGCGAGGGTGGGCACGGTGATTCGGGGCAGATCGGCGGTGCGATCCCACTTCTCCAGCAGGCCGCTGGCGCCCATCTCGCTCGGCCCCTGCATCCGCACGTAGATGTCCTGGTTGATCTTCGCAAACGCCCGATCGACCGGATCGGGCCACTGGTCCGGCGGCATGCGCAGGATGTGATCGACGTAGTAGTGCGGGACGAGCAGCTCCATGTAGCGGGGATTCTGGAAATCCCCCTTCGCCTCGAGGGCCTTGATCTCAGCCAGCGCCTTCTGGTCCATCGCCGGCATCAGCACCTGCGCGGCGTACGCGTTGTAGGCGGGGATGCTGGCCATCATGTTCGAGATGACGAGCCCTTTCAGCTGCTGCTGGTGCGCGAGGGCGTACTCCATGGCGAGGATGCCGCCCCAGGAGTGCCCGAGCAGATAGAAGTTGTCAGGTCCGAGGCCGAGCGCCTGCCGGACCTGCTCCACTTCGTCCACGAAGCGGGGAATGTTCCAGAGGTCGGCGTCCTTCGGCTGGTCGCTGTAGGCCGAGCCGAGTTGGTCGTAGTAGTAGTACTCGACGCCCGCGGCGGGGAAGAAGCTGTCGGCGGCTTCGAAGTACTCGTGCGTGGCGCCCGGTCCGCCGTGCAGCAGCAGCACCTTGATGCGCGGATTGTTGCCTATGCGTTTCGTCCACACCTTGAAGGTGCCCTTTGGAGTGGTGATGGGAATCATCCGGACGCCGCCGCTCAGGACGTCTGTGCGGCCGGTGTTGTCGAAGTAGCCCGCCGCCGTCGCGGGCGCCGAAGGCGGTGTGGCCGTCGGCGTGCAGCCCCCCGTCACGGCGAGCGCGAGGGCGAGCGACCCACGCCTGAGGTGATCGAGAGGCTGGAGGCGAGTGGTCATCGAGGGCTCCTGGGGAATTGCGCCGGCCGGAATCTTATCGCGGTACCAGTGGCCGACACGGGAACCCCCGAACCCCCGAACCCGAGAACCCGAGAACCCGAGAACCCCCGAACCCGAGAACCCGAGAACCTATTTGATCCCCACCGCCAGCGTATAGATGAGCGTCCCGGTGCCCGAGTCCGACTGCCGCGCCACCTCGATGGTGTACGTGGACGTTGCGCTCACGCGCCCGGTCCACACCCGCGTGCCCGTGTCGGCGCGTGCGTCCACGGGCTTGCCGGTCTTGCTGTCCAGCATGCGGATGAGGACTGAGCGCCCGGGCACGCCGGTGAGCCGCACGTCGAGAAAAGCGCCCTGCGCGGCGTGGAACTCGTAGCGGTCCGTCCCGCCGGGATCGAGCGAGCCGCTGACCTGTGTGGGCCGTCCGACGCGGAACGTGAGGCGTCGCGGCGTGGCTGCGCCGGCGGCGGTCCCGCCGGAGGCAGGCGTCACGGGCACCGCCAGCCGCGTTACCTTGAATCCGCCGGCAACCGGCGAAATGGTCAGGGCGTTCTCGAATGCGATGCCGCCGCCCTGGAGCCTGATGACGTCGGGGCGCGGCTTGTCGTCGGCGGGCACACGCGCGCGCGCGATCACGGCCTTCATCGCCGGCGTCATGATCGAGTCGTAGAGGCTCTCGAAGGCCCGGGCGTCCGCGACGGGAATCTGCAGGCCCGCCGCGGTCACGTCGAGCGGATAGCGCATCATCGCGGCCACCGCGCGGCGGTCGTTGCGCGAAGCCGCCTGCTGCAGCCCGGTGACGAACTGTGACAGGGACAGTCCCTGTGACAATTGTAAAGTCGCGTCGGCGGCGGGACTGGCGAGGACGAGCAGCAGGGTGGCGATCACGGTTCTGTCATTCTGCCGCACCCCACGGTCCTGATCTACCGCCGTTCCCCCGCCCGGAGCCTTCTCCGACGGCCCGGCGCCAGTCCCCGTTACACTTGACGGATGCGAGTCACTGCCGTCATCCTCGCGGCCGCCCTCCTGGCGTCCGCGTGCTCCAACCCGGCGCCCACCGAGCTCCCGGCGTCCAACGCTCCTGCCGCCAGCTCCACCGCGGACCGCACGTACCTGCTCGAACGCGTGGACGACGCGGCGGTGGTGCAGCTGTATGCGGACGGGTTCAGCTCCCTCCCCCTTCAGCAGAAGATCCTCGTCTGGCACCTCTACCAGGCCGCCCTGGCGGGACGCGACATCTTCATCGACCAGAAGCACCCGAGCGCGCTCGAGATGCGCGGCGTGCTGGACCAAATCGTCGCCCACCCCGCCGGCGTGGATCCGGCCACGCTGGCCGAGATTCAGCGCTACACGAAGCTCTTCTGGCTGAACAACGGGCCCTACAACAACCTCACCGCGCGCAAGTTCGTGCTGAAGTGCACGCCCGACGCCTTCCTCGCGGCCGCGAAGGCCTCGGCGACCGCGGGTGCGACGTTCGCCACGCCGGCCGGCGAGACGCTCGATACCATGCTCGCGCGGCTCGGGCCGATGTTCTTCGACCCGAACGTGGACCCCATCGTCACCAACAAGAATCCCGGGGCGGGCCGGGACATCCTGCAGGCCAGCGCCAACAACCTCTACGCCGGGGTGTCGATGGCGGATCTCGAGGGCTTCAGGGAGCAGTACGGCCTGAACTCGCGCCTGGTGATGCGCAACGGCAAGCTCGTCGAGGAGGTCTACAAGGCCGACGGCTTGTACGGGAAGCAGATAAGCGAGATCATCGCGCACCTGGAGAACGCGCAGCCGTACGCTCCCGAGCCGATGGTCAGGGCCCTGGCGTCACTCGTGCGCTTCTACCGGACGGGCGAGGTGCGCGATCGCGAGCAGTTCGACATCGCGTGGGTGCAGGACAAGGACTCGCCGGTGGACACCATCAACGGATTTATCGAGGTCTACATGGACCCGCGCGGCATCAAGGGCAGCTGGGAGGGCCTGGTCTACTACGTGAACCAGGAGAAGACGGCCCGCATCAAGACCCTCGCGGCCAACGCGCAGTGGTTCGAGGACCGCATGCCGTGGGACGCGAAGTACCGGAAGCCCAGCGTCCAGGGCATCGTCGCCAACGCGATTGACGTGGTGGTGGAGACGGGGGATTCCGGCCCGGTGACGCCGATCGGCATCAACCTGCCGAACGACCAGGCCATCCGCGAGAAGTACGGCAGCAAGTCGGTGGCGCTGTCGAACGTGATCGAGGCGTACGATCAGTCCACGCCGGGTTCCATGCGCGGCGAGTTCTCGTGGACGCCCGAGGAAGTGGAGCGGTCCGCGAAGTTCGGGGCATTCGCCTCGGCGCTCACCACCGACATGCACGAGGTGATCGGGCACGCCTCGGGCCGCCAGGCCGAGGGCAAGGCGGCGCCGCAGGCGCTCATCAAGGAACACTTCTCCGCGCTCGAGGAGGGCCGTGCCGATCTGGTGGGGCTGTACTTCATCGCGGATCCGAAGCTGGTGGAGCTGGGCATCATTCCGGCCGCGGATCACGACGCCGTCGTGCGCGCGGAGTACGAGGCCTACACCCGCAACGCGCTGGTGCAGCTGCGCCGCATCCGCGAGGGCACGCAGATCGAGGAGGACCACATGCGCAACCGGCAGATGATCGTCCGGTGGCTGATGGCCAACACGAAGGCGATCGAGCAGCGCACGCGCGACGGCAAGACCTACCTCGTGATGGTCGATCCAGCCGCGTTCCGCGAGGGCGTCGGCCGGCTCCTCGCCGAGGTGCAGCGCATCAAGTCCGAGGGTGACTACGCCGCCGCGCGGGACCTCTTCGAGGCCCACGGCGTACACTTCGACCCCAAGGTGCGCGACGAGGTCGTGGCGCGCGTGGACAAGCTGGACCTCCCGTCCTACTCCGGCTTCGTGATGCCGAAGCTGACGCCGGTCACGGGGCCGGACGGTCAGATCACCGACGTCACCATCTCCTATCCGATGGACCTGACGACGCAGATGCTCGAGTACTCAGGGGTGAGGAAATAGGGAAACCACGACGACACGAAGGACACGAGGACGGCCCCAAGAAAGACAAGGGTCCTAGGTTCTGGGGTTCTCGGGTTCTCGGGTTCTCGGGTTCTGAGGTTCCCGGGTTCTGAGGTTCCCGGGTTCTGAGGTTCCCGGGTTCTGTTGAGACGTAGTCTTCGTGTCCTTCGTAGCCCTTCGTGTCTTCGTGGTTTTGTTTTCCGGATGCAGACCTACTGGCTGAGCACGCACGTTGGCTACGCGTGCCGGCACTCGGGGGCGTGCTGCTCGTCGCGGTGGCCCATTCCGATCGAGCGCGATCGGGGCTCGCTCGTGCAGCGCGCCATCGACGAGAGCCGCGTGCGGCCGCCCGTCGCAGCCTGGCTCGAGCCGGCCCCGCACGCCCCGGACGACGTCGCGGGCATCCTGGCACACCGCCCCGATGGCGACTGCGTGTTCCACGGGCCGTCCGGCTGTGCCATCTACGGCGCCCGCCCCAGCTCCTGCGAGCACTTCCCGCACGTCTGCGTAACCGATGCACGCGGCGTTCACGTCACGTTGTCGCACTATTGCCCAACGGCCGCGAGCCTGCTGTTCCGCGACGGCGTGCCGGAGATCGTCGAGGGGCCACCGGTCGTGCCCGGCAACCGGGACGCCGAGGGGCTCGACGCGGGGGAGTCGCTTCCGCCGACGGAGATGGACGCCGACGCGGACACGGATGGGGACGCAGAAGCCGCAGATGACGCAGAAGCCGCAGAGGACGCAGAAGCCGCAGATGACGCAGATGACGCAGATGAGGCAGATGACGTAGGGGCTGCAGACAAGGCAGAGCGGCCACGCGCGAGCCGGCCGCGCCTGATGGGCTGGGACGCGGTCTCCCGCTGGGAGCGGCGCACCGTCCGTGCTGTCGCATCCGACGCGCGCGTGCCGGGTCCACCCGACCTGGCGCTCTTCACACACGCACGGAACGCGGTGCCCGTAGCGCTCGCGTGGCCAGACGCGCCGCCGGACGTGGACCAGGCCTGGGCCCGCTGGGTAGCCCCGGTGTGGCCCTCGTGGGCTCCCGTCGTGGGCCGGTACCTGGCCGCCAAGGTGCACGCGTCATGGGCGATGTACCTGGGTGACGGGCCGCGGGACGTGGTCCGCGGCGTGGCTATCGCACGAAGCGTGCTGCAGGTCGAAGCCGCCCGCCTGTGCGCGCGCGCCGCGCGCCCGCTCGATCGGCCCCTGCTCGAGTCCGCGATTCGACAAAGCGACCTGCTCCTCGTGCACTATGCCGATCCCGCGCGCCTGGTGCACCGCTGAACGGCCCCTGGCCCCTCAGGCGCCGCCTCGGTGGGCACGCCTCTCTCCCGACTCGCGTCGACCGACTCCCGACTCCCGACTCCCGTATCATGTTGTCCACCATGCCCCGACGCGTCGCCGTTCTCTCCGCCCTTGTTTGTGCCGGCACCATCGCCATCGTGGTGCAGACCGGCGCCGCGCAGCGGCCCAGGCCCCCCGGCGCCGAGTTCAGCGGCGCGGCGTTCCGGTTCACCGAGGTGAAGGCTGGCATCTACCATGCCGTCGGCACCGGGGCCCTCTCCGTCGGGTGCAACGCGTCGATCATCGTGAACGACGAGGACGTGCTCATCGTGGACTCGCACAGCACGCCCGCGGCGGCGTGGGCCCTCGCCGAGCAGGTGAAGACCCTCACCGACAAGCCGATCCGCTATGTGATCAACACGCACTTCCACTGGGACCATGCGCACGGCAACCAGATCTACGGGCCGGGCGTGGAGATCATCGGGCACGAGTTCACGCGCCGCATGCTCGCGTCGGGCGAGTCGATGCGCGGCCGCTCGTACGACATGTTCATCGGGGCCATCCCGTCGCAGATCGCCGAGCTGCGCAAACAGGTGGAGGCGATGGCCGACGCCGACGCGAAGCGGAAACTGGGTGATCAGCTGAGGGTGCAGGAGCAGTACCAGCTCGCGACGGCCAGCGTGAAGCCGCAGCCGCCCACCGTGACGCTCACCGATTCGTTGACGCTGCACCGCGGTGGTCGCGAGATCCGGCTGCTGTTCCTCGGTCGTGGCCACACCGGCGGCGACGTCGTCGTGTACCTGCCGAAGGAGCGCGTCGTGGCCTCGGGCGACCTGCTCGGCGCGGGCCCGTCCTATCTGGGCGACGCCTACGTCACCGAATGGGTCGAGACGCTCGATCGCCTGCGCGCGCTCGAGTTCGACTGGGTGCTGCCCGGCCACGGGGACGCGTTCCAGGGCAAGGCGAAGATCGACCACTTCCAGGCGTACCTGAAAGACTTCTGGCAGCAGGCCAGGCGGCTGCACGACGAGGGGCTGAGCGCCGAGGAGGCCGCCCGCCGCATCGACCTGCGCTCGCACTCCGCGAATTACCCGACGATCCGCGAGGTGGGCATCCTGAACCACGGCGTCTACCGCGCCTACGATCAGATCGAGGGACGGGTACAGTAGAGGCGCGCTTCGCGCGTGGGCCGCGGGTGGGCGGCGCTTCGCACCGTGGGCCGCGCTGGCGGCGCGGTGGGCGGCGTCCCGCGCCGCGAGCGGGCCGTCAGCCCGTCGGACGCGCCAGGGTCGTAGCCAACATGTCGCAGAGGAGAGCGGATCGGTGAAAGTGGCCACCTGGAACGTGAATGGGGTCCGCGCGCGACAGGGGGAGCTGCTGGCATGGCTCGCGGCCGAGCGCCCCGACGTCGTCTGCCTTCAGGAGATCAAGGCGTCGATCGACCAGTTGCCGTTCGACCTCCGGGACGTGGATGGCTACTGGGCCCTCTGGCACGGGCAGAAAGGCTACTCCGGCGTGGCACTGCTCGTCTCCAAGGCGTTGGCCGTTGCCCAGCCGTCGGTGGAACACCCCGCGTTCGACTTCGAGCAGCGTATCGCGACGCTCGACCTGCTCGTGGGCGCATCGCCCATCACCGTGGCCTCGGTCTACGTCCCGAACGGCGGCAAGGACTACGACGCCAAGCTGCGGTTTCTCGCGGCGCTCGACATGTGGGCCGAGGATGCGGCCCGTGACCAGCGGCGGCTGGTGGTCTGCGGCGACCTCAACGTGGCGCGCACGGACCGGGACATCCACCCGAAGGAGCGGAAGCCGAACCAGATCGGCGCACGCGCGGACGAGCGGGCGTCGCTCGAACGGGTGCTCTCGCGCGGCCTCGTGGACCTGGGGCGCACTCTCGATCCCGACAACGACGACCTCTTCACCTGGTGGGCGCCCTGGCGCAACCTGAAGCAGCGCAACATCGGCTGGCGCATCGACTACGTCCTCGCATCCACCCCGTTGGCGGCGCGGGCGACCTCGGCCGTCGTGCAGCGCGAGATCGGCACGAGCGACCACGGGCCGGTTGTCGTCACCTTCGGTGACGAAACGTGAGAAATGAGAAGTGAGGCGTCAGAAGTGAGGCGTCAGAAGTGAAAGACCCTGAAGGGCTTAGCGCCAGTTGACCAGCAGCGTCGCGGGTGGGGCGGCGGCGGGCGCGGCGGGCAGATTCAGCAGGAACCGCTGGCCGTCGGGTGTCACGTCGAACGTTCTGAGGTCCATTCTCGTATCAAATAGCGTGGACGTCGCAGCCGCGGCGTTCAGTCCCCTTCCTAATGCCGGCGTGGCAACGTGGATTGCCGATCCGCGTCGGAAGAACACCCCGCGGCCGTCGCGGCTCCATCGCGGATCGCTGCCCCCTCCGCTCGTCACGCGCTCGCGCGTGCCGGGCCCAGGGGAGCGGTCCCGTAGCCCCTCCACATAGATCTCGAACCGGCCGGATTCGTCAGACGCGTACGCCAGCCAGCGGCCGTCCGGCGAAACCACCCCCTGCACGTCCGCGAACGGGGTCTCCACCACGGCGCGGGGCTCGCCCTCGCCCCTCACCGGCACGATCCACAGGTCCTCGCGCGTCGCGGCCATTGTCCGCGAGACGACGACGGAGCGGCCGTCCGGCATCCAGTCCGTGACGCGCACCGGCTCGTCGAACCGGCGGACGGTTTCGGCCGGCAGCACCGCCCCGGCGCCGCGCACCGTGAGCGCGCGACCCGCCGAAATCCACCCCACGCGCAGTCCGTCGGGCGACCACGCCGGCGACTCGTCCGCGTCGATGGAGAGCGACACGCGCGTCGGCATGAGGCTCGCGCCGTCGTACAGCACCACGTCGAGCGTCCGGAGCAACGGCTCGAGCACCGTCGCCACCACGCGACGGCCGTCCGGCGCGATGCGCACGGACCACAGATCGCCCGGCGAGCCGAGCGTGCCGGCCGGCTCGCCATCCCGCGTGACCCACGCGAGCTGGCGCAGTGACGACACCGGAGGGCTGTAGATGAGCACGTCCGCGGCAGCCGCGGCCAGCAGCTGCCCCTGCACTGTCTGCCCGACGCTGACGCCCAGCACCGTCGCCCGCCCGGTGAGCCGGCGCTCGCCCACGTCGAGCGCCTGAGCCACCAGTGCGCCGTCGTTCGAAGAGATCAGGCGGTCGGCCACGACCATCCCGTGCGAGGCCGTGCCCACCAGCCGCTCGCGCCGCGAGGGGTCCCCGAGCGAGGTGAGCCACACCCCCTGCCTGGCCTGGGCCTCGGCCCTGGCGCGCACGAAAAAGACGAGATGTTCGCCGTCGGGCAGGAACACGGGGAAGGCATGCCCCAGCTCGCCGGCAGCCGTGTCCGGTGCCGTCAGCACCCGCGTCTCGCCGCTGGCCGCCCTGATGGTCAGGCCGCTGTCGGCCCCGGCTGCAAAGACGAGGTCGCCCTGCGCGTTCCACGACGCTCCTCGCGGCATCTCGGCAGGGGCCAGCTCGTCGACGGACGCTCCCTCGAGGGTGAACGAGCGAATGGCGCCAGCGGCGAAGAACCCAATGCGTGCTCCGTCCGGTGACCAGAAGGGCAGCGTCGCCGTCTCGGTCCCCGGCAGCGGCGTGGTCGAGCCTGTCCTGAGGTCCTGCAGCCACAGCTGGACGACGCCGTCGCGCGCGCCGGGGAATACCACCCGCCGGCCGTCCGGAGCGATGGCCAGTCCAAACGGGAAGTCGGGCCCTGCGCCGGGTTGCACGTCGGGCGGAGCGGTCCAGGTGGCACGCAGCGGAGTTGGCGGGGGAGGCGGCTCCTCCCGCAGGTGGCGCACGGCCGGCACGGCCAGGGCCGCAAGCATCGCGGCCAGCGCGAGCGCCACCCAGGCCAGCCAGCGGCCCGCGGGCCGTGATCTATACTCGTCGCTCACGCACGATCCAGGAGGTTCCCGCGCATGTCGATTCGTTCCATTGCCCTGGTTGCCACGATGGTCGTGGCCAGCCTGCCCGGCGCCGCGGTTGCGCTCGCGCAGGACGCCCCGACGCGCCGTCCGGATGTCATCTACGTGCCCACCCCCGAGGCCGTCGTCGAAGCCATGCTGCAGGTCGCCAACGTTGGCAAGAACGATATCGTGTACGACCTCGGCTGTGGTGACGGCCGCATTCCCGTGACCGCCGCGAAGAAATACGGCGCGCGCGGGGTCGGGATCGACATCGATCCCCAGCGTATCAAGGAAGCGAACGAGAACGTCGCCAAGAACAACGTGGGCGACCGGGTGAGGATCGTCCAGGGCGACCTGTTCGAGCAGGACCTGAGCCAGGCCACCGTGGTCACGCTCTACCTGCTGCCCTCCCTGAACGTGAAGCTGATGCCCAAGCTGATGAAGGAGCTGAAGCCGGGCACCCGCATCGTCTCGCACGCCTTCGACATGGGCGACTGGAAGCCGGAGAAGGAGCTGGACGTCGAGGGGCGCAAGGTTTACTACTGGACTATTCCGAAACGCTGACTGTCGGGAGCACGTCCATTGGTGATTGACGATTGCCGATTGAGCGATTCACTGACGATTGAGTGATTGGGGCATTGCGCATTGGACTGGGCAATTGAGTGATTGAGCGATTGTGTGATTCGGGTGCTCGTCGCGCTGGCGCCCGACAACGTCGCGACTCGACGGGTTCGCCGGACGGGAATCCCGAATCCCGCAATTCCCCAATCGCTCAATGCTCCAATCCCAATGCGCAATGCCCCAATCACTCAATCATCAGTGAATCGCTCAATCGTCAATCGGCAATCGCCAATGGGCGCTATTCACCAGCGCGGCCTTCCAGGAGCGCTTCAGTGCTCACCGTCTGCGGCCCGTTCTCGGTGCACACCGCGTAGCGGGACTGGTACATCGACACCCCCGCGTACTCCCCCTTCTTGTTGACGATGTAGAAGCTCAGGCCGAAGTTGGGAAGGCCGCGCGCGTTCAGCAGGCGCTTCTCGACCGTGTTCTGCTGCACGCGCCGGAGGGCCTCCATGCCGGCGTCCTTCGGCGATTTCCCCATCCGCATCTGCTCGACGATGAGGAACGAGCAGAGGTTGTAGAGATTGGCCTCGCCGCGCCCGGTGGAGCCGGCGGCGCCCACCTCGCCGTCCACGTAGAGCCCGGCGCCCAGGATGGGGGAATCGCCCACGCGGCCGGGAATCTTCCACGCGAGACCGCTGGTCGTCGTGACGCCGCACACCTCGCCCTTGCTGTTGACGCCGTCGCAGTTGATGGTTCCCCAGAAGTGGTCCGGGTCGATCAGGCCGTCGCGCACCATGCCCAGGCCGGCCATCATCATCGCGTCGCCGCGCTTCTTCGGATCGAGATAGTGCTCCGGGTCGATCCGGCGCTTCCACTCCAGCCACAGCCCGCGCGATTTCTCGGTGTTCAGGTCGTCCTCGATCCTGAAGCCCATGTTGCGCGCGAAGTCCTGCGCGCCCTTGCCGACGAGCAGGTGATGGTCGGTGCTCTCGAGCACGGCCTTCGCGACCAGGGAGGGTGTCCGCACGCCCTCGAGGCCGGCCACGCCGCCGGCCCGCTTCGTCGGCCCGTGCATGCAGCACGAGTCCAGCTGGACCACGCCGTCCGCGTTTGGCAGCCCACCGTAGCCCACGCTGGTGTCGGCCGGGTCGAGCTCGCACAGGTTGACGCCCGCGACGAGCGCGTCGAGCACGTCCGAGCCCTTCGTGATCATGTCGAAGGCCACCTGGACGCCGGTTTTCGTCCCCCCGTTCTTGTACACGTTGCCGTTGTCCGACGAGATGACCACGGGCTTCACCCCGGTCTGGATGGCGGGGGCCTTCCCGAAGAGCGTAGCCGGGGTGGCCAGCGCCACCCCCGCGGCGGTGCTGGTCTGGACGAACTGGCGGCGGGTGAGCGTCTGGGACATGCCGAGGACCTCCTGAACGGGCGGCATCCTACCAGAGTTCCCGGCTTCCGGCCCGGCGGCAATATTTTCGTGAGGGAACGGAATTCCGTTTGACGCTTCCGTCTAGTGAGAGAGGAGGCAGCATCGTGCAACGCGCCATCATCGGTGGTCAGCCAGGTCGCCTCATCATCTGGGGTGAAAGTCAGCCGGACTGACGACTTGTCCGCCGGCTCGTGGCGGATAATGGGCACGTGACCGTTCATAGGGCACGCACCCCATTCGTGCGCCTCGCGCTCTGCACCACCGCCATCACCTATCTGCTCATCCTCGTGGGTGGGCTCGTCCGCGCCTCGGGCGCCGGTCTGGGCTGCCCCGACTGGCCTCGGTGCTTTGGCTCCTGGTTCCCGCCGGCTTCTGCCGCCGAGCTTCCGCCCCAGTTCGACCCCTCGCAGTTCAACCCGACGCTGATGTGGACGGAGTACCTGAACCGTCTGCTCGGCGTGACCACCGGCTTCGCCATCCTCGCGACGACGATTTCGGCATGGCGGCATCACCGGCGGGATGCGCACATCCTGTGGCCGACGGTCATCGCCCTGCTGCTCACGGCCTACGAGGGCTGGCTGGGCGGTCGCGTGGTCGCGCACGAGCTGGCGCCCTGGATCGTCACCGCGCACCTCGTCGTCGCCATCGTCATCGTCCTGCTGCTGCTCTATGCGACGGTCTACGCCATGTATCGACGGCCGGTCCTGGCCCTGACCGGCCGCCCCGGCTCCTCGGTTGCGGACGAGGACGAGCGGGCACCGCGCACGACGCTGCTCGCCACCATCGTCATCATGATTCTCGTGACGCTCGGCCAGGTGGCCATCGGCACGCAGGTGCGCGGGAACATCGACGACGCGCTGGACCACGGCGTGGCGCGGGAGGCCGCGCTGGCCACGGTGGGCACCCTCGATAGCGTGCACCGCACGGCCGCGCTGGCCGTCATGTCGCTGGCGATGATCTCGCTGCTCGTGGCGTGGTCGAAGCACCCGCGCGAGAGGGTCATCCTCCAATGGACGTACGCCGTGATCGGATTGGCGGCGCTGCAGGTGATGATCGGTGGCATCATGGCGTTCGTGTCGCTGGCGCCCGCGGCGCAGGTGCTGCACCTGACGGTCGCGAGCCTGTTGATGGGGGCGCAGATGGTACAGTTGCTCGTCACATGGTGGGAATAGGCACGGAGGTTCGAAGCACGGGCGTTCGAAGCACGGACGTTCAAAGCACGAAGGAGAGGCCCATGTCCCCGCTCCCGCGACTCGTCTTCACCGGCGCCGCCCTTGTCTTCCTGGTGGCCTGCTCGTCGCAGCAGCCACCGCCGGCGCCGGCGGCCGACACGGCGGCGCACCCGGAGCACGCGGCCGACGCGGCCGCGCCCGCGTCGCGGACGAGACTGATCGGCAATCTCGGCAAGTACGCGCGCGCGATCACCACCACGAGCGCGGAGGCCCAGCAGTTCTTCGACGAGGGGCTCACGCTGCTCTACGGCTTCAACCACGACGAGGCGTTCCGCTCGTTCGCGCGTGCCGCGGCGTTGGATGATCGGGCGCCGATGCCGCACTGGGGCATGGCGCTTGCGCTAGGCAGCAACATCAACGACCCGGCGCCCGCCGAGCGTGTGGCGAAGGCGTACACGCACCTGGCGGCCGCGCAGGCGCGCGCGGCCAACGGCAGCGGGGTGGAGCAGGAGCTGATCGCGGCCCTCGCGAAGCGGTACGTCGCGAGTCCCTCCGGGGACCAGGCTCCACGCGAGCAGGCCTACTCGGACGCCATGGGCGAGATTGCCGCGCGGCATCCCGAGGACGCGGACGTGAACACGCTCTATGCCGAGAGCCTGATGAACCTGACGCCGTGGCGGCTGTACGATGCCGAGGGCAAGCCGGCGCCGGGCACGGACAAGATCGTCGCGACGCTCGAGCGCGTGCTCGCCCAGCATCCCGAGCACCCGGGGGCGAACCACTACTACATCCACGCCGTGGAGGCGTCGAAGACGCCGGCGCGCGCGAACGAATCCGCGAAGCGCCTCGAGACGCTGGTGCCGGGCGCCGGCCACCTGGTCCACATGCCGGCGCACATCTACATCCGCACCGGGCAGTACGCGCGCTCCGCGAAGAGCAATGCCGACGCCGCGCGGGTGGACGAGGGGTACTTCAAGGTGGCCGGCCAGCAGGGGATGTACCCGGCGATGTACTACGGCCACAACCTGCAGTTCGAGTCGGCGGCCGCGATGTTCGCGGGCAGCTTTGCCCAGGCGCGCCGTGCCGCGCGGCGAACGGTGGAACTCCTCGAGCCGATGGCCGACATGTCGCCGATGCTCGAGCCGTACGCCCTGCAGGAAGGCTGGGTGCTGCTGCGCTTCGGCCGCTGGGCCGACGCACTGCAGGTGAAGGCGCCCCCGGCCACGCGCACCGTGCAGGCGGCGCTGTTCCACTACATCCGTGGCGTGGCGCTGGCGGGGCAGGGGAAGGTGGACGAGGCCGTGCGCGAGCAGCAGGCGATGGCCGAGGCCACGAAGAAGGTGCCCGAGGACCTGATGATCAGCATGACGAATCCCGGCCGCGCGATCCTCGCCGTGGCCGACGCCGATCTCGCCGGGCGCATCGCGTCGGCGCAGGGTGACCACGCCGCGGCCGTGGCCGCGTTCACCCGCGCGGTGGCGGCGGAGGACTCGCTGGGCTACAACGAGCCGCCGGACTGGCTGCTGCCCACCCGCGAGCGGCTCGGCGCGGAGTTGCTCGCCGCCGGCCGGCCCGATCAGGCCGAGAAGGCGTTTCGCGCCGATCTCGACCGCAACGTCGGCAACCCGCGGTCGCTGTACGGCGTGTGGAAGAGCCTCGAGGCCCAGAAGAAGGGCGACGTGACTGGCGCGCGCAAAGCGTTCGAGGAGGCATGGGCGGCGGCCGATGTGACGCTGGGCCCCGACATGCTCGGCGCCGCGCGCTGACCCCTCGGGACGGCCCTCAAACCGCCGGGGCGCCCCCTGGCGCAGGCGTGGCGCCCCCGGCACCCATGTCTCTCTTTTTCGCCTACCTCGCCGTCACGGCCATCTTCGTCCTCACACCGGGATCGACGACAGCCGTTGTCGTCAAGAACACGCTGCAGGGCGGTCACCGCGCCGGGCTCGCGACCGCGCTGGGAGCGGCGCTCGCCAACTCCACGCACGCCACGCTGGCGGGCCTCGGCCTCTGGGTGCTCGTCGGCCGATGGCCGGCGGCGCTCGACGCGATACGCCTCGGTGGTGCCGCGTACCTGGCATGGCTGGGCCTGAAGAGCCTCGCGCGTGCGTGGCCTCACCGCGCCGCGGCGCCGGCGCGTGCGATGGGCGGCACGGCCGGGGCGATCGCCCATCGCCCGAGCTTCATGGAGGGCCTGACGCTGAATCTGCTGAACCCCGCTGTCGTCAGCTTCTACGTTGCCGTAGTACCGACGTTCGTGCCCGAGCCGCCGCCGCGCTTCTATTTCGCGGCGCTCGCCTCCGCACACGTCTCCATGGCCCTCGCCTGCCACTCGGCCTGGTCCACGGCCTTTCACGTGCTGCGCCGCATCTTCGCGCGCCCCCTCGTGCGCATCGGTTTCGAGCTCGCAACCGCCGCCGCCCTCCTCTGGCTCGCCGCCCGGGTGGTGGGTCGCTTGTGATGCCGCACCCGAGCCGCTCGCCCCACGCCCCAACACGCCAAGACCTCAAGGCCTCAAGGCCCAAGACCCCCAGAACCCGAGAACCCGAGAACCCCAGAACCCCAGAACCCCAGAACCCCAGAACCCCAGAACCTGAGAACCCACCCGCTACACTAAGAGGATGCTTGCTGACGTCCAGCAAGCCATCGAAGCTCTGCCGCTGGACGAGCCGCTCATCGTGCTCGCCGACTTCGATGGCACCCTTGCGGAGTTCCACCCCAACCCGGCTGCGCCCATGCTCACGGCCGTGCGCCGGGAATGGCTGCGTGACATCGCGGCGCACCCGCTCACGGAGGTTGGCATCGTCAGCGGGCGGCGCGTGCCCGACCTGCGGCGCCGGGCGCCGCTGGCGCCGGGCGGTTACTACGCGGGGCTGCACGGCATGGAGATCGAACAGGGCGGCCGGCGGTGGCAGCACCCGGATCTCGATCGCGCGCGCGCGCACGTCACCGACCTGATCGCACAGCTCGAGCGCGTGGTGGACGCATTCCCCGCTGCCATCATCGAGGACAAGGCCGCATCGGTGGCGATTCACGTTCGCGGCGTGGCCTACGAGCACCGCGCGGCCGCGCTCGCGCTGGCCGACTCCTGCGCCGAGCCGTGGGTGGCGGGCGGGCAGCTGCGGCGGCTCGAGGGGTCGCTCGTCATCGAATACCTGCCCAACATCTCCTGCCACAAGGGCGACGCCGTGGAGTGGATTGCCCACGACGTCGAAGAGCGGCTGGGGGCCCCCGGCTGGGTGCTGTTCATGGGCGACGATGTGACCGACGAGGATGCGTTCCGGGCGATCACGCGTGGAATCTCCGTGCTCGTCGGATCCCGGCCCACGGCGGCTCAACATGAGCTTGACGGCATCGCCGACGTCGATACTCTGTTGAGGTGGCTGACGGCGCGCCGGCTTTACTGAGGTGGCAGGCCGCGTGACATGGCGATGAGGACACGATTGCGATGAACGCCGCTGAACTGATGGCCGTGTTGGGGCCCCGCCTCAGCAATACGAAGCTCATCGTGGTCGCGAACCGCGAGCCGTACATCCACGTGCGGCGGCCGCAGCCGCCCCGGCGCGGGCTGCTCTCGTGGTTCGGCAACCGTCGGAAAGCCTCCAGCGGCGTGGCGTGGCAGCGCCCGGCCAGCGGCCTGGTCACCGCGCTCGATCCCGTGATGCGCGCGTGTGGCGGCACCTGGATCGCCCACGGCAGCGGCAGCGCGGACCGCGACGTCGTGGACGAGAGGGGGCGCGTCGCCGTGCCTCCGGACAAGCCGCTCTACACCCTGCGGCGCGTGTGGCTCACGCAGGAGGAGGAGGAAGGCTACTACTACGGCCTGTCCAACAACGCCCTCTGGCCGCTCTGCCACATCGCCTACGCGCGGCCGGAGTTCGACGAGCGCGACTGGACGCAGTACAAGCGCGTCAACGAGCGCTTCGCCAACACGGTCATCGACGAGATTGGCGACTCACGCGCCATCGTCTTCGTGCAGGACTACCACTTCGCGCTGCTGCCGCGGCTGGTCAAGCAGGTGCGGCCCGACGCCATTGTCTGCCAGTTCTGGCACATCCCGTGGCCCAACGCCGAGGCCTTCCGCATCTGCCCCTGGGGCGACGAGATTCTCGATGGCCTGCTGGGGAACGATCTGCTGGGCTTCCACATCCAGTACCACTGCAACAACTTCTTCGACACGGTGGACGCCGGCCTCGAGGCGCGCATCGACCGCGAGCACTTCGCCGTCGTCCGGCGCGGCCATCGGACGTATGTGAAGCCGTTTCCGATCAGCATCGATCCGGAGCCGTGGGGCCGGCTGCCGAAGAACACGACGCGCGAGGCCGACGTGCGCCGGACGCGCCAGCGCCTGGGCCTCGGCAACGAGCGGCTCATCTTCGGTGTGGACCGCCTGGACTACACGAAGGGCATTCCCGAGCGCATCAAGGCCTTCGAGCGGATGCTCGAGCAGCATCCCGCGTGGCGCGGGCGCGTGACGATGCTCCAGGTGGGCGCGCCCAGCCGGGAGCACCTGCAGCGCTATCAATCAATCAGCGACGATGTGGACGTGGCCGTGCGGATGATCAACGAGCGGCACGGCACCGACACCTGGAAGCCGGTCATCTACTCGCGCCAGCACCATGGCCCCGAGGACGTGGCGGCGCTCTACCGCGCGGCGGACGTGTGCGTGGTGTCGTCGCTGCACGACGGCATGAACCTGGTGGCGAAGGAGTTCATCGCGTCGCGGCCGGATCTGCGCGGCGTGCTCGTGCTCTCGCGGTTCACGGGGGCCGCGCGCGATTTGCGCGAAGCGCTGGACGTGAACCCGTTCGCGGTGGACGAGTTCGCCTGCGTCCTGCACAAGGCGCTGTCGATGCCAGACGCCGAGCAGGAGCGGCGCATGCGCGCGCTGAGAGCGCGCGTGGAGGAGCACACCATCTACGACTGGGCGGCGGGCGTGATCCAGGCGGCGTGGCGCATGTCGGAAGCCGCGGCCTGAGGTCCGGCGCCCGCCGGCGTCGTGGCAGAATGGCTGGGATCATGATGCACCTTCATCCCCGTTCCTCCTGCCTCGCCCTTCTCCTCGCCGCCGTCGTTCCGGCCGTGGCCGCCGCGCAGGCCCCGCCCGCCCCGCCTCCGGGCTGGACCGGTTCGTTTGGCGCCGGCCTCGCCCTGACGCAGGGCAATAGCGACACCAACACGGTCAACCTCGCGTACGACGTCAAGCGCGACACCGGATCGAAGGTCCTCTTCAAGAGCATCGGCCTCTTCATCCGCGGCGAGTCCGAGGGAGCGCTCACGACGAACCGGCTCGGGTTGGAAGGGCGGGTGGACCGCGAGTTCACCGAGCGGACGTCGTTCTTCGGCCAGACGCAGTACCTCCGCGACGAATTCAAGGAGATCGACTACCTGGTGTCCCCGACGATCGGCCTCTCCCATTTCCTTGTGAAGAACGATCGGACGGAGTTCGCCGTCGACAGCGGTCTCGGCATGGTGTGGGAGAAGAACCCGGGGTTCGATGTCAAGACCGACGGAGCGGTGGTCGCCGGGCAGAACTTCAAGCACAAGCTGAGCGACACGGCCGAGATCACCCAGCGCGTGAGCGCGCTCTGGAAGATGGACGACTTCGAGGACGGGCTCTACATCTTCGGCGCGGGGCTGGCCGCCAATGTGACCGCCGCGACGCAGATCAAGGCCGAGCTGCTCAACACCTTCAAGAACAAGCCGCCCACGGCCGATGTGCAGAAGAACGACGTGGCCGTGCTGCTGTCGTTCGTCTACAAGTACTGAGAGGCAGGGATCAGGGATCAGGGATCAGGGATCAGGGGTCAGGGGGGCAAGGGGCCAGGGTTCAGGGGGCAGGGGGCTGCCCCACGCGGATCCGGCGGACCGCCTGACTCGGCCTACCGGCCGCTGACGATGTCGAGATGGCCCATGTGATGGCGCCCGTGCCACGCGTACAGCTGGAGCAGCCAGTCCACCGTGATGCGACCGTGCTGTGGATGGCGTGCGGTGCGGGCGAAATCGTCCGGGCCCAGCGACCGCAGCAGCCCGTGCCACCGGCGGTGCACGCCTTCCAGGATCCCCACTGACACCGCCGGGTCCTCGGTGCGGGCATCCACCAGCTCCGCCCAGCGGCTCTCCTCGTACGGCCTCACGGTCGGTTCGTCCTCGGTGAGGGCGAGCCGGACGCGGACGTACGCGTTGATGTGGCTGTCGGCCACGTGGTGTACCACCTGGCGGGCGGTCCAACCGCCGTCGCGGTAAGGCGTGTCGAGCTTGTCGGCGGGGAGCGACGCCAGGGCCGCCTTCAGCTCCGCGGGAAAGCTGCCGATGGTGCCAATCCACTGCGCGCGCTTCTCGGGGGTGACGTCGGGGTCGTAGGTGAACTTGCCGGTGGGGTAGCGGGGATCCATTGCGTGATCATAGTGCGGGACTGAGGTCCTGGGGTCCTGGGGGCCTGGGGTCTTGAGGTCTTGGGGTCTTGGGGTCCTGGGGTCTCGAGGGCGTTGGGATGAATGGTGTGGATGGACGCGCGCTCGCCCGCACTTCCCCTCGCGGGCTTGTCGTGACGGGTCATCACGACCTCCTCGCCCTTCGAGACGCGGTCCAGCAGCTCGCCGAACCGGGTCTTGGCCTCGAACGCGGTCACCGTTGCCATATCGTTCGCTTTTGACCAGGAACCGCCGTGCCCCCGCAGGACACCCGGCCGGACCGATGCCTTCTCCGTCCGGTCCGGGTGGACTAGGACCCAGGCCTCCAAGACCTCAAGACCTCAAGACCTCAAGACCTCAAGACCCCAAGACCCCAAGACCCCAAGACCCCAAGACCCCAAGCCCCAAGACCCCACGCCCCAGTCCCGCCAACCAAATCCCCCGAACCTCGTCCAAGCTTCAGGGATGAACGACAGTGACCGGACGGCCGTCTCCCGGGCCCGGGACGGCGACGGCGAGGCGTTCCGCTGGCTCGTGGAGCGGCACAGCCGCTACCTCTTCGGCGTCGCCGCGCGCCTGACCGGCTCCGCCGCCGACGCCGAGGACGTCGTCCAGGAGGCGTGGCTGAAGGCCCACCGGCAGCTGGCCCGGTTCGAGGAGCGCGCCGACGTGCGCACGTGGCTGCACCGGATCACCGTGAACTGCGCCATCGATTTCATCCGGGCCCGCCGCCACCGGGAGGACGCGCACGACCCGGCGGACCTCGAGCAGGGCGCGCTGGGCGAGATCGGGGCGGACTCGCAGCCTACGCCCGAGCGGCTGGCCCAGGGCGGGCAGATCCAGGCCCGCGTGGTCGAGGCGATGGCACGGCTCACCGGGCTCGAACGCGCGGCCTTCACCCTGCGCCACCTGGAGGGAATGTCCATCGAGGAGGTGGGCGCGGCGCTGGGCCTCAAGGCCAGTGCGACGAAGCACAGCATCTTCCGCGCGGTGCGGAAGATGCGGGCCGCCCTCGAGCCCTTTGCCACCGGGAAGGGCGCGGGGTGTTCATGACCAGAGACGATCGTATGCCGCACCTGACCGACGACCAGCTGGTCCTCCATCACTACGGCGAGGACACCGACGAGCAGCAGCGCGAGGCCGGGGCGCACCTGGCGCAGTGCGCGGAGTGCCGCGAGGCGCTGGACCGTCTGCGGCATGTCCTCGGGCTGGTCACCGCGGACGCGGATCCGCAGGCGCCGGACGGCTTCGAGCGCGTGATGTGGGCGCGCGTGCAGCCTCTCATCGAGAGCCGGCGCTCGCGCCAGGGCGGATGGGCCTCGTGGTTGGGCCTCCGCGGGCTGGCGCTGGCGGGCGGCCTCGCGGCGCTCGTGATCGCGGCGTTCGTGGCCGGGCGCTGGTCCGGCGCGCCAGGGGTGGCGCCGCCGCCGGAATCCGTGGCGACGGCGCCGGCCGGGACCGCCGGCGACGCGCGGCCCGAGGGCGTGCTGCTGGTTGCGATGGGGGATCACCTCGACCGATCGCAGATGGTGATCGTGGAGCTCCTCAATGCAGACGACGCCGATCCGGGGAGCCTGTCCGCGGAGCGCGAGCGCGCGGCGGACCTGGTTGCGGCAAACCGCCTGATCCGCCAGTCGGCCGAACAGGCCGGCGAGTCGGCGCTGGCCGACGTGCTGGACGACCTCGAGCGCGTGCTCATCGAGATTGCCAACGGATCCGGGGACGCCTCGTCTGAAGAGTTGCAGCTGTTGAAGGCGCGCATCGAGCAGCGGGGCATCCTGTTCCGCATGCGCGTCGTGGGTGCGGAAGTGCGCGAGCGCGAGCGGGCCCCCCGGGCCCTCCGCGCGCCGGAGTCGTGAGGACCGCCGCAGAGCAGTACGGAGCGCCGGGGCGGCGAGTACGGAGCGCCGGGTACGCAAGTACGGAGCGCCGCGCACATGGGCACGAGTACCGGCGGCGAGTACGGAGCGCCGGGGCTTCAGCCCCGGCGACACTGACGGAATCAGAGGTGGATCGATGAGCGTATCGAGGAAGTCCCTTGCGGCAATCGCGATACTGTGTGTCGCCGCGGCCCCGGCTGTCGCGCTGGGCGCAGACCCCGGTGAGCAGTCGCAGGCCGAAGCGAAAGCCGAGGCGCGGGCCGAGGCCCGGGCCTTGAGCGAAGCCGCCCGCGCCCGCGAGCGCGAGAGGGCGGAGGCCGCACAGGAGCGCGCGGAGGCCGCACGCCAGCAGGACGAAGGACGGCGTCAGCGCGCCGAGCGGCAGTACGAGGCCGGGCAGGAAGCCCTCGAGAGCGCCCAGTGGGCGCGCGCGGCGGAGCGCTTCCGCCAGGTCGTGGACGCGAAGCAGTCGCGCGTGGACGCCGCGATGTACTGGCTGGCCTACGCGCAGGGCAAGCTCGCCCAGCACGCCGACGCGCTGGCCACGTTGAGCGAGCTGACGAAGGGCTTCCCCTCGAGCCGCTGGCTGGGCGACGCCCGCGCGCTCGAGATCGAGCTCCGCCAGGGCGCCGGGCAGCCCGTGCGGCCCGAGGCGCAGGCCGACGAGGAGCTGAAGCTGCTGGCCATCCAGGGCCTGCAGAACTCCGACCCCGCGCAGGCCGTGCCCATGCTGCAGAAGTTCCTGCAGGGGAACCAGTCGCCGCGGCTCAAGGAGCGCGCGTTGTTCGTGCTCGCCCAGAGCTCGTCCCCCGAGGCGCGCAAGGTGATCACCGACATCGCGCGCGGGAACGCGAACCCGGATCTGCAGCGCAAGGCCATCCAGTACATCGGCATGAGCGGCCGCGAGAGCCGGCAGGTGCTGAGCGAGATCTACCAGGCCACGGCGGATGTGGACGTCAAGCGCCAGATCCTCCGCGCCTACATGATCTCGGGCGACCGCGAGCGCGTGCTCGCCGCCGCCACCGGCGAGAAGGCGCCGGAGCTGCGCCAGGAGGCCGTGCGGCAACTCGGCGTGATGGGCGCCCGCGAGGAGCTCCGGCAGCTCTATCAGAAGGAAGCCACCGTGGAAGTGAAGCGCCAGATCCTGCAGGCGCTCTTCGTCGGCGGCGACGCCACCCGCCTCATCGAGCTCGCCAACAGCGAGCCGAACGCGGAGCTGCGCCGCGCCGCGGTCCGGCACCTCGGGACGATGGGCGTGTCCCGCACGGGAGAGGCGCTGGTGGCTCTCTACCAGAAGGAGAAGGATCCGGAGATCAAGCGCACCGTGGTGCAGGCGCTCTTCGTCCAGGGCAACGCCGAATCGCTCGTCGCCATCGCGCGAAAGGAAACCGACATCGAGATGCGGAAGGACCTGGTCCAGAAGCTGTCGCTGATGAAGTCGAAGGTGGCGACGGATTACCTGATGGAGATTCTGGGGAAGTGAAGGTCAGGGGCAGGGGTCAGGGGTCAGGGGTCAGGGATCAGGGATCAGGGATCAGGGATCAGGGATCAGGGGGCGAGGGGATGACTGAAAACACTCGAGCCGCGGCCGCGCTGCTGGCGGCCATGGTCCTCGTCGGCTCGTCTGCGGCCGCGCAGCCGGCAATGCTCACCAACGCGCAGGTGCGCGTCGAGCCGGCAGGCGGGAACCTCGCGCGCGTGTTCGATGCAGGCGTGGCGGCGGCCACCGCGCGCGCGTGGATTGGATACGAGGTGCCCATCATCGAGGGCGATCGCTTCATCTGCGACTGGAACGGGTCGGGCTCGCGCCCGATGCCGACGTCCGTCAAGCTCGAAGGGCCTGACGCGCTCTATGTGCTCTACCGCGTGGACGGCCGCGCCGTCACCCGCATCCGGATGCTCTCCGAGGGGTGCGCCATCGACGCGGGCGGGCTGCCCGTGACCTGGATCACGGATGTCGCCGCGCCTCAGAGCGTGGCGCTGCTCTCACGCTTCGCCACGGCGGAGACGCCTCGCCGCGTGGCCGACGGGGCGCTCGCCGCCCTTTCCATGCACGCGGACCCCTCGGCAACAACGACGCTGCTGGACGTGGCGAAGAGCGGCGGCAGCAGCCACGTGCGCGGGCAGGCGCTCTTCTGGGTGGCCCAGCGGGCCGGCGAGCGCGCCGCCCCCGCGATTGCCGAGGCCATCGAGCGCGATCCGGATACCGAGGTGAAGAAGAAGGCGGTGTTCGCCCTCAGCCAGCTGCCCAAGGACGAGGGCGTGCCTCGGCTCATCGAGGTGGCCGAGCATCACTCCAACACCGCGGTCCGCCGCCAGGCCATGTTCTGGCTGGGCCAGTCGAAGGACCCGCGCGCGCTGGCCTTCTTCGAGCGCATCTTGCTCAAATAGCCCGCCCGGCGAGATACGGAGCGCCGGGACTTCAGTCCCGGCGTCGGCCCCGCCTTCAGTCGCGGCGAAGGCGCCTTCCAACCGGACGCCCCTCCGTCCCGTCCAACCCCGCGAGGTGCCAGTCATGCGCAGGGTTGCCGGGATCATCGTCGTGCTGCTGTCGCTCGTCGCCACCGCCAGGGCCACCACGGTGCTCATCACCATCGAGGCGCAGGCGCCGCCCACGGTATCAGGGGACTGGTCGGCCGACCAGCGCAACGCGTGGACCGGCGCCGACGGCGAGCCGCGCATCCAGTTCAACCTGCGGACCGAGGCCGGGGACAGCCGTTGGGGCTTCGGCATCCGGGCCGAGGAACTGCAGGGGTTGCCGCCTTCCGCGTTCAGCGGCGTCGCCCGCGACGTCAGCTTCAGCTGGACGCGGGAGGCTGGCACGTTCCGCTTCAGCGGCACGTTCGACGCCGGCCGGGGATCCGGCCGCTACACATTCGCACCAAGCCCCGCCTACCTCAGCGCGATGGGCGGGCTGGGTTACCGGTCGCTCTCCGCGGAGGATGCGCTGCGCCTGGCGGTACTGGACGTGACGACGGGCTACGTCCGCGAGCTCGGTCAGGCCGGCTATTCCAGCCTGCCGCTCGATACGCTCACCCGCATGCGCATCCACCGCGTGTCCGCGGCAGAGATCCGCGAGCTGGCCGCGCTCGGCTTCAAGGGCCTCGACGCCGACACGCTCGTTCGCATGCGGATTCATCAGGCGACGCCCGAGGTGGTGCGGGCGCTCCAGCAGCTCGGGCTCGGCGAGCTCGATCCAGAAGACGTCATCCGCCTGCAGATTCACAAGGTGACGCCCGAGTTCGTGCGCGGCATTCGGGACCGGGGCTACACCGGGCTTCGCGCGGACGACTACGTCCGGATGCGCATCCACCGCGTGTCGCTCGAGGAAATCGACCAGCTGAAAGCGCTGGGCTTCGGCGGCCTGGCCGCGGACGAGCTGGTGCGCTTCCGCATCCACAAGGTCACGCCCGCCTTCATCCGCGAGATGCGGGACGTGGGCTTCGTCACGGTCACCGAGGACCAGCTCGTGCGCATGCGCATCCACAAGGTGGACGCGCAGTTCGTCCGCGACGCCCGCGCGGACGGGTTCGCGATGACGAGCCCGTCGGACGCGGTGGACCTGGCCATCCGCGGCCCACGCTACACCCGCGCGCGGAAGCGGTAGTCCGCGACGCCGGGACTGAAGTCCCGGCGCTCCGTACATCGTCCGGCGCTCCTTTCGGGTACGGAGCGCCGGGGCTTCAGCCCCGGCGTCCCCACTTCAGTTCAGGCGTGGCGCTCCTGCTAGAATCCCCTCGTTCAAGAGGGGATCCCTATGCGCCTGCGCTTCACCCGCTTCCTGCTCGCTGCCTGCCTCAGCCTCCTGATCGTCGCGCCCTCGGTGGCGCAGTCGGTCCCCACGCCCGAGCAGTACTTCGGGTTCCGGATCGGCGCCGACGGCGAGCTGGCCCGCTACCCGAAGATCCTCGAGTACTTCGCGCTGCTCGCCAAGCAGACGGACCGGGTGAAGTTCGAGGTCCTCGGCAAGACGACGAT
Source organism: Acidobacteriota bacterium (assembly GCA_020851565.1). Taxonomy (GTDB): domain Bacteria; phylum Acidobacteriota; class Vicinamibacteria; order Vicinamibacterales; family UBA2999; genus VFZN01. The sequence goes on along the minus strand of JADZCN010000020.1, from coordinate 36,877 downwards.
GGGGAACGACTACGCGCTGCTGCGGATCAGCTCTCCTGAGAACCTCGCGGGGTTCGATCGGCTCGTGGAGATCAACCGCCGGCTGGCGGACCCGCGCGGGCTCGCCGACGCCGAGGCGCAGGAGCTGGCCGCCGAGGGCAAGCCCTTCTACCTCGTCTACGCCACCATCCACTCCACCGAGGTCTCCAACGGCCAGGCCATCGTCCACATCGTGCATCGGCTGGCGACGGAGAGCTCGCCGTTCATCCGCGAGATCCTCGACAACTCGGTCATCCTGATGATCCCGTCGGTCAACCCCGACGGCCAGCACCTGGTCATCGACCACTGGTACAAGACGAAGGGCACCAGCTACGGGCGCGTCTACCCGGACCTGTACCACAAGTACGTCGGCCACGACGACAACCGCGACTGGTTCATGTTCACGCAGAAGGAGACGCGCATGAACATCGACCTGGTGCAGAATCGGTTCAAGCCCATCATCACGCACGACATGCACCAGCAGGGGCCGAACGGCTCGCGCATCTTCGTGCCGCCGTTCACGGATCCCTTCGACCCCAACATCCATCCCATCCTCTCGCTCGGGCAGGCGACGGTCGGCCAGGCCATGGCCTCGGCGCTCATCGGGGAAGGCAAGGAGGGCGTGGCCTGGCTGCAGTCCTACGACATGTGGAGCCCCGCCAGGCAGTACATGGCCTACCACGGACAGCCGCGCATCCTCACCGAGATTGCCAACAGCGGCGGCAATCTGGCGGACCCATACGTGAACCCGCAACGCGGCCGGCCCCTCGGCCCGCAGGAACCGCGCTGGAGCTTCCCCGTGCCCTACTCGAAGGACACGTGGACGCTGGGGCAGCAGGTGGACTACGGCGTCACGGCGGCGCTGGCCGGCATGTCGCACGTGGCCAAGTACGGGCGCGAGTGGCTCTACAACTTCTATCGCGTGCACCGCGACTGGGTGACCTACGACAAGGGGCCCTACGCCTTCGTCGTCCCCGCCACGCAGCGCGATCAGTTCGCCGCCTACGAGATGCTCGAGATCCTGGAGTTCGGCGATGTGGAGATTCACCGCGCCACGTCGGCGTTCTCGGCGAACGGGAAGCAGTATCCGGCCGGCTCCTATGTCATCAAAACCGCGCAGCCGTACGGCGCTTTCGCGAAGACGATGCTCGAGAAGCAGGTGTATCCGGACCTGCGTGTGTTTCCGGGAGGTCCGCCGGAGCCGCCCTACGACGTGACGGGCCACACGCTGTGGATGCTGATGGGCGTGACGGTGGACCAGGTGGACAAGGCCTTCGACGCGCCGCTGGAGCTGGTGAAGGCGGTGAAGCCTGTCACCGCGCCGGTGCCGGCACGTCCGCGCGGGGCCTACCTGGTCGGGCCGGAGTCCTACGGCGTCTTCAAGCTCGTAGCTGAACTGCAGAAGGCGAACATCCCGACGTTCCGCGCGGGTGCGGCCTTCGACAACCATCCGGCCGGGACGTTCATCATTCCGTCCACGCCGGCGTCGCAGAAGATTGTCGAGCAGGCGGCGGCAAACCTCGGGCTCGTCGTCTCTGGAGTGGATCGCATGCCCGCCGTGGACGGTTTTCGCCTGAAGGCCGGCACGAAGGTGGGCCTCTGGAAGGGTGCCAACAACATGCCCGGCGGGTGGCTCATGTGGCTGCTCGAGCAGTACGACATCAATCACGAGGTCGTGAAGGCGCAGGACTTCGCCGGGGATCTCAACGCGAAATATGACGTCATCCTCCTGCCCTCCGGCACCTCGAAGGCGCGCATCGTCAACGGGCTGGACCCGAAGAGGAACGATCCGGCGGAGTGGTCGTGGGCGTTCGGCGTCGGTGACGCGGGTTGGACGAAGCTGAAGGCGTTTGTCGAGAACGGCGGGACGCTGCTGGCCATCGGGTCGGCGGTTGAGACGGCGACCGAGCTGCTGAACCTTCCCATCGAGAAGGCGCTGCCCGAGGCGCCGCCGCGCTTCGGCCCCCAGGCGACACAGGCCTCCGAGTCGGTGTCCCAGGCCACGGTGGACGGCGCCCTGCGCGACGCGTTCAGCAGCCCCGCGCGCCTCATGCAGACGCTGCGCGACCGCGTGGCGGACCCCTCGTCGCTCTTCTATTGCCCGGGGTCGCTATTGCAGAACGAGTTCGACACCACGAACCCGGTGGCGTGGGGCATGCCCGAGGCCTGGCCCATCTTCTTCGAGTCGGATCAGGCCTATCGCCTGCGCCCGGGTTTCGGCGTGGACACGAAGGTGGTCTCGCGCTACCCGCGCGAGAACATCCTGCAGAGCGGATGGCTGCTGGGCGAGGAGTACTTGAGGGACCAGGCCAATGTGGTCTCCTTCCGCGTGGGCAAGGGCTACGTCGTCACCTACGGCTCGCAGGTGGACTTCCGCACCCAGCCGCGCGCGACGTTCCGGCTCATCTTCAACGCGATGTTCCATGGGCCGTCCACGCCGGTCGGGGCGCCGCAAATGGGGAAGTAGACGGCGTCGGGAGGCGAATGGCGACGGGAGCATTGCTGCTCTTGAGCGGACTTCTGGCGCTCGCGGCGCCGGCCTTCGCCCAGGCGGATGCCGGGCCGCTGGCGACGTGGCGTGACGGCGAGATCCGCGAGGCCTACGATCAGTCGGCCCGCGAGACACGGGTGTTCGTGGCCGTGATGCCGTCGGGGCCGCAAGGTACGCCGACCGTGGTCCTCTCGGCACGCTGGCCGGGCCGCGCGCCGGAGAAGCAGGTCACCGAGTTCGAAGTGCGCGTCGAGGCGGGGCTCGGCGTCAACCCGAACTTCCTCCGCAAGGCGACGCTGGCCCTGATCCTCGATCGCGACACCCCTGAGCTGCGCGCCGTGGAGATGTCGAACCGGCTCCGCCTCTCGGTGCCCGGTCCCGGGGTGGCCATCAACAGCGGCACCGCGACGATGACGCTGCTCGAGCTGATCCAGGTGCTGCAGGCCCGCCGGATCAGCGGCGTGATCCTCGGGATTCCGGTCGAGTTCACTCCCGCACAGATCGAGGCCCTGCGGCGCTTCGGCGATCGCGTCCTGGCGCCTCCGGCCCGACGGTGATTCCGGTCAGGACGTGTGCACCCGGCGCCATGGAAAGGGCATATGCTGGGCTGCAGGGGAGGACCATCACATGCTGAAGGAATTCAAAGAGTTCGCGATGCGCGGCAACGTCGTGGACATGGCGGTTGGCATCATCATCGGGGCCGCCTTCGGCGCGATCGTCACCAGCTTCGTCGGTGACGTGCTCATGCCGGTCATCGGCCTGGCACTTGGAGGCGTGGACTTCTCGAACATGTTCATCGTGCTGAAGGAGGGCGCCACCCCAGGCCCCTACGTGTCACTCGCAGCGGCGAAGGAGGCCGGAGCGGTCACCTTTGCCTACGGCCTGCTGATCAACACGATCGTGAACTTCCTCATCGTGGCGTTCGCGCTCTTCATGGTCATCAAGGCGATGAACGCAACCCGGCGCCCGCAGGCTCCGGCGGCGCCGCCGGGGCCGTCGAACGAAGAAGTGTTGCTCACGCAGATACGAGACCTGCTCGCCAAGCGCTGAGCTGGCGCGACGCCAGGTGAACCGTGCACGGTCGACGAAGTAGACTGGGGACGATCATCTTGGGGGTGACATATGGGATTGAGAGACACGTACGCGTACGCCATCCAGAAGGCGAAGGGGAAGTTCCACGGCGGCGCCGAGGAACGCGAAGGCAAGCTGTACTGGAAAGGGACGGTTGCGACGGAGGCCGAGAAGGACGAGATCTGGGACGCCATCAAGACCATCCCCACCTGGCAGAACGACATCGTGGCCGACATCAAGGTAACGGGCCCGCCGGCTGGCCAGGCGAAGACCTACACCGTGAAGGCCGGCGATACCCTGAGCGCGATTGCCAAGGAGCACCTGGGCAGCGCCGGCGCCTACATGAAGATCTTCGAGCTGAACAAGGATCAGCTGACCGATCCCGACAAGATCAAGCCGGGACAGGTGCTGCGTCTTCCGTAGCTGTCGGCTCGCCTGAGCTGGGCGTGACGGCGCCCGGTGGCGTGCGGCTCGATCCCCCGAGCCGCGCGCCGTCCGGCGTCCGATCCGGCGACTGCGTGGTCGCGCCCCCTGCCTCGCGAGGCCTCACCTGAGCTGCTACGGGTTCCCCAACGACGCCACCGCCACGGCATAGGCGAAGAACAACACCCCTCCGACCACTCCCGCCACCAGCAGCGCGGTCCTGCCGCCGCTGAATGCCCGTCGCTCGAGCGTGACGATGTCGGTGATTTCATACCTCGTGCCATCGCCGGCGACGAGCGCGGCCTCCTCGACCCGCTGCACGGTGAACCGTGCCTGGCGCCCATCGCGCATGGTGACGCGAACTTCGTCGCCGGGCCCGACCCTGTCGCTGGCCTGTGCCGAGCCTGCCGCGACGACGGGTACGCGATGCATGCTCGAGCAGCCGCTGGCGCTGACGGCGAGTATCGTCAGCAGGCACACGAGACGCACGACACACGGATGGACGACACGCATGTCACCTCTCCTTCCGTTGCGGAGCCGAACGCCGTTGCACCGGACGACACGATTGCCGGCAGGGGTATGCTGTCACAGGACGGATGAGATGGCGGATGGAATCTGGCAGTGGGACGCGACGCGGATGGCCCAGGCGATTGCCCGGCGGGAGATCTCGTCGCGCGAGGCCGTTGAGGCGTGCCTGGGACGGATGGCCGAGGTGAACACCCGGCTCAACGCGGTGACAGTGGACCTCGGGGACGAGGCGCGCGGGGCCGCGGACGGGGCCGATGCAGCGGTTGCCAGGGGCGACACGCTTGGAGCGCTGCACGGCGTGCCCATCTCCATCAAGGAGAACGTGGACCAGGCCGGGTGCGCCACCACCAACGGCGTGGTGGCGTTCCGCGACGTCATCGCGCGCGAGGACAGCCCGGTGGTGGCCAATCTGAAGGCGGCGGGCGCCATCGTCATCGGCCGCACCAACACCCCGGCCTTCAGCTTCCGCCTCGACACCGAGAACGAGCTGCGCGGCCGCACCTTCAGCCCCTGGTCCGAGCGGCACACGCCGGGCGGCTCCAGCGGCGGAGCCGCGGCATCGGTGGCAGCGGGCATCACGCCGATCGCGCACGGCAACGACATCGCCGGGTCGATTCGCTACCCCGCCTACTGCTGCGGCCTCGTCGGACTGCGGCCGTCCTTCGGCCGCGTGCCGGCCTTCAACCCGAGCGCCACGGCCGAGCGCTCCATGTCGTCTCAGCTGCTCTCGGTGCAGGGACCGCTCGCGCGCACGGTGCGCGACGTGCGCCTTGCGCTCGAGGCCATGGCCCGGCGCGACGCGCGGGATCCGTGGTGGGTGCCCGCCCCGCTGCAGGGTGAGCCACGTCCGAGGCAGGTGGCTGTCGTGTCCGACCCCGAGGACCTGGCTGGAGCCCGCCTGCACCCCACGGTTGCCGACGCCCTCCACAAGGCGGCCGGATGGCTCGCCGACGCGGGATACGAGATCGTCGAGGCGAAGACGCCCGGCTTCACGCGCGCGATGGAGCTGTGGCTGGCGATGCAGATGCCCGAGATCCGCCAGTACCTGTGGCCGGTCATCGAGCAGTACGGCGACGCGGGCATCAACCGCGCGATGGGCCTGATGATCGACGCCTGGCCCGAGGAGGATGGCGTGGCCTACATGAAGGCGCTCGCCGAGCGCGCGCGCGTCGTTCGGGAGTGGCAGCGTTTCTTCGAGCGCGTGCCGCTGGTCCTGGCGCCCGTCTGCACTCAACCCGTGTACGAGCGAGGCTTCGATCTCGAGAGCCGGGAGCGCACGGCCGAGCTGTGGCGCGAGTGCGTTACGCTGACGGCCGTGCCGGTGCTGGGCGTCCCGGGGCTCGCGGTGCCGACGGGCGTGATGGACGGCCTCCCGGTCGGCGTGCAGATCATCGGCCCGCGCTTCCGCGAGGATCTCTGCCTGGCGGCAGGAGAGGCGATCGAGGCGCGCGCGACGCTGACGCCCCGGCCGCCGGTCGACATCGCGTGGTGAGGGCCCCACCCGCCGGGGCTAGCGCGACCGCAGGAACGCAATCACATCCGCCGCATCCTGTTGACTCATCCGGAACCGCGGCATCGGCGCGCGCAGCCGCGTGCCCAGCCGCCCGATAGCCCCCTCGGTCAGCAGGCGCATGGCCGCCGCGTCCGAATAGCCCGGCAGGCCGGCATTGCGGGGTGCGACAGCCGCCCAGTCGTTGGGCCAGGGCGGGGTGAACGGGATGTTGCCGCCCATGTACTCGCGGCCCGGGATGATCTCGCCGCTGGCGTCCCGCGTGGAGTGACACTCGTTGCACATGGCCACGTGCTCCACGAGATAGCGTCCACGCTCGACGTTGCCTGCGATCCCGGCGACCTGCGAACTGGCGGATGGGGCCTGCGACCCTTCGGGGCGGGGCGACTGGGCCGTGAGAAACGGGCTGGTGACGAGCAGGGCAGCCGACACTGCGAGCACGCGAACGGTGGACATACCGGGCCTCCTGCCCGGAGATTATGCCATCCCGCGGGGGCCACCACCGGGCCGGGGGCGCGGGCTCGGGCGGCCGCGACACCGTGCCCCGCCCATCGACATCTCAGGGTAAGTGGGCTAGACTGCCCGACGAATCGCGGCACTCCGGTTCCGGGGCCGCGCCAGAGCTTCCATGACCTGCCGTCTCCACGTCCTCGGCTGCTGTTGTTGCGGCGGCTTCCTGTCCAGGAAGCCGGGAGCGTCGACGCCATGAGACACGTGGACTCGTGACAGCAATGCGCGTCAACCTTTCCGGCCCTCCCGATTCACGGAGGGCCGTTTTCGTTTCGTCGCAGGAGCGCGTATGAACCTTGCAGTGCTTGCCAATGTGGTCGTGTTCGCTGCCGTCATCGCCTGGCTGGCCCGCCGGGCGAAGGCGGGCGCGAAGCTCTCCACCAACGTGCTCCTCGCGGTGGTCCTCGGCGTCGTGCTCGGGGCTGCCGTGCAGGGCATCTACGGGCTCGGCAGTGCCACCGTCACGGGGACGATGACCTGGGTGAATGTCGTCGGGGGCGGCTACGTGCGGCTGCTGCAGATGGTCATCGCCCCGCTGGTGCTCATCTCCATCCTGGCGGCGGTCACGAAGCTGGGCAACGCCAAGGCGCTCGGGGCCATCAGCGGCGGCGTGATTGGCCTGCTCCTGGTCACGACGGCCATCTCGGCCAGCATCGGCATCGGCATGACCCGGCTCTTCGGGCTCCGGGCGGATGGCCTCGTCCAGGGCGCGCGGGAGCTCGAGCGCGGCACGGCGCTCGAAGCGCAGGTGAGCGAGGCGGCCCGGCTCAACATCCCCTCCCTGCTGCAGTCGTTCATCCCGACCAACATCTTCGCGGACCTGGCGGGCACGCGATCCACGTCCGTGATCGGCGTGGTCGTGTTCGCGGTCCTGCTGGGCCTGGCGGTGCTCTCGCTCCGCCGCGACAAGCCTGAGCTGGGCGACCGCATTCTCCACGGCATCGACACGTTCCAGCAGCTGATCCTGCGCCTCGTGCGCATCGTCATCCGCCTCACGCCCTACGGCGTGCTCGCCTTGATGACGCGGGTCGTGGCCACCTCGAACGTGAACGATGTGATCAACCTGGGCGGGTTCGTCGTGGCCTCGTACATCGGGATGGGCGTCATCCTCCTGGTCCACGCCGCCATCCTCGCGCTGACGGGCCTGAGCCCGGTGCGGTTCTACCAGAAGATCTGGCCCGTGCTCACCTTTGCCTTCACGTCCCGCTCGAGCGCCGCGGCCATTCCCCTCAGCGTCGAGACGCAGATCACGCGCCTCGGGGTGTCGCCGGCCATTGCGAATTTCGCGGCCAGCTTTGGCGCGACCATCGGCCAGAACGCGTGCGCGGGCCTCTATCCCGCGATGCTCGCCGTGATGATCGCCCCGAGCGCGGGCATCGACCCGACGTCGCTGTCGTTCATGGCGTCGGTGGTGACGGTGGCCACGCTCGGCTCGGTGGGCATCGCGGGCGTCGGCGGCGGCGCCACCTTCGCCGCCCTCGTGGTGCTCTCCACCCTGAACCTGCCCGTTGCGCTGGCAGGCCTGCTCATCTCGGTGGAGCCGCTCATCGACATGGGCCGCACCGCCGTCAACGTCAGCGGGTCGATGACGGCGGGCACCGTCACGAGCCGCCTGTTGGGCCAGTCCGACCTGGCGGTCTTCGCCGCGAACGACAACGGCGCGATCATGGTCACCCCGGAGGAGACGGAGGCTGGTAAGATGCCGCGACCGGCGGTTCCAGCCGTCTGACGCCGGAGTCGCATCGTCCGACGCTCCCAAGGAGGATTCGCATGGGCCTGATCATCACCATCGTCGTCGGCGCCATCGTCGGCTGGCTTGCCAGCATCGTCATGAAGACCAACGCCCAGATGGGGAGCATTGCCAACATCCTGGTCGGGGTGGTCGGGGCATGGATCGGCACGTGGCTGGCGGGACTGCTCGGGATTGTGGCGACCAACGCCATCGTGAGCGTCATCATCGCCATTGTCGGCGCCTGCATCCTGATTGCGCTGCTGAAGGCGGTTGGCGTGCTGAAATAGCCGAGGCCAGCCCTACTCGAGCCGCAGGCTGGCCACCGGGTCGGCCGACGCAGCCCGCGCGGCCGGGAGCGCGGCCGCCACCAGCGCCGCAACCGCAAGGACGACGCCCGTAACGATGATCGTTCCGGCGTCGTCCGGCTTCACCTCGTGCAGCTGGCCGGCAATCACGCGTGACGACGCCAGCGAACCCAGGACGCCGAGCGACAGCCCGAGGGCGACGACGGCCGCCGTTTCCCGCAGGACCATCCCGAGAATCGACCACCGCGACGCGCCCAGGGCCATGCGCACGCTCACCTCGCGAGCGCGACGCGTGACCGAGTAGCTCACCACTCCGTAGACGCCCAGCGCCGCGAGCACGAGCGCCAGGAGGGCCGCCGCCGTCATCAGCGTGGCCAGCAGCCGCTCGCGATCGGCACCTGACGCCACCATGGACGCGAGGGATCGAATCTTCCACATCGGCTGGTCGGGGTCGATCGTCCAGACCGCCTGTTGGACGGCCCGCGCCGACGCCATGGGCTCGCCCGTCGTGCGGGCCACCATGGTGGCGAAGACCTGCGGGCTCTGCGCGAAGCAGGCGTAGAGCTGCGGGCCCAAGCCGGCGCGGTACCCGGCGTGGATGGTGTCGCCGACCAGGCCCACCACCACGCCCTCGCCTGGCACCCCGGTGGCCCGCAGCCGCCGGCCGATGGCGGATTGGCCGGGCCACATTCGATCCGCGAGCTGTCGATTCACCATCACCGCGAGCGGCGAGTTGACCGCGTCGCCCTGGCTGCAGGTGCGGCCGGCGAGGACAGGGATTTCCATGGCCGCGAAGTAGTCGTCGGTCACGGAGACGGCCATCACGACCGTGGCGGCGCCCTTGTCCGGCTCCGGATCCTCCGCGCGCCAGACGGGGACGCGGTTGCCGTTCCCGCTGAACGGAATCGCGCTCGCGAGGGCGGCCCGTTCGATGCCCGGCACGTTCGCCACCCGCTCGAGGATGCGCCGGTGGACATCCCATTGCTGTGGCGCCTCGGCGTACTTGTTCCGCGGCAGCCGATACTCCAGCGTGAGAACCCCTTCGGCCGTGAACCCGAGGTCGGTGCGCACCATCTGCGTCAGGCTCCTGGCGAGCAGGCCCGCGCCGACCAGCAGGACCAGCGACAGCGCGAGCTCGGCGACGACCAGCGCCTGTCGGAGCCGCCCGCGTCTCGCGTCGGTGGAGCGGCTCCCTTCCTGGAGGCTCTCGCGAATCGGCACCCGCGAGCCACGAAGGGCGGGTACGACACCGAAGAGCAGCCCGGTGACAATCGACACCACGGCGGTAAAGGCCAGCACCAGGGGATCGGGGCCGATCGTTGCCCCTCGCGGCAGCGGCGGAGCAAGCGCCAGCAGCCCCTCGGTGAGCGCAGCGCCGAGCAGCAGGCCGAGGGTCCCACCCGCCAACGCGAGGACAAGGCTCTCGGTGAGCAGCTGAGCCGCGAGGCGGCGCCGGCCGGCGCCGAGCGCGGCGCGCACGGCCATGTCGCGCGCGCGAGCCGTCCCGCGGGCCAGCGTCAGGTTCGCCACGTTGGCGCACGCGATCAGCAGAACCAGCGTGACCGCCCCCATGAGCACCTGGAGCGGGGTCCGGACCAGCCGGACGGCGACCGAGTGGAACGGCGCGATCTCTGCGGACCATCCGGTGCTGGTGCCCGGGGATTCCGCGGCGAACTGCTCCGACACCCGGCGCAGCTCGGCCGATGCGGCATCCACCGAGACGCCGTCCACGATGCGTCCGAAGACGAACAGGGAGCGGCGCTCGCGCGCGGAGGCCGGGAGGCCGGGACGGGTCGCACGGCCGGTCAGCGTGGCGTACTCGGGCGACGCGGCTGCCGGCAGATACGCCTCGATCTCGTCGAACGGGAACTCGAACGAGCGCGGCAGGATCCCGATCACCTCGAACGGCGCGTTGTTCAGGGTAATTGTGCGTCCGAGGATGGCGGGATCCGAGCCGAAGCGTCGCGTCCACACACCGTAGGGCAACACCGTGACGCCGCGCGCGCCGGGTTGGTCCTCGCCCGGCGCAAAGGCGCGGCCGAGGAGGGGCGATACGCCGAGCACCTTGAAGAAGTCCGCCGAGACGAACGCGGCCCGCAAGCGGTCGGGCTCGCCCACGCCGGTGAGGTTCGCCGTCTGCGACCCGAACGTGGCCAGGGAACTGAATGTGGCCAGCCGCGCCCGCCAGTCCTCGTACGCCGGCAGTGAGACCTGGGCCGTCGCACCGCGTGGATCCCGTTCGAAGAGCATGACCACCTGTTCGGGCCGTTCGTACGGGAGTGGCCGGAGCAGGACTGCGTTCACCACCGTGAACATCGCGGAGGTGACGCCGATGCCGAGAGCCATCGTGGCGATGACCGTGGCCGCGAACGCTGGCTGCGAACGGATCGTACGGAAGGCCAGCCGCAGGTCGGTGGCGAGGGTGGTCATGACGGAATCCCCCGGGCGAGACGCGAAGGGACGAGGCTGGCCACGGGCGGCGATGCGCTCGGCCAGGCCGTGGCGCACGGTGCCGAGCAGGATGCGTAGCCAGAAGAAGAGTCGTGGGCGAGGGGCGGCGCCGTGCAGATCGTCGAACAGCTCGGTCAGATCACGTTCGAACCGCGCGCGGAACGACGCCGGGTAGCAGCGTAGCAGGAGGCGGTACACCGAAGCCGCGCGCGACGGCCGCGGGGGCATCACCGGGTTCCCTGCGATCGCGCCAGGCGGGCGCGCGCGTCGGCCAGGACGCCCTCGAGGCGGCGGGCCTCCTCCGATGCCGCCGACCTTCCGAGCGTCGTAATCCGGTAGTACCGGCGCCGCTCATCGTCCCGGCCCGCGACCGGACGGCGTTCCGACTCCTCGATGAGCCCGGCATCGAGCATGAACTTCAGGTGCCGGTAGAGGTTGCCGGGCTCGAGCTCGATGCCGGCCGCGGTGCGCCTGGCGATGTCCTGCACCAGGGCATAGCCGTGCATCTCGGCGTCGAGCAGCGAGAGCAGCACCTGGAACACGACCGGCCGGAGCGGAAGGAGGCGTTCAACGGCGTGGCGGGTGGAGGCCATGTCTGATTGAGTCGACTATAATCAATTTGATTACATAGTCAAGCGCGTAGATCGCCCTCGGGGGATCTTCGTGCTCTTCGTGTTCCGGTGACTCGCTACGCTCGCGTCGCGACGAACTCGCGCGTGAAGAGCGCCGGCACGCCGCCGGTGTGCAGGAACACGATGGTGTCGGTGGGCGGGATGTCCCCGTCGCGCACGTGCCGCACGAGCGCCGAGAAGCCCTTCGACGTGTAGACCGGATCCAGGAGGATCGCCTCGGTGCGGGCGACCAGGTCGATGGCCTCCAGCCCCGCAGGCGTGGGGATGCCGTAGCCCTCGCCGATGAAGCCCTGGTCGGTGAAGAGGTCCTCGCGATCCACGCGCGCCTCGACGCCGAGCAGCGCCGCCGCGTCGTTGGCGGCCTTCTTCGCGCGCTCGATCTTCTCGGGCTCGCCCGCGCTCACGGCTACGCCCCACAGCTTGTAAGTCGCGTGGCTCAGCCTGGCGCCCAGCGTCAGGCCCGCCTGCGTGCCGCGGGAGCCGCTGCCGAAGTAGAGCCGCGTCGGCGCGACACCCATGTCACGCAGCTGGCCGACCAGCTCCGCCGTCCCCGACACGTAGCCCAGCGCCCCGACGGCGCTCGACCCGCCGACGGGGATCACATACGCCAGGCGACCCGCGGCGGCTTCCTCGCGCACCACCTCGGCCACCATTTCCTCGTCCCGCCCGACGGCCAGCATCGGATCCTCGGCCGGGACGAAGCGGACCTCCGCCCCGAACAGCCGATCGAGCAGCAGGTTGCCTTCGAGAGCTGGCACCTCGTAGCGCGATGTCAGCACGAGCACGCACCTGAGGCCGGCGATGCACGCCGCCGCCGCCGTCATCCTGGCGTGATTCGACTGCACGGCGCCGGTGGTGATCACGGTGTGCGCGCCCAGGGCCAACGCGTCGGCGATGAGGTACTCGAGCTTGCGCGCCTTGTTGCCGCCCAGCCCGAGCCCGGTCAAATCGTCCCGCTTGATGAGGATGCGCGGGCACCGCGCCGGCCCGCCCAGCGCGTCGCGCAGCCGCACGGCATCGGTGATGGGCGTTGGCAGCGTCGCCAGCGGATAGCGGGGCAGATCACCCATCGTGCTTCGAACCACGGGCTTGGAACCCACGTGCTTTGAACTCCCGTGCTTTGAACCCCTGGGCTTTGAACCTACTGCCCGTACACCACCTTCCCACCCACGATCGTGCGGGTCACCTTCGTAGTGGGAACCTCGTCGTCCGGCACCGTGAGGATGTCCTTCGAGAGCACGGCGATGTCGGCCAGCTTGCCCACGGCCAGCGAGCCCTTCAGCGTCTCTTCCTTCGCCGCGTACGCTGCATTCCACGTGTACGACTTGAGCGCCTCTTCGCGCGACATCTTCTGGTCGCCGTGGAACACGGTGCCGTCGGCGGCCTTCCGCGTCACGCTGGCATAGTAGCTGGCGATGGGGTCCACGCGCTCCACCGGCGTGTCGGTGCCGTTGGCGATGATGGCGCCGGATTTCATCAGCTTCTGCCAGACGTAGGCGCCTTCCTCGGCGCGGGCGGCACCCAGGCGCGCCGTCACGTACGGCGCGTCCGACGTGCAGTGGATGCCCTGCATGGCGGCGATGACGCCCAGCTGGCCGAAGCGCGGGATGTCGGCCGCGTTGAGGTGCTGCGCGTGCTCGATGCGCCACCGCAGGTCCTTCTTGTCCGGATTGGCCTTGAACGTCGCCTCGTAGACGTTCAGCACCTCGCGATTGGCGCGGTCGCCAATGGCGTGGATGCAGAGCTGCGTGCCGGTCTCGGCCGCGATCTTCGCCGTCTCCTCGATACTCGCCATCGGCGTGGTGTTCAGGCCGGTGCTGCCGGGCGAGTCGGCGTACGGCTCCAGCAGCCACGCGCCGCGCGAGCCGAGCGCGCCGTCGGCGGTGACCTTGATGGCCGCCACCGTCAGGTGGTTATCGGCCATGCCCACCACCTTCTCCTTCGCCAGCCGCTCGCGCAGCCGCTCGTTGGTGTCGCGCACCATCACCCACAGTCGGATGCCCATCTGGCCTTCGCTGGCCACCTGCTTGAAAAGGGCCACGGTGTCGAGACTCGAGCCCGAGTCCTGGAAGCTGGTCACGCCCTTCGAGAAGGCCTCCTCCGTGGCGAGCTCGATCTGCCGACGCGCGTCGGCCGCGCGCTCCTCGGGCGTCTTTGCCGCCTGCCAGACGTCGAGCGCCTTTTCGACCAGCCCCGATGCCGTTTCGCGGAACACCCCGATGGGCCGCCCGGCCCGGTCCTTCAGGATCTCGCCGCCGGGCGGGTTCGGCGTACGCGCCGTCACGCCGGCCAGCTCCATGGCCTTCGCGTTCGCGTACACCGCGTGGCCGCTCGCGTGCTCGAGGATCACCGGATTGTCGGGTGAGACCTTGCTGAGCGCGTCGTGAACGGGGAAGCCCTCCACGTTGGGCGAGGGCACCGAGGTCCACTTCTCCTGGTGCCATCCACGTCCCTGGATCCATTGGCCCGGCTTCGCCGTCTTCACCGCCTCGGCCACCAGCTGGACGATCTCGTCGAAGCTCTTCACGTCCATCAGGTCGAGCACCATGCGCGACTGCCCGAGGCCCATGAAATGCCCGTGCGATTCGATGAACCCGGGCACGGCGGTCTGGCCCGCCAGATCGATGACGTTCGTCTCCGGCCCCACGTATGGCTGGATCTCGTCGTTCGTGCCGAGAGCCACAATTCGATCCCCGCGCACGGCGAGGGCCTGCACCTTCGGCTGGCTCGCCTCGACCGTGACGATGATGCCGTTGCGGAGCACGAGGCTGGCGGGTTCAACCTGCGGCTGGCTGCTGCAGCCGGCCAGGAGCGCCATTGCGGCGCACACGGATACCTGGTTCAAACGCATCTTCATGTCACTTCTCATTCTTGATTTCCGGCTAATGCCTACTGCCCTGTGCTCTCTGTCTTGTACCTTCTGCCTTGTGTGTTCTCACTGCGGCAGCCGGTTCGGCGCCAGTCGGGCCAGCTCGGGCCGCGTGATGCGGATCTGCCCGTCACGGATGTAGGGCTCGAGCGCGACGGGCCGGTCCTCGACACGGACCTCCACCGAGTCAGCGGTCCCCACGGCCAGATACACGGGCAGGGGCCCCACTTCCAGTTCCTCGCCCGCTTCGAGCCGCCGCTCGACGACCCGGTTGTCGGGGTAGCGGACGAAGATCCAGGTGGGCTTGCCCACCGTGACGCGCACCGTGGACTCCCCACGCGGATCGCTCAACACCGACGACGCGGGCAGCGCGCGCACCGCCGGAGGCGCGCTGGCCGTCAGGGCCACGGGCTGCGCGGGAATGGGTTCGGCCTGCTCGATCGCGGCCAGGGTGTCGGTACCCGGTCCGCCGTGCGTGATCGGGGCGAATTTGTAGGCGCCGATGCCGAGGATCACGATGGCGACCACGGCGGCTGCCGGCTGCCATCGACGCGACCAGTCGCCGCCGATCGTGGCCGCGCGTCGCTGCGGCAGCTCCGCCAGCGTCATGCGAAGGCCGAACGCATCGTCGGGCTCCTCGTCGAGCAGATCCTCGGGCACGTCGAAGAAGGCCATGTACCTGCGCAGGGCCTTCAGGAAATACGCGTGCGTGTAGAACGCCGACGCATCCGCCTGCTCGAGGCCGATCACCTGGCCCCGCGAGAGCATCAGTTTCGACGCAACGTCCTCGACGGAGACTTGCCGGGCCGAACGTGCCTCCACCAGCTGCGCGCCAATGGCTGCGCAACAGCGGGGAAGGGCCGCGGGCCGAGACGAGTCCCCGTCGCTGGGGGGGCGACGACTCATCATCACGGACATTCTACGGCCAAGCGCGCGCGTGCGCGCGATGGAATCCGCGCTTCGCCTGCACAGGATCCGTCCGTCCAGTCTGGTAGGCTGGATTTCGTGGATGGGGTGGCCTCACGGCTGCGACGGGTGCTCGAGGCGCCACTGCCAGGCCTCGACGCACAGCTGCGCCTGGCGCCGAGCCCCCGCGCGGGCTGGGATCCCTATCGCCTCCCCGAAGGCCTCCGGCCAGCCGCCGCCCTCGTGCTCGTCTATCCCCACGACGAAGGCGGCCTCCACCTGCCGCTCACCGTGCGCGGCGGCGGGTTGCGGACCCACACCGGCCAGGTGTCGCTGCCCGGCGGGGCCGTGGACCCCGGCGAGTCGTTCGAGATGGCTGCCCTCCGCGAAGCCGCCGAGGAGGTAGGCGTGGACCGCTCCGCGGTGCACGTCCTGGGGGCGCTCACCCCGCTCCACATCCCCGTCAGCGGTTTCCTTCTCCACCCGATCGTGGGCATCGCGGGCCGGCGTCCGTCCTTCCGGCCAGCCGAGTACGAGGTGGCGCGCCTGCTCGAGGTACCCCTTGGCCGGCTGGCGGACCCGGCGACAGTCGCGCGCGAGACGCGCTTGCTCCGGCGCGGCGGGGCCCCGCAGCCCGTGGAGGTGCCCTACTTCGCTGTGGAGGGGGAAAAGGTGTGGGGCGCCACGGCCATGATCCTGGCCGAATTCCTCGAGGTGGCCCGTCTGGCGGGGCTGGAGGACGGCGCGCCGCGGTAGGTGCCGCCAACGGGCCGCAGGCCGTTGGTGGGAGGCGCCTACGGCGCGCCAACGCCGGGCTACCCAGCCGCCCACGCCGCGTGAGCGGCGCCTATGGGCGCGAAGCGCCGCCCACCGCAGGCCTACCGGCCGGAGGCCGGCCCCTTCCCGGGGCCGAACCCCTCCCAGAACGGCTTCGGCATCGGTTTCGCCTCCGGCCACACCATGTTCAGCGTGTCGCCCTCGTAGAGCTCGCCGTTCTTCATCACGTAGCGAATCGAGTTCGTGTGGCGGATGTTCTCGAGCGGGTTGCGGTCGAGGACGATGAGGTCCGCCATCTTGCCGGCTTCGAGCGAGCCGACGTCCTGCTGCATGCCGATGGCCTCGGCGCCGTAGAGCGTGACCACGCGGAGCGTCTCGTGCGGGGTCAGCCCGCCGGAGCCCAGGTTCCACGTCTCCCAGTGCGCGCCCAGCCCCTGCAACTGCCCGTGGCTGCCGAGCGCCGCGCGACCGCCCGCGTGGACGATATCGGCCACCTGCTGGCCGATCTTCGCGTGCCCGTACTCCTCCGGCAGGAACCACTGCGGGCGGCGGCGGATCATGGTGTCCAGCAGCTCCTCGGGGATCCATCGCTTCAGCTTCGTGTCGCCGTTCGTGTTCTCCGACTCGAAGTAGAAATTCTCGGACCACGGCGCGCCGTAGGCGACGAGGATCGTCGGCGTGTAGAAGGTCTTCGTCCGCGCGACGAACTCCACCACGTCCTTGTGGAGCGGCATGATGGGCAGGCTGTGCTCCTGGCCCGAATAGCCATCAGCCATTTGCGTGAGGTTCAGCTTGAGGTCGAGCGAGCCTTCGATGGTGGCCGTGATGCCGTACTCCTTCGCCGCCTCGATGAGCCACTGCCGAACCAGCCGATCCCCGGCGACGTACTGCTTGATGGTGTTCGTGCGGTAGGCATCGCGGTAGCGCTTCATGAACTGGAACGCACGATCGCGATCCTCGATGCCGGAGCTGCCGAAGATGCCGGGCCCGGTGGCGTAGATGCGCGGGCCCGGGATCATGCCGGCATCCACCATGTCCGCGTAGGCGAACACGTCCGGCGTGGACGTCTGCGGATCCCGGGTCGTCGTGACGCCGTAGGCGAGGTTCGCCATGTACTGCCAGATCTCGGTCTGGTGCACGCCGCGCGGCGCCCACATGTGCGCGTGCGCGTCCACCAGGCCGGGCATGATGGTCTTGCCGCTGACGTCGATGGTGCGCGTGCCGGTGGGCGGCCTGAGCGAGCCTCGCCGGCCGACGCCCGCGATGCGGTTGTCCGTGACCAGCACGTCCCCACGCGCGATCACCTCGTCGCCCTTCATCGTGATGATCCGCGCGCCGGTGAGGAGCACCGAGCCCTTCGGCCGCGCGCGCGGGCGCTCGACGACGAACTCCATCCGGCGCGGCTCGCCGGTGCCGTCTGCGGCCTGGCTGAAGAAGAGCGCGCCCATCGCCCACGTCACGGCCGCGCCGTCGGCCGACCAGGCGATGTAGTCCCCGCCCTCCGTCGAGAGGCGCGTGAGGGGCACGGACGTGGCGTCGCCGCGACCCTGTATCCGCACCTCCACGGTCTCGCGCCCCGCGCGCGGCACCGGCACGACGTAGTGCCGGCCCTGCAGGCTGACGAACGCCCGGGTGCCATCCGGCGACAGGCGCATCTCCTCGGCCGCCGGCGGGTTGTTGCCGGCGCCCGAGCCCGTGACGCGCAGGTGCGTGCGCCGGTCGTGTCCGCTGATGTCGATGGACTGCAGGCCGCGCGAGGAGCTCAGGTAGATCCGAGACGAGTCTTTCGCCGTGAAGTGCGGACGGCGGCCGTTCTGCGCGGCGGCGACGAAGGTCGACGCGCCGCCCGCGGCGGGCATCCACCGGATCTCCAGCGTGTTCGGTGGATTGATGCCTCCAATCTCACCGGGAGCGTGCAGGGCACGCTCCGGATCGTCGGCGGGCGGCGTGTCCAGCAGGATCGAGTAGAGCTGATCGCTCACGGCGCCGGAGAGGTACACGACCCTCGAGCCATCCGGCGTGTAGCTGGGGTCGAGGTAGTAGCCTTCGAACGGCGTCAGCGTCTCCGGCGCGCCGCCGGTGGCCGCCACCCGCTTGACGTGCCCGCCCCTCGTTGTCCACGTGGCGTAGACGATGGACCGGCCGTCCGGCGACCACGCGGGCATGAACTCGCCCTCGGGTGTCGTCGGAGTGTCGGCTCCGGCGCTGGTCAGCAGGCGCGGCGTGCCGCCCGGGACGTCCGCGACGTAGAGGCGATTCATCGCGCTGAACACGACCTGCCTGCCATCGGGAGAGAGCGACGGCCAGCGGACGAGGCGCGCGCGCACCGTCGCGCCATCCTCCATACGCACCGGCGTGTAGACACGTGGCGCGATCTCCGCCTTCACGGGCACGGTCATCGGGATGACGCGCGTGGTGCCCGTGGCGAAGTCCACGCGGTGGATCTTCCCGCCGATTGGGACGATGAGCGACTGGCCGTCGGGCATGAACGCATAGCCGGGCAGCGTGTCGCGCGAGGCGCGGGATTCCTGGTCGTCGCGCGTCACGGGCAGCACGAGCCACCGCTCGGCGCCGGTCTCGAGATTGCGGACGCGCAGGCCGGTGTCCGTCTTGTAGCGCGTGCCGTAGACCAGCCACTTGCCGTCGGGTGAGATCACCGGGCGCATGGCGCTGCCTTGTGCGTTGGTCACCTGGGCGGCCTCGCCTGTCTCGCGATCGTGCCTGTAGATCTGCCACAGCGGGAACCGCGCGTTGTAGGTGAAGGTGCCGGTGCGCTGCGCGTAGTAGATGAAGCGGCCGTCGGGCGTCACCACCGCGCCCATGCGGTTGGCCGGCGGCGGGGGCGGCGGCCCCTGCGCATCCGGGCCGGGCTGCGGCGGGGGAGCTGCGCCCACCCGCACGCCGCTTCCGCCGTCTCGGTGATACATGAAGAGCCAGAACGTGCCCGGGTCCGGGGGCCGCGACTTCGACACCACGATGTACTGGCTGTCGGGCGTCCACGAGGGCGACACCATGATCTGCGGGCGATCGCGCGTGAGGCCGTCCTTGCTCACCGCGCGAGGGTTGCCGCCGTCCGCGTCCGCGATCCACAGGTTCTCGACGCCGGAGCGATCGCTCAGGAATGCGAGCGTCCTGCCGTCCGGCGAGAAGCGCGGCTGGCTCTCGAACGACAAGCCGCCGATGATGCGCGTGGCGGTCCCTCCCTCCACGGGGAGCGTATAGATGTCGCCCAGCACGTCGAAGACGAGCGTGGCGCCGTCGGGCGAGACGTCCACTGAGGGCCACGTCACCTCGTCCGTGGTGAACTCCAGCGTATCGGCGGTCGCGAGCGCCAGCCCCTCGGGTGGGCGGGGGGCCTCGCCGGGCTGAGCGCCTGGCGCCTGGTAGGCGTGCGGCGTGATTCCCCAGGCCAGTGCGGCTGCGGCGAGCAGGATCGGGCGGAACGATCGCATCGGGTCCTCCGTGACCCGGAGATTCTACCTGCGACCTGGCGGGCCACATGGTCCGGCGCGTGCCTGTGCCATACTCGCTGGCGCATGACGACCGTCAGGAACCTGTTCTCGGTGACCGCCGTCCTGACGCTGATGCTCGGGGTCGTCTGGACCGCGGTTCCGCAGGCCATGCTCGCATCGTGGGGCGTGCAGGGCGACGCTATCACGGTGTACATGTCCCGCCGCTACGGCGCGCTCTTCTTCGGTTATGCGCTCATCCTGTGGATGGCCCGCACGTCCGAGCCATCGTCGGTCCGGAGGGCCATCCTGGCGGGAGGGACGGCCGCGACGGCGATCATGGCCGTGCTGAGCCTGGTCGGCGTGCTCACCGGTGTCGTGGGGCCCTTCGTGTGGAGCGCCGTCGTGATTGAAGTCGTCCTGGCGGCCAGCTTCGGATACCTGTTCGCGACCTCTTCGTAGGCCGAGGCCCGGATAGCCCGGTTCCGTGGCCGGCGAGAGGTCAGCGCTTTCTCCCGACGACCATGAACCAGCGGCCGGACGGCCGATCCTCCGTGGAGAGAATCTCGAACCCCGCCTCACGAAGTTCCCGCTCGACGCTGGCGGCCGAGACGCCGTGGCTGCTGCCTTCGTCACGATCGGCCGATGAGGTGGCCTCGCGGCCGCGCCTCGGCGGGAAGTCGATGATGAGCAGCCGTCCCCCGGGTTTGAGCGCCCGCCACAGGCTCTGGTTCATCGGTCCCGGCTCGGCGAAGTGGTGGTAGACGTCCCGCATGAAGATGCCGTCGCAGCAGGCGTCGGGAAGGTTGGTGCCCCCGGCCGCGCCCTCGATGACGGTGACGTTCGAAAGACCCGCGTGTGCCACCGCGGCCCGGATGGCGACGCGACGGCTGTCGCTGATCTCGTTGCTGTAGAGGCGGCCATCGGTTCCCACGGCCCTGGCGAGCGCCACCGTCAGCTCGCCCGATCCGGCGCCGATCTCCGCCAGCGTCATGCCCGGCTTCACCTGCAGGTGCTCGACGATCCGGCGCGCGTCGGCGGCGTTGTCCTGTGCCGCCAGGGACGAACAGCCCGCCAGCAGGGCCAGGAAGACGGCCAGTCGCGTCGCCCGGGCGGCGCGCGGAGCGGACTGGCGATGGACTGAAGACTGGAGTGGGGACATGGTGCGCCTCGCTCCCTCTTCAGACGTCACCGAGCCGCGGTTGGACGCGGCCCGCTGCACGCGGATCCGGTTCTGTGGGACAATTCGCGCCAACTTCCGGAGGCGTTCGATGTCGCGCGTATTGGTGTTGCTGCTGGTTTCGCCGATTCTGGCCGGTCCCACCGTTGCCCATGCGGCCCGTGCGACCGACGTGAAGGTCACCGTTCTCTCCACCATGCTCGTCGGCAATGCCAACGCCGGCGTGGGGGAGTGGGGGTTTGCCGCCGTCCTCGAGGTGGATGGCCAGCGCCTGCTCATCGATACGGGCGCGCGCGCCGAGACGGTGCTCGCGAACGCCGGGGAGCTGAAGGTGGACCTCGCGTCCATCACCGACCTCGTCATCACGCACAATCACGCCGATCACACGGGCGGGCTGCTCGTCCTCCGGCGCGAGCTGGCGAAGAAGAACCCGAAGGCGCTCTCGCGCGTGCACGTGCCGCAGGGCATCTTCTATCCGCGCCCCGGCCCCAACGGGCGCGAGGGCAACGGGCTGCTGCCCCTCAAGGCGCAGTACGAGGCCACGGGCGGCGTGTTCGTCGAGCACGCGGGCCCGGCCACGCTCATGCCTGGCGTGACGATGCTGGGACCGGTGCCGCGCGTGCACCCGGAGCGCAACTGGAGCGTGAGCGGCCGCGTGCAGACGCCCGACGGTCTCGTCGAGGACAACGTGCCGGAGGACACCTCGCTGGTCATCGACACCGCCGACGGCCTCGTGCTCATCAGCGGGTGCGGGCACGCGGGCATCATCAACAGCATGGAGCACGCGCGCAAGGCCGTGCGGGCCGCGCCTGTCGTGACGGCGATCGGCGGGTTCCACCTGTTCGCGGCCAGCGACGAGACGCTGGCCTGGACCGCTGGAAAGCTGAAGGAGTTCGGCGTGCGGCACCTGCTGGGGGCGCACTGCACGGGCATCGAGGCGCTCTACCGCCTGCGCCAGCTCGCGGGCCTCACGCGGCAGACGGCGGTCGTGGGTGCGGTCGGGGCCAGCTACACCCACGGCAGGGGCATCGATCCCACCGCGCTCGCGCGCTGAGGCGCTGACCAGTCGTGCCCTGCCGCCAGCGTTACACGCGTTCGCCACAGGAGGTCTCCCCATGCGCCGGATTTCGCTGATCGCCGCCCTCGTCCTCATCGTCACCGCGCGGCCCGCGGCGCAGCACGCGATGGACCTGCGCGTGGATCAGGCGCGGCTGTCGCGGCTGGATGCAGTGCTGCAGCAATACGTGGACGAGAACCGCATCGCCGGCGCGGTGGCGCTCGTGCTCGAGGACGGCAAGCCCGTCTACGAGCGGGCGGTGGGCTGGCGCGACAAGGACGGCGGCGCCCGCATGACGCCGGACAGCATCTTCCGGATCGCGTCGCAGACCAAGGCCATCACCAGCGTGGCGGTGCTGATGCTCGTCGAGGAAGGGAAGATCGGCCTGACCGATCCGGTGAGCCGCTACATCCCCGCATACGCGAAGACGACCGTCGCCGAGAAGAAAGGCGGCGTCGTCCAGGTCGTTCCGGCGAAGCGCGCCATCACCATCACCGACCTGCTGACGCACACCGCGGGTATCTCGTATGGCACCGGCACGGACGTGGCGAAACGCTACGAGGCGAAAGGACTCGGGCCCGCCGCCGGCTTCGGCTGGTACACCGCGGACAAGGACGAGCCCGTATGCGGGACCATGGAGCGGCTCGCGAGCCTGCCGTTCGTGGCACACCCCGGTGAGGAGTGGGTCTACGGCTACAACACCGACATCCTCGGCTGCGTCGTCGAGAAAGCAGCGGGCATGTCACTGGACGAATTCTTCCGCGCGCGTATCCTCGGACCGCTCGGGATGACCGACACGCACTTCTTCCTGCCACAGGAGAAGAAGGATCGGCTCGTGACGGTGTATGCGAGCGGCCCCGGCGGGACGGTCGAGCGTGCGCCGGACGGGGCGCGGGGGCAGGGGCACTACCTGGAGGGCCCACGGAAGAACTACGCGGGCGGGGCGGGTCTCGTGTCCACAGCGCGCGACTACGCCCGTTTCCTGGAGATGGTCAGGAACGGCGGCGCGCTTGGGAGCGTGCGGCTGCTCTCGCCGCGGACCGTGGCGCTCATGACGCACAACCAGTCGGGCCTGCTGCACAACGGCCCGCGCCTCGGCTGGAGCCTCGCGTTCGAGACGACGGAGCAGGTGGGCGGAAGCGGCCTGGACCCGGTGGGCGCGTTCGGCTGGGGCGGCGCCTACGGCTCGGTGTACCGCGTGGACCCGTCGAGCGGCGTCGTGATGGTGCTGATGCTGAACCAGATCCCGAACACCACGGACATCCGCTCGAAGTTCCAGACACTCGTGCACCAGGCGATGGTGCCGTAGGGACGTGGGGCTTGGGACGTGCGACATGGGGCTTGGGTTGGGGACTTGAGGTCCTGGGGTCTTGAGATCTTGGGGCCGAACGCTGACAACGTGAGTCGCCAGAACCCGGGAACCCGAGAACCTGAGAACCTGAGAACCTGAGAACCCGAGAACCCGAGAACTTCAGAACCCCAGAACCCCAGAACCATGAAACGCCAGCTAATCAGCTCCGGCTCCACGTTCGAGAAAGAGATCGGATACTCCCGCGCTGTGGTCGTGGGCGAGTGGGTCTTCGTGTCAGGCACGACGGGCTTCGACTACGCCACGATGACCATCGCGGACGATCTGGCGGCGCAGACCGAGCAGACGCTCAGGAACATCGCGGCGGCGCTTGGCGAGGCGGGATCATCGCTGGTCGACGTCGTGCGGGTGCACTACATCCTGCCGAATGCGGACGACTTCCCGCAGTGCTGGCCCGTGCTGCGAAGGGTGTTCGGCGAGGTGCGCCCGGCCGCGACGATGATCGAGGCCGGGCTGTCGGACCCGCGGATGAAGATCGAGATCGAGGTGACGGCGATCAAGAGGTCTTGAGTCTTGGGACTTGGGACTTGGGTCTTGGGCCCTGAGTCTTGGGACCAATGTCCCAGTTCCCAAGTCCCAAGCCCCAAGCCCCAAGCCCCTACTTCACCGCGAAGCAGTAGAAGTAGCCGTTGCCGCCGGTCGCGATCAGGTTCTGCTGGCTGCAGCCCTTCGAGGCGTGCGCGTTGTTCCAGGAGGTCGGGTTGGCGCCGCCCCCCTGGCGGTCGTGATGGCCCACCTGCGCCGAACCGGTGCTGTTGCTCGTCCAGTTGTTGCACGTGTGGTCCTCGCCGGCCGGGAACGTAGTGCCATCCAGGTTCGAGCCCGTCAGGATGTCGTGCTGGTTCGGCGTGTCGCCGCGCCCGTTCACGACGGTGCCCTTCTCGGTAAGCTGTGTCTCCTTCGTCAGGTTGTTCTTGTCGGAGTGCAGTTCCGCCACGTTGGCCGCAATCTGCACGCCCTTCGAATTGAACCAGGGGCCCGGGCCGATGCGGTCCTTGGCGTTCACCGCGTTGGCGCCCTGGGTGCTGAGATAGGCGCGCCACTGCTTGTTACCCGCGCCCACCGCCTTCGCCAGGTTCTGGCAAATCGCGTCGGCGCCCGCGAGGCCGCCGAGGTTGGCGCCGTCGCCCGAGCCCGCGCTCGTGATGAAGAAGCTCATTTGCGGATGCGCCTGCGCCGCGCCCTGCGCGCCGAGCACGTGTGCGCCCACCCCCACCGCCAGAGCGGCTGCCACCGCCCAAGTCATATGCTTCACAGTACGTCCTCCTGTTGAGCCGGTTGCCAGTGGAACCGGCAGCTGCCCATCGTAGCCGCATCTTGCCCAAGACCCAAGACCCCAAGACCTCAAGACCCCAAGACCCGTATGATCTCCGAATGACCCCCGACGAATTTCGCCGCTTCGGCCACGCCGTCGTGGACTGGGTGGCCGACTACCGGGAGCGGATCGAGCAGCACCCCGTCATGGCCCAGGTCGAGCCCGGCGCCGTGAAGGCGCAGCTGCCGGCCCATCCGCCCGAGCATCCCGAGCCCTTCGCCGCCATGCTCAACGATCTCGACCGCATCATCGTGCCCGGGCTCTCGCACTGGCAGCACCCACGCTTCTTCGGGTACTTCCCCTGCAACGGCTCGCTCGCCAGCGTGCTGGGGGACTACGTCAGCACCGGCCTCGGCGTCCTCGGCCTGGCCTGGCAGTCGAGCCCCGCCTTGAGCGAAGTGGAAGAGGTCGCCACCGGCTGGCTGCGCCAGATGCTCGGCCTCTCGGACGCGTGGGACGGCGTCATCCAGGACACGGCGTCCACCTGCACGCTTCTCGCGCTCATCTGCGCGCGCGAGCGGTCCACCGGTCACGGCGCCAGTCACGGCGGGCTGCAGGCGGAAGTGGCGCCGCTGGTCGTCTACGCCTCCGCGCACAGCCACAGCTCGGTGGACAAGGCGGCGCTGTTGGCCGGGTTCGGCCGGGACAACATCCGGCACGTGCCGCACGACACGAACTACGCGTTGCGGCCCGACGCGCTGGAGCAGGCCATCCGCGACGATCGCGAGCGCGGCCTCGTGCCCTGTGCTGTCGTGGCCACGACGGGCACGACCACCACCACGGCGCTGGACCCCGTGGCCGGCATCGCGGAGGTCGCGCGCCGCCACGGCCTCTGGCTGCACGTAGACGCCGCCATGGCCGGCTCCGCCATGGTGCTGCCCGAATGCCGATGGATGTGGGACGGCATCGAGGACGCCGACTCGATCGTGCTCAACCCGCACAAGTGGCTGGGCGCCGCCTTCGACTGCTCGGTGTATTTCGTGAAGGACGCCGAGCACCTGGTGCGGGTGATGTCCACCAACCCCAGCTACCTGCAGTCCGCGGCAGACGGCCGCGTGAAGAACTACCGGGACTGGGGCATCCCGCTCGGGCGACGGTTCCGGGCATTGAAGTTGTGGTTCCTCATTCGCGAGCAGGGGGTGTCGGGCCTGCAGGCGCGGCTCCGGCGCGACATGGAGAACGCGCGCTGGCTGGCAGACGAGGTGCAGGCCCGCGCCAACTGGCGCGTGCTGGCGCCGGTGCCACTGCAGACCGTGTGCGTGCGCCACGAGCCGCCAGGCCTCGGGGCCGCGGCGCTCGACAAGCACACGCAGGACTGGTGCGATCGCATCAACCGCTCGGGCGCGGCCTACCTCACGCCGGCCACGCTCGACGGGCAATGGATGGTTCGCGTCTCGGTGGGCGCGGAGCGGACCGAGCGCGGGGACGTGGAGGCCCTCTGGGCCACGATGCAGCGGGAGGCGGAGCGATGAGTGCGACGTTTGCAGTGATGAGCCCGGCGACGGGGCGGTCAGTGGCGGATGCCCCGGACAACGGTCCGGCAGAGGCGAAGGCGGCGATTGCGAAGGCCGTGACGGCGTTCGAGACCTGGCGCCGCACGACCGCCTACGAGCGGTCAGCCATACTCAGGGCATGGGCCACGCGGATGCTGGCGAGCGACGCGGATCTCGCGCGCCTCATGGCGCAGGAGATGGGCAAGCCCGTCACCGAGGCCCGCGGCGAGGTGCGCTACGCGGTCTCGTTCGTGGAGTGGTACGCCGAGGAAGCCAAGCGCGTGTACGGCGAGACCGTGCCCAGCCAGGCGGCCCATAAGCGCATCCTCGTGCAGCCGCAGCCGGTCGGGCCCGTCTACGCGATCACGCCCTGGAACTTCCCGGCAGCGATGATCACGCGCAAGGCGGCGCCAGCCCTGGCGGCCGGGTGCAGCGTCATCCTCAAGCCGGCGGAGCAGTCGCCGCTCACCGCCATTCGCCTGGCCGAGCTGTGGGTCGAGGCCGGCGGCCCCGCCGACGTCTTCCAGGTGCTGCCGACCTCGGATCCGGTGGCGCTCTCCGGCGTCTTCTTCGACGACCCCGCCATCCGCAAGTTGAGCTTCACCGGCAGCACCGAGGTGGGCGTCAAGCTGGCCGCGCAGTCCGCGAAGACGATGAAGCGCGTGTCGCTGGAGCTGGGCGGGCACGCGCCGTTCCTGATCTTCGCGGACGCGGACGTCGATCGCGCGGTGTCCGAGGTCGCCGCGTCCAAGTTCCGCAACGCCGGCCAGACGTGCGTCTGCGCCAATCGCATCTACGTGCACGATGCGGTGCACGACGCGTTCGTCGAGCGCTTCTCGGCTGTCGTCTCCGCGTTGCGCGTGGGCGATCCGCTGGATGAGGCCACCCAGGTGGGGCCGCTCGTGGACGCGCAGGGCCATGAGAAGGTACGCGCCCATGTGGACGATGCCCTCGCCCGCGGCGCGCGGGCCGTCGTCGGCGGCAAGGGCGGGGAAGGCTTGCACTTCCAGCCCACGGTGCTGACCGGCGTCTCGCGCGGCATGCGCATCCTCGAGGAAGAGACCTTCGGACCGGTCGCACCCATCATCCGCTTCTCCGAGGACGAGGACGCGGTGCGGCAGGCGAACGACACGCCGTTTGGGCTGGCCGCCTACCTCTGGACCCGGGATCTCTCCCGCGCGTTCCGCGTCGCCGAAGCGCTCGACTACGGCATCGTCGGCGTCAACGACGGCCTGCCCTCCGCGGCGCAGGCGCCGTTTGGCGGCGTCAAGATGTCGGGCGTGGGCCGCGAGGGCGGCAAGTGGGGCATCGAGGAGTACCTCGACCTGAAGTTCATCTCCATCGCGCTCTGAGGGCCCGCGAAGTCGGGCCCGTGGAGGCGGGTTCCCAGATCGGCTCTCAGGAGGCGGCGGGATCCAGACGTACGTCCATCATGTTGACGCCCAGCTGCCGTGGGTCGGGGCCCGCGCCAATCGCGGCCGGAGCCACGGCATCGGGCAGGCGAATCCGCACCCACAATCGCCCATCGTCCGGGATGCGGTCTGCGGGGATCGCGACGGTCACCTCCACGGTTCCGGCATCGGGCTGGTAACTGAAGATCCAGTTCCCCAGATCGAGACCGTTCACGTCCACCATCACGTGCTGGGTCTGGTGGGAGGCGGCGAGGAACGGCTGGAAGCGAAGCCGCAGCGCCGCCGGGCGGCCGCTGCCGGGCGCCCGCGCGCTCAGCAGCGCGCTCGGACCGTCGGTCCAACGGCCGGCCGATTCCCGGAACGAGAAGCCCTGGAGCGGCCGGACGAACGGGTCGGACGCCGGATCGTTCAGCGCGTAGGTGGTGCCCCAGGCGCATCGCTCGCTGGCGGTGGCGAGCATCTCGATCCGCTCGAGCAGGTCGGCACGCTCGCGCAGCCATGCGCCGGGCTCGCGGGCGGCCGGCGACCATTCCTGGACGTAGGCGGCCATCGCCACCCTGAACGCGGCCTCGTCGCGGTCACCGCCAGGTTCGGCCAGCATCTCCCGGTAGAGCGCGATGAACGCCTCGGCCTGGTGTTGGACGCCTCCCTCGGCGCGGAGGCGTTCCTGTGCGTACCATGCCTCCGCCGGGGAAAACCGGTCGATCTCTTCCCCGATTCCGTCGGGGGTCAGCGCGCGACCGAAGGTGCGCAGCCCGAAGTTCCGCCGCCGCCATTCGTCGAAGCGCGAAGGAGACACCCACCCCGCGAGTCCCCGGCCGTCGCAGACCACGACGCCGCGCCCGCACGCCATCGCCTCCATGGCCGTCAGCGCCGAGGCGAAGACGAGATCGTAGCGCGGCAGCACCTGCTCAGGAGCGTCGAGCGGCCTCTGCACCGCGGGGCCCACGATGTCGAGCGCAATCCCGCGCGTGCCGCAGGCGGCCTGGATGGCCTCCAGATGCCCCTCGTTCTTCGCGAATGCCAGCGCTCGACGCGGTCGCTCGGGAAGGCCCGTGCCCGCCATGAAGCGGCCGAGGTCGGGCTGGTTCAGGATGACACGCAGCCGGGCCGGCGGCACGCCGGCGTCCCGCAGGCGCTCGGCCACCGTGTCGTCCACGGCCACGAAGCGGCGCACCGACGGGAACAGCGGAGGGCTGTCGTGCCACGCGACGAAGTCGTGGCACACGAAGAGCGCCGGCACGTGGGGGAAGAGGGCCAGGGCTGCGACGGTCGTTGGCAGGTGATGCCCGTGAATGACATCGACCGGCCCGCGAAGTGCCCGGATGTCGCTGACGACCGGGACGCCGGCCCCGCGCACCTCGTCGGCAATTCCACCGAGCCGACCCGCGTACACGATGGGGTGGTGACCGAGGCCGACGAGCGCGCGCGCGAGGTTACGAACGACCAACTCCGTGCCGGAACGTCCCGCCAGGATCAGGTTGGTCAGCAGTACGGTGAGTCCACGGGCGTTGCTGGTCACGAGGCGGACATCACCCAGTCGCGCAGGCATCGCTCGAACGGCACGAGGTGCTCGTGCAGCCGGAGCGCGCGGGAGTACTTGCCCTCGCGAACGCGTCGCTCGCCGTGGGTCTCGTAGAACGGCGCCTCGCCGCCGAACCGCGACGCGAGCGACGCGGTGGATGCCGGCACCAGGCGCTCCCGGCGGAACGCCTCGGGACCGTGCCGGGCAATCATTCCGGTCACTTCCTGTTCGAGGACCTGGCCCGCCTGCCGGGCATACGCGGTCGCCAGCGCCAGCTTCCGATCGAGCCCGGCATCATCCAGCTCCAGCAGGAGCACATCGTCTCGCTCATCGGTGCGCTGCGATGCCTCTACGACCTCGAATTCGAAGACCGTCGCCCGCTGTCCCCGCCGGCACGCGGCCTGCACGGCCGCCTGCGCCAGGAGCTGGCAGGCGTCATGGGTGGGGTTGTAACCCTCGATGGCATCGGCCACCACGCGTTCGATCCGACGCTCGACGATGGTCGAGGCCAGCGTGGCGGCAATGTCGGTCAGGGTATCGAACCCGCCGGTGAGGAGGGCCTCGTAGACGGCGGCATCGGTGAGCGGCCCAAACGGGGGCTGCGGGCACCCCCCTGCCGCCTCAATCGTCGTATTCGTGACGTCGAGGCGGCCATCCCCGGTGCTTCCGGACCCATCCGTCAACACCGACACCACGGGCCGCACGGCCGCGATCCATCCGAGGATTCGCAACTCGTGACCGGGATGGCCGATGAAGACCAGGCTGGGTGGGAGGGGAGACGGCACGCCGACGGGCAAGACAACCGGATTGTACCGCTATACTCTGCCGCATGAACCGGCGGCACCTGCTGCTTGTCGTCGTGGGAACCCTCGCCGTCGTCCTCGCGGGGGAGGCCCGGGCACCGCAATCGCTCATCGTCACCAGCCCCGCCATCAAGGCTGGGGAGACGATCCCCAGGGACTACACCGCGGACGGCCGCAACATCTCGCCGCCGCTGCAGTGGTCCGGCGCGCCGGCGTCCACCAGGGAGTTCGCCGTCATCTGCGACGACCCCGACGTGCCGATGCCGCAGCCGTTCGTGCACTGGGTCATCTACAAGATCCCCGGCACCGCCACCGGGCTACCCGAGAACATCCCCATCGATCCGGCGACACCGATGCCCGCGGAGATCGCGGGCGCCGTTCAGGGCACCTCGGGCTTCCGTCGTCCCATCTATCGTGGCCCCGCGCCGCCGCCCGGCAAGCCGCACCACTACCACTTCAGGGTGTACGCGATCGATGCCGTGCTCGACCTGAAGCCCGGGCTCACCAAACGGGAGCTGCTCGAGGCCATCCAGGGCCACATCGTGGGAGAGGGCGAGCTCGTCGCCATCTACGAGCGCAAGCCTGCGCCACAGCCATGATCTCGCGGCGCGATCTGCTGAAAGTGGCAGGCGCGGCGGCTGCCGGCGCAGCCACCGCGGGAGCCGAGCGCGCGGCGCTGCCCGCTGGCGCCGCACCGGCGGCGCACCCGGAGTCGCTCCACGAACAGTCCTCCCCGCGCCGACCCCTCGAGGCGCTGACCGCCGACGAGGCGGATCTGCTCACCGCCATCGTGGCGCGCCTGATCCCCTCCGACCCGAGCGGACCCGGCGCGGTGGAAGCCGGCGCCGTCACCTACATCGACCGATCGCTCGCCGGGCCGCTCTCCTCTTCGCGCGAGGCGTATCGCCGCGGCCTGGCGGCGCTCGAACGGTACGCGACGCTCTCGCGCGGGCAGCCGTTCCGCGAGCTGTCCCCCACGGACCAGGACTCGCTGCTCATCGACGTCGAGACCGGCGGCGCCACCGCGTCCGGCGCCGGATTCGACGGCAGCTCCGCCGCCTTCTTCGCGATGCTCAAGGCCCACACGTGGCAGGGCACCTTTGGCGACCCGTACTACGGTGGCAACCAGGGCTTCGTCGGATGGGCGATGCTCGGGTATCCCGGCGTGAGGACGGCCGTGACTCCGGATGACCAGCGCCTCGGCGCAAGGCCGGTTCCGCTGCGCCGCTCCGCCTACGACACCGACTTGTTCAACAAGGCGTGATGGCCCAGACGCTGAAGGGCGCGGACGTCGTCATCATCGGCCTGGGCGCCGCCGGCGGCATCGCGTGCCTGCCGCTTGCCGAGGCCGGGCTCGAGGTGGTCGGGCTCGAGGCGGGCACCTGGCTCACGCGGCGCGACTTCGCGCCCGACGAGATCCGCAACAACGTGCGTGACTGGCCGCAGGCCGTGCAGAAGGCCAACCACGAGGTGCCCACGCACCGCGCGAACGCCAGCGCGCCAACCACGCGCGCGGCGAGCCACCCGATGATGAACGGCGTAGGCGGGACCACGCTGCACTACTGGGCGCAGAGCTGGCGCCTGAATCCGTGGGACTTCAAGGTGGTCAGCGAGACCACGCGCCGCTACGGGCGGGCGCGGATTCCCGCCGAGTCCACCGTGGAGGATTGGCCGTTCGGCTACGAGGAGCTCGAGCCCTACTACGATAAGGTCGAGTGGGAGACGGGCGTCTCCGGCAAGGCGGGCAACCTGAAGGGGGAACTCGACCTTCGCGGCAATGTGTTCGAGGGGCCGCGCCAACGCGAGTACCCGATGCCGCCGCTCCGGGGCACCGGCTTCACCGACCTCATGGCCGCCGCCGCGCGCGGCCTGGGATGGCGGCCCTTCCCGGGCCCGGCACAGATCAACTCGCGCACGTTCCAGGACCGATCGCCGTGCATGTACCACGGCTACTGCAACCGCGGCGGGTGCCATGTGGACGCCAAGAACGGCACCAACGTCACGACCATCCCGCGCGCGCAGAAGACCGGCCGCTTCCGCGTGGTCACGCGCGCGCACGTCACGACCATCGACGTGGACGCGCGCGGGCGCGTGTCCGGCGTGCGCTATGTCACCGATGGCCAGGAGTTCGTGCAGCCGGCCCGCGTCGTCCTGCTGGGCGCGTATGTCTACGAGAACGTGCGGCTGCTGCTGCTCTCGAAGTCGAAGGCGTTTCCGGACGGCCTTTCGAACAATCACGGGCAGGTGGGGCGTCACTATCTGTCGCACG
This sequence comes from Acidobacteriota bacterium, assembly GCA_020851565.1. GTDB lineage: Bacteria > Acidobacteriota > Vicinamibacteria > Vicinamibacterales > UBA2999 > VFZN01. The sequence goes on along the minus strand of JADZCN010000020.1, from coordinate 4,782 downwards.
CCACCGGCGCCTCGGTGACCGCGCTCTTCCCGTTCGACCTGAACACCTGGTACGGGCTGCCCGCCCAGGGCGTGGCCGTCGACGACTGGGCGGACGACAACTTCGATCACGCGGGGCTGGACTTCATCGGCGGCGGCAACCTCTGGATCTACTCGGATCGCCGGCCCATCCAGGCCGCCAACATGAACACGTTCGGGCGGGCGCCCGGCTGGGGCGCGCAGTGGAAGGCCTTCATCCGCCAGAGCGCCGACAGGGCCAACACCGCCTACCTGCAGAAGACCACCCTGCCGTACGAGGCCAACTACCTGGACCTCGATCCGGAGGTGAGGGATCCGCTGGGCTTTCCGGTGTTGCGCATCACGGCGGACTACCGCGACAACGAGCGCCGCATCGCCGCCTTCATCCAGGACAAGATGGAGGCCTGGTACCGCGCCGCCGGCGCCATCGACATCGTCCGCGGGCCGCTGGGAACAATGGGGCCGAACACGCATGCGTATGGCGGCACGCGGATGGGCGACAACCCTGAGACGAACGTCGTCGACCGGTGGGGGTTCTCACACGAGGTGCCCAACCTTGGCATCCTTGGCGGCAGCGTCATGGGTACGAGCGGCGCGCACAATCCCACGCTGACCCTGCAGGCGCTGGCCTGGCGCACTGCGGATCACCTGGTGCGGAGCTGGAAGTCGATCGCCGAGTAGGCGTCCAACAAATTCCTCGTGCCCTTCGCGATTCTTCGAGTCTTCGTGGTTCCTTTTCTCTCAGCGCCTGGTGAAGTTGACGGCCGCGCCGCCCTGCGTTGGCGCGACGCCCATGTCGAACTTCGCGCCGGCGAGGCCCATCGTGACCGTGCGCCCGGCGGCGATGCCGATGCCGGCGCCGACGAGGACGTCGCTGATGTGGTGCTTGTTGGCGGAGAGACGCGCCAGCGCCACGTAGGTGGCAAAGGCGTAGCTCGGAATAGCGGCCCTCTTCCCGAAGTGGCGATCGAGCACCGAGGCCATGGCGAACGCGCTGGCCGTGTGGCCCGACGGGAATGCCCGGCCATCGCTGCCGTCAGGGCGCGCGCGTCCCGTCGCCATCTTTCCGGCCTGCACAACGGCCTGCGACACGATCTGCGCGCGGAACAGGTCGCTGCCGACCGCGGTGATCTTCTGGTGTCCGGACGCCTTGCCGATGGCCCACGTGCCGAGCGCCGCGCCCGTCTGGACCAGGAAGCTCCCGGCGATGTTACCCGGCTCGAAGGCTCGCTTCGACAGGTGCTCCTGCGACTCGTGCACGCCGGACTGATCCCACGGATACGCGGTGCTCGCCGCCGGTCCGAAGATGCCCATCACCGCGGCGGTGTCCCGTGAGAAGAACCGCTTCAGGTCGCGCGCGACGGAGGTGAAAGGGTTGGCGGGTTGAGGAGCCCCGAACGTGACGCCGCCACCCGGAGACGCCGGGATCACCGAGGGTACGACCGGGGCTGGCGACTGGTCGCCCGGTTCTGTGGCATCCTGCGCCGGTGCTGGATTGAGCGTGGTGGTGGGGGCTGCGGCTGGAGCCGCCGAGTCACCCGGGGTGGGGAGATCCTGCGCGGACGACCACTGGGCCGTCGAGACGAGCACGGCCGCCAGTGCCAGAAGGACACGGAAATTCATGGCTTGTCTGCCCCGCGGAGACGGTAGCCGTGCAACGGAAGCCTCAAGAGTCTACTACGCCCGGAGCGGCCAGTCCATCAGTTCGATGGCCCAATGCCCAATTGAATTCCCCAATGCCTCAATCCACAATCACCCATTGAATCGCCCCATCATCAATCTCCAATCGCCAATGGACACCCCGCCCCCTGCCAACCTTCTCGAACTGGCCATCCAGAGCACCCGATCGGGCGATGCCGAGGCGCTGGCGCGGGCGTTGGATGGGGGCGTGCCGGTCGCGTTCACCACGGCGCGGGGCGACTCGTTACTCCTGCTGGCCGCCTATCACGGCCATGCGCCATGCGTCCGGCTGCTCCTGGACCGCGGGGCGGACCCGGACCAGCGCGATGCCAACGGGCAGGCCCCGCTGGCCGGCGTGGCGTACAAGGGGCTGACTGAGGTGGCGACGATGCTGCTCGATGCCGGCGCCGCTATCGATGCGGCCGGGCCCGACGGGCGGACGCCCTTGATGATGGCGGCCGCCTTCAATCGAGCCGAGATGGTGAGGCTGCTGCTGGCGCGGGGTGCGCGGCGCGATGCCCGCGACGCCGCGGGGCTGGACGCCGCCAGCATCGCCCACGCGATGGGCGCGCCCGAGGCCGAGGCCATCCTGCGCGAGTAGGGGATTCCCTGCCGTCAGCGCTCGTGGACGAAGACGCGCCACGGGCTCTTGAAGCCCGGCCGGCCCAGGCTGTCCACCGCGAACACCCGCCACCGCCCGGGCTGGGCACCGATGAAGGTAAACGTGTAGCTCGTCGCGGTGATGCCGGCCATTGGTGGATCACGATGCAGCGGGTACGGGTCGGTGCACTCCCGCGTCGGGCTCCGCCCGTTGCAGAAATCCACCTCGACCGTGTACGACGCCGCCCCGGGCACGGCCTGCCATTCCAGGAGTGTCGTCCGCGGGAACGCCGAGAGCTGTGCCCCGGGCAGCGGCGCCGTCTGAATGGGCGCCGGGAGGTGGACGCCAGGCTGCTTCTCCTGATCGGTGAGAGCCACGCCTCGGAACGCCGGCTTCCGCGACAGCCGCAGTGTCGTCTCGAGCGTCTCGCCGGATGCGATCGTCAGCGGCGAGCCCAGCTCGCCCCGGGTGGCCCCCCGCCAGCGCTCGTGCTCGGGCGTGAAGGCGTCCAGCAGGAACGGGACGTGCGGGGCCGCGAGCGTGTAAACCCCGTCGTCGCGCCGCTCGTCCGAGACGAAGCACAGCTGCGGGTCGGCCGCGTGGCAGAGCACGATGCGCAAGAGGTCCACCGGCCAGCCCGTCTCATCGTCCGCGGCACGCACGACCAGCGTGCCGTTCTTCGGCGCCAGCACAACCGTCACCGTGGCGGAGGGCGCGCCGTCGTCGAGGACCACGTCCACCACCGGAAGGCCCGGCGCGCGATAGAAGAGGCGCCTCTGCGAGAGGTGGCCCCCGTCCGGGTCGTCGGCCATCACCTGGTGACGGCCTCCGGCCCGCGTGTCGAGCGCGAAGCTGCCCTCGTTGCCGGAGCGCGTGCAGCTGGCGCCGAACGCGGGGCCGCGCTCGATCGGATAGGCGCACACGCGCACGCCGACCGCGGGCACGCCGGACGTGTCGACCACCTGGCCCATGATGCGATACGCCCGATCCTGCGCTGTCACGGTCGCCGCGCACGCCACGAGCGCGGTGGCGAGCACGAGCGTCGGGGTCGCCCTTCTCATGTGTCCCAGGGCACCGGCTACGACACCGGCCGCACGAGGAACATGCTGAGCCCGGTGGCCACGGCCAGCACGAGCAGCGTTGCCAGCGCGCACACCGCCAATGCGCGCCCGGTGCTGCGATAGTCCAGCGCGTGCCGCACGCCGCACACCATCGCCACGAACATCCACACGCCGGTGACCCCGAAGACCAGGCCGCGCGCCTGCGGGACCAGGCCGAACACCAGCAGCAGGCCCGGCGCGGCGGCAAAGCCGGTGGTCCTCAGCAGCTGCCCCCAGTCGGCCCGCGTATCCGGGCCGGGCAGGATGCGCGTGCCTATCTGGAAGATCAGCATCGCCCACGCGGCCCACGTGATGACGGCAAGCGCCGCCCCCAGGACCATCGTCGAGGCGCGGCTCCCCAGCCAGTCGCCGGCGCCGATGCCTGCGGCCAGGCTGGCGAGCAGCACCGCGGCGAGGGCCTGGTTGGTGGTCCGGCGGTCGTTCTCGATGCCCTCGTACATGCCGGCATCGAGCATCGCGGCGCCAAGGAGGCGGTAGGCGAACAGGCCCATACGCGCATTCTATGCCGGAGCGCCGGGCTCGACGGGAGATGGAGCGAGGGGCGACCCTCGGAGCGCCGGGGCTTCAGCCCCGGCGTCGCGCTAGGCGCTGCGGGCGACGCCGCCGTCCTGCCGGAGCTCGTTGAGCAGCGCGTCGACCGTCTTCTTGGCGTCGCCGAAGAGCATGCGCGTGTTGTCGAGATAGAAGAGCGGGTTCTCGACGCCGGCGTAGCCGCTGGCCATGCCGCGCTTGAGCACGATGCTCGTCTTCGCCTTCCACACTTCCAGGACGGGCATGCCGTAGATGGGGCTCGACGGGTCGTCGAGCGCACCCGGGTTCACGATGTCGTTGGCGCCGATGACGATGGCCACGTCCGTGTCGGGGAAGTCGTGGTTGATCTCTTCCATCTCGAGCACGATGTCGTACGGCACCTTCGCCTCGGCCAGCAGCACGTTCATGTGCCCCGGCAGCCGGCCTGCCACCGGGTGGATGGCGAACCGCACCTCGGTCCCGCGTTCGCGGAGCAGCTTCGTGATCTCGTACAGCGGATACTGAGCCTGGGCCACGGCCATGCCGTAGCCGGGGATGACGATCACGCTCTTGGCTTCCCGCAGCAGCTCCGCGGTCTCGGCGGCGGTGATGCTCTTCACTTCGCCCGCGGGCTGGGCGCCGCCCGCCGGCGCGGCGCCTTCCTCCGCGCCGAAGCCTCCGAGGATGACGCTCAGGAACGAGCGGTTCATCGCCTTGCACATGATGTAGCTCAGGATCGCGCCGCTCGAGCCCACCAGCGCGCCGGTGATGATGAGCAGGTCGTTGGCCAGCATGAAGCCGGCGGCCGAGGCCGCCCACCCCGAGTAGCTGTTGAGCATCGACACCACCACGG
>JADZCN010000019.1 GCA_020851565.1 Acidobacteriota bacterium | reverse complement strand
GAGGAGGGCGTGTCGGGCCGAGCCGTGCGCGAACGGCACGTCTCGTGGACGGACGACTACCTCGCCGACACGACATTCCCGCACGAGTCCGGCGCTGACGCCTCGGCCAGGCGGCTCGGCGTCCGGGCGGTCATCGCCGCGCCGCTGCTGTTCGAGGGCGAGGCGATCGGCGCGCTGGGGGTCTACTCCGAGCGGCCGGCAGCCTTCGGTGCCGCCCACGGGGAGCTCCTTGGACTGCTCGCCGCCCAGGCCACCATCGTGCTGACCAATGCCCGGCTCAACGCGCGCGCAGCGGTGACCGCCGAGCAACTGGCCCGCCAGGTGGAGGCGCAGCGCACGCTCGGTGCCATAGCCGCCTCGATCACCTCGCTGCGCGATCCAGCCGCGGTTCTGGCGCGAACGATCGACGAGTCGAGGCGCCTGCTCCATGCCGACCACGTGGTCATCCACCAGCTCGTGCCGGGCACGAACGAACTGGCCGACTACCGCGACGTGATGAGCAGCAGGCCGGACGCGACCCTCGTCGACGAGGTGACCGTGGGCATCGGACAGGGTGTTGCCGGGCGCGCCATCGCCGACCGGCAGGTGAGCTGGACCGGCGACTATCTCGGCGACGACTCGTTCGTTCACACCGAGCGCGCCGACGGGTGGATCATGCGCCGTGGGTATCGGTCACAGATGAGCGCGCCACTCATCGGCGAGGAGGGCGCGCCGCTGGGGGCCATCACCGCCTACGCCGAGCGACGCGGCGCGTTCGGTCCCGATGACGGCGAGCTCCTCGGTGCGCTGGCCAGCCAGGCGGCGATCGTGCTGGGCAACGCGCGCCTGTACGAGGAGCTGGAGCGGCGCATCGAGGCCCAGCGCGCGCTGGGCGAGATCGCGGCGCGCATCACGGCCATCACCGACGCCGACGACCTTCTGCAGCGCACGCTCGACGAGGCCGTGCGCCTGCTGTCCGCCGATGGTGGCCGCATCGAGCTGGTCTCCGATGCCGGCGAACTGCGCTGGGCCTTCGGCCACGGGGCCATCGACCTGCCCATTGAGTCACGCTCCGATGATGGCCCCCGGAACGAGGTGGAGGGCGTTGCAGGCCAGGCAGTACGCGACCGCCGCGTCGTGCGGACCGGCGACTACCTGGCCGATGGGGCCTTCACGCACGGAGAGGCACCGGACCGCTACATCCGCCATCACGGCATTCGCTCGGTCATGAGCGCCCCGCTCATCGGCGAGCAGGGTGCCATCGGCTCCATCACCGTCCATTCACAGGTGGTCGATGCGTTCGGGCCGCCCGATGCCGACCTGCTCGAGGTCCTGGCCAGCCAGGCGGCGATCGCGGTCACCAACGCTCGCCTGTACGAACAGTTGCGCGAGCGCGTCGAGGCGCAGCGTGCCCTGGCCTCGATCAGCGCCGAGATCGCCGCGGTGCACGACGCACAGGGCGTGCTGGACCGCGCCGTGACCGACGCGGCTCGCCTGCTCAGGGCGGACCGGGCCCAGATCAACCTGCTCGTCGAGAGCGGCGAGAGCCTCGATCGGCCGATCGCGGCGGCGCCCGACCCACCATCGGCCGACGACGTGGTGGTGCCCATCGGCTCCGGCATTGCGGGCATGGCCGCGGCCGAGCGCCGCGTGCGCTGGACCGGCGACTACCTGGCCGACACGGAGTTCCCGCACGATCCGGGCGACGCGAGGATCGAGGCGCAGGGCATCCACTCCATGATGTCCGCCCCGCTGCTCGGCCCGGACCGGCTGATCGGGACTATCACGATCCAGGCGCGCGCCGCGAACGCCTTCGGATCATCCGACGGCGAGCTGCTGCAGCTGCTGGCCGACCAGGCGGCCATCGCCCTGACCAACGCGCGCCTGTACGCCGAGGTCGAGGAGTCCGAGCGGCGCTACCGAAACCTGGTCGACAACTCGCCGGACATCGTCTGGAGTGTCGACGCCGATGGCCGCTTCACGTTCTTCTCCGACTCGCTCGAGTCACGCACCGGCTGGAAGCCGGAGCAGCTGCTGGGCAAGCCGTTCTCGGTGCTGGCCACCGGCGACGCGCTGCGCGTGGCAGCGGCCGCGTGGGACGAGCTGCGCCAGGATCCGAGCCACGAGGAACGCATGCGCCTGGACCTGCCTCTGCCCGATGGACGCATCTCGCAGACCGAGGTGGCGATGACGGCGCTGATGGTCGATGGGCGCTTCGCCGGAGCTCATGGCGCCGTCCGCGACATCAGCGAGCGCGAGCGCCTCGAGAGCGACCTGCGCGACCAGGCCGCCGAGCTGGCCGCGGGCCAGGAACGCGCGCACATCGCGCGCGAGCTGCACGACTCTGTCACGCAGGCGCTGTTCAGCATGGGCCTGACGCTGCGCTCGCTCGAGATCCTGCTCGGCACCGATCCTGACGCCGCCCGCCACAAGCTCGACGAGTTGCGCGAGCTGCAGAAGGACGCGCTGGCCGAGATGCGCACGCTCATCTTCGAGCTGCGGCCCTCTTCGCTCGAGACCGATGGGCTGGTCCAGGCGCTGCGCAACCACGCCAACGCGGTTGGCCGTCGCAGCGGGCTCGTTGTCGTCGTCGACGCGGAGGCGGTCGACGGCCTGGCGCTGGCCGGCCAGGAGGCACTCTACCGAATCGGCCAGGAAGCGCTGCACAACGTCGTCAAGCACGCAAACGCCTCGCGCGCCAAGATCCGGATCTGGAACGAGAAGGACAACGTTCACCTGTCGGTCACCGATGACGGATCGGGTTTCGACCCCGACGCCGTGCCGCGCGGGCACATCGGGCTGATCGGCATGCGACAGCGCGCCGACCTGGTCGGTGGAGAGCTGCGCGTGACGAGCCGGCACGGCCGCGGCACCGTCATCGAGGCCAGCGTACCGCTGCAAGAGGAGCGTGCTCCGGCCGTATGACGTTGGCGCTGCGCCGCGTGGGCGGCCGCTGACTCAGCCCTCGACTACGAACTCGGTCCGGCAGATCATCACCGCCTGGGCCGGACTGGGTGCCGGGTACGCGGGATCGGCGGTCGTGACCGTGCAGGTTGCTGCTGCCGGGTCGTCGAAGTGGCCGGAGACGGTGATCGGCGGCGTGTCATCCGCCCGCGTGACGCCCGGCGGCACGCGCAGGACGAGGCCCGGACCGTCGGCGTTTGCGTCGAGCGACAGGGCGCAGCCGCCAATCATGACGAGCCATGACGGATCCCACGTCCATGGGCCGCCGCCTGCGCCACACATTCCGTATTGGGCGGTCAGGGTCAGGCTCTCGTCGCCGAAGCAGGCCAGCCGTTCTAGCGGCGCGAGGGCCAGGACGCCAGCGAGGTCGACGGTCGCGGGGCACGGCGGCGTGGAGGATTGGACCCAGGCCTCGCCGTCGCGACCCGCAACCGCAATCCAGCCGAACGTGCCGGCGCTGCCATCGGCTCGGGCCAATGGATCAACCTGGTACCACTCGTAGCCCGACGCCATGACTGGTCCGGCCACCACGTAGGCGCGGTCGCCCATCGTCAGGCGATCGGGCAGGATCGTTCCGGCGCCGGCCTCGACACCCGGCTCGCTGCGCACGATTAGGTCTGCGACGATGACCTCGACAAGTGTGTCGGGCGCGATAGTCCCTGCGGTACGAGAGGGTGCCGCGCTCGGTGCGGCACTGGTGGCTGGCGTCGAGTCCACCGACGCGCTCGGCTCGGGCGACGCATTCCCTGTGGCCGATGGCGGTGGAGGTTTGGGGCTCGTGCCGTCGAACGAGGTCGTGGCCGCCGGTGCGCTGCATGCGGCCATCGCCAGTCCGAGGAGGATGATCAGAGGCCCATGGCGTGGCGGATGGCGGCGATCTGGGCCGAGACCGGCCGCAGTGAGCCCTCCTCGGGCGCCACGATGTCGGGGTCCTTGAGGCCGTGACCGGTGAGCACGCATACGATCAGGTCCTCCCTCTTGATGCTGCCCTGAGCGGTGAGCCGACGCACGCCCGCCACCGACGCGGCCGATGCCGGCTCGCAGAAGACGCCCTCGAACCGAACGATGTCACGCTGGGCGGCCAGGATGTCGTCATCGGTCACCGCTTCGATCAGGCCGCCGGATTCGTCGCGGGCGGCGACCGCACCCTGCCACGAGGCGGGGTTGCCGATGCGAATGGCGGTCGCCACAGTCTCGGGCGAGGCGATCGGCGCGCCGCCCACGATCGGCGCGGCGCCGGCGGCCTGGAAGCCGAACATGCGCGGCAACGACGTGCCGTCGAGCTCGGCGGACCGGCGGAAGCCGGCCCAGTAGGCGGTGATGTTGCCCGCGTTGCCGACCGGCAGGGCCAGGATGGCGGGCGCCATGCCGAGCGCGTCGATGATCTCCCAGGCGGCCGTCTGCTGGCCGGCCAGCCGGTCGGGGTTGATGGAGTTGACCACCGCGATTCGTTCGTCGTGGCCCAGCTCGCGCACCGCGTCGAGCGCGGCATCGAAGTTGCCGTCGATCATGATCAGCCGCGCCCCGGCGGCGAGCGTCTGGGCCAGTTTGCCGCGCGCGACCTTGCCCGCCGGCAGCACGATCCAGCACGGCAGGCCCGCTGCCGCTGCATACGCTGCCGCCGAGGCCGAGGTGTTGCCGGTCGAGGCGCACATCACCGCCTGCACGCCTCGCGCCATGGCGCGGTTGACGGCCAGCACCATGCCGCGGTCCTTGAAGGACCCGGTCGGATTGGTGCCCTCGAACTTGAGGTACAGCCGCTCGAGCCCCAGCTCCGCGCCCAGGCGTCGAGCGTGGATCAGCGGCGTGCCGCCCTCGCCCAGGCTGATCGGGAACTCCTCGCCGCCGCGGGCCAGCCGGTCCCGGTAGCGCTCGAGCAGTGGGAGAGTCGCATCGGTCACGCCGGCGAGTATAGGCAGCCTATGATCCGCCGATGATCGAGGCCATCCGGCTTGGCACGGCGCTGGTGAGCGCATTGGTGCTGATCGCCGTCAATGCCATCCCGCTCATCGGCGTCATGATCTGGGGCTGGTCGCTGATGATGATCCTGGTCCTTTACTGGGTCGAGTCCGGGGTCGTGGGCGTCATCAACATCTTCAAGATCGCGAAGGCGCAGGGCGGCGATTTGCCCGAAGCGGCGCCGATCACCATCAACGGCAATCGGATCACGATCCGCATGTCCGGCGCGGCCTCCAGCATGGCGCGCGGCCCGCTCATCGGCTTCTTCATCCTGCACTACGGCATCTTCTGGGCGGTGCACGGGGTCTTCGTGTTCACGATGCCCCTGTTTGCGGGCCTGGCCAACCCCACCTTCGACCCTTCCTCGCCCTCCTTCGGATTCGCGCCGATGGACTTCGGGCCGCTGCCGCTCGACGGCCTGTTGCTGGGCGCGATCCTGCTCACCGCGAGCCACGTCGTCAGCTATTTCACCAACTACATCGGCCGCGGCGAGTACCTGCGCGCAACGCCGGCGGGGCAGATGCTCAGCGTCTACGGGCGTGTCGTGGTGCTGCACGTGACGATCATTGCCGGGGCGGGGGTGATCGCCGTGTTCGGGACGCCGATCGCCGCACTCGTGCTGCTGGTCGGGCTCAAGACGCTGATCGATCTTGGCCTGCATCTACGAGAGCGCCGGCGTGCCGGGCCTTCGCCGGTGGCCGGCTGATGGTCCTCGTTGGCGCGTGGGCTTCGCAATCGGCCGATGCGGGCCGGTTGCGGTCGTGGGCTGGGTGCGG
>JADZCN010000018.1 GCA_020851565.1 Acidobacteriota bacterium | reverse complement strand
CGCCCATCCTCATGCTGACGGCCCGGTCGCAGGTCGTGGACCGCGTGGTCGGGCTGAAGCTGGGCGCGGACGACTACCTCACGAAGCCCTTCGACACCATGGAGCTGCTGGCGCGGCTCGAGGCGCTACTGAGGCGCGCGCCGGCCAACTCCGGCGTCGCGCTCGAACGCTACCAGTTCGGCGACGTGACGGTGGACGTGCGGAAGGCCGAGGTGGCGAAGGGCGCCGATCTGCTGGAGCTGTCGGCCAAGGAGTTCCAGCTGCTCCGGTACTTCATCGAGAACCGCGGGACGACGCTCTCGCGGGAGAAGCTGCTGCAGGACGTGTGGGGCTACACGGCGATGCCCTCCACGCGCACGGTGGACGTGCACGTGGCGTGGTTGAGGCAGAAGCTGGAGCCGAACCCGAAGATGCCGCAGTACATCCTCACCGTGCACGGGCTGGGGTACAAGTTCGCGGGGTAAGGGCGCGAGCGCTCCCGCGCTCGCGTGGGCCGGCTGCGCCGGTGGGTGCGGCCCGGGGGCTGCGTGGGCGGCGCGTCGCGCCGTGAGCGCCGGCTTCGGCGCGCGTCGCCACATCCGGCTCGATGGTGACGAAGGCACGAAGGAGCACGAAGACCACGAAGTCCCGATTCTGCCCGCGATCCCCATGCCCGAAGCCCGAGGGCCGAGATCGAGAAGCCGGTCCGTTCGTCCTCTTCGTGCTGCTTCGTGCCTTTGTTCAGTCGAGCACGCGCCGTCGCCTTGCTTCGCCCTACGGCAGCGCGAGGGCGACGAACTCCGGTTCCATGTTCCGGTCGCCCACGGCCACGACAATGTACTGTCTGCCGCGGCTCATGTAGGTCATGGGCGCGGCGGTGGTGCCCGATGGCAGTTCCATCTCCCACACCACCGCGCCGGTGGCCTTGTCATAGGCGCGCAGCTTCTTTCCCCACGCCCAGGGGTAGGGCCAGGCACCCGTGATGGCATCGCTTCCCTCACCCAGGAAGAGCAGGGTCTTCGTTAGGAGCGGGGCAGGCCGGTTCGGGATACCTAGTGGTCCCAGGTTCAGGTCCTTGAGGAGCGGGTGGCTCCGGGGCCCGTCACCATTCGGCTTCATCCACGCCAGCTCGCCCGTATTGAGGTCGAATGCCGTGACGCGGCCGTAGGGCGGCTTGACCAGCGGCAGGCCCTCGATGGTCGGCGGGTTGCGGCCCTTCGACTCCGCCACGTAGCGCATCGTGGCGTCCTTCTCGACGCCCGCGGCCTCGATCAGGTCGTACATGCCCGGCATCGTGTGCGACACGGCGTAGTACATCCCGGTTTCGGGATCGAATGCCCCGGTATGCCAGTTGCCGGCGCCCCAGTTCCCGGGCACGAAGTAGGTACCCTTCTTCGTCTCCGTCAACAGCGACGGCGGCGTGTACATCGGGCCGACGACGTAGTCCTTCAGGATGTCACGCGCCTGTTGCCTGAGGGCTGGCGTGAAGTCAAGCAGGTCGTCGTCGGTGATCCCCTGCCGGTCGAAAGCGGGCGGCTTCGTCGGGAAGGGCTGTGTCGGGGAGCTGTGCTCGCCAGGCACGGTCGACTGTGGAACGGGACGCTCCTCGATCGGCCAGACCGGGCGGCCCGTCACGCGGTCGAGCACGAACAGGAATCCGTTCTTGTTCGCGGCCATGACGGCCTTGATGCGCCTCCCGTCCACCGTGATGTCACCCAGCGTGGCCGGGCTGATGTTGTCGTACTCCCAGAGGTCGTGATGCACCATCTGGAAGTGCCACACGCGCCTGCCGGTCTTCGCGTCGAGGGCCACGAGGCTGGCGGAGAAAAGGTTGTCGCCCTTCCGGTGCCCGCCGTAATAGGCGGCGGTCGACACGGATAACGGAACGTAGACGTATCCGAGGTCCTCGTCGGCACTCAGTGCGGCCCAGGCACCGAGGTCACCTGCATCGGGCAGGAACGACGGATCCCAGGTATCAGCGCCGACTTCACCGGGCCTGGGAATGACATGGAAGGCCCAGAGCAGCCGGCCGGTCCTGATGTCATAGCCGCGGATGTCCTCCGGGGCGGCTTCCTTCTTGATCGACGCACTGTCACCCCCACCGCCGCCATTGCCGGCCAGGACGACGACATCGCCGACGATCAGCGGACCGGAGGTGAGGCGGTACGGCCCCGCGCGGGGCGAGTCGCGCTCCAGCTTCACGCGTCCGGCCTTTCCGAACGCGCGATACGCAGCACCGGTCTCCTTGCTGAGGGCGTAGAGATACTCGCCGCGAACGGCGACGAGACGGCCATCGCCCCGGGCCCATATGTCGATCCCGCGTGCAGCCTGCCCCTGCCCCTCGGACGGATCGGGGAGGGGCTGTGTCCAGCGACGCACCCCGGTTTCCGGGTTGAGGGCCATCGTCAGCCCCAGGGCATCCTGCGTGTAGAGGATGCCGTCGACCATCAGGGGCGTAGACCGCAGGTAGGAGTTGATGCGCAGCTCCGGGTTGGCCTTTCGAAGCGCGGGGTCCACGGCCGCGGCACGCCAGGCGACGCGGAGGTTCTTCACGTTGTCGCGTCCGATCTGATCGAGCGGAGAGTAGCGCGTGAAGGCCTCGTCACCACCGTAGTTTGGCCAACCCACGAAGCCGCCCTGCCCATGAACGAGGGCCGCGCAAAGGCAGACCACTGCGACACTCAGCCCGAAGGCCCGTCCTCGACGCCACGTCACCATTGGCGGAATCTCCTGTGCCGTACTTCACAACGCCCGCGCTTCAGAACGTCGGCGGGGTGTTGACCCAGAGCAGGATCGCATCCTTCTTGAGCGGGTTGAACCACCGGTGCCCTTGCCGGCTCTCGAACCAGAATCCGTCCCCTTCACGCAACGTATGACACTCGAGCTCGTCGAGCCACAGTTCGAGCGTGCCGGACAGCATGTAGATGAACTCCTCGCCCTCGTGCGAGTACGCGCCATCGCTCCCCGCTCCGGGGGGCACACGGAAGAGCATGCTCTGCAGCTGGCGCCCCCCCACTGAAAGCAGTTCCATCCGAATGCCGGACGCTGTTTCGATGACGCGCCGCTCTCGCGGCCGCACGAGCCGCTTGGGACGCCTCGGCATCTCGTAGAGATCCAGCACCGTCGTGCCGTAAGTCGCCGTCAGGCGCTGCAGCGTCGCGACCGACGGGTTGGCCCGCGAGAGCTCGATCGCACTCAGGAACCCCGCGGAAATCTTCGCGCGCCGCGCGGCTTCCGTGAGACCGAGCCCCTGCTTCTTTCGCATCTCGCGCAGCCTGCGCCCGACATCGGTCGGACGCGCGCCATCGGGACGTCGGGACGCCACTTCCTGGGACTTGCCCAGGATCTCCTTGATGCCCGGAAGGTTGAGGCGCTTGACGTCACGGAGGTACTTGATGCGCTTGAGGACCTCGAGCAGCTCGCGGCTGTACAGGCGGTAATGGCCGTTGCTACGGACCGGTGTCACGATGCCGACGTTCTCCCACAAGCGAAGCGTCGACGGACTCACCCCCAGGATCTTCGCCGTCTGGCCAACGGTCAGCAGTCCGACCCGGTCGGCACCGCTCACTGCACTCTTCCTCACCGGAAACCTCCCCTGGGTGTCGGTTCACACACCTCGCCCTCCGGAATCTCCGCCACTGGCATGCTCGTGGGGACCAACGGAAGACGAGGCATGGGAACGATATCAAGGAAGGCGTCGAGAGCAAATGCCCGCGGGCGCCCGTTCCGCATCAGTCGCAGCGCACGACCTTGCCCCGTGGATGGCCGCTGTACGACACGATGCGCCAGCCGTCCTTCGACTTGCCGAGGATGTAGGTGACACCGCCGACCGACATGACGCTGCCGTCCGTCTTGTAGCGAGTGTTGTACCCGCTCGCGATGGCCGCGTTGGCGTTCAGGACACACACGTTTTCCGTGGTGAACACCGAGCGCGACCACCCGCTCGCCACGAGCTGCTTCATCGATGCCTGGAAGCGGGCCTGCGCCTGTTCCCGAGTGAGGTCGGCCTGCGGCCCGGTGCCTCCGATCACGAGCCACGGAATGTTGAAGACCTCGCTGGCCAGCACGTCCGGCTTCTGCTCCGAGAACAGCCGGTAGTACTTGTCGATGTGTGCGGTCGCCTCCTTCTTGACCGCGTCCACCTCCGCGGGCGACATCTGCTGCTGCGCGCCAAGCGTCACCGACAGGGCGCCCAGAACCACGACCACCGCTGCCACAATGCGGACGTACTGCTTCATCACCACCTCCAGAACGAAGTCGACATCGTTTCACGCCAGTGTCGGCATCACGAGACCGCTCGACGCGCGATCCGCCTGCGGCCACCGGCTGGTCACGGCCTTGGTTCGCGTGTAGAAGTACACCCCCTCCATGCCGTGGACGTGCAGATCGCCGAACAGCGATTGCTTCCAGCCCCCGAAGGAGAAGAAGGCCATCGGCACCGGGATTGGCACGTTGATCCCCACCATGCCGACTTCGACGTATTCCTCGAAGCGGCGCGCGAAGGCACCCGAACCGGTAAAGATCGCACAGCCGTTTCCGTAGACATTCCGGTTGAGCAGGCCAATGGCCTCGTCCAGCGACGCCACGCGCACCACTGAGAGGACGGGCCCGAAGATCTCGTCGCGGTAGATGCTCATGTCCTCGGTCACGTGGTCGAAGATCGTCGGGCCCAGGAAGAATCCCGAGTCGTGACCGGCAACGACAAGGCCCCGGCCATCGACGACCAGCGTCGCCCCCGACGTGACGCCGGCGTCCACGTACCCGCGTACGCGGTCGCGGTGCGCCCACGACACGAGCGGGCCCATCTCCGACGTCTCGACCATGCCAGGGCCCACCTTCAGCGCTCGTGCCTTCTCGGCCAGGCGCGCCACGAGCGGGTCGGCCACGTCGCCAACCGCCACCGCCACCGAAATGGCCATGCAGCGCTCGCCCGCGGACCCGAAGGCGGCCCCGGTCAAGGCATCGGCGGTGAACTCGAGATCGGCGTCCGGCATGACGACGGCGTGGTTCTTGGCCCCGCCAAGCGCCTGCACGCGCTTGCCTGCCGAGGCGGCCGTCGTGTAGACGTGCCGGGCCACGGGAGTCGAACCAACGAACGAGACGGCGCGCACGAAGGAATGCACGAGGAGCGCGTCCACCGCCTCTTTGTCGCCGTGCAGCACGTTGAAGACGCCGTCGGGGAGTCCGGCCTCCCGGAGGAGCTCCGCCATCCGCATGCTGGCGGAGGGCACCTTCTCAGACGGCTTCAGGACGAACGTGTTCCCGCAGGCCAGCGCCACCGGGAACATCCATAGCGGCACCATGGCCGGGAAGTTGAACGGCGTGATGCCGACACAAACACCAAGTGGTTGAAGCCGCGAGTAGGCGTCCACGTCGCGACCGACGCCCCCGGCATGCTCGCCCTTGAGGAGGTGCGGAGCGCCGCAGGCGAACTCCACGACCTCGATGCCGCGCTGAACGGAGCCTTTCGCGTCGGCGAGAACCTTGCCGTGCTCCTCGCTCACGAGTGTGGCCATCTCCAGCTGGTGCCGCTCGAGCAGTTCCCTGAACCGGGTGAGGATGCGCGCTCGTCGCAAGGGCGTGGTCGCGTGCCACTCGGGGAAGGCCGCGTGCGCCGCCTTGACCGCCCGATCGACGTCCTGCGCGCCGGCAAGCGCGACCGATCGGATGACCGCCCCCGTTGCCGGGTTCGTCACGTCGAGCCGCCGCGGCCCGAGCGGTTCGGCGCTCCTGCCGCCGATCCAGTGAGAGATCGTTGCCACTGCCGTCGTTGACATGTTCATTCTCCGCTACTTGCCAGACGTCGTCGTCCTCTTGGTGAGGAAGGGATACGCGCGTCGCTCCAGGACCTCACCGACGGCACGGTTGGCCTCCAGGAACGCGGCGTCCGTGTGCGGGCTGGCAGCCGCGTCCGAGTTGGCGATGGTGATGAGGCCGAACGGCTGCCGGGCCTTCACGCACGGCCGATCGTTGGTCGAGGTGAAGACCCACTCCATGGGATCCGTGAGACTGTTGTAGGTGTACGCGTACCCATGCGGCCACCGGTTGACGGTGATCGCCGCGATATCACGGGCCGGGTCGAAGCCGCCCGGACCGAGGACCCTCCCCAGTTGATCGCGGATGCTTCGCTCGAACGTCTCGAACGAGGCGGCCAGCAGATCGGCGCGCCCGATGCGGTGCTGCTCCTTGCGCGGCTTGCCCGGCGCGCAGGGGTGCCGGGCCAGGCTGAGCACCACAGGCCCCTTCGGCGTCCGCGGATGGTGCAAGTCGCCGAGGTCCACCGCCTCTGAAAGCCCCACGCTGTCGTGATACATCGTGGGCGTCGAGATGTTGCTCACTCCCAGCTTCTCGAACGCCGTCCACTGCCGCACCGCGACGCTCGTGTAGACCAGCGGTCCCTTCACGCCGTACGCCAGCGCTTCCTTCTGTGCGGCCGGAATGTCCGGCACGAGGTACGGGATGAACATGTTCCAGCAGGCCATGACGCAGGCCTTTCCGCGCACGTCGTGCAGCCGCCCGCCCCGGTTGTAGCTGACGATGACCTCGCGCGCGGAATCGGGACTCCCATCGTGGCGCACGTTCACGACCGTGCTGTTCAGCCTGATACGGGCCGTCTGGTTCGGCCGGTCGAGGAAGTCGTAATTGACGCGAGCGGTCGCCACGTCCTCCTGCGAGCCGCCGGGGACTGCGTCTGGAATCAACCAGCGCACCATCAGTCGCGTCACGGTGGCGTTGCCGTCGGGGAAGTGGATGCTGCCTCCGCCACCTGCCGCCTTCTGCCTCCCGTGGTGGCCGCCCGGCAGATCAGCGAGCACGCCGTCGGGCGTCGGATCGAGCTTGAGTCCTGCGAACCCCGGCACGCCCATCTCCCACCCGAACAACGCGGGCACGGCATCGGCGCCCACGCAGAAGTTGCCGCGACCGGTCGTGATGAAGAACCAGAGGCAGTCCTTGTGGACCTTGGCCACGTTGAGCAGGTAGTGCTCGAGACTCATCCGGGCCAGCTGCTCCTTCTTCTCGTCCGAGGTCAAGCCCGGCATGTAGTCCGGCTGGTTCGGGTCCTGCAGCCGCAGCATGTCCTCCCGCGCTTGTGCCGCAATGGGCATCTGGTCGACGTACTCCTTCGGGTAGCCGCCGCGGCCTCGGCCGCCGCCCTGGGCGCCTGGCGGGCGGACCACTAGCCGATCCACGCCCCATGTCTCCTTGTCGAAGAAGTGGCCGCTGCGCAGCCCGAGCGACGAATAGAGGCTCCTGTTCGACTCGTTGGCCTTGATGTACCGCTCGAGATCGACGCCAATCGACTCGAGCAGCTGGCGGGAGGGCAGGTTGTAGCGGAGCGGCGACTCGATGTTCAGCGTCCCGCCGTTCAACGCGAGGAGCTTCCCGTCGACGACGAACTCGTTCCGTTTCGCGTGTCCACCGAAGTCGTCGTGGTTGTCGAGCACGAGCACACGGGCCGAGCGCCCAACCTGCTTGACGTAGTAGTGCGCGGCCGCCAGGCCACTCAGCCCGCCGCCGACCACGACGAGGTCGTAGGTCTCGCTCGTATGCGTGACTCCGGAGAGATCGACGCTGCGGCGGTCGCGCATCTGGTGCCCCACCTCGAACGATCCGGCGTGGCTGCCGCGCATGCCTGTCAGGCGGGGTGGGTAGTAGTCGGGGGAGGACTGCTCCAGCGCCGCCTGCTGCGCGTCCAGGTCCAGTGCCCAGCTCCATTTCGGGAGGAGGCTGGCCCCGGCCGCCACCGCAATGCCGTTGACGAAGTCCCGCCGCCCGATGGTCCGGTCCATGCCGAGGTCGCGATCCTTGCCGTTCATGTCTCTCCTCACTGGTGCCTTGGCACCAGGAACTAGGTTGTCTCCGAAGGGCTGAGCGCCGGCGCCACTCGCGCCGCGCCGCGGCGGATCATCAGGTACACCGGAACGCCAAGCAACACGATGACGAACCCGGGCCATGTCGTCGAGGCCCGGTAGACAGCCAGCACCACCAGGATGCCCGTGGCGGCCACGATGTAGAGTGCCGGCACGAGGGGATAGCCAAAGGCCAGGTAGGGGCGGGGCGCGCCCGGCCGCGTCCACCTGAGCCGGAACACACCCACAATCGTCAGGATGTAGAAGAACAGGGCGGCGGATACCACGTAGTCCAGGAGACTGCCATACAGATTCCCGTACGTGCCCGTCGCCGAATCGAAGGTGCGTGGCAGCACCAAGATCGCCGTCCAGAGGCCTTGGAACGTAAGGCCCCACGCCGGCACACGCTGCTCGTTCAGCACGCCGGCCGAACGGAAGAACAACCCGTCCCGCGCCATGGCGTAGTAGGCGCGCGCCCCGGCCAGGAGCATGCCGTTGGCGCACCCGAAGGTCGAGATCATGATGCCGACGGCGAGCAGGGCGCCCCCGATGCCAGGCAGCGCCACCTCGAGCGATGCCGCCGCGACGCGATCCACCGGCACCGTCTTGATGGCGTCAATCGGCAGGGTGGTGAAGTATGTGACGTTGGCCGCCAGGTAGAGCGTCATCACGATGCCCGTGCCGATGGCCAGCGACACTGGCACGTCGCGACGGGGATTCTTCACCTCCCCGGCCGTGAAGGTGATGTTGTTCCAGGCGTCCGACGCGAAGAGGGAGCCCACCTGGGCGATGGCGAGCGCCACCAGGAGCCCGTACAGCGAGGTGGCATCGAGGCCGGGCGCGATGGCCGCGGGCCCCACCGGGACCCAGGCACGGGAGAAGTTCACGTCGATGGCGCCGGCGTTCGCTCCGAACACCAGGCCGATCGCGATCAGCCCGACGACCGCCCCTGTCTTCGCCGTGGTGAACACGTTCTGGATGATGCGACCGTAATCGATGCCTCTCGTGTTGGTCCAGGTGAGAAGGGCAATCACGGCGATGGCCAGCAGCTGCGCGTTGGAGAGGGAGACGGCGTAACTCTCCGACAGGTGAATCGGCGGGACGAGATACCGGTCCTCCCCGATCGAGGGGAACAGCACGCTCGCGTACCGGGCGAACCCGACGCTCACCGCGGCGACCGTTCCCGTCTGGATGACAGCGAACAGCGTCCACCCGTAGAGGAAGCCCGCGATCGGCGAGAATGCCTCGCGCAGGTAGACGTACTGCCCACCCGCGCGAGGCATCATCGCCGCCAGCTCACCGTACGAAAGCGCGGCGGCCAGTGTCAGCACGGCCGTGAGACCCCAGGCGACGAGCACCCAGCTGGCCGACCCGAGGAGCCGGGTCATGTCGGCCGACACCAGGAAGATGCCCGACCCGATCATGGCGCCCACGACGACCATGGTCGAGTCGAACAGCCCGAGCGAGCGGCGGAAGTCGCGCGTCTCCGGCAAGCCCGTCTGGTGTGAGGTCCCGGCCCGTCCCGTCATCGTGGTCCTACCACACGAACTTCACGCCCACGCGCGCAATGCGCGGCGGCGTGATGGCGATCGGCCGGAGGTACGAGCTACCCGACGTCGTCGTGATCTGCTGCTCGGCGTTCGTGTTGAAGATGTTGTAGACGTCGAAGAAGCCCGTCAGCCTCCCGAGCCGCGTGTCGAAGCCCTTCTCGCTGCGGATGTCGAGCACGGTGAGGTTCGGCGAGCGCTGTGCGTTGATGGGCTCCGCTCGGATCGTCGCGACGCCCCAGTTGAAGCTCTGGGAGAAGACGCGCCCAAAGGGCGTGCCGGACTGGTGGCGCAGCGTCGGAGTGAGTCGGAAACCCTTCGCGAGGCGGAGCGTGGCCAGGAGCTTCCCCTGCCACGTCGTGGACTTCAGCTTCTCGTCGTCGGCGTTGATGAACGCATTCGGCGTGAAGCCCGCGCCGGCACCGAGCGCGGTTTCCCGCGACCAGGTCTGCGCGAAGCTGGCCTGCATCGACCACATGCTGGTCTCCCGCTTCGTCGCCGTGATCTCCCACGTGTAGTAGTTGCTGTCGGCCCCAGGCAGGACGGTCGTGATGTTCACGACGGGCAGCGCAAGGGCCTCCGCGCTGAGGTTGTAGCCCGTCAGCGAGGCCCCATCGTCCGCCGTGTTGAAGCGTCCATCCGGCCCTGGATCCCGGAATGTCACGGGCACCGTGTACGCATCGAGCGGTCGGTTGACGTTGATCTGTCCCCGCACCTGACGACGGCCGTTCCAGACGAACCCGGTCCTGACGCCAAAGTTGTTGCCGATCTCACGTTCCACATAGGTCGTGAACTGGCGCACGTAGGTATTCTCGAGGTCCGGGTCGAACACCTGGCTGGCCCGGCCGCCGTTCACGGCCAGCAGTCTGCCTTCCTCGCCCAAGTCGTAGTAGCCATTGCCATTGGGGTCCGACCAGGCATACCGCTGCCACCACATCGTGGCATTGGCGTTGAGTCCCGACGCGAGGTCGGCGGCTGGATACAGCCAGAAGGTTCCGAAGCTGGCCTTCGCGACCGTCTTCGCGTCACCCGTCACGTCGTAGCTTACAGCCAGACGTGGGCCCCAGTTGTTGAACGAGACGATGTCGTCCACGCGATCGAAGCGCTGGCCGGCTGGACCCTGCTGCTCGGGGTGATAGGCCGAATGGCGGTCGAAGCGCAGACCGGCGTTGATAGTGAGACGACGGTTCACGCGCCAGGTGTCGTTCAGGTACACGGAGTAGGTCCACAGCCCATTCATCGACTCTGACCCCGGCTGGTAGATGTCCACCTGTGTCGGCACGCCGTTGTTCAGCACCGACAGCGCCTGCGTCGGGTACGTGAACCCCCTGAATGGCTGGACCAGCAGGTCGCGCATCACCTCACCGCCGAACTTGAAGTTGTGATCGCCCGCCCAGCCGGACTTCACGTAGGTGAGTGAGCCGTTGGCCTGCGGCCGGTGCCGGCGCAGGTCCGTGCCCCACACACCGCCAGAGACGAAGTTGTTGCCGATGTCCTCGATGCGAGGGCCGTCCGACTTCCCGTCGCGGCCCCACACCGAGTGGTAGGCCCCTGTCCGCACCTCGAAGAAGAGCGAATCGGAGAGCACGCCGTTGTACTCCGCCTTCCAGACATGGAGCGGGAACGTGGAGTACCAGACGGTCTCCTGGGTCATCAGCGCCGGGCTTTGGCGTCCGCCGCCGATGCGGATGGCGCCGAGATAGCTCGGCTGTTCCTTCGTCTGGAACTGATAGAAGCCCGTGAGCCGGTGTGCCTGCGTGAGGTTATAGGTGGCCTTGGCGGTGGCGACCGGCACCCAGGTGTCCTGGATGCCGTCGAGCAGCGTCGGATAGCGCTGCCCCGTCTCGCTCCGCCGGTACGCACCGTACCACCACAGCTTGTCCTTGACGAGGAAGCCGCCCAGGTCCGCGTTGAAGTCCTGGAACTTGCTCAGCCGGTTGGTGTCGCGCGGGTCGAGGACGTCACTGCCCCTGACGCCCGCAGCGATCTGGGCGTCACTGATGTTCGTCGCCTCCATCTTGTCGTTCTGGAAGTCGAAGTACACGTTGCCGTGATACTCGTTGCCGCCGGACTTGGCGATGAGCTGGCTGAGCACGCCCGGGCTCGGCATGTCGGCACCATTTCCTACCGCGCTGACACCAATCTCGGCAAAGGCGCCGTAGTCGGTGTAGTACATGTCGCTGCCGCCACCGCCACCGCCTTCGTTCACCATGATGCCCTCCACCTCGGCACGGTTCACGCCGCCCGCACTGGAGAGCCCATACGCCGTGTAGGGTTGCTGCGTCAGCGCGCCACTGCCGCCGACGTCCACGCGCCCCATCGACACTGCAGGCGTCTGGGCGAGTACCGCCCAGTAGTCACGCGCGCCGGGCAGACTGGCCAAGATTTCCGTGTCGTACCGCGTCACCACCTGGCTCGAGGTCACGTCCACGATCGGCGACTGGCCGCTGACCGTCACGGTCTCGGCAATCGTCGCCGGCCGGAGCTCAACATTCACCGTGGCGGTGAACCCGGACCCCACCCGGATCCCCTCCCGGATGACCGTGCCGAAGCCTGCGAGCTCGAACGTCACCAGGTATTCGCCTGGTGGGAGGTTCGTCACGCGATAGCTGCCATTGGCCCCCGTCGTGGTCGACGGAGTGCCCATGACGGCCGGACCCGAGACGGTCACCGTCACACCGGGCATGACACCCTTGGTCTCGTCCAGCACCACACCTGTGATCACGCCGGTGCCCACACCGGTCTGCGCCATCGCCACTCCTGTGGCGATCAGAAGCGCGCACGCGCACGCCAACATCCGAACTGCAATGCTCATAGCGAACACTCCTCGCATGGTTCCTTCGTTCCGCGCCTCATCGAGCCTGTTGTGTTCTACCGCTGCTGCCCTGTGGGGTACTTCCCGTTCACGATTTCGCAAGCGCCGCTGTCGAGAGGTTGGTGCGCGACTCCACGACTTCACGAATCGCGCGCTGGGCCATGTCGATCGCCGCGTCGGTGTGCGAGCTGCCCGCCGCATCCGCGTTGGCGATGGAGATGCGGCCGAACGTCTGGCGGCCCACGACGAACGCCCGGTCTTCCGGCGACGAGAGCGCCCAGGCGACTGGGTCTTCCAGCGTGTTGTAGTTGTAGGTGTACCCGTGTGGCCACCGGTTGACCGTGATCCCCGCGATGTCCCGCGCGGGATCGAACCCGCCATCCGCCAGCGTCCGTGCGAGCTGGTCGCGGATCTCCCGCTCGAATGTCTCGAACGGTGTGGCGAGCAGTTCCGCCCGGCCGAGGCGATGCTGTTCTTTCCTCGGCTTGCCCGGCGCGCAGGGCGTTCGGACCAGGTGCAGCACTGTAGGCTCGTCCGGCGTCCGCGCGCACTGGTGGTTCCCGATGCTCACCGGCTCCGGCAGCTGCACGCTCGGGTGATACCCGCTGGGCGCCGTGACGTTCGCGACGCCGAGCTTCGCAAACGCAGTCCAGTTCCGGATGAACACGTTCGTGTAGACGATGGGCGCCTTGATCCCGTAAAGCAGCGCCTGGCGCTGCGCCTGGGGCAGATCGGGGCACATGTAGGGAATCACCGAGTTCCAGCACGCCATGACGCAGTGCCCGGCACGGACGCTGCGGGTCTGGCCGCCCTTGACGTAAGCGATCTCGACTTCCCTCGCCGATGCGGGCTCGCCCAGGTGGCGCACCTGCACAACCGTGCTGTTGAGGCGCACTCGCGTCGGCGAGCCCGCCCGGTCGAGCTTCGCGTAGTCGACGCGCGCGGTGACCACGTCCTCCTGCGTGTGACCGGGCACCGCGTCGGGCAGCAGGGCGCGGATCAGCAGTCGCGCAATCGTCGCGTTGCCGTCGGGGAAGTGAATCGAGCGCCCGCCTTCGCTCGCCCGCTCCTGGTTCTCCCGTCCGTGTTGACCGCCGGGCTCGTAGATCAGCTGCTCACGCGGCGTCGGCTCCAGCTTCATGCCCTGGAAGCCCGGGTACCCGGAATTCCACCCGTAGTAGGCCGGCACCGCATCGGCCTGCATCAGGAACAGCCCCGTCGTTCGCGACTGGTAGAACCACGCCGCGTCCGGGTGCACCTTCGCAACCTTGAGCAGGAAGTCCTGGTAGCTCATGTGCAGGAGCTGCCGCTTCTTCTCGTCGTCCGACAAGCCGGCCATGTAATCGGGCTGGTTCCGGCTCTGGAGACGCGCGATGTCCTTCTTCGCCTCGGCGGGCAGCGGTGTCTTCGCGAGAAACTCCGCCCATGCGTCGTCGGTCGCCTGCCCGCCGCCTGGCGTCCCCACGACGAGCCGGTCGCTGCCGAATCGATCCTTCGGGAAGAAGACGCCGTTGCGAAGCCCCATCCGTCGATAGATGCCGCGATCCTCCTCGGTCTCGCGCTCGAAGCGCTCGATGTCGATGCCCAGCCGGCGGAGCAGCCCCATCGAGACGTCGCTGTACTGCTTCGGCGCCTCGATGTTCAGCGTGCCACCGTTCAGCATGAAGACGCGGCCGTCCAGCTGGAACTCGTTGCGCTTCGCGTGGCCGCCGAAGTCGTCGTGGTTGTCGAGGACGAGAATCGACGCGCGCGGGCCCACCGCCTCGCGGAAGAACTGCGCAGCGGCGAGGCCGCTGATACCGCCGCCGACGATCACGAGATCGTAGGCCTCGCCCGTGTCGGTGGCCGGCGTCTTCCATCCGCGGGCGTCGCGCATCTGGTGCGCGACCTCGAACGAGCCGGCATGACTGCCACGCATGCCGGTCAACCCGGGCGGGTAGTAGCCGGGCGCCGACTCGGCACCCTGTGCAGCCTGCTCGGCGGCCGCCGCCCCCAGCAGCGCCGGGGTCACCATTGAACCGGCCACGCCAATGGCCACGCCGTTCAGGAAGTCGCGACGCGTGATGTCGCGGTCCATGCCCAGGTCACGATCGGAGTTGCTCACGGGTCCTCCTCAGTGCACGACCGCGCGGTCGGTGATGGCCAGCCCGCGGTTGATGATGTCGAACGCCTCGCGCAGCTCCGCCTCGGTGATGCACAGGGGCGGGTTCGTGAAGAACGTGTTCCAGCGAACGAAGGTGTAGAGCCCCTGCTCGCGGAAGAAACGGCCGAGCGCCTGCATGTCGGGCGACGTGCCGTTGAACGGTGCGAGCGGCTCGAGGGTGATGCGATTGCGCACGAGCTCGACGATGCCGAAGAGACCGATCGATCGGACGGCGCCGACCGAGCGGTGCCGCGCCTGCAGATCCTCGAGCAGCGAGGCCATCAGCACACCTCGCTCGCGGGCTCGCCCGATCAGCCCCTCCTCCTCGTAGGCGGCAATGGTCGCCAGAGCGGCGGCACACCCCATCGGATGGCTGTTGTAGGTGAGCCCCCCGTAGAGGACGTTGGACTGGAAATGCTCGCCGATGGGGCGCCGGATGCCCACCGCCCCCAGGGGCACGTAGGCGCTCGTCAGTCCCTTCGCCATGGTCAGGATGTCGGGGACCACGCCCCAGTGGTCCACCGAGAACCAGGCGCCAGTGCGCCCGAAGCCGGACATCACCTCGTCGGCAATCATCACGATGCCGTGGCGCGTACACAGATCGCGAATGCCTTCGAGATACCCGGGCGGGGGCGGGAGCACTCCGTTGGTGCCCGTGACCGGCTCGAGGATCAGCGCCGCGATGGTCTCGGGCCCCTCCAGCTCGATGATCTCCTCGATATCGGCCAGCGCTTTCTCGGTGGAGTCCCAGCCGCGTTCGATGCCGTGATAAGGGTGCGGCAGTCGCACGACGCCGGGGATGCCCGGCTCCGAGGGCCAGCGTCGCGGGTCGCCCGTCAGCGTCAGGCTTCCGGCGGTGCCGCCGTGATACGAGCGGTACCGCGCCAAGACCTTGTGACGGCCGGTGTAGAGGCGGGCGATGCGAACCGCGTTCTCGTTGGCTTCCGACCCGCCGTTGGTGAAGAAGAACGCGTCGATGTCGCCCGGGCAGATCTCGGCGAGCTTCACACCGAGGCGTGCACGCGGTTCAGAGGCCATGAACGGATTGGCGTACGCGAGCTGCGCCGCCTGCTCCTGGATCGCCCTGATCACGCGCTCGTGACCATGCCCGACGTTCACGCACATCAACTGGCTGTTGAAGTCGATGTAGCGCTTGCCCTCCGGCGTCCAGAAATGCACCCCCTTCGCCCGCGCCATCGGGATGGGATCCACGTGGCTCTGCGCGGACCACTCGAAGAGCGTGTGGCGCCGACAGGCCTCCACCATTCCGGCGCCGGTCGACAGGTCGGCTTCAACGGACACGTGGCTCATGTTCCACTCCCGAACGTCTTCGAAGAGGCGGACGCGATCACGCGAGGCCGCGAGCGACCAGGAGCTCCTGCACGGCGCGGTGCGCCTCGTCGAAGGCCTGGTTCGTGAAGGCGGCAGCGCCGGCGTCCGAATTGGCGATTGTGATGAAGCCGAGGCGCTGCCGGCCGATCACGTGTGGGCGAGCCTCGGGGGGCACGTCGGGATCGCCCAGGGTGTCGTACGTGTAGGAATAGCCGTGGGGCCACCGGTTCACCGCGATGCCCACGATGTCCGCGGCCGGGTCGAAGTCGGTGCCCGCCAGGGTCCTCGCCAGCTGCCGGCGGATGGACAGCTCGAAGTCCGAGAAGGTCATGCCGAGCAGCTCCTGCTGCCCCGCCCGATTCTGTTCCTTCCGCCGCAGGCCCGGCTTGTTCGGGTTGCGCGTCATGTGCACCACCGCGGGCTCGTCCGGCGTGGTGAGGCCGCGGTAGCCGCCGACCGTGGAGCCGGCATCGATGCTGCAGCTCGTGTGGTACATTCCCGGCGCGCTGACGCTGGCCGCGCCGACGGCCTTGAACGGGGCCCAGCGCCGCAGCAGCACGTTCGTGTAGAGCATCGGCACTTTGACCGGATAGACGAGCGCCTGCTTCTGCGCGTCCGGAAGCTCGGGCACGAGCTTCGGGATAACGGCGTTGAAGCACGCCAGCACCACGTTGCGCCCCCGCACCTGGTGCATCCGTCCGCCGCGCAGGTAGGCCACCCGAACACCCGTCGGCTGACTCGACGGCCCCTCGTGCTGCACCCGCGCGACCGTGCTCTCCAACCGGATGCGCACGGACGAGGCGGCATCATCGAGACGGTCGTAGGCGACCGGCGTCTGGACGATCGTGGACATGTCGTGCTTGCCCGGAATCGCCTTCGGCACGAGGCGGGAGACGAGCAACCGGGCGATGGACGCATTTCCGTCCGGGAAGTGGAAGGCGTAGCTTCCCTGTGGAAACGACTTCTCGAAGCTGAGGCCGAGCCCGTCGAAGCCCACCGACCCGCGCTGGGCTGCTTCGAGGGCCGGGGTGGTGTCCACCCGCTTGTTGTTCCGCCCTCCCTGCCCGAGGAAGTACGGGAGCGCCTCCGGGCTCATCTTCGCGTGGCGGACGAGGTAGTCCTGGTAGCTGATCTTCGCGAGCGCCGCCTTCTTCTGCTCGACCGACATCCCGGCCATGTAGTCCGGGTTCCTGCCGTAGAGACGGATGAGGTCGCGACGAGCCGCGTCGGTGAGCGGCGCCTTGGCGAAGAATTCCGGCCAGGGCAGCCGGCCGGTGCCGACGATGAGCCGGTCTTCGCCGAAGTGCTCCTTGTCGAAGAACGTGGCGGGCCCGAGCTCGAACTTCTGGAAGAGGTCGCGGTTCAGGAACTCTACGTTCCGGCTGACGTCTACGCCGAGGTCCGCCACCAGCGACTTGGCCATGTAGCTGTACGGGTAGGGCGTGGAAATGCCCATCGTCCCGCCGTAGCTGATGAACGTGCGCCCGCCGTAGGTGAACTCGTTGCGCTTGGCGTGGCCGCCGAAGTCGTCGTGGTTGTCGAGGATCAGCACGCGCTGGTCGGTGCCCAGCGCCTTCTGCCAGAAGTAGGCGGCCGAGAGGCCCGACATGCCGGCGCCGACGATGACGAGGTCGTAGGTCTCGTTGGTCTCGGCGTCGATGCCGGGGAAGGACGACGATGCGTTCTTCTCCAGGGCGCCGAGCGGCTGGACTGCGGCGTCGTATTCGCCGCGAAGGCCCAGTCGTCGGGGTGGGTACGTCTCGGGCGAGGGGCCGCCCGGCTGCGCTTCGGCTGCCGCAGCGCGGCCGCGCACACCGACCGCCGCAGCACCGAC
This sequence comes from Acidobacteriota bacterium, assembly GCA_020851565.1. Classification (GTDB taxonomy): domain Bacteria; phylum Acidobacteriota; class Vicinamibacteria; order Vicinamibacterales; family UBA2999; genus VFZN01. Next base: position 893 of record JADZCN010000018.1, on the reverse strand, counting down.
GCCGATGGCGACACCGTTCAGAAAGTCGCGGCGCAGGATGCGCCGGTTCATGCCGAGTTCTCGCGCGTCGGGCTCGAAGCTCATAGGGAACCCCACTGGTGGCGGGACTCTTACATAACTAAAGCAAGGTTGTCAATCATCCGGAGCCGACCGATGTGAGCCGCTGACTCCGGGCGGTTTCTCTGCTGGAACGGCCCGGATTCGACATCTGCAATCGAGATGCTGTGCCCCTGTTTTCGAGATGGCTACCTGATCTGCTGCAACCTTGTGCAAGGTGCCGCGCCCGTCGACTGCTAGAATCGCCGCGCGTGGCCAGGGCGAAACCTTCCCGAAACAGGGCCGCCGCATCGCGCGCGCCGAAGCCCGCCAGCTCCTAGACGCACCCCGACCAGCAGGCGGCCATGCGGCCGGACATCGGCACGCAGGACAAGTTCCGGAAGAAGCGGCCGCCCGCGACGTACCGCTACGACTCCTCGCTGTCCCCCGCGCTCGACTGGGACGGGCAGAACGGCGCCCGCGAACTGGGCGAATGGCTGCTCGCGTGCATCGAGGGGGCGGCCAGGCTTCCGGCGCCGCACGCGTTCGCCGAGCCGCGCGCGTTCTCCGGCGCGGACGGCCGCATCCAGGTCACCGTGCGCACCCTGCAGGACGCCGTCGATGCGCTGAGACGCCTTGGCGCGCCGTTCCTCACCTGGACCGGCAAGGCCGAGCGGCTCTCCTTCGACGTCCCCACCCTCCCGCTCTTCGTCCACGAACGCCTCTCCACCCGCGCCATCGTCGACACGCTGGTCGGGCACAGGACGGACAGGCAGCAGTCGCTGTTCGACCTGTTCGCCGATCTCCATCGACCCGCCCTACGGCGTGAAGTTCGGCAGCAACTTCCAGCCGTTCGT
>JADZCN010000017.1 GCA_020851565.1 Acidobacteriota bacterium | reverse complement strand
GCGGCCGACCTCACCGGCCAGGCCAACCACCTCGGCGTGACCATCGAGGCCGACATCATCAAGCAGAAGCTGCCGGAGACCAACGGCGGCTATACCGCGCTCAACTTCGGGAAGACGCACAAGAAGGTCTACTCGGAGCTCACCACCGACAACCCGATCGACATGACCCGCTACCAGGTGGCGAACTGCTACATGGGCCGCGCGGGGCTCATCAACTCGGGCGGCGCCTCGGCCGGCGAGAGCGACCTGAAGGAGGCCGTGAAGACGTCGGTGATCAACAAGCGCGCCGGCGGCATGGGCCTCATCTCCGGGCGCAAGGCGTTCCAGCGGCCGATGAAGGAAGGCGTGGCGCTGCTGAACGCCATTCAGGACGTCTACCTGGACACGGCCATCACCGTCGCGTGACCCCGCGCGCCGCGCTCCGCGTCATCGTCGCCCTCGCGGCGGTGGTCGTCGGGATCGGCGCGCTGTCCCTCGTCCGGCCCGGCTATACGCCGGACGAGGAGTACACCCTCTTTGCCGTGCGCGGCATCAGCGCGCACGGCGTGCCTCTCCTCCCTTCCGGCCTCCTCTACGATCGCGGCCTCGCGTACTCGTACCTCTCGTGGCTGGCAGCGGCGCTGAGCGGCGTCGAGCTGCCCGCCTTCCGCGCGCTGAGCCTGCTGTCGGGCGCGGCTGTTCTGGTGGTGGGGTACACGCTCATCCGCACGAGCGTCTCGGCTGCGGCGGGCGTCGCATCCGCCCTGCTCGTCGCCGCGTCGGTCCCCTTCTGGGCCGCCATCACCACGGGCCGCTTCTACGCGCCGTTCCTGCTGACGTGCGTGGCGATCCTGGCGGTCGTGTCCCGCCTTCGCTGCGCGCACCTGCCCGCACCTGTCCGCACGCGCCCGCACCCGCCCGCACCTGCCCGCACCCGTTCGCTCCCGTCCGCACCTGCCCGCACCTGCCCGCACCCGCCCGCACCTGTCCGCACCCGTTCGCACCCGCCCGCACCTGCCCGCACCTGCCAGCACCCGTTCGCACCCGCCCGCACCTGCCTCGCCCTTGCCGCCCTCGCCTTCCTCTCCCGCCTGACGCACGAGCTCGCGTTCACGCTGTTGGCGATTCCAGCCGCCGGCCTTCTTCTCGACTGGCGAGCGGGGCCCACTCCGGATTCCCCTGAAGATCTGCGTCATCTGCGCCATCTGCGGCCCGGCCATCTGCGGCATCGTAATCTGCCCCATCTGCGTCTCTGGTGCGTCATCGCCGCGTCCATCGCCATCGGTGTTCTCGGGGCCCAATCGGCGTTGACGGCCCTTCATTACGCGATGCCCTCGGGCGACGCCGGCGGCGACACGATGATTCGGCGTTTCTTCGTGTGGCAGGTGCTGAACCTGTTCGAGCGCCCGCAGGGAGGGCCGCTCGGCGTCATCCTTGCGGGGCTCATCCTGGCCTGGCTGCTGGCGCCGGGACGAGCCGTGCCCAGCGTGAAGATTGCCGCCTCGGCCGCCGTAGCGACGCTGGCCATCGGCGTCGCGCTCGCCTCGGCGTCCGCACCCGTCTCTGCCGCCCTCGCGCGGGGCGTCATCCAGGGAAACCTGACCTATCCCCTCGACATGTTCTGGCACCTGGCCGCCGAGGATCCCGTGATGATCTGCTCGGCCCTCGTGCTCCTCGTCGCGCGGATGGCCGGCGCTGGCGGCGACTGGCACGCCAGCGAGCGCGCGGCACACCTCGGCTGGGTGGGCTGGGTGCTCTGGTTTGGCGTGATCGAGTCGGGCATCACCATCAACTACGTGCTGCTTCCCACGGTGTGCATGCTGGCGGCGATCGGCATCGATCTCGTCGCCATTGCCGAGCACACCAGGGGCCTCTGGCCCGGGAGGCGCGCGCAGCTGATTCGCGCCGCGCTCGAGGGGGCTGCGGCCCTCATCGTCGTCTCCCACTGGCGTGAACCGCGCCTCGTCACGGAACGCTTGTCCGCGGTGCGCCCCACCATTCAGGTCGCCGGGATCGAGGCGTTCCGTTCGACGCTGCAGCCAGAGGATGTTGTCGCGTGCACCGACGAACTGGCATGCCTGCTGTTCGTCGGGCGGGTGGACGCCTGGCTGGCGCTCGACGATTTCGTCCGCGAGCGCTTCGTGGTGGAGCGCGGCGCCGGCCCGGTTGGCGTCTACGCGGGCGCGCCAGCGGTCTTCACCATCGACGCCCTCTTCGCGCGGGCACGGTCACAAGGCACCGCGCCCCGCGTGATCGTCATCGACGTGTTCAAGGAGTACCCTGTCGGCAACTCGATTACCTGGCTGCCCCGTTCACTCGACGCCGAGGGCTACGAAGGGGAGACGCTCGTGAGCACCCCACAAGCGCGCGTGGTCGCGCTCAGGGCGGAGTAAGGCCCAAGGCCCAAGCCCCAGGCCCCAAGCCCCAAGCCCCAAGCCCCAAGACCTCAAACCGCCCCGACCACCCCCACCGCCGGCCAGGTGAATCGCTCGAGAGACGACGATCGGAGCGCGGTGTCCACGAACTCCTCCATCGGCAGCCCGCGCTCGGCATCTTCGATTTCCCCGTGGCGGGCCCGCGTCACGGGATGCCGCGGCGTGAACAGGGTGCAGCAGTCCTCGTCCGGCACGATGGAGATGGAATAGGTGCCCAGGCGCTCGGCCTCGGCGATGATCTCGTCCTTGTCCATCCCGATGAGCGGCCGGAAGATGGGCATGCCGATCGCGGCGCCCGTGACCGCCATGTTCTCGATGGTCTGCGAGGCGACCTGGCCCAGCACGTCGCCGGTGACCAGGGCGTGCGCGCTGGACCTGAGCGCGATGCGCTCGGCAATCCGCAGCATGAGCCGCCGGTACAGGATGACGCGCAGCGCGCCCGGCACCGACAGGGTGATCTGCCGCTGGATCTCGCCGATGGGCACGAGGTGCAGCTTTGCGCTGAGCTGATAGCGGGCGAGCACCCGGGCCAGCTCGCGCGCCTTGTCCTGCGAGGCCCGCGAGAGGAACGGCGCGCTGTGGAAGTGGACCAGCGTGGCCTTGCAGCCGCGCCGCATCATCCGCCACGCCGCCACGGGCGAGTCGATGCCGCCCGACAGCAGCGCCACGACGCGCCCGCCGGTGCCCGTCGGAAGGCCACCCGCTCCGGGCTCCTTGCCGAAGTAGTAATAGGCCTCACCCGGCACGATCTCGACGCCGATGGTCAACGCGGGATCCGAGAGATTCACGGGCCAGCCGCGCGCCTCCACGATGCGCCGGCCCATCTCGCGCTCGATGTCCGGCGTCCGCAGCGGGAACTGCTTGTCCGCGCGCCGCACGCGTACCCGAAAGCTGGACGGGGCCTCCCGCGGCAGGTCCCGCAAGATGCCGGACACGAGGGCCTCCATGTCCGGCGCCACGCGCGTGGTGACCGAGTAGTTCGCCAGCCCGAACACGTGCTTCAGGCGTTCGCGAACCTCCGCCATCGAGGCGTCGCTGCCGAGCACGACTTCCAGGCGCCCCATCGGCACGCGAATCTCGCGCACGCCGAGCCCCGCCAGCGCCCGGTGCAGGTGCCGGATGAGGTGCCGCTGGAACCATGGGCGGTTCTTGCCCTTGAGCGCCAGCTCCTGGTAGCGGAGGAGTATGGAGGCGGCCATTGATGATTGACGATTGTAGATTGACGATTGACTGGTGACTGGAGATTGAGTGATCGGCCCATTGGGCGGCTCACACTCGAGCCGCCGCCGCGGCCCGGTGGCCGGAGACGACGGCCCCCTCGATGGTCGCGGGAAGTCCCGTATCCACCCAATCGCCGGCCAGCAGCAGCCCGGTGACGCCGGTTTCCGTGCCCGGCCGCATGGGCTGACCTGGCGCCAGCGAGAAGGTGGCGCGGCGCTCGCGTACCGCGGACGCGTGGACCAGGCGCGCGGAGGCGGCGCGCGGCAGCGCGTCGTGCACCTCGCGCGTCGCGCGCGCGACCAGCTCCTCGTTGGTCTGCGACACGATATCCGCCGCCCCGCTCGACACGAGCGACAGGTGAGACGTCTCGCGGCCGAACACGACCGCCTTGTCGAATACCCACTGGAACGCGCGCCCGGGCAGGCCCACCAACACCTCGTCGAGCACCGGCCGGTCGTACCAGAGGTTCACGGTGACGATGGGCGAGCTGGTGGTCGCGGCCGCGCGATGGAGCAGGTCGTCGAGTGCTCGTGGCGCGGGCGCCGCGAAGAGACCCGGCAGCGCGTGCCAGGCCACCGCCGCCACCACTGCCGGCGCATGGATGGTCTCGCCACGGACGTCCACGCCCACGACCTGGCTGCCTTTCACGTGAACGCGCGCCTGGGCCTGGGTGCGGACGAGCGATCCACGCGCCTCGAGCCACGCGCGCGCGGGCTCCGCATACAGCTCGTCGAGCGGCACCGCCGGCACCACCAGGGTCGCGCGCTCGGCCTCGGGCCCGAACATCCGCGAAAGCACCTCGATGAACGTGTCCGCGGCAGCCACGGCGATGGGCTGGTTGAGCGCGGCGAGTGCCAGCGGTTCCCAGAAGAGCTCGATGAGCCGGGCAGCCTGGCCGTGAGCCACGAGCCAGTCACGGACGGTGACGGCGCCAGGGGGACCGCCGGGACGGAGCGCCGGGACTTCAGTCCCGGCGTCGCCCGTCGTCCGGAGCGCTGCGCCGACGCGCATCACCGACATCTTCTCGTGCCACGACAGCGCGTCCCACGCCAGCACGCCCGCCAGCAGGTGAAGCGGCGCGGGCAGCGGGGGCAGCTGCAGCGTCGACCTCCGGCCGCCGCGCTCGATCATCGTGACGGCCAGCCCGGCTTGGCGCCGGACGCGGTCCGACGCGCCGATGCGCGCGAGGAACCGGAAGGTGTCGTCGTAGCACCCCATCAGGACGTGCTGGCCGTTGTCCAGCTTCTCGCCGGTCACGGCGTCCCGAACCGCGGACGCGCGGCCGCCCAGCACGGGTCGCGCTTCGAGGACGAGGACACGCGCCCCCTGCTCTGCCAGGGCCGTGGCGGCGGCGAGGCCCGCAAACCCCGCGCCGATGACGATGACGTCGGGAGAAGTCACGTGCGAGGGGCGGGGCCAAGGCGCATGCCGGCCAGGCCCACGCGGCTCCGCATCCAGATGGCGAGCGCGATGCGTGCGCGCACGGGCTTGGGCACGCGGACACGCTCGGAGAACACGTCGTAGCCCCGCCGCTCGATGCGCTGGAGGATCTCGAAGTAGATCCCCCCCATGATTTCCGCGGCCACGAGCCGCCGGGCGCAGGCCTGGGGCATTGCCTCGGCCGCTCGGGTGTAGTGCTCGCGCGCACGCGCACACTCGAACGCGAGGAGTCGCCGGACCGGCTCGGTCACGCGTCCCGCCGCCAGGTCGGCCTCCGTGCAGCCGAATCGCCGGAGGTCCTCCTGCGGGAGGTACACGCGGCCGCGCGAGAGGTCCTCCTTCACGTCGCGGATGATGTTGGTGACCTGCAGCGCGAGGCCGAGGTGATACGCGTACTCGCGCGCCTCCGGCCCGCGGCACCCGAAGAGCTCCACGCACATGACGCCCACGGCCGACGCGACGCGCCGGCAGTATTCCACCAGCTCGTCGAAGGCCTCGTAGCGCGTGCGGCCGAGGTCCATCTCCACACCCTCGACCAGCGCGTCGAAGGGCTCGCGCGACAGCTGGAAGCGCTCGACGAACGGGCGCAGGCGGCGGCCCTGCGGCGTGGCGGGCGCCTCCTGGCCGAAGAGGCGCGCGACCTCGGCCCGCCACTCGGCGACACGGACGGCGGCACGCGCAGGATCCGGCTCCTCATCCACGGCATCGTCCACGGCGCGGCAGAACTCCCACACCGCGATCAGGGCGTGGCGCTCAGCCGCGGGGAGGACGAGAAACGAGTAGGAAAAGGACGTATCGCGCGACACGGAGGGATCTACGGGACTCGCCAGGCGAGCGTTCTACACGCTATCACCATCCCGTCGGCGATGCCGAGCGATGGGCGCGCGCGGAAGACGTCGTAACCGCCCTGTTCCAGCCGATCGAGGATCCGCATGCCTCCGTGCCACGTGGCGCGCAGCTCGAAGCGCAGCCGCCCCCCCACGCCGTCACACACGACCCGGCCCCGATCGAAGAGCGCACGGGTGCGGACGCCGCACGCCACGAGCGTGGACCGCCAGGCAGGCGTCCAGGCACGCCGGTCCAGGTCCGCCAGGCTGGCGCCGTGGGCGCGCCACGCCTCTTCAGGGACGTACAGCCGGCCGCGTGACCAGTCCACGGCCAGGTCCTGCCAGAAGTTCGTCAGCTGCAGCGCCGTGCACACCGCGTCGGACGCCTCGTCCAGCGCGTCGCTCCGGTAGCCGCTCAACCGGAGGACGATGCGCCCCACCGGGTTCGCCGATCGCCGGCAGTAGTCGAGGACCTGCTCCCATGTGTCGTAGCGATTGGTCGTCACGTCCTGCTCGAAGGCGCTCAGCAGATCGGTGAAGAGCGAGACCGGAAGGTCGAAGCGGTCGATGGTGTCGTGGAGCGCGGGGAAGAACGCGTCGGGAGGGGGGACGCCGGAGTCGGGAGGAGGAAGGGGGCGACGGGAGGGGATGGCGACGGGAGAGGGCTTCGCTTGTCGGGAAATCAGGCGCTCACGGTAGCCCTCGAGCAGCGCAAGCCGTTCGCCGGGCTCGCGGCCGGGCTCGTCGGCGATGTCGTCCGCGGTGCGCGCGAAGGCATAGACCGCCGCCACGTGCGGCCGCAGGCGCCGGGGCAGCAGCCGCGACGCCACCGGGAAGTTCTCGTAGTGCGCCCGCGCCAGCTGCTCGCACGCGAAGTAGGAGGCGCGGAGGTCAGGCACGGGGGGGCAAGGCACGGGGGTTCGAAGCACGGGGGTTCGAAGCACGGGGGTTCGAAGCACGGAGGTTCAAGAGCGCGGGGTTCAACGCAGGCAGGTGCGGGTTCCCGAGAGCTCTGTGCCATCTGCGTTCATCTGCGTTCATCTGCGTCCCATCTGCGGCCTCTGCGCCCCATCACCATTCGGTCTCGGTCACTCCGCGTCTGTGGTTGGCGGCGCGCGCCATGGTGAAGAGCAGGTCCGACACGCGGTTGAGGTAGACGACGAGCACGGGCTCCACGGCGCCCTCGCCGATGGCCAGCACGGCCCGCTCGGCGCGGCGGCAGATGGCGCGGGCCAGGTGCAGTTCCGCGCCGGATGGCGTGCCGCCGGACAGGATGAAGTGCCGGAGCGGGGGCAGCTCGGTGTCGAGCCGGTCGATCCAGCCCTCGAGCCGCGAGACGTGCTCTTCGGTGACGACCGCTTTCGCCACGCGCGCGGCAATCTTGCGCGAGGGATCCGCCAGCCGTGCCCCCACGGCGAACAGGTCCCGCTGCATGGTCACACACATCTCGTCGAGGTCGGCGTCGAGGCCGGCCGCGCGCGCCACGCCGATGGCGGCCTGCAGCTCGTCCACCTCGCCGTACGCCGCCACGCGCACGTCGGTCTTCCGCACGCGCGTGCCGTCGAAGAGACTGGTCTCGCCGGCATCACCGGTCTTCGTGTAGATCTTCACCGTGAGAGAATTATACGGGCGCGGCGTCACCGCCCCGCCCCGACCTGCGTGCCGAGACGCCAGAGACCGCACCCGCTCCCGACGCCCGCCGAACGGCGGCGCTTCCGCCGCCACCTGCTCGCCTGGTACCGCGCGCACGGCCGTGACCTCCCGTGGCGCGACACCAGCGACCCGTACCACATCCTCGTGTCGGAGATCATGCTGCAGCAGACGCAGGTGGACCGGGTGCTCCCCAAGTACCACGAGTGGCTGGAGAAGTACCCCACGTTCGAGGTGCTGGCCGATGCGCCGCCAGACGAGGTGCGCCAGACGTGGTACCCGCTCGGGTACAACATCCGCCCCTATCGCCTGCAGTCCATCGCGCGCCAGGCGGTCGCCGAGCACGGCGGGCGGCTGCCGTCGGACGAGGAGACGCTGCTCTCGTTCAAGGGCATCGGCGAGTACACGGTGGGCGCCATCCGCAGCTTCGCGTTCCGCCAGCGCGCCGCCATCCTCGACACGAACGTCGCGCGCGTGCTCTTCCGGGTGTTCGTCGGCAGGGGCGACCTGAAGAGCCACGCGATGAAGAGGCGCCTCTGGGCTGTCTCCGAGGCGCTCGTGCCGCACAAGCACGTGTTCGACTTCAACCAGGCACTGATGGACTTCGGCGCCACCCAGTGTCCCGCGCGCAAGCCGAAGTGCCTGTCCTGCCCGATGAAGAGGTACTGCCGGTCCTATCCCCTCGAGGCCTGAACACACCCTTCGAGGGGGATCGAGCGGATCAGGCGCCCACCGCGAGGAGCCGGATGAGCGCCGCATCCGCCTCGGGGAACGGCAGCGACGACAGCTCGGCGCGCGGCACCCAGCGCATCTCCTGCCCCACCATCGGCTTCGGCTCGCCGCGAAAACTGCACCGATAGAAGTGAAGCTCGACGACCTTCTCCGGGTACGCGTGCGTGACGGTGTGCACCACCTCGCCCACCTCGGCAGCGATGTCCAGCTCCTCGAACAGCTCGCGCCTGAGGGCCTCGGCATGCGTCTCCCGCTCGTGCACCTTCCCGCCGGGGAACTCCCAGTGCCCGGCCAGGTGCGTGCCCTCGGGACGCAGCGTGAGCAGGAACGCCCCGTCACGTTCGATGACGGCGGCGACGACGACGGTGGGGGACATGGGGGCTTGGGGTCTTGAGGTCTTGAGGTCTTGAGGTCTTGAGGTCTTGGGGTCTTGAGGTCTTGGGGTTGCCAGTATGTTCCTCGCGAGACCTTCGTGCCCTTCGTGCCTTCGTGGTTTCCTCGCCGTCACCGTCCACTGGTCGCGCGGGCAGGCGCCTTCAGGTGCCGGTCGAAGAAGTCCGCGGCGGCGGTGAAGGTGCGCACCCAGCGCTGGTGCAGCAGGAAGCCGTGGATCTCGTCCGGGAAGATTATCTGCTCCACGTGGACGTTGCGCTTGCGGAGCTGCTCCACCAGGTCCACGGTCTCGGTGAACGGCACGTTGCGGTCATCGTCTCCATGGACGACCAGCACGGGGGCACGCCAGCCGTCGATGGAGGCCATCGGTGAGGACGCATAGGCGAGCCGTGCCACCTCCGGCGATGCCAGCGGGTTGAAGGACGGCTGGAAGTTGCGGATGACGATCGTCCAGTCGTGGACGCCGTGCAGGTCCACGCCGGCGGAGAAGAGGTGCGGGGCGCGCGACAGCGCCATCGCGGTGAGATAGCCGCCGTACGATCCGCCCCAGACGCCAATGCGCGCGGGATCCACGTCAGAGCGTCCGCGCAGATACAAGCCGGCGCCAATCACATCCCCGAACTCGCTCGCGCCGCCGGCGCCGTAGTTGAGCGCCTCGCGGAACTCGAGGCCGTAGCCCGTGCCGCTGCGGTAGTTCACCGACAACACGACGTAGCCGCGGCTGGCCAGGTACTGATTGAACGCGTACGTGTTGTGGTAGTAGTCCATGTAGTGCCAGCCGAGCAGCATCTGCCGGCGCGAGCCGCCGTGGAAGAACACCACGGCCGGGTGCTTTGCCTCACCCGTCGCGCGCGGCTTGAAGAGCTGCGCGTGCACCTGCATCCCGTCGGCGGCCGTGAGGGTGACCGCCTCGGGCTCGACCAGCGCGGACGCAGGGAATGACGGCGGAACCGACGCGGGCGCGATCTCCCGCGCCGCACCCTCCGCCTCCTGGACGACAGGCTGCCCCGGCCGCCGCGCGTCGGCGCGCAGGTAGGCCACACGGCCATCGGCGAGCGGCGCAGGGCTCCACTCGATGGCCGGCCCCGTCGTGACCGCCCGGGGCGCGCTGCCAACCGACACGCGCCACACGTCCCGGCGATCGATGTCGCCCTGGTTCGAGCTGAAATAGACGCTCGCGCGGTCCGGCGCGACAACGACGTCCTCCACTTCGAACGCGCCCGGTGTCAGCAGCGAGGCGTTCCCGCCCGCGGCGGGCACGGCGTAGAGGTGCTTCCAACCGTCGCGCTCCCAGGGGAAGACGAGCTGCCCGCCAGCCGTCCAGATCAATTGAGGGCCCGTCACGCCCTGGAACACCGAGCCGGGCCCGCGCTCCCCGCGCCACACCTCGCGCGCGGCGCCCGTCGCCACCTCCGCGACGCGGATGCTCCACGGCGCCGCCTCGCGCTGGGCGATGAACGGCGTCGTGCCGCTGTTCACCGGCTGGCGGATGAAGGCAACCTGCCGGCCGTCGGGGGACCACGTCGGCTCCGCGTCCCGGTCCACGGAAGGGTCCAGGTACGTCACGGTCTTCGCGCCGAGGTCGTACACGCCAATGAACGCGTGGCTGTTGCGCGCGCTGACGAACGCGAGCTTCGAACCGTCCGGCGACCAGCGAAGCGCCGACGCGGAGCCACGGGTCGTCGGCCCCTGAGCCGCCTCCGGCGTCCCGCTGACACCCGCGAGCCAGATCTGCCCCTTCTGCACGAAGGCCAGGAGGTTGCCTCTCGGCGACACCACGACGCCGTCGCCGGTCCCGACCTTCCGCGGCTCCCCTCCTGCAAGCGGCATCGCCCAGACGGCCTGCTCGGCCCCGGCCGCGTCACTCGTCGGATTCGGGATCTCGCCTGCACGGTTGGGCCCGCCGCCACGCACGAAGACGAGCGTCCGGCCGTCGGGCGTGAAGCGCAGCCCGCTCACGTCCTGGCCGTTGTCGCCCTCGAAGCTGGTGAGCCGCCGCCCGGCGAACGCCGGGGCCTCGGCCGCCCAGACGTTGCGGGCGCCACGCTCGTTGAACACCCAGGCCACGGCTTGCCCGCCAGGCGACGCCACCAGGCCCGTGGCGAACGGCGCGCTCATGATCTGCTCGATGGTGGGCGCGGGAGGCGCCTGCGCGGGAGGCGCCTGCGCGGCAGGCCTCACGACCGCCGGCATGCCCGCCGCCAGCAGGATGATCGGCAGGATCATCGAACGCTTCGTCATCTCAGCCTCCATGTGCCTTCTGCGAGCCGCTCACCGCGGCGCCCCGGGCCCGACGGGCACCGGCTGCGTCCACGCGACGGCACCGTTCGACTCCAGGACCTTCGCGCGAACGTAGCCTTCGTCGCCCGCGAACTCGTAGCTCGCGGAGCTGCCGGCCACTTCTCGCAGCACGCGGCCACCTCGCCCGATGAACTGGATGCGGTACTTGCTGGCCGTGGCCGGTGTCACCTCGACGCGCACGGCCACGCTGGTCGCCTCTACCACGGCGAGCTCCACGCCCGTGGACGAATAGAACGCCCCGCGCTCGAGCGCCTCGACCAGCGCGCGCGGCTCGAGGGCCGGCGCCTGCACGAACACCCACCCGTGCCCCGGCGTCGAGGCGGTCCGGTCCCACGGCCGCTTGAAATGATGCGCGTCGTCCACGGCCACGCCGTAGAGCATCCGGCCGCCGGAGAGGATGCGATCCCACACCTCCTCGAGGCCCGGCACGCCGCCGCCGCCCAGGTTGTTGACCAGAGGATGCCCGTTGTACACCTCGAACAGCTTCGTGCGCTGAACGGCGGCCAGCTCCTCGGCCGAGATCGCCCAGCCGAAGTTCGGGTGGTTGATGCTCGGCACGCCGCGCGCGCCGCGGATGGCATCCACCATCCCTTGCAGCATCTCGACGACCGTCCCGGCCTGCGGCGGATCCACCAGGCGGTCCACGCCGAAGCCGTTCACGTGGATCGGCTTCCTGCCCACCGCGCTCGTCACCTCCTCGCCCTTCACCACGAGGAACTTCCCGGGTGCGCCCTGCACGGCGTTCAGGCCGTCCACGCCGGTGAGGAAGTTGTGGTCGGTCAGGACGAGGAAGTCGTAGCCGTGCTCCCGGTACCAGCGGACGACCTCGTCTGGCGTCGAGTCGCCGTCGCTGTTGAGGGTGTGCGTGTGAAGGTTGCCCTTGAACCAGCGCGAGGTGGCCGAGACCTGCGTGCTATCGATGGACTCGTCGAGGCCGCGTGCGTCCGCGGCCGCCCGCGCCGCTGCGAGCGCGCCGCCAAGGCACCCGACCAGCAGCACGGCCAGCGGTCGCCTACGCGACCGGAGCCACGAACGGAAGCGCGGTGACGACTGCGGGCCTGCGCTCGGCGCCATCGAGAACCTCTACCAGCGTGCCGGGGTTGACGAAGTCGCGATGAACATACCCCAGCGCGATGACGAGGCCAAGACGCGGGGAGAACACGGCGCTGGTCACGTGGCCGATGGCGCGGTCGCCGGCGTGGATGGGAGCTCCCGACGCCGGGGCTGGCCTGTCCCGAGTCTCGTCGAGGGAAGCCACCGCGCTCGCGTCGCCATCGAGCGCCAGGCCCACCAGCTTCTTCGCCACGCGCCCGCCCCCGCGCTGCGTCACGCGGACGATGAGCTCCTGGCCGACGTAGCAGCCCTTGGTGAAGGAGATGGCGCGGTCCTCGATGCCGGCCTCGAGCGGGATGGTGTCCCCGGTCATATCGACCAGGAACTTCGGCACCCCCGCCTCGATACGGAGGACGTCGAACGTCTCCAGGTCCACCTCTGGCACACCGCGAAGCGCCGACAGCCCGTGCGCATCGAGCAGCGCGTCGAGGTCGCCGTAGGCCACCAACGCGGGCACGCCGTAGGTGTGGTCGGGTACGAGCACCCCTGCACCCAGCACCCCTGCACCCCTGCACCCCTGCATCCCTGCACCCACGAGACAAGTGCAAGGCACTTCCCCACTCACGTCGGCCACCTGCACGTCCTCGGCGAAGATGAGCCCATCGAGCCGCGCGGCCAGATCCGCGGCCAGCGACGCCGGCACGTCCAGCAGCAGGGCATCGTCCGTGGCCGCGATCCAGAGGTCCGTGATCATCCGTCCCTGCGGCGTGAGATAGGCGCTGTAGAGCCGCTGCCCCGGCGCCAGCGCCCTCACGTCGTTGGTGACCAGCCCCTGCAGCCACGTGGCCCGGTCCGCGCCGAGCAGCCGGATGACGCCCCGGTCCGTCCGCCGGACCAAGGCCGTTCCGGACCGGAGCGCGTCGTATCCCTGGGTGGAGAACATCGAATACGATCTTACCGGGTGCAAGGGTGCAAGGGTGCAGGGGTGCAGGGGTGCAGGGGTGCAGAGGCGTTTAGCATGCTGAGGCTTGGGCTCGTGTCGTTCGTGATGGCTGTGGCCGCGGCGGGGCTGACCGCTCAGGACCGTCCCCTGCAGGCGCCCACGGAACCGGGGAGTGCCTCGTACCTGGTGTTCCTGCGCCAGCAGCCCGTCGGGCGCGAGGAAGTGACTGTGGTGCGGAGCGCGGAGGGCTGGACCGTGCGCGGCACCAGCCAGTTGGGCGTGCCCGTCGATATCACCACCCGTCGCGCGGAGATCCGGTACGACGCCGAGTGGCACCCCGTCTCGGTGCTCGTGAACAGCCTCGCCCGGGGACAGGAGCTCGAGCTGCGGACGACGTTCGCAGACGGCAAGGCCTCCAACGAGATCATCGCCCAGGGCAAGACGACGCCGAAGGTGGACGACGTCTCGGCCGACGCCGTGGTCCTGCCCAACACGTTCCTCGGCTCGTATGCGGCACTCGCACATCGGCTGCGGGGCCTCGCCGTGAACGCTGAGCTGCGCGCCTACGTGGCGCCGCAGATCGAAGTGCCCGTCCGCGTCGCCGCGACGGCCAGCGAGCGCATCGACACGCCGAAGGAGTCCATTGCCGCCACGCGCTTCTCCCTCAAGATCGTCAACCCGCCGCCCGCGGGTGAGCTGGACGCGGTCATCTGGATCGACGAGCAGGGCCGGCTGCTCCGCCTGAGCATTCCCGGGCAGGCGCTGGAGATGGCGCGCGAGGATATCGCGTCGGCCGCCACGCGCACCGCGTCGTTCTCCATTCCCGGCGACGAGCGCGTCTCCATCCCCACGCTCGGCTTCAACCTGGCGGGCACCATCACGAAGCCCGCCGGCGCCACGGGCCAGCTTCCCGCGATCGTGCTGATTGGCGGCTCCGGCCCCACGGACCGGGACGAAACGGTGTTCGGCATCCCCGTGTTCGGCCATCTCGCGAAGGGCCTGGTCGAGGCAGGTTTCACGGTGGTGCGCTACGACAAGCGCGGCGTCGGCCAGAGCGGCGGCCGCGCCGAGTCGGCCACGCTGAACGACTACGCGGAGGACGCCCGCGCCGTCGTCCGGTGGCTCGAACGGCGGAAGGACGTGGACCGGAACCGCATCGCCGTCGTCGGGCACAGTGAGGGCGCGGCAGTGGCGATGATCCTGGCGACGCGCGAGGACCGCGTGAAGGCCGTGGTCCTCATCGCGGGCACCGGCACCACCGGTGCCGAGCTCGTGCTCGAGCAGCAGCGGCATCAGCTGGACGTGATGAAGGTGGACGCGTCAGAGCGCGCTGCCAAGATCGCCTTGCAGGAGCAGATCCAGGCGGCCGTGCTGAAGGGCACGGGCTGGGAGGGCGTGCCGGACGGCGTGCGCAAGGTTGCCGACACGCCGTGGTTTCAGAGCATGCTCTCGTTCGACCCGGCCCGGGTGATGAAGGACGTGGACCAGCCGGTGCTCATCGTGCAGGGTGAGCTGGATGTGCAGGTCCCGCCGCACCATGCCGAGAAGCTCCTGGCGATGGCCCAGGCGCGGAAGCGGAACGTGGACGAGCAGCTGCTGAAGGTGCCCGGCGTGAACCACCTGCTGGTGCCGGCGAAGACCGGCGAAGTGTCCGAGTACGCCTCGCTCAGCGGTGCGGAGGTGGCGCCGGCCATTCCCGCCGGCGTCGGGTCGTGGCTGGCGAAGACGCTGGGACCTGGGCGGAAATAGGTTCTGGGGTTCTGGGGTTCTGGGGTTCTGGGGTTCTCGGGTTCTCGGGTTCTCGGGTTCAACGATTGCCAGGCTCGACACGGCGCAAAGGAGTCGCCTCCGCCCGCTGTTCGACGCCCTCCTGAACGCCGACGACGCCGGCCGCGCCGAGCTGTTGCGGCAGGTGCGTCGCGACGACCCCGGGCGTGACCGCGTCCGGTCAGCCGTACCCGGCGCTCGAGTGCGCCGAAGGCGAATCCATCGACGACTGCTGCGATGCCCGATCGCTGGCGGTCAGGTCCCGGTTGCGTGCGCCAACGTTTCGAACGGTTGCTCCGTCTAAGTCTACATAGGTAGAATACCGCGGGGGATCCGATGCGCGTGACCTATCCGACCGCCCTGGTGCTGCAGGCCCTGCTCGAGGGGCATCACCACGGCTTCGACATCATGGATGCCACGGAGCTGCCGAGCGGCACCGTCTACCCGATTCTCCGCCGGCTCGACGCCGAAGGCCTCGTTCGCTCGCGATGGGAGCGGGAGGGGGTGGCGCGCAGGGAGCAGCGTCCGCCACGGCGCTACTACGAGCTGTCGGCCGGCGGTGCCGCATTCGCCCGCGAGGCCATCCTCCGGGTGCGGGGCGAGGCCGCACGCGAGTCCGGACGGCTCGAGCCGCGGCGCGCGGAGAACTGACATGGGTCATCGCACCTGGTCGTCTCGTCTGGCCCGTGGCGTCGTCGCGGCGGCCGCCCCCCTCGTCCCGCGCACCCAGCGCGAGGCATGGCGTGCCGAATGGGAAGGCGAGCTGGCAGCCGTCGGTGGCGACGATGGCGCGACGCTCCATCGACGACGACGCTCACCGCTGGCATACGCCATGGGAGCGCCGGCCGACGCCGCGTGGATGCGTCAGCGCGCCATCGCCGATCTCACGCTGATCGACGATCTGCGTCACGGCTGGCGCCAACTCTGGCAACAGGCCCTCGTCGGCCTCACGGCCATCGGCATCCTGGCGCTCGGCATGGCCGCCTCGGTGACCGCCTTCAGCGTCGTCTCACAGCTGCTGCTGCGTCCGCTTCCCTATCCGGATCCCGACCGCATCGTCACGCTGTGGGAGCGGCGAGACGACACACCGGCGCCGGCCGATGTTGCCCCTGGCAACTTCCTGGACTGGCGCGACCGCGCCACGACCATGAGCGCGCTGGCCGGGGCAGAGCCGTACAGCTACGACTACACGGGCGGCGATCGGCCCGAGGTACTGAGAGCCGTCCAGGTCACCGAAGGGTTCTTCGACATCTTCGGCCTGCCGCCCGTCATGGGGCGCTACTTCCGGCCCGACGAGCACAGCAAGGGCGCCAACCAGGTGGTCGTCATCAGTGCACGGCTGTGGCGCAGTCATTTCGGCGCCGATCCGGATCTGGTTGGACGTGCCATCCCGCTCGACGAGGTGCCCTACACCGTGGTCGGCATCGTGCCCGACGACTTCCAGCCGCATCTGCTCGAGGACCTGCCCGGGCAAACGGCCATCTGGACCGCCAAGGCCATCGAAGACTACGAACCGAACATCCGCACGGGCGGCTATTGGCAGGTGGTTGGACGCCTCGCGGAGGGACAGACGCTCGAGGCGGCGAACGCCGAACTGGACACCATCGCGCGCCAGATCGAAACCGAGCGGCCGCGAACGAACACGGGGTCACGAGTCCAGGTGATGTCGCTCAGAGAGCATCTCGTCGGAGACGTGCGCGCCGCGGTCACGCTGTTCGCCTGGGCCGTTGGCGCGGTACTGCTGATCGCCTGTGTGAACGTCACCAACCTGCTGCTGGCTCGCGGGGCCGTTCGGCAGCACGAGTTGTCCATTCGCACGGCGCTCGGCGCGAGCCGGAGCCGCCTCGTGGCGCAGCTGCTGACCGAGAGCCTGCTGCTGTCGGCCATCTCGGGCCTCGCGGCGCTCCTGCTGGCCATCGGCGCCGTGCGGCTCATCGCCGCCGTCGGCCCCCGGACGTGCTCTGGCTGAGCTCGCTGCACGTGGACGGACGGGCATTCGCGTTTGCGGCGGTGCTTTCGTTCGCGGTCGCGCTCGCGGCTGGTGCCGTGCCGGCTTTGCGCCTGAGTGGTCTGGGCCTCCAGGCGCCCGGACAGCGCACCATGACCGCGGACCGGTCGCACCGGCGCATCCGATCTGCACTGGTGGCGGTCGAGGTGGCACTGGCACTCGTCCTGGTGTCGGGCTGCGGGTTGCTGCTGCGAAGCTTCGTCAACCTGCTCCAGGTGGACACGGGGTTCCAGGGTCGCGGTGTGGCGGCCCTGCAGGTGTTTGCCTGGGATCGGCACCCGGATCCATCGGCGCGCCGTGCGTACTTCGCGCGGGTGCTCGACCGGCTGGCGGCGCTGCCGGGAGTCGAGGCCGTGGGCGCGGTGACCGCCATGCCCTTCATCGAATCGAACATCGACATCCAGGGCGTGTTCCGCATCGTGGGTCGGCCCGCACCCGCGCAGGGTGAGGAGCCCCGGGCGTCGTTCAACGTGGCCACGCCCGGCTACTTCGAGGTCATGCGCATTCCCCTCGTCCGGGGGCGCCACCTCGGATCCCGGGACGGGCCCGAGGCGCCGCGCGTCGCGGTCGTGAGCGATGCGCTCGCCGCGCGATACTGGCCCGACGCCGATCCCGCGGGCGACCGCCTCGCGCTGCGCTACAACGGCCAGCCTCTGGAGCTCGAGGTCGTGGGCGTCGTGGGGTCCACGCGTCACCAAGGCCTGGACGAGCACCCGCGGCCCGAGATCTTCATGCCCCACGCCCAGCTGCCCTCGGGATCGATGACGCTGGTGGCGAGGTCGAGCCTCGATCCGCGCCGGCTGATCGAGCCGGCCAAGGCTGCCGTGTGGGAGGTCGATCCGCGACAGACCTTCTACCGCACGGCCACGCTCGATGAACTGGTAGGGCGCACGCTGACGACCCGCCGCTTCGCCCTCGTCGTACTCACGGGCTTTGCCGCGCTCGCGCTGCTGCTGGCCGCGGCCGGGCTCTACGGTGTCTTGAGCAGCATCGCCACGCAGTATCGACGCGAAATCGGCGTACGCATGGCCCTTGGCGCCGGGTGGGCCGACATCGTGCGGCTCGTCGTGTTTCGGGGCCTGATCGTGGCGGCGGCAGGCGTCGCGGCCGGACTGGTGGCCGTCATCGGCGGCGCTCGCCTGCTCCAGAGCTTTCTCTTCAGCGTCGCGCCCACCGACCCGCTGTCGATTGCCGGCGCGGCCGCGTTGATGCTGATCGTGGCTGGCGTGGCGTGCTACCTGCCCGCGCGACACGCGGCGGACGCCGATCCGGTCGAGGTGTTGCGGGCGGAGTAGACCAGGGTCCTGAAGGCACGCGGCCGGCTTCCAGCGTAACGCCGCCGGGCGCCGGTTCGCCTCCGCCGCTCGATCCTGCCAGCGAGCCCAGCGCCTGCTGGAACGCGTTCCTGTCCTTTGCATTCCGCATTCCTACTTCCGAGTTCCTGATTGCGCGGCCGGCTGCTCCGCCAACGCCTTGAGCGGCGTGGTGAGCGTGCCAATGCCCTCGACCGTGACGGTGACCACGTCGCCCGGCTGGAGGAAGTGCTGCCGCAGCCTGGAGGTGTGGACCGGGTGGGACCAGGATGCGGCGCCGAGCCCGTACGCCAGGCGTCACCGCGCCGGCATGGACGGGCCGCCCGGTGCTGGCGGCGCAGTCGGTCGTGGCTCGCGTGGCGGGGGCGCTGCTGGCCGGCGGGTGCCAGCCTGATTCTTGAACGACGCGCTGTGCACGGATTGTGGTGCAGTGGGCACGGCCCTCCAGCAAGTGGGCAGCGGTCTGCCCTCAGTATGCCGGCGCTCGCGCCATCGGCGCTGGTCTGGATCGTGCACCTCCTGGCGGTGCTGGCCGTGCATGGTGCAACGGCAGAGTGAGCTCGTCGTGGAGGTGATCATGACCAAACCGAGAACAGACGATCGGCGACGCCCGGCGGAGCCGGTCACCCGTCGGTCCGGTGGTCCACAGCAGCCCGCGCAACAACCGCCCACCACGCTCGACGACACCATCGAGTCGAGCTTCCCGGCGAGTGATCCGCCCTCGACCATTCCCGATCCCGATCAGCCGAGGCGGCGTGACGCTGGCGCCGGCTCAGGAATCGACAAAGGAGGCCGTCATGCCACGCGCCTGGTCCGCCAAGGATGAGCGCCAGTATGAACACATCAAGAAGAGCGCCCTGAAACGGGGACGCAGCACCCGGCGCGCGAAGGAGATTGCCGCCGCCACGGTCAACAAGCAGCGCAGCGCGGAAGGCCGGACGCGGCGCAGCCGGAAAGCGAAGCGCGCGACGAAGCGCCGTTGAAGGGCGGGCCTCGAGCGAGCGGCGCGCACCGCGCGCGCGCCGCTAGCCCCTCGCCGGCGGCAGGCCGACTGCCAGCGGTGATCCGCGCACCCGGATGCTACTCACCGCTACCCGACCGCCTCATGAGCGAACGACGCCGCCCGCGGAAACAGCACGTTGTTCTCGAGGTGCACGTGGACGTGCATGTCCCGCTCCAGCTCCGCCAGGCCGTAGTACAGGCCCCTGAACGTCGGGCATGCCCATTCAGGCGGCGTGTAGTCGCCGGTCAGCTCCCGCATCAGCGAGAGCAATCGTCCGGCCTCGTCGTGCTCGGCCTCCATGACCGCGATCGGCTGGCTGAGGCTCGGACCGGCCCCAGGGCCCCCTGCCGCGAGCGCGGCGATCGCCGGGAACAGCACGGCGTCCTCCTTCGCCATGTGCTGCAGCATGTCTTCAGCCAGCTCGGTGAACGCCGCCTGGAGGGGGTGCAGCGTCTGCGGCAGATGGTCGCCGTGCCGGATCGCCACCTTCTCCATCATCGCGCCGAGCCGGGGCAGCTCGGCGCGAAGCGGCTCGTGGAATCGCCGCTGGATGTGCCCGATCAGTTCCGGCAGCGGCGCTTCCTGCCAGTTGCGGCCGTCGCCAGTCACCGGGACGACGCTCCTGAGCTCGGTCACCACGAGGTCCACGTCGAGCCCGCGTTCGGCGCACGCCTCCGCGAGCGGCCGTTTTCCGCCGCAGCAGAAGTCGATCCCATGCGCCTGGAAGATCCGGATGGTGGCCGGTGCCTCGGTGGCAACGTCCGATACTCGCGAGTTCCTGCTGATGTCCATGGCTCGTGTCCTCCCGTTGACGGATCGAATCGCGGGGCCCGCGCGAGGCATTCCGTCGCGAAGATCCACCGACGTGCTCAGCGTATCGAGCGGCAGCGGCGGCCGTCGTTGCGCGAGCGCAAAGTTGTGTACGATGGGGAGCATGGACCCTGCGCGGTCGCGCATCTTCGATGGCCTGACCGAGCGGGAGCGGCGCCAGTGGCTCGAGGCGGCGCGGCCGCGTGACGTGCGCCGCAACGAGGTGGTCGCGACCCAGGGCGAGCCGGCGCGGGAGTTCGCGCTCGTCGAGTCGGGCTTGTTGAAGCTCCTGCAGCTCACCCCGGACGGCCGCGAGCTCATCGTCCGCTTCGTGCGGCCGGGCGAGCCGTTCGGCGGCGTGGTCGTGCTGGACGCCGCCGCGTACCCCGTGACGGCGCTGGCCGTAGAGCCGACGCGCCTGCTGGCGTGGCCGGGCGAGGTGCTGCGAGCGCTGCTCGACCGCTTTCCCGGGGTGCGCTTGAACATCACCCGCGAGATCGCGGCGCACATGACCGATGCGCTGACACGCGTGCGCGAGCTCGCGACCGAGCGTGTCAGCCAGCGCCTGGCCCATACGCTGCTGCGGCTTATGCGCCAGGCCGGCACGCCGGGACGCGACGGCGTGCTGATCGCGCACCCCCTCACCCGCCAGGAGCTCGCGGACCTGACCGGATCGACGCTCTACACCGTCAGCCGGACGCTGTCACAGTGGCAGCAGCAGGGCATCCTCGAATCGAGGCGGCGCCAGTTGCTCGTCCGGGCGCCGAAGCGTCTCGAAGCGCTCAGCCGCGCTCCCGAGGCGTAGCGCGCTCCCATTCGAGCCAGTCGTCGCCGAACAGCTCCTTCGGGTGCGGCGTGCGGATCGTGCCGTTGCCGCAGGCCAGATCCCCGGCGGGGCAGTACCGGTCGCAGCCCCAGCACACGCGCTCGGGATGCGGCGGGTTGATCACCGCCGGCGTGTCGGTCGCGGGTCGTCGCTTCCGCGTCACTCGGGCCCCCACCGCGTCCAGGCCTGCGCAAGCGAAGCGAGTACCCGGTCCATGGCGCCAGTCTAGTGCGGCCCGAGCGTGTGAACGTTGCGCTGGCGCAAACGTGCACCGGGGCGGTTCTCACCCCCCCAACATTTCGAGCGGATGCTCATACAAGTCTCTACGGATGATTGGCTCGCTCAGAACTGCCGCCGGGCGGCGAATTCGGCGATCTCGGCGAGGATGCGGCGCGAACGTGAGTCAGGAAGGCACTCGAGGTGCCGGCGGGCGGTGGCGGCCAGTTGGAGGGCGCGATCGACGCTGTATTGCACGGCGTCGCTGCGCTCGAGGTACGGTGCGAGCTTCTCCCGTGTGTGCTCGTCGGGATGGGCCAGCAGCTGGCGGATCTCCCCGACGCCGGGTTCGCCCGCGGTCGCCAGCAACCGGATGATCGGGAGCGTGAGCTTCTGCTTGGCCAGGTCGGAGCCGAGGGACTTGCCGGCGCTCCACTCGTTGCCGGTCAGGTCGAGAACGTCGTCGGCGATCTGAAATGCCAGTCCGAGCGAGCGGGCGTAATCCTCCATCGCCGTCACCACGGCGCGTTCCGCGTTGGCGTAGTGAGCGCCCAACTCGCCGCACACGGCGCACAGCTCGGCGGTCTTACCGCCGATGATACGGAAGTAGGTTTCCTCGGTCAGATCGAGGTTGCCCCGTTCCCTGATTTGAGAGAGCTCCCCCTCGCAGACCATGTTGGTCGCGCGGCCGATCGCACGGCAGGCGTGTGTCGTCGAAAGGCTGGCAGCCAGGTGGAACGAGTGCGTGAACAGGAAGTCGCCGAACAAGACGCTGGTTTCGTTGTTCCAGCGGGCGTTGACGGTGGCAACGTGCCGGCGGGTATCGGCCTCGTCGAGGACGTCATCGTGGACGAGTGTGGCGACGTGAATCATCTCCACGACGGCCGCCAGCACCTTGTGCTCATGGCGGATCCCGCCGCAGGCGTCGGCGGTGAGGAGCAGCAGCATCGGTCGGAGCCGCTTGCCCCGGAAGCGGCTCACGTGCTGCAAGATGTTGGCGACGTGAGGGTCTGCGCTGTGCAGTTCTTCGGCCAGGATCCCCTCGGCGTCGAGCAGGTCGGCGCCGATGGCCTCTTCGACCAGCGCGAGGACGCCGGGAGCGTTCGTCGGCGGATCACCTGCGGTCCGTTTCATCTTCGGCTGCAGAACTGGCGGCTTTGAGAGTCTAGCCGGAGCGGAGCCCCTGCTTGTGACTTTTTCGCGATCGCGGATTGTGGTGCGAAATGCGGCCGTCGCCCGGGAAGGCCGCTCAACAGACCTTCGCGGGAGATTCGTCCCCCCTCGACAGCACGCCATCGCGGCGGGCGAGCGAGTCGAGCGGCGGGCGCTCCCATGTGTCTGTGGTGTGCGCGACGGCTGGCCCCGCAACAGACGATGTCGAGCCGTGGGGCGAATACGCCCCGGCAGCGCGCGCTCACCGGCTGCGCGGTCGCCCCTGATGGAGCGAGTTCTGCACGACGACGATGTGATCCGAGCGGACGCTGCCATCTTCCCTGATGGCGAGGATGCGGCCGTCGGGCGCGACGTCGAACAAGCGGCCACCCGCGACAGCCCGCGGGAGTAGCGGGTCGCTCGCGACCGTCCGTGGAGGAGCGCTGCCGAGGGCCGGCTGCGTGGTGATGGCGCTGCTCATGATGGCGCCGCCGGCAGCGAAGTAGAGCGCATCGCCCCGTTTCGACCACGTCGGCCAGGCGCCGCCGTCTCGAGAGACCTGGATGCGGGCGGTGGGCGACGGGTAGCCCTGCACGTAGACCTCGAGGCGCCCCGACTCGTTCGACTCGTAGGCCAGCCAGCGCCCGTCCGGCGACAGCGCGGGAGATTGCACGATGTGGTTGCCGCCGCCGTCGAGGAGATCCGAGGCGCTCGGCGGAGTGCGATCGAGGGCCAGCCGCATCGGGAAGCGGCGGCCGGTCGGCGAGTCGCGGCGCGAGAACAGCAGCCCGCGCCCGTCCGGCGTCCACTGCGACAGGATGTCCTCGGCGCTGACGGACGCGAGCGGCTCCCACTGCTGCGCCGGCGCGGGCGCGACCCGCGCCGCGACGAGACTGGTCGTGCCCGGCTGCTGCACAGACGCGGCGATCCACTTGCCGTCCGGGCTCCACGACGGCGTCGCACCGTATGGTCTCGCGACGGCGGTGAGCGGTCCGCCGCCGGTGTCCGCCACGTACATCGCGGTATCCCCATCGTCGTACACGTTGAGCGCCACCCGCCGGCCATCCGGGCTCAACGCGAGAGCATGAAAGGCCCGCTGCCCGAAGCTGGTGTCCGACACCCGACCGTCCGGCGAGTACCAGGCGACTGAGCGGCGCCGGTAGTCGGGTGCAGGCACGTACGCCAGTGTCCCGGTGGACGAGAGGGCGGGATAGTCCACGGCCGAGGCCGCATCGAGCAGCTCCGGAGGGGCGAGCCGACCGTCCCGATAAGCGGCGGCGACCAGCGAGCGGTCCCGCACGAGGAACAGGTCGCCGCTGTCGCTGAAGCCGAACGGGCTGGCGCCGGCCCGGACCGTCCTGCGTACGTGCGTGGAGAGGTCGAGGAACGACGTCAGTTCTTCGAGATCGTTGCCGTTGGCGTTGACCGCAAAGAGCAGTGTCCGGCCGGCGTCCACGACGACCGGCCACTCGTGCGAGCGCTCGTTGCGTGCCGCATCGAGCGTCGTCACCTGCGCTGCGGGCGTCTGGCCGTCGGCCTGCACCTTCCAGATCGGGCTCAGCTCGAACGGCGCGAAGTAGATGGCGTCCTCGGTCGGGTGCCACGTCAGCCCGTGCGAGTGGACCGCGTCGGCGAGTACGGCGGGTAGCGTGCCGTCGATCCTGACCTTGCGAATCTTGTTGCCGGCATGGAACGCCAGCCATCGCCCATCGGGCGAGAACGCCAGGTCGCGGGCGCCGTCCGTGCCGGGGACCTGCTGCGGCTCGAGCGTGTCGACCCGTCGCACGTAGATGTGCTGTCCCGTCTGGCCGCGCGCGATGAAGGCGATCTGCTGGCCGTCGGCCGCGATCGCCAGCTCGCGATGGCCGCTGACGATCTGCGTGCCTGGCGGGGCGGTGATGACGAACCGTGTCGCCGGGGCCTGGGCTGGGGGCGTGGCGGACGAACGGCTGCCGAGGCCGTAGGCGCCGAGCACGGCGGCAAGCGCGGCGAGCCCGATCGACGCGAGTCGCGCCGGGGACCGTCGCGGTGGTACGACCGTCACCGGGACCGGTGCTCCCGCGGCCGCCGGATCGAGCGCCTCCTCGATCTCGAGGCGCGCGTCGGCAGCGGAGGCGAGCCGCTTCCGGCGATCCTTGCGCAGGCAGCGGCCGAGCAGCGTGCGGACGGGGGCGGGCGTCTCCCGCGGCAGCGCGTTCCACGGCGGCTCCTCCTTGACGATGCCGGCCAGGAGGTCGGTGACGGTGTCGCCCGCGAAGGGGCGCCGGCCGGCGAGCATCTCGAACAGCACGCACCCGAACGCCCACACGTCGGTGCGGGCATCCACAAACTGGCCGCGCGCCTGCTCGGGCGACATGTAGGCCGCGGTGCCGAGGATGACGCCGGCCTGCGTCACCGCCGGCGAGGTGATCGTCGGCGAGTTCGCCAGCGAGGCTCCGTTCCCGGTTCCCGGTTCCCGGCTCCCGGTCCCAGACTCGAGCGCCTTCGCGAGGCCGAAGTCGAGCACCTTCACGGTGCCGTCCGGCCGCACCTTGATGTTGGCGGGCTTGAGATCGCGATGGATGATGCCGGCCTCGTGCGCGGCTTCCAGAGCCTCGGCAATCTGCCGCGCGCTCGGGAGCGCTTCGTCGGGAGAGATCGGCCCGCGCGCGAGCCGCTCGGCGAGATCCTCGCCGTCGACGAGCTCCATCACCAGTGCCGACGTATCGCCCGATTGCTCAAGGCCGTAGATCTGCGCGATGTGCGGGTGGTTGAGCGCGGCCAGGGTCTTCGCTTCGCGCTCGAAGCGCATCAGGCGGTCCGGGTCCCTGGCCACCGCGTCCGGCAGGACCTTGATGGCGACCTCCCGATCGAGCCGCGTGTCCCGCGCGCGATACACCTCGCCCATGCCGCCGGCGCCGAGCGAGCCGGTGACCTCGAACGCGCCGATACGGGAGCCGGGCGCGAAGGGCATGGGGACGGCGATAGCTTACGCCGATCTCGGCCCGGACGCGCCCGGTGCACGACGATGCTGTGGCAATATCGTCCATCGCCATGCACGCCACGCGCTGGGCGGCGGCTCCTCGTGCAGGATCGCCGCCGACACCTCCGCGCCGGACTTCCCCGCGAAGGCGCGCCGCCCCGTGGCCATCTCGTAGAGCACCAGCCCCAGCGAGAACAGGTCGCTGCGCGCATCCACCGCCTCCCCGCGCAGCGGCTCCGGCGACATGTAGGCCAGCGTCCCCAGCGTCGTCCCCGGACCGGTGAGCGCCGCCTCGAGCGTGCGCGTCTCCGCGTGCCGGTCGCCGTCCGCCTTCGCCAGCCCGAAGTCGAGGATCTTGACGAGACCCTGCAGCGGGTCGGCGAGCGCGATCGCCTGATCGACGAGCGTGGAGACGGGCAGCGGACCAGACGCGAGCACCTGGTGCAAGGTCGCGCCCGCGAGCAACTCCATCACCAGGTAGGCGCGCCCGTCGTCCGTGCCCACGTCGAACAGCGTGCAGATGTGCGGGTGATTGAGCGAGGCAATCGTCCGTGCCTCGCGCTCGAAGCGCGCCTGCGCGTCCGGCGCGGCGGCGGTCGCCGGGGGCCGCACCTTGATGGCCACCTCACGGCCGAGCCGCGTGTCGGTGCCGCGATACACCTCGCCCATCCCGCCCTCGCCGAGGCGCGAGACAACCAGATAGGGACCGAGCCGCGTGCCGGGCTCGATGGTCATTCCGGTTTCGCCACGAGACGCCGGACCGCGGCCAGCACCTGCGGCCAGACGTCGGACTGCGGATCGATGAACACGAAGTGGCCGGCGTCGGCCAGCAGGGTCAGGCGTACCGGATCCCCGGCGCGGGTCGTGGTCGCTTCGTATGGACTGGCCTGGGCCGCGAACATCCGGCCGAGGAACAGCTCTTGTCGAACCCCGAATGGCACCAGCTCGATTGGCGATCCGGCACGATAGCGGTCCGGCCGTTCGTCCGGTGAACCGCCCATGAGATCGGTGATGACCGGGCGCCCGCAGATGGGTTGCTGTACGGAGATCGTGGCCTTCAGATCGGGTGGGCCGTCGAGATTGACGACGCCGCTGAGCGGCAGTGGATGGGCGGTGTAGAGCTCGCTGGTTTCTGGGACCTTCGGGCGCGCCCCCAGCCACATCGCGAAATGGCCGCCGGCCGAGTGCCCCACGGCAATGGTCCGGGCAAGGTCGAGGTGGTTGTCGGCGGCCAACGTCCGCAGGAAATCGGCCGCACGCGCCACGTCGTGGAAGGTGCCGGGCCAGCCGCCACCATCGTGGTCGAGCCGCCGGTATTCGACGTTCCACGTCGCGATCCCGGCTTCCGCCAGCGACGCCGCGAGGGGGCGCATGTTGTCCAGCGCGACGGCGCGGGCGTCCATGGTGCCGAGCCGCGCCACCCAGCAGCCGCCATGGACCACGATCGCCACCGGGTGAGGGCCCTTGGTAGACGGTACGCGCAGCTCGCCGAACTGCAGCGGATCCGTTCCGTAGGCAATCCGGCGCGCGCCGGGTGCGACCGGCGCGTTGGCGAGATCCAGCGGGCCTTTCGTCTGCGCGGCCGCGGCGCACGTCAGGGCCAGCACGAAGAGTCCCACGCGAGTTGCCG
This sequence comes from Acidobacteriota bacterium, assembly GCA_020851565.1. GTDB lineage: Bacteria > Acidobacteriota > Vicinamibacteria > Vicinamibacterales > UBA2999 > VFZN01. Next base: position 99,203 of record JADZCN010000017.1, on the reverse strand, counting down.
TCTGTGCACGCATCACCGGAGCCCCTCGAGCATCCAGATGTCGAATGCGCGCTCCGACATCGACGTATACAGTCGCGTGCCGTCGGGGCCGAGGCTGAGCCCCGACACGCTGTCGACGCTGGGCGGAAAATCGGCGGTCATCACCACGCGCGTTGTGCCCGAGGTGACGTCGATCGCAAACAGTCGCCATGGCCGACCGGGTGCCGACATGTCCCGGCGCAATACTAGGACCTCCCGACCATCGCGCGAGAACACGGGTCTGCCGACGGCGGGCGCGAAGGCGGCCTCTTCGCCGTCGATCGTGGCTCGGCCTCGCGCCGAATCCTGCGCGGCCGCGATCCCGATGACGGCAAGCGTGAGCGAGAGGGCCGCGGCGACAGCTGCGCGCCTGCGGGGCGTCATTTCGCGATCGGGAGATTGAACCGCAGGTCCCATGCCATCGGCTGCTTGTCTCGCATGGGCGCGGAGCCGGCGAGGCGGGCGGCGACGCTGCCGCCGGCGGTGAGGGTGCCGCTCAGTTCGGTCAGGCCGCAGCTCCTCGCGTCGTTGACGTTGATTCCCATCGGGCCGCCCTTCGGAGAGTCCAGGCTCACGAAGCAGTAGGTCACCGCGGGCGGCCCCTGCTTCGTCGTGTCGGCCATCAGCGTCATGACTCCCGCCGGACCGCCATCCCCCCAGGTCCCGGTTCGCAGCTCCGCCAGGATATTGGCGCGCGGCGCGTGATCGAACAGGGCGATCTCGATCTTGTCGCCGGTGCGCCAGGCGAGGCCGTGGGTGAAGCGCAGGGTCTGTCCCATGTAGGTGCCGGTGCCGGCCGCGCCGTTGGGCGGAATCGGCGGACCCGCCGGTGCAGCCGGGCGTGCCGGCCGTGTGGCGGCTGGAGGCGCCGGCGCCGCGGCGGCGGTGGTCGGGCCCGCGCCGGCCGGGAACATCACGGAGAACGGAAGCCGATACGAGTAGCCGTTGCCCTTGCCCTCGAGCAGTCCCATCAACATCCCGCCAGGCTGGAGGCGGCCGCCGGTGGAGATGAGGTGGCAATCCGGCGCGTTGCCCGAAATCTCGATCGGCTGTCCCTTGAAGCCGTTGATGCCGACCCAGCAGCGATCGAGCTCGTTCATCGCCGCCGAGAACTTGCCCGGCACGAACGAGAGCGACACCTTGATCGCCGGACCGACACCGTCGAGCGGCCACGAGCCGTCCCGGCGGGCCTGAGCTTCGTCGGCCGCCGACAGTGCCTTCGTCACATACAGCAGCGAGGCCGTGTTCTGTTCGGGATCCCACAGGCCGACAGCCGGCTCGAAGGTGACCGACTGGCCCGATACGCTGGCCTGTCCCTGGGTGATGGTCTGCGCCTGCGATGGTGGTGACGTGACGCACGCGAGGAGCGTACTGAGAGCGATGAGACGCGCGGCGGTCGGCATGGTCGCACAGTATCGGCACACGGAGCCGAAGGCAACCCGGCCAGCACCACGACGCGTGCAGCTTCGCGCAACACGCGGGCAGCGGGCAGGTCCGGCGGCTGATCGCCACGCACGGCGTCGAGCACGGCGCGCTTGTCGGGGCTGAGCGCCATCAGCACCACCAGCCATGCTCCTGACGCTGGGCGAGGCCGAAGTGGCCGCCGGCCGGTCGATGGACGCGCGCGCCACGCTCGAGACTGCCGCGCGGCACCTGGAAGCCACGCTCGGCGCAGACCACAAGGACACGCGACGAACGCACCACCCTTGCCGCGCTTGCCATCGCTACGGCCTTGCACGCGCAACCGCTCGGCACCTTCCGCTGGCAGCTCCGGCCCCACTGCAACGTCGTCTCGCTGGCGGTGGTGCAAGAGCACGGCCTGTATCGCCTGGAGGGCACGGACGATCAGTGCGGCAACGGGCGCCAACAGCCTGGCCATGGGATCCACATCGACGGCCTCGGGGTTGAACTCCCTCGACGGCGGTCAGAACACGGTGGCCGGGGCCAACCCTCGCGTTGTGCCGCCGAACTCGTCCGTGTGCTCGGTCTCGTCCACCACCATCGCCTGGCCCGTGTCGGCATCCACGGTCAGCCCGAGCGACCACACGCGTCCGCTGCTTGCAGTCCCCGAAGAAATAGCGGCCATGGTAACGGGCTGGCAGCGCTGACCCTCGATAGGCGAACCTGCCCGTGATGGCCTGGCCCCGGCCGCGGCCGTAGTCATCGGCTCGATGAGCGGGCCGAACTGCACGGTGGCTGGCAGCTCGCGCCGTACTGCAACGTGACGATAGTCGCCATAAACGGGGGGCGAGCGCAACGGAAGGCCGCTCAACAGACCTTCGCGGGAGATTCGTCCCCCCTCGACAGCGCGGATGTCCACTCGCACCACCCGAAGGGGCCGGTGCCGTGGCTGGTTCTCGGGGCCGCCCGAGAGGGTGGGGACAGGCCTCCGGCCGACCCGCAGCCGGGAGCGCCGATCCACAGCCCACTTGGGCCTCGGCGGCCGTCCACCCAACGAGGTGGAGATTCTCCACTTTCGTAGAAGGTCCAGCCGCCTCCGCGCATCGTCATCGCCGACGCCGGGCCCACCGAAGTTCTTCCCTGTCTTCAGTTTGCCGGTCATGAGCTGCGCGGTTGCCGGGCGGCACAATTGGCCGCCGATATCGGCGCCGCGGACGTAATCTGGTACTGCGAGGATGGAAACCAGTGCCGAGCCCCCGCTGATGGAGTTCCGCGTCATCAACGAGGCCAGGGGCCTCGACTACGGGGCGAGCCTTCGCAGGGGTCCAGTTGCTACACCGCCGGAGGAGGCGCGATGAGGATTTAAGGCGAAGGTGTTCGACGAGAAGGAGAGACGGCATGACGCGTACGCGTTCGATTTTTGGTGGTTTGGCGGTTGCGGTGGCACTGTCGCTCAGCGGAACCGCCCTCGCTCAGGATCTCCAGCAGAAGCTCGCGGCTGCGAAGCAGCACGCGGCGGCCAACCAGAAGGCGCTTCGCGCTTACTCGTGGCTCGAGAAGACGGAGCTGAGCCTCAAGGGCGAGGTGAAGAGCACCACGGTCAACTTGTGCCGGTACGGCGCGGACGGCAAGGTGCAGAAGACCCCGGTCGTCCAGCCCCCGCCGGCCCAGAGGGCGCGCGGCCTCAGGGGGCGCATCATCGAGCACAAGAAGGAAGAGATGAAGGACGAGCTCGAGGCCGCCGTCGCACTCGTCCACCAGTACCTGCCGCCGTCGCCGGACATGATGCAGGTGGTCATGAACGCCGGCACCGCGTCGGTCGCGCAGGCTGGTCAGGGCCGCGCCGCCCTGAAGTTCCCAGGCTACGTCAAGGCCAACGACGTCTTGACGCTGACCTTCGACACCGACGTCAAGTCGCTGCAGGCCGTCGACGTGAACACGTGGCTCGACGAGCCCGAGAACGTCGTCACGCTGAAGGTGACGATGGCGCAGCTGCCGGACGGGACCAGCCACCCGTCGGCGGTCGTCCTGGGGATGCCGAAGCGGAACGTCGAGGTCCGCATCACGAACTCGAACTACCAGAAACTGGCCCAGTAGCGCCCGGAGCGGCAGGTGCAGGCTGGCGAGTGAACGCGGTTGTCTCTGCCGCCATCGAGCAGTTCGGCCTTCCCGTCAAGAACGTCGTCGCCGGCATGCCCCCGCAGGCGGCCATTTTCGTGGACGGCAGCCCCGCGTTCGAGACCGACGACGACTTCAAGGGCGAGGTGCTGGCGCGTCACCAATCCACCGGTTCGCCGCTGATGTCCGATCATCCTCCTCGGCTTCCGCCCGCAGTGGCGGGGACAGCCCTTCGGCACCTTCCGCGTCGTCTTCAATGCGGTGATGCGATAAGCGCACGTCCGCGCCGCGCCTACTGCGTTCGTACGCAGACCGCGTAGACCCTGAAGTCGTAGAGCGGATCGGTGTCGATGTTCATGACGCTCGTGCTCCACCCCCTCCCCAGCGTGCCGTTGGTCGGTCTGGACCCGATGATCAACCCGCGGCCGAGCTGATACCCATTACTACCCTGATACTTGTCGAAGTCATCGAGGCCACCACTGATGGCGGTCCAGCCGACCGGGCACCATGCTGTGAACGAGGTGGCGTACCCCTGGTTGAGCGGTCCGGCCCAGGTATTCGTCGCCAGCTGCATGTCGCCGAGGCCCGGTGGGCCCTGGACGCCCTGCGGTCCGGCCGGCCCCGCAGGGCCCTGGACTCCCTGCGGGCCCGTCGCGCCCTGAGGGCCTGCTGGACCCTGTGGTCCGGGTGGGCCGGTGAGGCCTTCCACGAGGTCCCTGGTGCGGAGCACGATCCCGTCGGAGGCTTCAAACGGCGCGAACGACGCCGACGTCGACGTCGCGGCCTGTATATAGTACCGATCGAGCATGGTTCCGAGGAACGGAGGAACCACCGTGACGGTCGCCGCGCCCGATGGCCCCAGCGTGCCCTGGGCGAGAATCACGACGTCCGTGCCGACCTTCAGCGGCACGCCGCCGTAGGCGAAACCGAAACCCACGGTGCTGCCCAGAAGCGCATAGTGCCGTCCGGCCGGACCGCTGATCGTGGCGGCGACGCCCGCGCCGGGTGTGACCGTCGTGTCCGGCACGGAGAGCGACGTCTGTGCCTGAGCGCCAACGGCCAGCGTCAACACGCCCGCGGCCAGCATGACCTCCCGCAGCGCACCTGGCACGCGAGTTCCAACCATCATCTGCCACTGCCTCCTTCGGGAACCGTCCCAATCCCCATGGTCGAGCTTACATCATGCGGGAACACCAAGCGTGAACGGCCGCACGGAGCGGTCGGAGCGGGCCATGCGGTACTGTGAAGTGGTGCCGATCGTCGCGCTCGACTCCGTCTGCCATGCCTACGGCCACGTGCCGCTCCTCGACGAGGTCTCGCTGCGGATCGAGGCGGGCGAGCGCGTGGCGCTCATCGGGCGGAACGGGACGGGCAAGTCCACGCTGCGTCAGATCCTGGACGGCGATCTCGCCCCGGACAGCGGGACCGTGTGGCGGCAACGAAGGTGACAATCGCGTCCCCCGTTCATCCGGTTCCCGAAGTGCCGCGAGCGACGACGGTCACCCTGGGAGGCGACCTCGCACCACGCAGCGACTTCGAGAGACTCCGAATCCGCGCGGACGCGCTTACGGATCGACGCTGAACACCACCTCGCCGACGTGCAGCACCGAGTGACTGCCGGTACTTGGGCTGGAAACCAGCACCAGGCCGGCAGCGCCTGGCAGGTCGGCGCCGTGGATCACTAGCAAGGCGGTTCCTCTGAGGTGGCCCCCCCATAGAGCCCGGTGCTGACCGCGAGCGCGAGCGTCTGCCTGGGCACGAACCCCGCGGGCAGCACGAAGACCGGCAGCGCAATGCTTCCCGCTGAACGGTGGACGGAGCCTCGGATGTGGACCTGGCCGTCGCGACCGCGCCAGACCTGCAGGCCGGCGAGGCCGTTCCCGCCGTTTCTCCAATGGCCGGCGGCGGTGCCGCACAGCACCAGGGTCGGCCGCGGCGCGGGCGCGGCACAGGGGTCGTCGGGCCCCTGGGGATTGTCGGCTACTGAGAGTACGGCCGGGCTCGACGGCCGCAGCGGAGGTCCGGCGATGCTGCCGCCGAAGACGAACGTGCCGCTGTGGCCCAGGTCGTCCGACCAGGTGCCCTGCCCGGTCGCCGGCTCACGCCCGCCGACACGTGGGCAATCGTCCCCGCCGGCGCGCTCGCGATGGAGAAGTTCAAGCTCACCGAGCCGTCCGCGTTGAACACGGCCGCGCCCGTGGCGCTCCCCCGGACGGTCGCGCCACACCGGTCATCGACCCCGTGCAGGACGAAACCTCCCGGAGTGGTGGTGAGCGTGAGACTCACGCGATTGCAGTACGGCTGCATCTGCCAGGTGAACGTGCCGAGGACCTGCGCCGTCGGCCGCGGCCGGCGCCAGCGCCGCGGCGGCCGTCAACAGGCCGAGTATGGTGCGCGTCATCGTGCCCTCCTGAGGCGCCATGCCGGCGTCCTCACCAGGTAGATCGCGAACCGGGTGGGAATGCCGTCACGGCTGGCCCGGTCCACCGCTTCGTCCCACGCTTACAGACGGCAGCCCCGAGCCCTGGACGCAATCCGCGGTACAAGAAGAGGTGGCGCCCGATTGGTCGGGCCCGTCGCCCGCAGGGCGCGTCGCTGTGGAGGTGAGCATGAAGCGGGCGTGGGCGACGATCGCGGCGATCTGTGTAGTGGTGAACCTGTCGGCACAAGGTCCGGCGCCCGGCGGCGAGGGCGGCAATGCCCGTCAGTCGTCGACCGGAGCGTCCATCTCGCGCAGAATTGCCTGGAAACGCGGGTCGGAGCGGACCTCGCCGAATTCGGGAAAGTGGCGCGCCAGGAGGATGAAGAGCGGTTCGCGTTCCGCCCAGGCGCGTTCCGCGTACTGAATGGCCAGGTCGCGATGCCCTGCGGCCTCGGCGGCACCGATCAGTCCAGCGTGCGGCAAGTACGCCCGCTCGGCGCGTGCGATGAGCTCCTGGAACTGCTGTTCCGCCCCATCGATCTGGCCCTGGCGACGAAAGAGGCTGGCGATGCTCGAGAGAGCGTACGGATGACGTGCTCCGATCGCCGCCGCCTGTTCCAGTGCCGCAAGGGCTTCGTCGTATCGTCCCGCCTCCATGAGCGATCGGCCGTACACCCAGCGTGCCAGGAACGACTCCGGATCGCGCTCGACCGCCAGGCGTCCGGTCGTGATCGCCTCGGCATGGTGGCCTGCGGTACTGAGGCACATCGTCAGAATCGTGGTGGCATAGGCCGACAGCGGGTCGTGCTCGAGCGCCTGCCTCGCCTCGGCGACGCCGCGATCGAACTCGCCGCACGCCCACTGCAGATAGAACAGCGCATACCACGCACGGGCCTGCATGTGCTGCGGATTGAGCTGAAGGGCACGCTCGAACTCCCGCTTCGCGAGGTCACGGTTGTTCTCGTGCAGAAGCGTTGCACAGGCGAGCGACGTGTGCGCGGCTGCCGATGACGGATCGATCTCCAGCGCCTTGCGCGCGGCGGCCAGGGCCTTGGGCTTTGATTCCGAAGGCGGCAGTACGCCCCAGTATGCGACGACCGTGTACGCATCGGCGATGCCCGTCCAGGCAAGAGAGTAACGCGGATCCAGCTCCACCGCTTGCTGGAACAGCTCGAGTGCCGGCCGAATGCTCGACCCGCGCCGATTCAGCAGCGCTCGGCCCTGGAGATACAACTGATACGCGGCGACGTTGGTCGTTCCCTGCTCGACCAGCCGTGCCATGCGATCGAGCGGGGTGTCCGCGAGCGAGACCTTCAACTGTTCCACCACCGCCTTGGCGATGTCTTCCTGTACGTCGAAGATGTCCTTCAGTTCGCGGTCGTAGCGCTGCGACCAGAGCTGGAAGCCGTCTTCGACGTTGCTGAGCTGAACGGTGATCCGCACACGATCGCCGGCGCGGCGCACGCTGCCGCCGAGCACCGTCGTCACGTTCAACCGCTCGCCGATCGTCTTGAGGTCATCACTGTTGCCGCGCAGCGAGAAGGCGGACGCGCGTGCCGCGACCCGCAGGTTCCGGAGCGGAGTCAGCGCGTTCAGGATCTCCTCGGCAATTCCGTCACAGAACCATTCCTGATCCTTCGCCGGTGAGAGATCCGAGAACGGCATGATCGCGATCGAAGCCCGTCGATCCGGCGTCAGCGACGATCGGGCGGCCTCGACAGGCCGTTCGACGAGCGCCTTTGCCTTGACGAACCCCTCCACGAGCCGGTCGCACAGGTCCGCGTCCCATTGCCAGGTGGACCAGAACGCGTGCAGGTTGTCGGGATCGAGATAGGCCGGATGGTGCTTGCGGATCGCATCGATCGAGGTGCGAGCGTCCGCGGCAAGACCGAGTTGTCCGGCCGCGACAGCCACCATGAGCGGCGTCCAGATTAACTGCGTCAGGTTCGATCGCTTCGCCTGGACCAGCGCCTTGTCGAACGCTCGCTGGCGATAGTCGTTCGTGGCCACGACGGAGTGGACCCAGCCCGGGAGGTGTGGATTGAGATCCATCGCGCGCTCGATGATCTCGATGCCCCGCTCCCACTCGCCGGCATACGCGAGCATCAGGCCCACATACGCGACGCTGGTGGTGTTCAGTGGATTGAGCGCCACCACACGCTCCGCCGTCACGCGAAGACCGTTCAGATCACGTTCGAAGAAGCGCAGCGCCGCAAGCGCCCGCCACGCGTACTGTGAGGCGGGATCGAGCTCGACGGCGCGGTTGGCGGCCTCGGCGCTTCGCTGCAACGGATGCGGGAGCGGATTGAGCCGCTGCGAGTATTCCTGCTCGTACAAGAGGGCGAGAGACGCCCAACCCAGTGCATGACCCGGCTCGCGGGCGAGGGCGCGCTCGAACGCGGCGCGAAGCCGCTGATGTTCTTCAGGCTTGAAGTGCTGGGAAAACCCGTGGAAGCGCAGGACCAGCTCGCTCACCGTCAGGTCGTCCGCGTTGCGATCCTTGAGCGAGGCCGCCAGTGAACGTGACAGAACGCCCTGCGTGTCGGCGACCGTCGCAACGACGCGCCCGGCCAGATCGTCCTGCAGGGCGAACACGTCGCCACCAAGCGGCCGATCGTAGGTCTCGGTCCACATGTGCGCACTCGTCGAGGTGTCGATCAGACGCACGTTGAGTCGAGCCACGGCGCCGGCGGTGCGTACCGTGCCTTCGACGAGATAGCGCGCGCCGAGTCTCTCCGCGGCCCGCGCATCGGCGGCCTGTCCTTTGGCCACTTCGGCGTCGTGTCGGGCCACGATGCGGAGGTGCTGAAAGCGTGACAGTCCGGCCGTGATGTCGTCGGTCAAGCCGTCCGCCAACACTTCGGCGTCGCCCCTGCCGCGGAAGGTAAACGGGAGCACGGCAACACGCAGATCGCTCGACACGGTTGCCCGGAGGTTGGCGTAGGCGCGGGCCGCACGGCTGGCGCCAACCCCGATTCCCAGGCACGCCGAAGCGCTTTCAACGCGTCCTCCACATCGTGCGCGCTCTGCACGCGATCCTGCGGCGCCTTCTCGAGGCAGCGGGCGATCAGGCGCCAGACGCCCTCCGGCATGTCGGCGCGCAGGTCGTCGAACGGGCGCGGTTGATCGCGGAGAATCGACGACATCACCGCGGCCGACGAGTCGCCGCTGAACGGCCGCGTGCCGCTGCCCATCTCGTAGAGGACAACGCCGAGGGAGAAGAGGTCGGAGCGGTGGTCGACCGGCCTGGCCTCAATCTGTTCGGGCGACATATACGGCACGGTACCGACGACCATCCCGGCTTGTGTCAGCCCCAGCATCGTCGCGGCGTGCTCGCCCGCTGCCGGACCGTCGGTTTCGCGCGCGAGGCCGAAATCGAGGACCTTGGCGTGGCCGTCATCGCTCACGATGATGTTGGCCGGCTTCACGTCGCGATGGACGATCCCCTTACGATGCGCGGCGGACAGCGCGTCCGCGAGCGCGATGCCGATCTCGAAGAACTGCGCGGGCACCAGCCCACCGTCGGTCAACAGACGATCGAGCGATCGCCCTTCGACCAGCTCCATGGTGATGAACGGCAGTCCGTCGGCGTCCTCGATCGAGAAGATGGTGACGATGTGCGGATGATTGAGCGCGGCGACGGCGCGGGCCTCGTGCCGGAAGCGCGTCAGGCGTTCCGCATCGGCGGCGACGTCGGCCGGCAGCACCTTGAGCGCGACGTCGCGGCCAAGCCGCGCATCGTGGGCGCGATACACGTCACCCATGCTGCCGGCACCGATGGGTGCCAGAATCTCGTAGCGTCCGATGTGCCGGCGTTCGGAGAGGCTCACCGCGAACGACGGATCTTACCTGATGGCACAGTCATTCAGGGCGCGCAGGGCCACTTCCCGCTCGACCGAGTGTTTGCGCCATGGATGCGCAACCGCACCCCCGCCGGTCTGCGGACCACGAGCCATTCCGGGCCTCATCGGCATTCGCGATCGACGATAGTCGCCATAAACGCGGGGCCGAGCGCAACGGGAGGCCGCTTCACAGACCTTCGCGGGAGAGTCGTCCCCCCTCGACAGCGCGGATGTCCACTCGCGCGCTCAGGGCCGCCTCTGCAACGGGGTCGCCGCCCTTCTCGTCTTCGTCGCGCGTGCCCGCAACGCGGCCTACGCCGGATCGGCGCCGCGAGGCACGCACACCAACCCACTCCTCCATCAATGCACGACCATCGACATCGACATCAGGGTGCGCGCCAGCTGGCTACCGCGGCTCGCCGAAGAACCTGGGCTGCGCGGGATCGGCGTACGCGTCCGCCGCGGCGCGGATGCGCGCGACCAGGCGCTCGCGCTCGCGGCGCAGTGCGCCGACCTCGTCGCCGAGGCGCACCGCTCGCAGCAACCCGAGCGTGGACCCGAGCAGCTGCGCCTGCGCCTCGAGGACTCTGAGCGTCGCGAAGAAGCTGAGGGGGAGGAATGCGGCCGCGGCGAGGGCCCACCACGGGCCGATGCGCCATGCCACGACAGCCGCCAGCGCGGCATAGACCAGCGGCAGCAGCAGCACCGCCGTCATCACCTTGAGCGTCGCCTCATCGTCGGTGTCCTCGCTCAGCCGGCGGCCGCTGGCCGCCGCCACCCAACCCACGGGCAGGTGAATCAGCGCGCCCGGCGCGGCCAGCGGGACGAGCGCCGCGAACCTGGCGCTCCTCCACAGGATGCGCCCCCAGGCACGCGGCCAGGAGATGGGCCGGCGCAGCTGGTGATCCCGCAGGCCGAGGGCGTCGAGCCGCGCCTGGTAGCGCTCGAGGTCGGCGCGCAGCGCCATCATCTCCGGTTCGTCGGCCGCCGCGAGATAGCGCTCGATGAAGCGCCGGCTCAGCTCGACCCACTGGTCGGGCGACAGCCGCACCTCGTCTGGCTTGTAGAGCCGGCGGGCCGCGTGCGCGACGCGAAGCGTCTCCCAGTCCGGTGCGTTGAGCGTGACCTTCCGCAGCTCCTCGCGCAGGCGCTCGGTGAGCCGGGTCACGGTCCCGACATCGTCGGCCGCGTACTCGCGCAGCCATGCCTCGCCGATCGGCATCGGCGGGCCGTACTGGACGAGGGCCTGGCTGCGAAAGCGATGCCGGTGCACGTAGGTGAGCCCGCACGGCACGATGACGACGGGCACGCGGCGGCGCGCGGCGACACCGAGCGCGATGCGCGCGGCGCCGGTCTTGAGCCGCGTCATCTGGCTGGACGCGTGGCTGACCCCCTCGGGGAAGATGCCGATCGACACGCCCGACTCGAGCGAGTCGAACAGCCGATCGAACGTGGCGCGGCTGTCCACGGGGCCCTGGTGCTCCTCCACCCTCCGCACGGGCACGCCGCCCAGGCACTCGAGCACCCGCGGCAGCAGCGGGTAGCGCCACAGCTTCGCGTGGCACATGAAGTGCACTGGCCTGCGGCCGCACGTCGTCAGGAGCAGGGCGCCGTCCACCAGGGCGTTGGGGTGATTCGCCACGAAGATCACGGGACCGGCCGCCGGGACGCGGTCCGCGCCGGCCACTTCGATGCGGCGGAAGAACGTGGAGACGACGAGGCGGAAGAACGCCAGAAGCAGGCGCTGGGCGATGGTCGGAGCAGGCCCGGGCATGCCGGGACCGATCGGCCCGGGAACGGCATCGCGGATCCGGTCCGGCTGTCCGCTCACGCGGCCGATTCTACGCCGGTCAGGGCGGCGCGACGCGCGGGCCGACGGTGCGCGGCAGGACGCCCCCGATCACCCGCGTTCCCGTGCCCCCAGCGGCGGGTATACTGCTCGCGTGCCTGCGCCCCTGCCAGCGGCGGTCGTGGATCGCACGGCCGTGACCGTCCAGTCGTTGCACGACGAGCCCGATGACAAGCGGTGGTGGTGGAGCCGGACGCCTCTCGAGCGCCTGGCCGCCATCGAGGTCATGCGACGAGTAATCTATGGACACGCCGCTGCTGACGGACGACTTCAAAGAGTTCTTGAAATTGCTCAACGCGAACCGCGTTGAATACCTGATTTCCCTGCCAGACCTGAAAGCGAACAAGCGAGCCGCCGGTCGGCACAAGGACCTCGCCGACCTCGATAATCTGCCCTAGCTCCGTGGCCACGGCGATGTGTTTCGTGGGCGTGGCCGCGGCGGTCGGCAGCATCCGCCAATCCGCGGCGTCCTCTGGCTCACGCGACTCCGCCCCATGCGGCTCGATATACTCACCACGTGGACGCCGTAGTCGCCATCCCGAGCCGTCGGCGTGCAGGGGGACGGCTGTCCGCGCGCGGCCGGCTGTGCCTCGGTAGCTTCTTCGTGATGGCCTGCGTCGCCGCGGCCGCCGCTCAGGGCCCGGGACGCGACTACCCACAGTGGCGCGGTGTGAATCGCGACGGCGCGGCCAGCGCCTTCTCGGAGCCGGCGACGTGGCCCGACACGCTCACCAGGCGCTGGAAGGTCGACGTGGGAGAGGGCTACGCCACGCCCCTCGTCGTCGCCGACACCGTCTACGTGTTCGCCCGGCGCAACGGCAACGAGGTGATGACGGCCCTCGACGCGGCGACCGGCCGCGAACGCTGGCACACGGGCTACCCGGCGCCGTACGAACCGGACGTGCTCGCGGCGGCGCACGGCGAGGGCCCCAAGGCCACGCCCCTCTTCCACAACGGCCGGCTGTTCACGCTCGGCATGACCGGCATCGTCTCTGCCTTCGATGCCACAACCGGACGGCTCCTCTGGCAGACGCCGGACACGGCGGAGCATCCCACCTACGGCATGTCGGTGTCGCCGGTCGGTGAAGGTGAGCTGGTGATCGTCCATCCCGGCAATCACGGACCGCTGACCGCGTTCGACGCGAAGTCCGGCGCAGTCAAGTGGACCGCGCCCGGTCGTGCCGCCTACGCCTCGCCGATCGTCGTGGAGCTCGGCGGCGTACGCCAGGTGGTGACGATGACCGGCAACAGCGTGCTCGGCGTCTCCGTGTCTGACGGCGTGCAGCTGTGGGAACACGCATGGCCGTCCCGCGGCACGCCGAGCGCCATCACGCCCATCCAGCACGGCGAGACGCTCATCGTCAGCAGCCAGGGCATGGGCGTCACCGCGCTCAGGCCAGCCAGGCGAGGCGGCGCCTGGACCGTCGATGTCGTGTGGGAGACCACGGACGTCTCCCTGTTCCTCAGCAATCCGGTGCTCGTCGGCAACGCGTTGTTCGGCCTGTCCGAGAAGGCCAGGGGCCAGTTCTTCGCGCTCGACGCCGAGACCGGGCAGGTGCTCTGGCTCGGCCCACCCCGCCAGGCCGAGAACACCGCGGTCGTCAAGGCCGGCCAGCTTCTCTTCCTGCTGAACGACGATGCGGAGCTGATCGTGGCGAAGAGCAGCCGGAGCGGCTTCGAGCCCCTCGCGCGGTATGCCGTGGCTACGAGCGCGACGTGGGCCCAGCCGGCGGTCTCGGGCAACCGCATCTTCGTCAAGGACGTCTCGTCGATTACGCTCTGGACACTCAATTGAAGAGCACGCTCGCCACTGCTGTCTTCGTCTCGGTGTTCATGGCCGCTGTCGCGGGGCAGGCACCGGGTCGCCGCCCGAGCCCGGAGGCCGCTCCCCTGCCGGTGTGGGCGCCCGTCATCGTGAAGCACCGGTTGGGCAATGGCCTCCCGGTGTGGATCGTCGAGCAGCACGAGCTGCCGGTGGTGCAGATGAGCCTGGTGGTGGGCACCGGCACGGCCGCCGATCCACCGGGAAGATTCGGGGTCGCCAGCCTCACTGCTGCCCTGCTCACCGAGGGCGCCGGTGCACGCTCCGCCGTCGAGTTCGCCGACGAGCTCGATGCCCACTTCGCCAACCTCTCCGCATCGACCACCGTGGACACGTCGTTGGTCCGGCTGTACGTGCCGGTCACGGGACTGGCCCCCGTGCTGCCGCTGATGGCCGACATGGTGCAGCGCCCCACGTTCCCGGCGCCGCAGCTGGAACGCGCGCGGCGGCAGCGCGTGGCGACGCTGCGCGGCGTGCGCGACGATCCCGACGCGCTTGCCGCTCTCGCGTTCGCACGCGGCCTCTACGGTGCCTCAGACCGCAACGCCGCTCCGCTGATCGGCTCCGCCGGCAATCTCGAGTCGATGACGGTGGAGGACGTCGTGGCGTTCCACAAGTCCGCGTACCGACCGGACAACAGCACCCTGCTGGTCGTGGGCGCCGTGAAGCCCGATGACGTGCTGCCATTGCTCGAGACCCACTTCGGGAAGTGGCAGCCGGCCGGAGCGCGCGAGGCGGTTCGTGCACCCGTTCCTGAGGTTCGGCGTCCCGCCCGTCAGCTGCTCCTCGTGGACGTGCCGGACGCGCCGCAGTCGCGGATCTTCGCCGGCGGCGTGAGCGCCACGAGCGCGACAGCAGACTATTTCCCGATTCAGATCCTCAACGCGGTCCTCAGGGGCCGGTTCGGCTCGGCCCGCACCCCGACGCTGCGCGAATACACCACGGGTGTTCGTCCGGGCTTCGACCGTCGCCGATCCGCGGGACCGCTGGCCGTGTCCACGGCGGCGCAGGGCCACAAGACCGCCGAGGCGCTGGCCGAGGTGCTCGGCGAACTGGCCGAGGTGTTGAAGACGATTTCCGCTGACGAGCTCGCGCGCGCGAAGGACACGGTCGCGCTCGAGTTCTCGCGGACGTTCGAGGTGACCGGCCGCATCTCGAGCCGGTTGCAGGCCCTGGAAACGCTGGTGGTGTTCGACGTGCCGGACGACTACTACTCCACCTATGCGCGGGTGATTCAGGCGACCACGGCGGACGATGTTCGGCGGGTGGCGGCGCGGTATCTCCAGCCCGAACATCTCGTGATGGCCATCGTGGGCGATCGGAAGACAATCGAGCCGCGCCTCCGCTCGCTCGGCATCGGTCCGCTCACGACGGTGGCCATCGACGAGTTGTTCGAGACGACGTCCCGGTGAGCGATGGTGCCAGAGCGAATCTCATTCGCTTCTCAGTGCAGCAACCGGAGGGGTCTTGGTGGCACGTCGCACCGGCGCCAGCGTCGCCGCGAAGCCGCAGAACACGAAGAGCACGACCGCGCCTGCGATAGCGGTGTAGTCCCTGTCGTCGATGCCGAACAGCCGGGATGCGATGGCCTGGCTCGCACTGGCCGAAAGGGCCACGCCAACTGCGCTACCAACGGCCAAAACCGATAACATGCGCCGCAGGATCAACCTCACGATGTCGGGCGCATCAGCACCCACGGCCATTCTGACGGCAATCTCGCGCCGTCGCCGTGTGACGAGATACGAGAACGTGCCGTACAAGCCGGTCATCGACATCAGCAAAGCCAGCGCCGCATAGAATGCCGTGATCCTCGCGACGAGACGGTCCCTGCCGACAGACTTGCCTGCTTCCTCGGAGAGTGTCTGAAACTGAACGCCGATGTCAGGCAGTGCGGCCCGGAGGGTTCTCAGCAGCGGTCCTCTCAGGGCCAGAGAGTCTTCAACGCGGACGGCGAGGCGGTAGGCCTGGGGAACATATGCCCCCTGGGCGAAGGGCAGATACACGAATCGCATCGGTGCCTCGCGCAGGTGCCGGTACTTCGTGGTCTCGACTTCACCCACGATGGTCATCCGCTGGCCGTTGATGCTCACGAGTTCGCCAACCGCTCGGCCTCCGCGAAAGTAATGCTTCGAGAACTCGTGGTTCACCACGGCCACCAAAGGCGTCCCCGCACGGTCATCATCGGTGAACGCCCGCCCCTCGAGTAGAGTGAGACCGAACACGTCAAAGAAGCCTGGCGTCACGCGGTTCACCGACGCATGCACGTCCCTCACGTCAGCCGACGAGAACCCAGGCACGTCGACCTTGCCCAGTGCGATAAGGCCGCTGAGCGGGGTATAGGTCGCCGCCGACGCGGCCCGCGCGCCCGGCACGGCCCTCACCCTGGTCACCAGATCCTCGAGGCGCCCGAGAGGAAGCCCCTGCCCTGAGGGACCGGACAGCGACAGCAGGAGGACCTCGTCCGCTCCACTTGTCTCCCGCTTGAGTTCCAGATACGAACGGACGAACACGGCCCCGACACCGGCGAGCGTCACGGACACGGCCAACTGCGCCGTCACGAGCCACAGCACGGCACGGCTTGCGCCGCCTCCCCCCGCCGCGGACCCGAACGGCACTCGCTGCGCCTCTCGAGAGGCCTTGACGGCCGGCCACACTCCGATGAGAAGGCCGCTCGCCACGCCGGCCGCCGCGCTGGCGGCAATGAGTCTCCAGGACACCGACACCGCAAGATGGGCGTCGATGCCTCGATCGAGGGACACCGTGAGCGAAGGGACGACCGCGCGTGCGAGCCAGAAGGCCGCGTACATGCCGCCGGCCGTGCCGACCAATGCCAGCATCAGTGTGTCCAGCACGAACCCGCCAATGACCTGCCTGCTGCGTGCACCGAGCGCGTATCGGATCCTGATCTCGTTCATCCGATCGGCACACCTCGCAACCATCGCCGAAGCGGCATTCACCGCGGTGACACACAGTATCAAGGCCGTCATCGCGACGAGGACGAGGAGGGCCTCGCCGTACTGGCCGCGAAGGGCGGAAGGCCACGTGCCCGTCGGCACCAGACCGAAGACGACCGAACGAACGCCCTCGAACCCGGGAGCGTCAACAACGACAGCGAGTTCAGCATTGACCTGCGCAGCGATCGACGCGATGTGCCGCCCTCGTGGAACCCTTCCCAGGATGCTTAGCCACCATGCCCTGCCTTCAGTCAGGCGGCTGGCGCCCTGCTTCAGAGTGGGCTCCCACGAGAGCGGCAGGAACACGTCGACCCGCCTTCCCACCTCGAGGCCAAAGAATTGACGATCTGCGACGCCGACAACCGTGACTTGCCGTCCCTCGACCAGAATCGTCTGACCGCGCGGGTCTACGTCTGCGCCGAATGTATCGCGGCGGAACGCGTCGCCTATCACCGCCGCGGGCGTCTCCCCGGTGGCCCGGTCGTCATCTGGCGTCAGCGGCCGGCCGATTGGCACAGACGGCCCCACGACATGGAAGAAGGTGCCACTAACGAACAGGACATCAGTCAGACGTGCGGTGCCGTCGGTCGTGACCATGAGCCGCTCGGCTCCAGCCGCGGCAAGACCATCCAGCGCGGTGAGCCGTTCCTGGGCGAGGCTCCACACGACGGACGGCAGCGTAGTTGCAGGTGCCGGAACGTCTGACCGGGCCAGGGACAATCGAACCAGTGCCCCCGGGTCACGAAAGGGCCACGCAGGGAAGAACAGCGCGTCGGCCAGCGCCCACGATGCTCCTGCACCCGCGGTGCCGACCGCGAGGGACAGGCAGGCCGCACCCGTCAACACGGGATGCGCAAGCCAGCTTCTCACCACGTGCCGAAGGCTGCGCATAAGGCAGAGCTCAAACGCGTCAGTCTTCTGGGCTCTCGCTGATCGGCGGCACCTGACACGCGGGGCCGGCGAAGGCCGCTACGTTCCGTTGCTCCCAGAGCCACAGCCACTGAGCCACCACCGCGATTGTCAACGCCGACAGGAAGCCGCGGGCGACTCTCCGAAGCGTGATCTGACTCATGTCATCCTCCAGTCAGCGATTGGTCGTAAGCCAGTCGGCCAATCGACCGTCGGGCTCCAGGATGGGGAGCCGCTCCATGCGGAGGCGGTGGGCTCCATTGGTCCTGCGAGCATCACCGTAGTCGAGTATGTAGAGAGTGCGATCGTCCTCGGCAACCGGGAGGTCCTTCAGCGGGACATCCACCATGATGACGCTGCCGTCAGTCCGGTACAGGTTCATGAAGGGACGAGGGGCCAGCGCCATGCCGGGCTGCCACTCCCGACTCTCCAGGGAGGCGTGCACGACGGCCACGACATCGTCGAAGCCCCCGCACCACATGACTGCGCTGTTCCGCTGCTGCCACTTCACCTTCTGCGGGATGGGTTCACTGGCCGCTACACTCGTGCCGTCATCCAGGAACGCCGGGGACCTGACGTCGATCTGCCCGACTCGATCTCCAGCGTCGTTGAAAAAGCCCACCATACCTCCAGCACCCTGGCAGGCGAGCCAGCCTTCCGTCGTCTGCCCGGTGCCACTCCTCAACCGTACCCTGTCAAGCCCTACCCGCCCACACGGTGTGGCGTGTCGGCACTGCTCTGTCACGATCGGAAGAAGCCCACGAGCGTCTGCATCGCGCTTGACATAGCCAAGGCGTGCGCCTCGCAGCATCTCCGCCTCCGGATTGTCCCGCAATGCCTCTCGGTAGGGGAGCCACAGCGCGGCGAAGATCACGTCCTCACCGACGACCAAGCCAGCGCCCCCCGTTCCCATGCCAACGGTGTCGGGACGGGGTGTGCTGCGAATGAACTCACCCGATGCAGCGTTGAACTGATGCACCTGCCGGGCGTCCAGTACGAACAACTCCGCGGCCTCACAACGCGCGGCTACGGCCTCTGGCGCACGCATGGGTGTGGCACCAGTCCTGCCGCCGATGACGAGCATGCGTCGGCCGTTTGCGCGGTTCACCGCGTGCACGACGCCGTTCCGCGGGTCGGGGAGGTAGACCATGTCCCCGCACAGCGCGCCGGGTGCGACCAGGCCGATTGGAGGACCGTCCTCGGCCGCCACGATGTCGATGACCTGTGACGGAGGGGCGCCTTCACCTCGATAGATGGGCTCGGCGGTGTCGTTCCGCGCAGGCGCGGAACAGGCGCTCGCGCACACAAGCACGCACACGACGCCGCGAACCGTGTAGGGCTGTGCCAGCCACAGACTGAGCCGCCAGACCACGCTGCCTCCCTTCCCACGGCCGATGGCCGTGCATCCACGGGGCACCGGCTGGATCTGCGGCGCCCCGTAGAATCGTTGCGCTGTTGGCTGTGCAAGGACGTGCCGTCTTCAGACGGACGTCCCAGGGAAGCGCTGTGCTAGATGTAGCAGAGGCAATCCAATGGCAGGTGATTGTCGAAGCACCAGTTGAAGTACGAGTCGTAGTAGCAGTTTGCACCCTGCGCTTCCACCGGTGTCAGCAGCCTGGGACCAGCCATCACTGCCAGGAGCAACAGCAAACCCCACACCAACTCGAGCCGACCCTTTGTCAACGACGTTCGCAGGTTCGACATGCCACACCTCCAGTCTGACGTTTCGTTTCTCGCTCTGAGCCGCCAATCCGGAGGGAAACGAACTCTACTCAGTTCACGAACGTTTGTCAAGTTTTCGAGCGTTCGTACTTCCGCGGTGTGCAAGTGACTGGCGCCGCCCGTATCCTGTGACGAAGTCACGTCACAGCTTCTGCCACATCCCCTCCACGATGCCGCGCAGGCGGTTCGCGGCGTCCGCGTAGCTCTCGCCGTCCGTGAACTGGACCGGGTCGCCGAACTGCAGGCGCACGCGTGCGCGGCGCCAGGGCAGCACGGCACGCCAGTTCAATGCGCGCCCGCGCGGCCACAGCTCGTGCACGCCCTTCAACGCCACGGGCACGACGGGCACGCCCATGTGGCGTGACAGGATGGGCGCGCCCTTCTTGAAGCGCTTCACCGTGCCGTCGATGGATCGCTCACCCTCTGGAAAGAGCACCAGCACCTTGCCGTGCGACAGGCCGAAGGCCCCGGCCTTCATCGCGGGGACGAGGTTCGAGTCCGGGTCCACCGGCACCAGGTTGACCCGCCGCCCGATCCACGCCATCAGCGGCGTCTCGAAGTACTCGATCGCGCCGATGAAGAACGCATCGGCCAGCGCGCGGTACGGCAGCACGCCGCACACGAAGAACGGATCCAGATAGCTCTGGTGGTTCGGACAGATGAGGAACGCGCCCTCGCGCGGAAGCTTCTCGAGGCCCGTCACCTCCACCCGCGCCAGCGCGCGCGCGAGCAGGTGACCGCCGACGTACAGCAGCGGCTCGACGAACGGCCGGCGCGAGAGAATCGGCCCGAGCACCGAGTCGGTCACGGGGGGAAGCTCGCGGAGGAGGACGGACCAGGACTCATCCGCGGCCGGGGCTTCTGGGCGCGCCTTCGGCGCGTAGGCACCCGTTGACACGGTCGGGTGTGGGCCCGCCTGCGGCGGGTGGGATGGGCGCACGGCGTCGATCAGCTGCCCCAGCGTGAAGATGTGGTGCACCTGCTCCTCGGGCACGTCCACGCCGAACTGCTGCTCGAGCTCGGTAAGGAGTTCCACGCGCTCCATGGAATCGAGGCCCAGGTCCAGCTCGAGATTCGACGCCGGCCGGCACGAGATGCCCTCTGCGGCACGGCGCCGGACCACCGCCATCGCGGCAGCCACGTGCGGATCCTCCAGCCACGCGACGTCGTCGGGCGTGGCCTCGCCCGCGGGCGCGCCGTGATGCGGCGCCTGCTTCAGCCGCCGCAGAATCTCGTGGCGCTTCAGCTTCCCCGTCGTCGTGCGCGGCAGCGGATCGAACGACACCTCGTAGCCGAGCACCCGCTTGTAGGAGGGCAGGCTGGCCCCCATCCCCTCCAGCTCGAAACGCAGCAGATCGCCCGCGTTCACGATCTTCTTCTCGCGCAGGACGTCCATGTCGGGCACGACCACCGCGTAGAGCCGCTCGTCCACGGGCCCGGCGCCGCCGGCCAGGGTCGTGACGCAGATCTCCTTCACGAACACCGACTTCCGGTAGTGCGCCTCGATCTCCTCCGGGTAGAGGTTCTTGCCGTTCGCGAGGATGATGACTTCCTTCTTGCGGCCGGTGATCGTCACGCGGCCCTCGCGGTCCATGCGGCCGAGGTCTCCGGTCAGGAACCACCCGTCGCGCATGACGGCTGCCGTCGCGTCGGGGCGGCCGTAGTACCCCTGCATGACGATGGGTCCACGGATGGCGATTTCGCCGTCGCCGGCCTCGCCGCCAGCCTCCGGCGGCAGGATGCGCACGTCCACGCCCGGCAGCGGCCGGCCCACCGTGTCGATGTGGGCCTCGTGCGGCGTGTTGATGGTGGCCGCCCCGCTCGTCTCGGTGAGGCCGTACGCCTGCAGGATGGTGAAGCCCAGCGCATAGAGATCGCGGCCGATGGCCGGGTCGAATTTCGACCCGCCGGTCACGAAGAGCCGCATCTGCCGGCCCATCAGCTGGTGCACCTTGCCGAAGAACGTGGGCCCGAGGTTCACGCCGAGGCGCCGCGCGCGGAAGCTGGTGGACAGCAGCGCCCGGAAGACGGTGCGGGCCGCCCATCCGCGCTTCCCCACCTCGCGCAGGATGCGCTCGTGGATCAGGTAGAAGAACTGCGGCACGCACGCGAAGATGGTGATCTGCCGCTCCGAGAGCGCGCGGACCAGCTCCTGCGAGCTGAGCGTTTCCAGGTACACCACGCGTGCCCCCACCGCGAAGGGCAGCAGCAGGTTCGCCAGCTGCGCCAGCGAGTGGAAGAGCGGCAGCACGCCCAGCACGCTGTCGTGCTCGCCCACGTCCACCACGGCAAACGCCGCGTCCCGCTCGGCGATCAGGTTGGCGTGTGACAGCACCACGCCCTTGGGATCCGAGGTCGTGCCGGACGTGTAGAGGATGACGGCCGGCGCGGACGGATCGAGTGTAGGGCCCGGGGCGCAAGGCGCCGGCGCACCGCCGGCAGCCGCCCTCGGCTCCGCATGCACATCGAGGGTGCGCACTCCCGGCAGTTCCGCCAGGGCCTGCTCGGCCGTGGACCTCAGCCGCTCGCCGACGAACAGGACGCGCGCGCCGGAGTCTCGCATCAGGATCCCCACCTGCTCGGCGCTGTAATTCGTGTCGAACGGCACGACGATGGCGCCGCGGGAGAGGATGGCGAGGTAGGCGGCGCACCAGTGCGCGTCGTTGGGGGCGAGAATGGCGCAGCGGTCGCCGGGGCGGACGCCAGCGGCGTCGAGGCAGGCTGCCCGGTCCAGGGCGAGCGCGTGCAAGTCGTCGTAGGTGAACCGATCGAGGGCGTCCTTCCGCTGGACCTCGACGGCAACCCGGGTGCCGAAGCGGCGGACGGTGTCCTCGAACACGCTGAACAGGGTCGGCACGGGGGCGCAGACACACTACCACGCGGGCCGGCGCGGGTTCCGGCCCTGGCTGCTCGCGGGCGCCGCCGGGCCACCACGTGTGCCGGCCAGCCGGGCAGCCGTCACCGGGCATCCGACACGTTCGCCGACGGCGCGGCGTCTTTGCGCGGCGCCGCGCGTCGGTTCGCGGAATTCCGCCGAATTTCGCGTGGGTTTCGCTGGCAAACATGATGCACAGACATTTGGTGACCTTCGAGGGTTCCGCGATGTGAGGCTCGAACAGGTGTTCAACCCATCCGGAACCGTCGAAGCGAAGGAGGGTGAGGTAATGGCCGCGCTCCTTGAAAAAGCCGCCGTGAAACCCCGCAAGCTATCCCTGTTCGATCAGCTGCGCGAGGAAATGGACCGGATGTTCGAGGCTGCACCGCTGGTCCGGCCCGGCCTGATGCCGTGGCGGGCTGAGCTGACATTCGTGCCGGCGCTGGAAATCGCCGAGAAGGACAACGCGCTCGTCGTCAAGGCCGATCTGCCCGGCATGAAGAAGGAAGACGTGAAGGTGGAGGTCGCTCCGGAGGGCCTCACCATCATCGGTGAGAGGAAGGAAGAGAAGGAAGAGAAGAGGGAGGGCTACTTCAGGACCGAGCGGCTCTATGGCTCGTTCGAGCGGTTCGTGCCGCTGCCCGACGGGGCGGTCCTCGACAAGGCCGTCGCCAACTTCAAGGACGGCGTGCTCGAGGTGAAGGTCCCGCTCGGGACGGTGCCGAAACCCGAAGCCAAGACGCTGCCGATCGGGTAGTGCAGGCCACGTAGTTCGTCGGACGGGGCGCGGCGGCAGGCTGGGACCGGAAGTGGGGACAACCGGAACCGGCAGCCGCCGCGTCCCTTTGTACCTCCCCACGGGCCGAAGGCCCGCCTACCGGCGAAGCCGGCCTACCCGCCGAAGGCCGGCCTATTAGAATCCTTTCATGCTTCCCCACGGCGCCGCGCTGCTGCGCGATCCCTCCCTCAACAAGGGCACCGCCTTCACCGAGGCCGAGCGCGAGGCGCTCGGGCTCCGCGGCCTGCTCCCCCAGCACGTGCACACGCAGGCCGAGCAGGTGCGGCGCGTGCTCGAGAACTTCCACCGCAAGGAGTCAGCCCTCGAGAAGTACATCGACCTGAACGCGCTGCACGATCGGAACGAGACGCTCTTCTTCCGCGTGCTCGCCGACCACCTCGAAGAGATGATGCCCATCGTCTACACCCCGACGGTGGGGCTGGCGTGCGAGCACTACGCGCACATCTTCCAGCGCTCGCGCGGCGTGTTCATCAGCGCGACGGACCGCGGCCGGGTGGAGGAGGCGCTTCGGAACTGGCCCGAGCCCGGCGTCCGGATGATCGTCGTCACCGACGGCGAGCGCATCCTCGGCCTCGGCGACCTCGGGGCCAACGGCATGGCCATCCCCATCGGCAAGCTGGCGCTCTACACGGCGGCGGCCGGCATCGAGCCCACCCAGTGCCTGCCCGTGGTCCTCGACGTGGGGACCAACAACGAGGCGCTGCTGAACGATCCGCTCTACGTCGGGCTCCATGAGAGACGGCTGACGGGCGCCGCCTACGACGCGCTGGTGGACGAGTTCGTCACCGCGGCCGAGCGGGTGTTCCCGGGCGTCGTCATCCAGTTCGAGGACTTCGCCAACCACAACGCGTTCCGGCTGCTGCGGAAGTACCAGGACCGCATCTGCACGTTCAACGACGACATCCAGGGCACGGCGGCCGTAGCATTGGCCGGCTTGCTCTCGGCGCTCCGCGCGACGGGTGGCGCCCTCCCCGGTCAGCGCCTGCTCTTCCTCGGTGCGGGTGAGGCCGCAACGGGCATCGCCGACCTCTCGGTGGCCGCGATGGTGGCCGAGGGACTGCCGGAGGCCGAGGCGCGCGGGCGCTGCTGGCTGGTGGACTCGCGCGGCCTGGTGGTTCGCAGCCGGACCGACCTGGCCGAGCACAAACGCCCGTACGCGCACGACCACGCGGCGGTCACGGACTTCCTGACGGCCATACGGGCGCTGAAGCCGACTGCCCTCATCGGCGTGGCCGCCCAGGGAGGCGCGTTCACGCGCGAGGTGGTCGAGGAGATGGCGCGCCTCAACGAGCGGCCCATCGTCTTCGCGCTGTCGAACCCGACGTCGAAGTCGGAGTGCACGGCGGCGCAGGCGTACGAATGGAGCGGCGGACGGGCGCTCTTCGCCTCAGGCAGCCCGTTCGAGCCGGTCACCTTCGGGGGGCGCACGTTCGTCCCGCGGCAGGGGAACAACTGCTACATCTTCCCGGGCGTCGGCCTCGGAGTCATCGCCACCGGCGCGCAACGAATCACGAACGAGATGTTCATGGCGGCTGCCCGCGCGCTGGCGGGCGCCGTTTCAGAAGCGGACCTCGACCAGGGCAGCCTGTACCCGCCGCTCACGATCGTGCGACAGATTTCCGCCCGCATTGCCGCGGCCGTGGCGGAGGTCGCCTACGCGCAGGCGCACGCCAGCGTGCCTCGCCCGGACGACATGCTGGCCTTCGTGACGTCGAAGATGTACGAGCCGGACTATCGGGTGCACGTCGGATAAGTCAGGTGCAGGGGTGCAGGGGTGCAGGGGTGCAGGGGTGCAAGGGTGCAGGGAGCAAGGGTGCGAGGTGCGCAAGGTTCAGCGGCGGGTTTCGGCAATCCTTGCGCGCACCAGACCTTTCACGATGCGGGCAGGGAGCGGCTTCTCGGGTGAGAAGCGGATGGTGCCCTTGCTCGTCTTGAACCCGTCGAGCGATGCGCGATGCGCGTCGAGGACCGCGGGGCTCATGGGGTAGAAGGCGCAGTGGCCCGGGCTCGCGCCGAACGCCACAAGGACACGCCCGTCCAGCCGGAAGGCCGGCAGGGCATAGCTGATGCACTCCTCCGCGCCGGGCGCCGCCAGGCGGATGGCCTGCCGGAGCTTCTCCAGCGCGCCGCGCTGCTCTTCGTCCAGGGTTGCGAGGTAGGCGTCGATGCCGGATGCGCTCTCACGCGATGGCCCTGCGGGCCTGGCCTTCACCGCCTTCGTCGTGCGTGCCATGCCCCCTCCTCAGCGTCGGGTCACGTGCGCCGCAACGGCCTGCCACCGGCCGTCGCGCCGGGCCCACACGTCGGTGTAGCGCCCCGCGCCCGGCGTACCGCCGGGCAGCGTGAAGGTCGTCCGCGCGTGCACCAGGGCGATGTCGCCCATCAGCCGGATGTGGACGTCGTGCGCCTCCAGATTGAGCAGAGTATACGGGCGGCCCGCCTGCTCGAGAAACTGCTCGCGATTGACGATGGAGCCGTCGGGCAGCGAGCACAGGAAGTCGTCTGCGAGCAGTTCGGAGAAGCGCCGGATGTCAGACCCCTTCACCGCGGCAATGTAGTCGCGGTTCAGGAAGGCCAGGGTCTCGAGATCGCTCGACGGAGCGGTGGTCGGCGTGGCGTGCATGGCCTCATCGTGGCCGGGCTCGCCGGTTCGCGCTATCACGGGATTTCGGCTGACCGCCCCCTGACAGCTCGGCCGGCATTTGGCCGCACGGCCGCGTGTCGTGCGAGACTCTTGCGCGTGACACGCATCACCCTGGCCAGCCTGGCCATCGCCGTTCTCCTCATGACCACCCTGTCGGGCGCATCCGGCACTGCTGCCGATCGCGACGTCGCCTGGATCGTCATCGCCAACGAAGGTTCCACCGCGCGCGAGATGAACGCCCAGGCCGCCCGCGGCCTGCGGCTGGCAACGGTCACGGAAGGCCTGGCCTGCCCCGTCGCCGTGATGCAGACGCCCGACCCGCCCGCGCCAGGGGCCGCGTCGTATCGCCTGGTTTCGGACCGCGAGCTGGCGGCGGAACTGCCGGCGCTGACCGGCGAGGGCTGGGAGCCGCGCGGGCTCATCCACCGGCCCGGCGGGCGCGCGCACGTCATCTGGGAGCGGCGGGAGCGTTCGCGCGACACGCGGATCGCCGTCTGGCGCCCCATCGAGTTCTCGAACCCGGACACGCTCGAGGCCGACCTCGCAGCCGCGGCGCAGGAAGGCTTCCAGCCGCGCCTGCTCGCGCGCCACTACCTCCGCAGCTGGCCCGGCCTCTCGGAGAAGGGCCTCCTGCTGCTCGGCCAGCGCACGGGCGCGAAGCCCCGGGAGGTCCGCGTGCTGCGCGGCACGAAACGCGACGTGGACGACCTCTCGAAGGAGGTGGAGGCACTCACCAGCGCCGGCTGGGGGCTCGACGTGGCCTTCACCAGCTCGCGCGACGGGAACCGCACGACCCGCCGCGAGCGCGCGTA
The DNA here is from genome assembly GCA_020851565.1 of Acidobacteriota bacterium. GTDB lineage: Bacteria > Acidobacteriota > Vicinamibacteria > Vicinamibacterales > UBA2999 > VFZN01. The sequence continues at coordinate 73,016 of JADZCN010000017.1, read as the reverse complement.
CCTGATCGTCTCCCGCGAGGCCGGCACGAATGGCCCGGGTACTCCTCTGCGTCTGGTGCGCGCCACCAGCTGGGGCATGGTGGGCGCCGGCGAGCCGGTGTTCGGCGCCGCCTACTGGAACGACTTCCTGTTCGTCTTCCGCCCGGCCGAACGCCGTCAGTCGTGGGCCACGCCCATCCGGCTCACGGCCTTCGAGGCGCAGTGCGGCGGCCTCGCGATGAAGCTCCGTATCGACGGCCAGCGCGAGGAGCGCTCCACCATCGTCGGCGCCGCGGCGCGGCCGGTGCAGGGGACGGACGGCTTCGAGTTGATCCTGCTGCTGGATGAACGGTTGGGGGGATCATGACGGGAACCGGGAACCGGGAGCCGGGATTACGAACAATCCGCTGAGGAGGTACCATGTGCGCTCGCACACTCGCGCTCGCCTGCTTCTGCTCACTGGCTGCCGCACACGCGTCGGCCCAGTCGCTGCAGTTCACCAATCCGCCGGGCCTGAGCTCGCCGACCACGTACTCGCACGTCGTGCGCGCGGGGAAGACGCTCTACATCGCCGGGCAGGTGGCGGCCGATGCGCAGGGCAAGGTCGTGAGCCAGGCCATGACCGACCAGGTGAGGCAGGTGCTCGCCAACCTGAAGACCGCGCTGGCCTCGCAGGGAGCCGGCGTGGAGCACATCGCGAAGATCAACATCTACGTCACCGACATGGACGCCTTCCGCGCGCCAGAGGCAGCGAAGGTCCGGGCCGACTTCTTCGGCGCGCACAAGCCCGCCAGCACGCTGGTCCAGGTCGTGCGCCTGGCCTCGCCTGACTTCAAGGTGGAAATAGAAGCGATCGCCGTGCTGCCTTAGCTGGGTGCGGGCGGGTGCGATCAGGTGCGGGCAGGTGCGAACGGGGGCGAACGGGTGCGGGCAGGTGCGGACAGGTGCGGACAGGTGCGAGCGGGGTGTGCGGCTCCCGACTCCCGACTCCCGACTCCCGGCGCGATCAGAACCGCTTCGTGAACACCACCTTCGCAGCGGTCCGGCGATCGAGGTTCCGGAAACCGGTCCGCGCCGGGTCGAGCGGATCGAAGTCGTCGATCCAGTTCTGCGTGTAGACGACGAACACGTCGTTGCCCGGGGTCACAATCCAGCGGAAGCGCGACTGCCAGCCGAGGATGCGGCTCACCGAGTCGTACTGGATGTTGTTCACGAGGTACATGAACGGCGTGAACTGGTTGTCGGCCACCACGCGGAACAGCTTCGTGTCGAAGCTCCCCTCCGCCAGGTCCACCGTGTTGTACTCGTACGACGTGTTCACGCGGATGCCGGGCCGCGGGCGGATGTCCACTCCAAGCTCGTACTCCTGGCGCGTGCCCGAGAAGAACGTGCCCCACTCCGCCCGGGGCCGGAGCGCAATCACCCGCCGGTTGGCCGTATTCGCCGAGATCCCCCAGCGCGTGAAGCGATAGTCGCTGCCGCCTGGCAGAGTGATGCCCTCGGAAATCTCGAAATCCTCCCGCAGGCGCTCGTAACTGGGGCTCACGAAGGCGTCGAAGTTGTCGCCGCTGTGCATTTCCATACGGAACAGCTGGATGTTGCCCCCGGCCGACTCCATCCGGTTCTGCATGTCGGTCAGGAAGAACGGATCCACGCCGAAGCCGAGCCGCCGGATGAACGGGTGCCGCGTCTTCGGCCTGGGATTCCACCGGAATTTCGGGTTGTAGCGCCGGAAGTCGTTACGCGGCGTGAAGCCAATCGCGGGGTCGAAGTTCGCCTGCACTTCCTGCAGGTCCAGGCTCAGGTCCCAGATGTCGTTCGGGTACTCGACTCGCGCGCCCCACGCGGCGCCGTCGCCGGCGTCGTTCTCGGTGGTGTTGGCGATCCAGTAGCCGGTGAACTCGAGGTTCTTGTTCCCGCGGAAGGTCGAGGTCGCCAGCCGCAGGTCCGCGCCGAAGGTCTGGCGCGCGGGGAGATCGCCCGCGTCGCGCGTGGCCCGGCCGGTGTAGATGGCGCCGAAATACGACTGCTGCAGCATGCGCCGGCGCCAGCGGCCTACGAGGAAGTCCTCGCCTGGCACGCCCTGGTCCTCACCCGTGCGCACGTAGAGCGCACCGAGGTCGTTGGCGCCCGCCTGGCCCGTGAGCTTGCTCCCGCCGATGACCCGCTGCGGCACGCCCTCCACCAGGCCGATTCGCCGCGAGAAGAACGCCTGGATGGGAAAGTCGAAGAACGTGGCCCCGTCCAGGAAGAACGTGCGCCGCTCCGGGAAGAACAGCGGGAAGCGCGTGAGGTTGACCCGGCGCTGGTCCACCTCGGTCTCGGCGAAGTCCGTGTTGACGGTCCCCACCGCCCGCAGGCTGGGCGTCAGGTTGTAGGCGACGTCGAGGCCGAGGTCCGCCTCGCCCACGGTTGCGGCGCCCCCTGGCGTGTCCACGTAGCCGGCCACGTAGGGCTTGACCTCGAAGCCCTTGCCGCGGCTCACCTCGTTCAACCCGACCAGCAGGCCGGCGTTCGCCATCCTGCGCAGCCCCTGGTTGCGCTGGTGGCCCGTCCAGAGCAGCTCTTCCTGCTTGCGCCGGACCGTCCGCTGGAAGTTCACGCCCCAGGCCGGCGCGTTCGGGTCGAACGCCAGCGTGCGGAACGGGATGTCGATCTCGATCACCCAGCCGATCTCGCTCTGTCGCACCCGGGCGTTCCAGATGCCGTCCCACTCGCGGTTGGTGGATCCGCCCGGCCCCATCAGCGCATCCGCCATGAGGCCCGCGGGGTTCATCTCGAAGAAGTAGCCCGTCTGCTGGTTCAGGAACGTGTCCATCGTCCACATGAAGCGGTCGTCCGCGCTCAGGAACTCGTCGCGCTTGCTCGTGTTGCCGGCCAGCTTGTCGGGCTCCGAGTCGAAGCAGATCACGCCCATGTAGAGATGGTCGCGGTTGAACGCGAAGCGGACCTCCGTGCGCTCCGTGGGCTCGGCGCCGAGCACCGGGTCCTGCTGGATGAACTCGCCGCCGTGCTGTGCGCGCTTCCACACGGCCTCGTCGAGGATGCCGTCGAGGACGATGCGCTCGTCGGCCAGCATGCGCTCGGCGCGGATGATACGGCGGCCGGACGTGAGCGGATCCTGCAACTGCTGGGCCGGCGCGGGCGTGGCGGCGAGACCGATGATGAGAGCGACTGCGATGCGGAGAACCAGGCGATGCATTAAGCCCTAAAGAGTACGACAGGCGTCGGGCGGTTGTCTCCAATCGTCATCGCGCCGGTGGCAGCTCGTCCTCTACGACGCCGCGCGTCGAAGTGTTACGCTGTCGCCGCATGTCACTCGACAAACTGAACGCCAGCCTCGCCGCGGACGTGGCCAGCCTCGAGCGCGAGGGTCGCGCCAAGGCGCCGGAGCGGATCATCGTCGGCTACGAGCCGGCCGAGGGAACGCGCGGGCCCCGCTATCGACTGCAGGGGAGCGCGGGCGCCTACCTCCGGATGAACGCCAACAGCTACCTCTCGCTCTCGCACCACCCGGCGCTGCTCCATGCCGCGGACGAGGCGGCACGGGTGTTCGGCGCGGGGCCCGGGGCCGTGCGGTTCATCGACGGCACCTGCATCCACCACGTGGCGCTCGAGTCGCGCATCGCGGAGTTCACCGGGCGCCCGGCCGCGAAGGCGTTCAACTCGGCCTACACCACCATCCTCGGCACGGCCATCACACTGTCGGGGCCGGACACGTTCTGGATTGGCGACGAGCTGAACCACAACTGCATCATCCGGGCGATGCGCATCGCCAACGGGCCCGGCGAGCGCCGGTCGATCTTCAAGCACAACAGTGCAGAGGACCTCGAGCAGAAGCTGCGGGCCGTCCCCGAGGGCATCGGCCGAGTCGTCGTCATCTTCGACGGCATCTTCAGCATGCGCGGTGACGCCGCGCCGCTCCAGGATCTGTTGAGCGTGATCGCCGCGCACGAGGACCGCTTCCGCGACGGCGTCGTGACGATGATGGACGACTCGCACGGCATCGGCGCGTACGGCGCCACGGGGCGCGGCACCGAGGAGCATGCGGGCGCGCACGTGGACATCCTCGTGGGCACTTTCGGGAAGGCCTTCGGTGTGAACGGCGGCTTCGTGGCGGGGAGCCCGGAGCTCATCGAGGCCGTGCGGCAGAAGGCCGATACCTACATCTACACGAACCCGCTCGGCGCCGCGGACTGCGCCGCCGCCGTGGCGGCGGTGAACATCGCCGACAGCCCCGAAGGACTCGAGCGGCTCGCCAACCTCGGAGCGCGCACGCGTCAGCTGCGCGAGGGCCTGGCAGGGCTGGGGCTGGAGTCCATTGCGGCGCCGCATCCCGTCGTGCCGCTGCTGGTCCGCGACACGGACAGGGTGCGCGCGATGGTGCGGGGCCTTTTCGAGCGGGAAATCCTGGCGGTGGGGCTCACCTTCCCCGTCGTGCCGAAGGGCGACGAGACCATCCGCTTCCAGGTGAACGCGGCGCACACCGAGGCGGACATCGACGAGGTGCTCGATGCGCTCGGCGCGCTCACGCGATAGGGCGCGGGGCCTCTAGGGCAGCACCGCCCGCCGGACTTCGCGCTCCAACTCCTTCACGTCGCGACGCCACGGTGGGCTGTCGACTCCCCCGGCCTCCTGGACCGCCACGATGATCACGTCGTCGGGGAGCACGGGCGTCGTCCGCACGATCAGGTCCACGGTGCGGTAGTCGGCGGGCTCGATTCCGCGCTCGCCGACGAAGGGCTGGTAACCTCGGACGGTGCCGTCCGGCACCAGCACCCACGCGCCGATGACCTGCCGCGTCACCGGCGTGTCCCCCAGATTGTTGAGCTCGAGCGACAGCGTCACTCCGCGCTCGCCACGGTTCAGCCGCACCACCCTCACGGACAGTGGGCACCCGGGCTGCTCGAGCGAGGCCGCCTCGAACGACGTCCCCGCGAACCCCTTCAGGCGGAACGGCGAGTCGCCTCCGGACGGGCGCCGGGGCGCGGGCGGCGTCCGCGGCGCGGGTGCCTGCGCCGCCATGGCAACCGACTGGCCGAGGACGAGAGCGACTGCCAGGCCCGACCGGCAGATGCGCGACATGGGCTCCTCCTCCCGCGCGCGACGCGCGGCCGCGAATACAGAGGCCGGGATGGTACTACGCGCCGCTCAGGGCTGCGTGCGGTAGAGCTGAAGGCCCGGCAGCCGAATGGGCCACGGGGGTTGTCCCCCGGCGTCCGCCATCGCGTCAATCAGCGGGCCACCGGGCCGAAGCGCGATGACGGCCCAGCGTCGGCCCGTCGCCAGGACTCGGCCGCGCAGCCGGACGCTGACCCCGTCCGGCGCGGCCCGAAGATCGAAGTCCGTCGGGGAACGCTGACCATCGGCGCCGAGGGGATCGCCGATGAGCACGTGCAGGCGCCCGTCGTCACGCACGAGCCCGGCGGCCGGAGCCTTCCCCAAGATACCCACGGCGACCGCCGTGGATCCGGCGGGCGCCTCACGGTGACCGACGAGCGCCAGCGCGGCGCGCGCGGCGTCCAGCCCCACGTCTGGATCCGAGACCGCGATGGCCATGCCCACGATGGTGCCTGCTGGCAGCCGCGCCACGTAGTCGGTGGCGCCCTCGTGCGACAGAGGCACCGGTGCAGAGGGGCCGGTCGACGGTGTGGCCCCCGCGAGATCCTCCAGCACGTAGCGCGGCTCCGTCGGCCCAGCCCCCGCGACCGGCGCCGGGCCGACAATTGCGAAACGCGACGGCCGTCCGTGGAACAGCGGGCCGCTGAGCGCGACCGCAGCCGCGTTGCGCGTGTGGATGCGCGTTCCGGCGGGGACGACGCGCTCGACGGCGTCGCGCCAGGCGACGAGGGCCCACGGCTCGGATGGCGGCAGGCGCCAGGCCTCGGCGAGAGCGATGGCGACGAGGCCGGTCACCAGCGCCATCCGGGCACCCCTGCTCGGCGCGGGCAGGCTCGCCAGGCCGGCTGCCAGCAGCAGCGCCGGAAACACCGCCAGTGCAGACGCTTGGTGCCCGGCTTCGATCATCGACACCATGACCGCCGTGCCGACGAGCGCGGTGCCGTCCGCCTGCCGGCCCCAGAGAGGCGACAGTGCGTGGCCAGCCATGATCACTGCGAGGGGCCACAGCCAGGGCCGGTTCATCAGGTCGAATCCCTCGCCATCGGCGACCGACGCGGCCGCGGAGACCGCCCAGCCGGTGGCAACGACACCGAGCAGTCCCGCGAGCGCACGGGCGATCGTCGACCGGCCCCACGCGTGCGCGACGATGAGAGGCAGCGCGGCAAACGCAGCCGGCTGGAGAGCGCCGGCCGCCAGTTGCAGCAGCGCGGACGTGGCGGCACGGACATGGCGATGGCGACCGCCCTCGATCGCTACCAGGACCGCGGCCGCCGTGAGCGCCGCCGCGAGCGTTGCCGGAAGCTGAACGGCGAGCGCCAGACTTCCGTACGAGAGCAGGCCGATGGCGAGGGTGACGCCTGCGGACATCAGCGGCTCGTGACCGAGACGCGTGAGGCCGCGGGCGGTGATCGCCGCCGTGATCGCGGCCAGGCCCACGGCCACGGCGGCAGCGCGATGCAACGGGTCCCCGATGGGGACGGCCGACACCACATCGATCGACCACACGCCGGGCATGGTCACCGGCCCTGAGGGCCACGTCGGCGAAAGGGGGGTCTTGAACAGGATGGCCGCGGCCATGCCCGCCAGCGCCAGCGCGGCGGTTGCAGCAGCCGCGGCCCGTGCGGTCATGGGGCGCGATTATAATTCGCCCCCAGTCGTGCCCTTCGCCGCGCGCGTGCCGCTGCCGGTCTTCCATCTCGTACGAAGCGCCGGGGCCCGGTTCGTACGGAGCGCCGGGGCTTCAGCCCCGGCGTCCCTCGCAGCCGCGGCATGTGCCGCGGCGCTCCTGGCGACGGCGCGATCCGCGGCGTTCGTGTGGTGGCCGCACGCCGCCTTCGACTCGGATCAGGCCATCGTCGGGCTGATGGCGAAGCACGTGGCCGAGGGTCGCGCCCTGCCCGTCACGTTCTACGGCCAGACCTACATGCTCGCCGTGGAAGCGTACCTGGCGGCCCCGCTGTTCGCGGTGGGCGGTGCGTCGGTGCCGCTCCTGAAACTGCCGCTGCTGGCCATCAATGCCGCGGTCGCGGCGATGCTGGTGGCCCTGCTCACCAGGGACGCCGGGCTCCGGCCCGGCGCTGCGCTCGCGGCCAGCGCGTTCTTCACGGCGTGCACGCCGGTCACCGGGGCGTATCTCGTGGCGGCCATGGGCGGTAGCGTCGAGCCCTTCCTGTACGTGCTCCTGATCTGGATGACGCGCCGGCAGCCTCTCCTCTGTGGCGCCGTGGCAGGGTTCGGATTCCTGCATCGCGAGTTCAGCCTGTACGGGTTGACGGCGCTCGTCGCCGTCGAGGCGCTGGGCGAATGGCGGGCATGGAGGGCGCTGCTGCCGCGCGTCCTGGCAATGCTGGCCGCCTTCATGACCGTGCTGGCCCTCGGCAACGCAGCTACCAGGTTCGGCGACATCTTCGGCCCCGAGATGCCTCGCTTCGAGCTGCCCTCGCAGCCGTCCAGCGTGGCTGCGGTCACCTCCCGCGCGCAGTGCGAGGTCATCGGCGAGATCGGTCCCAACGTGGCGTGGCTGGTGAGCCAGAACCTCCCTACCCTCGCCGGCACGCGGGAGCGGGGGCTCGACGAGTACTACGTGGGCCAGCCCGCCCCCGCGGCCCCAGTCGTGTGGGCGCTCCTTGCCGTGGGGCTCCTCCTGGGGGCTGGTCGCGCGACCTTCCTGGCGTGGCGGGGGCGCACGCCGCCGCCGTCCTTCGTCGTGTTCCTCGCGCTCGTGGGAGGCCAGGCGATCGTCGTCTACACGGGAAGCTGTGGCGTGCGCGATCCGACGCTGATCCGGTACACCCTCCTCGCCCTGCTGCTACCGGTGGCCGTGTCGGCCTGGCACCTTGGCGTGGAGCCCGTGCGCGTGCTGCGGCGATCGACCCTCATGCTGCTCGTGGGCTGGATGGCCTGGTCGGGGGCGCGCCACCTGGCCGTCATCGGCGAGTACGTCGAGCGCGCGCCGGAAACGCCGCAGTCGCGCGTCGCGGCGGAGCTCGAACGCCGGGGCATCCAGCACGCGCGCGCAGGGTACTGGGTCGCGCACTACGTCACGTTCGTGACGGGCGAGCGCGTGCGCATGGCCTCCGACTACCCCGCGCGCATCCTCATCTACGACACCGAGGTCTCGCGGGCCGGGCGCTCGGTGAACATCCTGCCGGGACGGTGCCCGAACGGCACCGAGGTCGGCCCGCTCTGGATCTGCGAGTAGGGATGGCGCCCACGCATCGGCCCGACGGGCCCGGCCAGGCGCTGCGCCGCGTGCTCTCGCTGCCCGCGCTGGTGCTGTTCGGCCTCGTCTACCTGGTGCCGATGACCGTGTTCACCACCTACGGGCTGGTGACGGTGCAAACGGGCGGGCGCCTTCCCACGACGTACCTCATCACGCTGGTCGCGATGACCTTCACGGCCCTCTCGTATGGCGCGATGGTGCGCGCGTTCCCGGCGGCCGGTTCCACGTTCACCTATGCCAGGGCGGTGTTCGGCCCGAACATCGGCTTCCTGGCCGGCTGGTCGCTGCTGCTCGACTACCTGTTCCTGCCGATGATCAACTACCTGGTGATCGGCCTGTACCTCAACACGCAGTTCCCGTCGGTGGCGCCCTGGGTGTTCATCGTGGCGGCCATCGCCGCGGTCACCGCGCTCAACGTGGCGGGGATCGAGTCCATCGCGCGCGCCAACGTCGCCATCATCTCCGCCCAGGCCGTCTTCGTCGTCACCTTCGTCGTGATGGCCCTGGGCGCGGTGGATCCGGGTGCCAGCGCGTTGGAGCCGTTCGCGGGCAATCCGTCCTACGCCGGCGGGGGAACCGACCCATCAGTGGGCATCGGCCCACTGCTGGCGGGCGCCGCGGTGCTGTGCCTGTCGTTCCTCGGCTTCGACGCGGTGTCCACGATGGCCGAGGAAACGCCGGAGCCGCGCCGGGACATCCCGCGCGCCATCCTGTGGGTGACGCTCACGGGCGGCGTCCTGTTCATGCTGCTGGCCTACGTCGGGCACCTCGTGATGCGCGAGCCGCGCTGCCTGCCGGTGGTGGACGCGTCGTGCACGTTTGCCGACACCGCGGCGCTGGACCTCATGGCGCGCACAGGGGGCCGATGGCTGGGACTGTTCTTCATCGCCGCCTATGTGGCGGGGGCATTTGGCTCGGCGCTGACCTCGCAGGCGTCGGTATCGCGCATCCTCTACACGATGGGCCGGGACGGTGTGCTGCCGCGCGGCTTCTTCGGCCGCCTGGCGCCGCGCTTCGGCACGCCGGTGCCGGCCATCCTGCTGGTCTCCGGGGTCTCGCTGCTTGCGGCGTGGCTGTCGCTGGGTTTGCTGGCGTCGATGATCAGCTTCGGCGCGCTGGTCGCGTTCTCGGTGGTCAACCTGGCGGTGATCAAGCATTACCTCGTGGACTCGCGTCGGGAGTCGGGAGCGGGGAGTCGGGAGTCGGAATCCGGAGGCCGGGAGCCGGAAGTGCGGAGCCGGAAGCCGGGGTGGCTTCGCCATGGACTCCTCCCCGCGATCGGCTGCGTTCTCACGGCGTGGCTGTGGACCAGCCTCTCGGGAGAAAGCCTCACCATCGGCCTCCGCTGGCTGACCGCGGGCGCGCTCTACCTGGCCTGGCTCACGCGCGGCTTCACGCGGAAACCGCCGCTGGCTGAGGGAGGGGAGGAGGCACCCATTGGCGATTGCTGATTGATGATTGAGGATTCATTGGGTGATTGACGATCCGCTGAATGAGGTATTCAATCGGGGCATTGAGCAATCGGTAGTTGATGCAATCACGCAATGCCGCAATCCGAATGCCCAATGCGTCAATCGCTAATCACCCAATGAATCGCCAATCGGCAATCAGCATTCGCTCAATGAGCGCCAACGGATGAACACCATTTACTCCCACCTGCACCACAGACACCACGGCAACGCCGAGCTCATCGACGGCAAGCTCCTGCCCTGTTTCGAGATGCCCCGCCGCGCCGAGATGGTGCTCGCGCGCGTGCGCGAGGTGGGCCTGGGCGATGTCGCCGCGCCCGACGCGTTCGGCCTGGACCCCATCCGGCGCGTGCACGACGATGGGTTCGTGGACTTCCTGGCCACGGCGTGGGCCGAGTGGACGGCCGAGGGCCGGACGCACGACGCGCTGCCGCTGGTGTGGCCCGTTCGCAGCCTGCGTGGCGATCGCGTGCCGGAGTACATCGACGGCAAGCTGGGCTACTACTCGCTGGACGCCGGCGTGCCCATCACCGCCGGCACCTGGGAGGCGATCACGACGAGTGCCGACGTCGCCCTCACCGGTGCGCGGGTCATCGCCGACGGCGCCGCCAGCGCCTTTGCGTTGTGCCGCCCCCCGGGGCATCACGCGGCCTCGGCGGCCATGGGCGGCTACTGCTACCTGAACAATGCCGCCATCGCGGCCCAGTACCTTCGCGATCATGGCTGCGCGCGTGTCGCCATCCTGGACGTGGACTACCACCACGGCAACGGGACGCAGGAGATCTTCTACCAGCGCCGCGACGTGCTGTTCCTCTCGCTGCACGCCGATCCGCGGGTGGAGTACCCGTACTTCCTCGGCTATGCCGACGAGCTGGGCGCCGGCCCCGGGTTCGGCTTCACGCGCAACTATCCCCTGCCTCACGGGACCACGTGGGACGAGTACGGGCCCGCCCTGGCCGACGCGTGCGACCAGGTGCGCGCCTTCAGGCCGGAGACGCTGGTGGTCTCGCTCGGCGTGGACACCTACGAGCACGACCCGATCTCGAAGTTCCGCCTGCGCGCGGACGACTTTCCACGGATTGGCGCGCACATCGCCGCCCTGGATCTGCCGACGCTGTTCGTGATGGAAGGCGGCTACGCGGTAGAGGACATCGGCGTGAACGCGGTCAGCGTGCTGACCGGATTCGAGCAGGGCCGCTGAACGGAGGCGAGACGGTGCGCTCCGTCTCGCCGTCGTGGTAGATTCGCCCACGCCGCACTTCCAGGGGGACGCCCATGGCTGACGAGAGCCTGCTCGGACAGAACTACAGCACGGCGGACCTGGTCGCGAAGGTCACGGGACGCGCGAAGTACGCGGAGGACTTCCGCGCGGAGGGCATGCTCTTCTGCAAGCTGCTCCCCAGCCCGCGCCCGCACTGCCGCGTCCGCGCCGTGGACGCGAGCGCCGCGCTGGCCATGCCGGGCGTGAAGGCCATCCTCCGCGCCAGCGACCTGCCCGCCGCGCCGCCGCCGTCGGTCAAGGGCCACGAGGACGCCGTGATCCTGCGGCCGGAGGTCGCGCTCACCGACGAGCCCGTCTATGAGGGCGAGCCCATCCTGGCGGTGGCAGCCGTGGACGAGCTCACCGCGGCCGAGGCCATCGACCGCATCCGCCTGGACCTCGAGCCGTTGCCCTTCGTGGTGGATCCGCTGGAGAGCCTCCGGCCTGGAGGGTCGAACGCGCGCCTCGAAGGGAATGTCTACGTCGGCCAGGAGGTGAAGACCATCAAGTGGACCGCGGAGGATTTCGCCGCGGCGCCGGACGGGATGCTGCCGCTGGGCGAGGCCGGCGACAGCTGGCAGTACGGCGACCTCGACGCCGGGTTCAAGGATGCCGCGCTCGTCCTCGACGAGACCTTCATGACCCAGTCGTCCGGGCACATGCCGCTCGAGACGCGCTCGGCGATGGCGTACTGGCAGAACGGCAAGGTGTACCTGCACTGTTCCACGCAGAGCGTCGCGCAGACCGTGGAGATGGCGGCGCAGTGGATTGGCGTTCCGCCCTCGGACGTGGTGATCATCAGCGAGTACACCGGCGGCGGCTTCGGCAGCAAGATCCCCGGTGCGCAGAGCATGGCCATCCCGGCGCTGCTCTCGAAGAAGGTCGGCGCGCCGGTGATGATGCGCATCAGCCGCGAGGAGGAGCTCTTCATCGGCCGGGCGCGCGCGGGGCTGCTCGCCCGCGTCAAGGCGGGCTTCCGCGCCGACGGCCGCCTCACCGCCGTCGATCTCTTCATCGTCCAGGACAACGGGCCGTACGAGAAGCAGTGGGACCACGACTCGGCCGCCAGCATCTGCTCGCTGGCGTACCAGCCGGAGGCCATGCGGTTCCGCGGGATCTCGGTGCTGACCAACACGCCGCCGCGCACCTACCAGCGATCGCCCGGCGGCATGCAGCAGAACGCGATCATGGAGCCCCTCCTGGCGAAGGCGGCGCGCGAGCTGAAGATCGACCAGGTGGACATCCATCGTGTGAACGCGCCTGCCGGCAGGGCGCCGTTCGGGCCGGCGGACGACAAGGGGCAGCGCAGCTACGTGACCAGCGCCTTCGTGCGCGAGGCGCTGGACCGCGGCGCGGCGGCCTTCGACTGGCCCACGCGAAAGGCCAGGAGCGGGCAAGGGCGCGGCCCGAAGCGGCGGGGCGTTGGCGTGGCGGTCAGTCCCTACAGCGGCGGCTACTCCGTCGGATACGACGGCCTGCTCACCATCCGCCCGGACGGCCGGCTCTACGTGCAGTCGGGCATCGGCAACCACGGCACGCACTCGGTGATGGACACGGCGCGGGTGGCCGCAGACGTGCTCGGCATGCCCTGGGACCGCGTGGACGTCGTCTTCGGCAACACCGGGAACCACGTGCCGTGGACGTGCACCTCCGACGGCAGCCAGACGACCCAGGCCATGTCGCGGGCGTACCACGCGGCCGCGACGGACGCGAGGCGGAAGCTGCAGGCCATTGCCGCACGCGATCTCGGTGGGACGCCGGACGACTACGACGTCGCTGGTGCGCGGGTCTTCCGCCGGGGCGCGCCCGGGCGCGGCCTGGACGTCGCACAGGCAGCCACCCGTGCCATTGCGCTCGGCGGCGCCTTCGACGGCCATGAGCTGCCGGAAGACATCCACCCGATGACCAGGGCGTCAGCTTCCGCGCTGGCGGGGCTGGGCGTGATGGGTGTGGCAAAGGACACCTATCCGCACGACGGCAGCACGCATTCGTACGTCGTGGGCTTTGCCGAGGTCGAAGTCGACATCGAGACGGGCGCGATCACCCTCATCGACTTCACGGCCGTCGCCGATGTCGGGAAGGTGATCAATCCGCGGAGCTTGGCCGGCCAGGTGCTGGGCGGCGCGGCCATGGGCATCGGCCACGCGCTCACCCAGCGATGGGCGTTCGACCAGCACTATGGGCTGCCCGTCACGCGGCGCTTCCACCACGTGCGGCCGCTGACCATCCTGGACCTGCCGCCCGACGGCCTGCGCTCGGACGCGCTCGACATCCGCGACCCCGACGGCCCCATCGGCGCGCGCGGCGTCGGTGAGCCGCCCGTGGGCGCGGGGTTTGGCGCCGTGCTCGCCGCCATTGGCGATGCGATCGGCTACGACACGTTCCGGCGCACGCCGGTGACGGCGGACATCGTGCTGACGTCCATCACCGAGGGGCGGCGGATGCACCCGCCGCTGACGGCCCACCTGTAGGGTCACGGGAACACGAAAGGCACGAAGTTCGTTCGTGTTCCCGTTGACGGCTACTTGCCCGGCGGCGTCGCGGGCTTCGACAACGCCTCGCCGGCCTTGCCGAGGATGACCACGGCAATCGTCGCCGGCTCGGTATCACTGGCGTTGGCCGACGTGCTGTGCACCGAGCCCATGGGCTCGAAGAACGACTGCCCCGGCCCAAGGATCTTCTCGGGCTCACCGTTGATGGCCCAGCGGATGCGGCCGCGCACCACGTAGCCGAAGGTCGGCCCCGGATGCTGGTGCGACGCGCCCACCATGCCTGGCGGGTAGGTGACTTCGAGGATAGTGCCCTGCCAGCCCTCGAACGGAGCCCCGAGCGGGTGCGCGCCGAGCGGCTTCGACTGCGTGGCTGGGGGCTTCGCCTGCGCCCCGGCATCGCCCGGCGCCAGGTGGTCCCCCGCGGCCACGGCACTCTCCCCCACGACCACCGCACCGGACAGCGCGGCCAGCCCGGCCTGCAACATCTCTCTGCGATCCATAGGTCCCCCTACTGCTGCTGGCTGCCCGCGGGGCGCAGCGTCGGGTACTTGATGCCCAGCTGCTCCAGGTACGTCCCGAACTTCGTCGGGTCGTAGTAGTACTTCTTCATCTCCTCGCGGTACCGCGCCAGGATGTCGGCGTTCAGGTGCGTCGCCGGCGGCGTGTCCGGCTTGATGAGCGGAATGTACTTGCGGTCCTTCGTCTGGACGTTCCGGAAGTAGTCCCACGCCTGCTGGACCAGCTCCGGGCGAGTCATCAGATCGAGCACCGACATCGCCATGACCTTGGCACCGGCCACCACGCCTTTGTGGGCGATGGGCGTGGCGCTGGCAATGGCGCTGGACCAGTTGTGGCCCGGCAGCCCCGGGATGTTCGAGGGGTACCGCAGCGTCACGGTGGGCACGTTCCACGAGACATCGCCGATGTCGTCCGACCCGCCGCCGTAGTTGTCCTCGTTCCGCACGGGTCCGCGCAGCGGCTCGAGCTCGGTGGCCAGGCCCTCCTGCCGCGGGTTGCCCAGTTCCTTCTGCAGGCCGCGCGCCAGCGCCTGGTCGTCCGCGCTCCACGTGGGCAGGCCCACCTTCTTGATGTTCTCGTACACGACCTCCGCCACCGTCTTGTTCATGTGCTGCGGGTAGGCGGCGCCGAGGATGCGCGACGTCCACTTCGTGTTCGTCATGAGCGCCGCGCCCTCGGCCATCTTGTTGCCGATGTCCCACAGCTCCTGGATGTGCGGCTGGTCGTTCTCGCGGAAGTAGTACCAGACGCTCGCGTTGCGCGGGACGACATTGGGCTGGTCGCCGCCGTTCGTAATCACGTAGTGCGAGCGCTGCGAGAGGCGCAGGTGCTCCCGCCGGTAGTTCCAGCCCGCGTTCATCAGCTCCACGGCATCGAGGGCGGAGCGGCCGCGCCACGGAGCGCCGGCGCTGTGCGCCGTCTCTCCCTCGAAGGTGTACTCGAGTGAAATCATGCCGTTGCCGCCGCTGTCGCCCCACGACACGCCGAGGTTGTTGCCGACGTGCGCGAAGATCGTGACGTCCACGTCCTTGAACATGCCGTCGCGCACGTACCACGCCTTCGAGGCCAGCTGCTCCTCGGCCACGCCCGGCCACAGCATCAGCGTGCCGGGCAGCTTGTCGCGCTCCATGATGCGCTTCACCGCCAGGGCCGCCACGATTTGCATCGGCATGCCGGTGTTGTGCCCTTCGCCGTGGCCCGGTGCGCCGGCGATGATCGGATCCGGGTAGGCCACGCCGGGCTTCTGCGACGCCTGCGGGATGCCGTCGATGTCGGACCCGAGCGCGATGACCGGCTTGCCCGAGCCCCAGCGGGCCACCCAGGCCGTGGGGATCTTCGAGACGCCGCGCTCGATCTTGAAGCCGTTCTGCTCCAGGATGCCGGTGAGGTACTTCGACGTCTCGACCTCCTGGAAGCCGAGCTCCCCGAAGCTGAACACCGAGTCCACCATCTCCTGTGCCATCTTCGCCAGCTCGTCCACGCCCCTCGCGGCGTCGGCCTTCTGGGCGGTGAGCCTGGCGTTCTCCTGGGCCTGTGCGAACGCGGGGCCCGCGGTGAGCAGCAGCGCCAGCGCGGCGGTGGCGGCAAGTCGTGCGCGAATCATGGAAACCTCCTGGAGCGCGGTCGAGACGAGTGGAGATTCTACCCGTGTTTTCAGGGCGTGGCCGATGCCGGTCTGGCCGCCGACGCTTGCAGCCCGCCGGCGCGATGGCGAAACGCCATCGACATCCCTCCTGTGCCGCCCGAACCCCGCCTGGCAGCAGCACGGCGAAAGGATATCGGATTGCCCCTCGCCGCGCGCCCCGTCTGATACGATCGCCCCGTCCCGCCCATGCTTCCCGTCGAAGGCACCATCGTGCCGCTCGTCACACCGTTCGACTCCACGGATCGCATCGACTCCGCCGCGGTCGGGCGGCTGGTCGCTCACATCCTCGAGGCAGGCGCCGACGCGCTCATGCCGACCGCGCTCACCGGAGAGGGCCCGCTTCTGACTGGAGCGGAGACCGAGGCGATGTGGGAGGCCACCTTCGCGGCCGCCGCGGGACGCGTCCCCGTCGTGCCAGCCGTCATCGCGACCACGACGCGCGAGGCTGTGCGGCTAGCCAGCCGGGCGCACGCGATGGGTGCCGCCGCGGTCATGACGGCTCCCATCGTGCCCGAGCTCTACGCGGGTCGATCGCGTTCGGACGTCCGCGGCTTCATCGAGGCCGTGGCCGACGCCACGCCCCTGCCGGTGATCCTCTTCAACTACCCGTCGCTCACCGGCGTCGACCTGACGCCGGACTTCCTTGCGGAACTGGCCGACATCCCGCGGGTCGCGTACGTCAAGGAGAGCACCGCCGACAGCCGGCGTGTGCACGCCATCCATCGGCGGTGCGAGGGCCGCATCGAGGTCATCTGCGGCAACCCGAACGCGGCGCTCGAGTCGATGGCCCTCGGCTGCCGCCTCTGGATCACCGGCATCCTGAACGTCGTGCCGCGCGAGGCCCGCGCGATGCTGCACGCGGTGATCCTCGACGCCGATCTGGAACGGGCGCGGACCATCTACTACGAGCGCGTGCTCCCGCTCGTGGACCTGATGTTCGAGACCAGCAATCCCACCGGCGTCATCAAGGCCGGCCTTCGCGCGCGCGGGGTGGGCGTTGGCGTTCCCCGGCCCCCTGGCAGCGACCTGGCGGCCGGCGACCTCGCACGCCTCGCGCCACTGGTCTCGCGCGCCTGATCCTCGAGCAGCAGACCCCTTCGCGGGCCGCCATCGCGTGTGCGCCGATGAGGGCGTAGGCGATCCCGGCGGCTTCGAGGACGCGGGTGACCGGTTCAATCGTCATCGGCATCCGCGGAGACCGATGGTCGACGGCCGAAGCGACGGGTCGCCCTGATGCGCGCCAGCGCGGTTGCCGATCGATTCGGTGCGTTGCCAAGAACGACGCCAGCTCACGGCTCCTCCGACGGGAGCCGCCGCCGTATAATCGGTCTCCCTGCGAACGTGTCGGTCCGATCCCCTCCCCGGACCGCCACAATTCACCAAGAGAGGATGTCCATGAGTCACGTGCGGATATGGGTGTTGCTGGCGGGCTGCCTCGGGCTGGCCTACACGAGTGAGGCTCAATCCCTGGGCAGTTTCCGATGGCAGTTGCAGCCGTACTGCAACGTGATTACGGCCACGGTCGAACAGCGCGGCAACGCGTTCCTGGTGACGGGTTCGGACAATCAGTGCGGCGCCGGCACCGCGCCGGCCATGGGCGTCGCCGCGCTGAGGCCGGACGGGAGCGTTGGCATCGGCTTGACGATCATGGAACCGGGAGGCCGCGTGGCCCAGATTGACGCCACCCTGAACCTCGGGAACGTCTCTGGCCCGTGGCGCGACGGCGACGGCAATAGCGGATTGTTTGCCTTCAACCCGGGCGCGGCCAGCGGTCTGCCCAGGCCTGCGGCGCGCGGGCTTGTGATCGCGGGACAACTCACGCCCGGGGCCGTGACGCAGGAGACGCTCGCTCCCAACGTCTTCGCCGGCACCGGCGCAGCATCCACGGCTGCCCGCAGCGACCATCTGCACGACGACCGTTATCTGACTCGCGGCGAACTGGGAGTGCTCGGGCTCGTCGGCAGGGCGAAGATCACGAGCTCCGGGGCGGTCGCGTCGCAGTACCTGTCCAACGGGCAGCTCATGACGGTCATCAAAGGCCCGGCAGGGGCCTACTTCGTCACGTTTCCTGGATTTGCGCCGCCGCCTGTCGCCAATCACACACTGCTCGTGGGCGCCCATGGCGGGTCGCCAGCGACTTGCGTCGTCAATTTCATCGCGCAGCCCAGCGACGGGGCGCTACATGCCACGGTCGTCTGTTACAACAGCTCCGGCGTTGAAACCGATTCGGGCTTCTTCATTCTGGTCATTGCGTAAGGCCCGTTGCACGCCAGGCGAAAGGCGGGGCGCAGGAGGCTCGCGCCCGGCGCCGCGGGCGGCTACTCGTACCGGAGGGCCTCGATCGGATCCATCCGCGACGCGCGCATCGCGGGAACGAGCGCGCTCACCAGGCCGACGACCATCAGGATGCCGCTGCACACCGCCAGCAGCTCCAGCGAGAGCGCCATGTGGATGTCCGCACTCCGGCTGGCATCGTCCAGCAGCTCCGAGAGGAAGGGCTGCGGGCTGAAGAGGAGAACGAGCAGCCACGACAGTGCCACACCCGCGGCGCCGCCCGCGAAGGCCGTGACGAGCCCTTCGAGGAGGAACTGCAGCAGGATGGCCTGCCGGCGTGCGCCCAGCGCCTTGCGGATCCCGATCTCGCGCGTGCGCTCGGTGACCGACACGAACATGATGTTCATGACGCCGACGCCGCCAATGGCCAGTGTGAGCACGCCGATGAAGCCGAGCACCAGCTTCAGGCCGAGGACGATGCCCGCGGTGATCTCGGCGGTCTGCGTCGAGCCGAACATGCGGAGCGCGCGCTCGTCATCCGGGTTGAAACCGAGCCGCTTTCCGAGCAGATCCTTCACCTGCGCGGTGGCCTGCGCTTCCTTCGTCGCGTCCACGGCCTGGTACACGAACACCGTCGTGTACTCGGTGTTCCAGAGCTGGCCGGCGGTCGTGTACGGGATGAAGATCGACTCCCGATCCGGGCGCAGGTAGTTGGAGAGCTGAACCTTCTCCTTCTGCACGCCCACCACCTCGAAGGCCATGCCGCCGATGCGGATGCGCTGGCCCACCGGCGGCACATTGCCGAACATCTTGCGGGCCACTTCACTGCCGATGAAGGCCACGCGGCGCTGCAGCCGCAGGTCCTCCGCGTCCGGGAACCGCCCAGCAGCCACCCATTGGCTGCGCATGATGGCGTACTCGGGCGTCACGCCCCGGACCAGGTAGGAGCCCTGCTTCACGCCCCAGACGACGGGGAAGTCGCGCGTGAACTCGGGGCTGACGAACTTCACCAGGGGCACGTCCCGCACGGCCAGCACGTCGGCCTCCTTCAGCCGGATGCGCTTGCCCGCTCGCTCACCGCCGGCCTGGAGGCTCGTCTGCCCGGGCCACACGATGACCACGCCGTCGCCGAACGCGCCCCGGAACCCTCGCGCCAGCGCGTCCCGGAACCCGTTGCCGTAGGACAGCAGCATCACCACCGAGACGATGCCCCACGAGATGCCGAGCATCGACAGCACCGCGCGCGTGCGGTTGCGCGCCAGGCCGGTGAGAGCTTCTCGGACGATCTCGGTCAGGAGTTGCATGGGGTTCTGGGGTTCTGGGGTTCTGGGGTTCTGGGGTTCTGGGGTTCTCGGGTTCTCGGTTCTCGGTTCTCCCGTCGCAGGTCACTCCCGTCGCTGTTCGTCTCCCGCCTCCCATCACGTTTCGTATCGCAACGCTTCCACCGGCGGAAGCAGCGCCGCGCGGCGGGCGGGGTAGGTCGACGTGACAACGCCCACCAGCACCAGCGTTCCCAGCGCGATGGCACCGGACTGCCACGTCATGACCATGCCCTGGAATCGCTCGGGCATGGGGAGCATGTTCACCAGGCCGCACAGGCCGAGGGCGACGGCGAAGCCGATCACGCCGCTGAGCATGGTCAGGAAGAAGCCTTCCAGGAAGAACTGCCGCTGCACGGCACTGGTCGTCGCGCCGAGTGCCTTGCGGACGCCGATCTCGCGCGTACGCTCGCGCACGGCCACCAGCATGATGTTCATCACGCCCAGGCCGCCGAGCGCCAGCGTGATGAAGCCCACGATGCTGAAGAACTGCTTCATGGTGCCGATCATCCGGCCGAACATGAGGCTCTCGAGCGAGGTGTCCCACACCGAGAGGGCATCCCGATCGTCCGGGTTGAAACCCTTGCGGCGCGCCAGCACGTGGCGCACGTCGCGCTCGAGCGGCCAGTCCACGTCCTGGATGCGGCCCGTCCGCTGGTCGAGCACGCGCGGCAGGTCGGCCACCACCCAGGCCTTCGGCGCCACGATGAGTTGCGAGACCGTGCCGGGCGGCACGTCGGGGCGCGGAAAGTCCCGCGCCATCGCCTGGAACGGCACGAAGACCTTGTCGTTGTCGGGACCGCTGTAGTTGCTGTCCTGGTTCTTCTTCCGGATCCGGCCCACCACGGTGTAGGGGATGCCGTTGAGCTCCACCGTCTCTCCCATCCCGTCGCGCGCGCCGAACAGCTGCGCCCACGCATCCGCGCCGATGATGGCCACGCGCCGCGCCTGCTCGTCGTCGGCGGGCACGAAGTCGCGTCCCTGCTCGATATCCAGGGTGCGGATGGCCTGGTACTGCGGTTCGATGCCGTGCACGGAGAGCGACGCGGCGTTGTAGCGGCTCTTGATGCGGAGGCCGCGGTTGATCTCGGCGCTGACCACGGCCACGAGCGGCGCTTCCCGCTCGATGGCGCGCGCGTCATCGACAGTGAGCAGCACGCGCCGGCCCGCACGCTCGCCCCCCGCCTGCATCGTGGTCCGCCCGCCCCAGACGATGGCGATGTTCTTGCCGAGCTCTTCGAGGACGACCTGGTTGCCGCGCTGGAAGCCCTCGCCGGTGGCCGCCAGCACCACCACGGCGATGACGCCCCACAGGATCCCGAACATCGTCAGGAAGCTGCGCAGCTTGTTCGCGCGGAGGTTGTCGAGCGCCTGGGTGAAGGCTTCGCGCATCGGGGTCTTGAGGTCTTGGGGTCTTGGGGTCTTGGGGCGACGGTTACCCTGGCAGAATCACCTTCTCGCCCGGCTTCAGCCCCTCCAGCACTTCCGTCCTGGTACCGTTGCCGATGCCCACCTTCACGGTGGTGCGGCGGCGGCCCTTGTCGGAGGCCGGGTCGGCGACCTCGACGGTCGCGTTCCGGTCGGCGTCGTAAGTGATGGCGGCCTCGGGGATGGTGAGCGCGTCGGCATGCTCTTCGAGCACGATCTCCGCATTGGCCGTCATGTTGGCCTTCAGCTCCTGCCCGGGGTTGTCGATGGACACCTCCACCTCGAAGGTGGTGACGTTGTCCTTCTCGACGCCGATGGGCGAGATCTGGGTGACGCGGCCGCCGAAGACCTTGTCCTTGAAGCTCTCGGTCGTGATGCGCGCGGGCATGCCGAGCCGCACCTGCCCGATGTCGGCCTCGTCCACCTTGCCGCGCACGAAGACCTTCTCGATGTCGCCGAGCGTCATCACCAGCGAGGCGTTGGCGCCGAGGTTGAGGATGGACGAGACCGGGCTGCCGATCTCGACGTCGCGGGTGAGGACCGTGCCGCGGATGGGCGCCTTGATGGTGGCGTTGGCCAACTCCTCTTCCGCCCGTTCGACGGCGGCGGCCGCCTGCGCCACCTGGGCCCGCGCCTCGTTCACCTTCGCGCGGCCGATGAGGGCCTGCGAGCCGGCCGCGCGCTGCCGGTTGACCGCCTGCTCGTAGGTGGTCTTCGCCTGGTCGAGCGCTTCCTGCGACACCAGCTTCTGCTCGTTGAGCGACTTCGCCCGGTCGAAGGCGGACTTGGCAAAGGCGACGTCTGGCGCCTCGGCCTCGATCTCGTGCTTGACCGCCTGCGCTTCGGCGGCCGTCAGTGCGGCCCGCGCGGCCTCGAGGTTGGCGCGCGCCTCGCGGAGGCGGGCACGCAGGTTCTCCTTGTCCAGCTCGGCCAGCACCTGCCCGGCTTCGACCACGTGGTCCACGTCCACGGCCAGGCGCTCGATGATGCCGTTGGCCTTCGACTTGATCTCGACCTTGGTGATGGGCTCGATCTTCCCGGTGGCGACCACCGATCGCACCATCGGCCCGCGCTCGACGGTGGCGAGGCGCGAGGGGTCGATGTTGGTCGAGGCGCCGTTGGCGGTGGTGACGCCGTAGGCAGCGGCGCCGACAATGCCGAGCGCCACCGCGCCAAGGGTCCACTTGCGGGATTTCGTCATGACATTGACGTGTTACGACAAGGCGACGGACAGGGTTCCCGCCGGAGACCGGAGACCGGTACACTTACCTCGTCTATGTGGATTCTCCGGTCGACCGAGCCAGATTTCTCCTTTCGTCTCCTCCCGGGCGAGATTCGCACCATCGGCCGAGCCACCGGCGCGCAGTTCGTGGTGGACGCCCCGTTGGTGTCCCGCGTGCACTGCCGCCTCACCTCGTCGCCCGAAGGCGCCCTGACCGTGGAGGACCTGGGCAGCACCAACGGCACCTACGTCAACGACCGCCGCGTCGAGCACCCCACGCCGCTGGCGCCGTCGGACACCCTGCGCGTGGGGAGGGTGGCGTTCGAGGTCTTGAGGTCTTGAGGTCTTGGGGCTTGGGGCTTGGGGTTCTGGGGTTCTGGGGTTCTGGGGTTCTCGGGTTCTCCCGTCGCGTTTCACTCCCGTCGCTGTCCGACTCCAGTTCCCGGTTCCCGGTTCCCAGATCCCGGTTCCCGACACTATCCTTGACCTGATGCTCCTCTTCACCGCGGCCGCGCCCCCTTTCATGAAGAACGGCTTCGTCCTCGCCTGCGAACGGACGAGGGAAGCCGTGCTCATCGATCCGGGCGATGAGGTGGACGAGCTGCTGGCGGTGATTGCCGAGCACCAGCTGACGGTGATCGCCATCCTCCTGACCCACGCGCACCTGGATCACGTGTCCGGGATGGGCCGCGCGGTCCGGGCCCTGCGGGCACCGGTCTGGCTGCACCGGGACGACCAGCCGCTGTACGAGCGCGCCGCCGCCCAGGGCGTCATGTTCGGCCTCCGCATCGAGCAGCCACCTCCCGTGGACCACTACTACGAGGGCGACGGCTCCTGGGGCCGCTTCGGCGACTACGAGGTGGCCGTGCACCACACGCCGGGCCACTGCCCGGGTGGCGTGTGCCTGGCGGTCAGCCGCGTGGCCGAGCCCGCCGGGCTGGAGGGCCTGTTCGTCGGTGACACGCTGTTTGCGGGCTCCATCGGCCGCACCGACCTGCCGGGCGGCAACTACGAAACGCTCATGCGCTCCATCACCGAGGTGCTCTTCCGCTTCCCGGATGAGGCCGTCGTGTACTCCGGCCACGGGCCTGCCACCACGATCGGCCGCGAGCGCTCGACCAACCCGTTCGTGGTGGAGTGGCTCGCACAGCGCGGCCGCTGAGCGTGGCCGGCCGTCCATTGCCGATTGCTGATTGACGGTTGGGCGATTCATTGGGCGATTGGCGATTGCGGCATTTTGAGCATTGGGATTGATGATTGGGGATTGGTGCATTGGGGGATTGGGGGATTGAGGCATGGGTGCGCAGAGCGATTCGCGTGCGCGGTCGCGGGAATGCCCCAATCGCCCGATCA
This sequence comes from Acidobacteriota bacterium, assembly GCA_020851565.1. GTDB lineage: Bacteria > Acidobacteriota > Vicinamibacteria > Vicinamibacterales > UBA2999 > VFZN01. The sequence continues at coordinate 49,711 of JADZCN010000017.1, read as the reverse complement.
CCCAATCGCCCGATTCAATTCGCAGTGCCCCAATCGCCCGATCGTCAATGAATCGCTCAATCACCAATCTCCAATCATCAATGGACGCCACACTCCCCCCCGTCACCGTCGTAGCCGCCGTCGACGACCTCATGTTCGCCTCACGAATCTCCACCACGGCGAAGGCGGTGGGCGCGGTGGTGAAGTTGACGCGCTCTCCGGAGGCGGCGATCGCGGCAGCTCGCAGCGGGGCCGCGCTCGTCATCCTGGACCTCAACAGCGCACGCGTCGACCCGCTGGCCATCGTCGCCGCGCTCAAGGCTGATCCTGCCCTTGCCGGCATCCCGACCGTGGGCTTCGTGTCCCACGTGGACACCGCCACCATCGAAGCCGCACGCCAGGCCGGCGTGGGCCGCATCCTCGCCCGCTCGGCGTTCGTTGAGCAGCTGCCGCAACTGCTGCGGGGATAGGGCCAGAAGCCGCCGGGACGGGAGTCGGTATCCGGAGGATTGCCGCGCTCCATGGGTCCACTGCGCAAGTGGCCCGCCCGGCTCCGAACCCGCGAACCCGCGAACCCGAGAACCTCAGAACCCGAGAACCTCAGAACCCCAGAACCCGAGAACCCCAGAACCCCAGAACCCCAGAACCCGAGAACCTGTGAACCCATGCCCCCCACCGTGCTCGACATCTTCCGCGCGCGCCGACGGCTGAGGCCCTGGCTGCAGCCAACACCGGTGCGCGAGTCAGGGTGGCTCTCGTCGCGGTGCGACCACCGCGCGCTGTTGAAGCTCGAGTCGCTGAACCTGACGAGCTCGTTCAAGATCCGCGGCGCGTTCAACGCGCTCCTCCACCTCGTCGAGGCCCATCGCGTCCCGACCGCGCGTCCGATGGTGGTGACGGCATCGGCGGGCAACCATGGGCGGGCCATGGCGCGCGCCGCGGCGCAGCTGGGCCTGCGCGTGGTGGTCTTCACGCCGGCAAATGCGCCGCTCGCCAAGCGCGCGGCCATCCGGCGTGACGGCGCCGAGCTGCACGACGAGGCGCCCGACTACGATGCGGCGGAGCGCCTCGCGCACGCCTTCGCGCGCGAGGCGGGCGGCGTCTTCATCTCGCCGTACAACCATCCGGACGTCATCGCCGGCGCCGGGACGGTGGGCCTGGAGATCGTGGAGGCCTGTCCCGACGTCGCCACGGTCGTGGTCCCGCTCGGCGGCGGGGGGCTGGCGAGCGGCGTCGGGCTGGCCATCCGCGCGGCCGCGCCCGCAGCGCGGGTCGTGGGCGTCGAGGCAGAGGCGTCCACGCCCTTCACGGCCAGTCTCGCCCGCGGCGCCATCACGACCATCGAGCCGAAGGAAACGCTGGCCGATGGGCTGGCCGGCAACCTCGAAGCCGGCACCATCACCTTCCCGCTCGTACAGCAGGTGGTGGACGAAGTGGTCACCGTCAGCGAGGATGATCTGCGCGCCGCCATGCGGGCGCTCGCCGCCGAAGAGCATCTCATGGTGGAGGGGTCAGCAGCGGTGGCCGTCGCCGCGCTCGCCTCGGGCAGCCTGGCCGCCGCCGTCGGCCCGGCCGTCGCCATCGTCAGCGGCGCCAACATCGACCTCGCGACACTCGTCGCCGCCGTTGGGGCGCCGGTTGCCCATTGACGATTGCCAATTGACGATTGCGCGATTCATTGGGCGATTGATGAATGGCGCATTGCGCATTGGGATTGGCGCATTGGGGCATTGGCGCATTGGGGCATTGGGGCATTGGGGCATTGGGCGCCGATGTGCTGCGCAGCCCCCGGAAGGCACGACGCGTTCGAGAATGCCCCAATCGCTGAATCACCCCAATCGCCCAATCCAATGCGGAATGCCGAAGTCGCCCGATCGTCAATGAATCGCCCGATCACCAATCGGCAATCGTCAATGGACGTAGCCGCCCTATCTCGGCGGCCGCGACGGCCGTATTTCAATGCGGCTCGGCAGGCTGCGGCCAGGATGGTCCAGCAGGTCCTCGACGACCCGGGCCACATCGTCGGGGCTGAGCTTCCAGTCGGCACCCGTCTCGGGCTCGCGGCCCGAGAAGCCGGTGGCGACCGATCCGGGCAGGATGTAGCTGACGCGGATGTTGTCGTGCCGCACCTCCTGCATCAGCGCCTCGCTGAACGCGTTCAGGCCCGCTTTCGACGCGCAGTAGGCGGCGCCGCCGACGAAGGCGTTCTTGCTGGCCAGGCTGCTGAGATTGATGATCCACCCGCCACCGCGTGCCTTCAGGTGCGGAAGCGCGGCGCGGCAGCAGTAGAAGACGCCTGAGAGGTTGGTGTCGATGATGCGCCGCCACTCGTCGTGCGGCAGCTCCGACACGGGCGCGCCCACGCCGACGCCTGCGTTGTTCACCAGCACGTCGAGCCCGCCGAACTTCGCCACGACCGTCTGGACGGCCAGGTCCACGGCCGCAGGATCCCGCACGTCGCAGACCAGGCTCAGCACGCGCCCCGGATCGCCGCACCGTTCGGCCAGCGCGCGCTCGGCCCGCGCCGCACCGCTCGACGTCGTGCCCGTGACGGCAACGTGGTGCCCGCGGGCCAGCAGCCGCCCGGCCACGGCGAAGCCGATGCCGCGCGTGCCGCCGGTGATGAGGGTGATGAAGGACATGAGGGCCTCCTGCCGCGTGGGTTGAACGCTCCGACTACAATCCTACTGTGACCATCGTCATTCTCGGCGCGGGCGACCTTGGCGCCACCGTGGCCCGTCAGGCCGCATCCGCCGATATCGCGGCGAGAGTGGTCCTGGTGGACGATGCCAGCGCGGTGGCGGCCGGGAAGGCGCTCGACATCGCGCAGGCTGCGCCGGTGGATCGCTACGCCACGTCGCTCTCAGGCACCGGGGACGAGTCGGTGGTGACAGGCGCGGCCATCATCGTCATCGCCGATCGCGTGGCCGCCGGCGAATGGGACGGCGATGCGGGCCTCGCGCTGGTCGCGCGCATCGCGGGACTCAACCAGGCAGCGCCCATCCTCTGCGCCGGCACGCACCAATCCGCCCTGATCGACCGCGGCGTGCACGAGCTGGGCGTCGCACGGACACGCCTGTTCGGCACCGCGCCAGAGGCGTTGCGCGCGGCGGCACTGTCACTGGTCGCGCTCGAGGCCGAGACCTCGCCCGCCGACATCTCGCTGATGGTGGTCGGCCGCGCGCCGCACGAGATCATCCTGCCGTGGGAGTCGGCCAGCATCGGCGGGCGCCGCGCCGTGGACGTCCTGGCACCACCGGCCATCACACGCATCGAGGATCGCCTGCCGCGACTCTGGCCCGCCGCCGCGACGGTGCTCGGCAGCGCCGCGGCCCGGGTGATGCGCTCGATGGTCACGCGCGCGCCCCGCGCACACGCGCTGCAGGTGGCCGTCGCCGTGGGCCCTTCGGCGCCCGGCCGGTCGGCCATGCTGCCCGCGCGCGTGCATCCCCAGGGGATCCTGCGCATGGAGCCGCCGCCGCTCTCGTCGCGCGACCGCGTGCGGCTCGAGACGGCGCTGGCGCGCTGAATCCATGCGCCGCGTCCTGCCGCTCGTGCTGCTCTGGGCCGCGGCACTGGGGGCCCAGGCGCCAGCCCGCCCCACGGCGTCCACTTACCTGTCGCACGTGCGGCACCTCTCGTCGGACGAGTTCAACGGCCGCGGCAACGGCACCCCCGATCTCGAGCGCGCGGCCGACTACATCGCGGCGCAGTTCCGCGCGGCTGGCCTCGCCGGAGGAGCCGGTCACGAGTCGTACGACCAGCCCTTCGACACCGAGGTCCAGATCGAGCCGCCGTCAACCGCGGCACTGCTGCTCGACGCCGGAGGCACGACGAACACCCTGGCCCTGGGCGTGGACTACTACCCGTTGTCGGCCCTGGATCGGCCGCCGGGCACGCCGCCGCCCGCATTCGACGATGTGCCGTTGGTGTTCGCAGGCTACGGCATCTCGGCGCCGGGCCTCGGCTACGACGACTACGCCGGCCTCGAAGTCAGAGGCGCCGCAGTGCTGGTGCTGACACACGAGCCGCAGGAGAACGACGAGCGCAGCGTCTTCGACGGCCGCAACCTCACCCCGTCGGCGTCCATCTCGGCGAAGGCCCGGGAGGCACGGGAGCGCGGCGCGCGGCTCCTGCTGGTGGTGGAAGACCCCTCGCACGTGGACGACCGCGCGATGCGCGGCGTGTGGTGGTCCGATCCGCAGCGCGACGCGATGGGCATCCCCGTGCTCCGCGTGGCGCGCGAGCGGCTCACCCGGGCCCTGCCGGCGCTGGACCTCGAAGCGGCCGCCTACGAGATCGATCGCACGCTCAGGCCCGCGTCCAGGCCGCTCGACGGCGTGGCCCTGGACTACGTCGAGTACCGCGCGCAGTTCACGGCGCGCGTCAGGAACATCGTGGGCGTGCTGCGCGGGGCCGACCCTTCACTGGCACACGAAGCCGTCGTCGTGGGAGCCCACTACGACCACGTAGGGACGGGCGGCGAGTTCTCGGAGGCGCCCGAGGCCACCGGCGACATCCACAACGGCGCGGATGACAACGCGTCGGGCACGGCGGCCCTGATCGAGATGGCGCGGGTGGCGGGAGCCACGCGTGAACGCTTCCGCCGGACCGTGGTGTTCGTCGCCTTTGCGGGCGAGGAACTGGGCCTGAGGGGTTCAACGCACTACGTGCAGCACCCGGCCGTGCCGCTGGACCGGACGGTGGCCATGGTGAACCTCGACATGGTCGGGCGGGCGCGCGGCCGCGTGCTGGTGGGCGGATTCGGCTGGCGGGAAGGCTTCCCCGCGCTCTTCCGGCGCATGCGGACCTGGACGCGCCTTCGACTGGAGGACTTCCTGCGCGGGGGCGGCTACCAGGCCGATCAGTCCGACGGGGCGTCCTTTGCCTCGCGCGGCGTGCCGGCCATCGCGTTCTTCACCGGCTTCCATGCCGACTATCACCGCCCCTCGGACGACTGGGGGCGCATCGACGCCCAGGGCGGAGCCGAGGTCACCCGGCTCGCCCTCAGGGTCGTGGAGGAACTGGCACGTCAGAAGGCTTCCACCGGACGGTGAAGCGTCAGGCCGTCGGCAAACACGGCCAGTCGCTTGCGCAGGAGCAGCCGGCCGCGGTGCAGCCGCGACTTCAGCGTCTGATCCTTCAGCTTGAGCCGCCGGCTGGCTTCCTCGGTGCTGAGCCCCTGCAGGTCGCGCAGGATGACGGGCGTGCGGTAGATGGAAGGCAGCGCGTCCACGGCCTCAGCGAGGCGCTCGCGCATCTGCTGGCGGAGCATCTGCTCGTCGGCCAGCGATGACCAGTCGGCCGGGTCGTGTGCGCGCGGCCCGCCTGCCCCATCGTCCTGGCCCGGGCCGACGGGCACGTCGGCGAGCTCGGCCATGCGAGCGGCCTTCGTATGGCGCAGCCGGGACATCGCCGTGTTGAACGTAATGCGGTAGATCCACGACGACAGCGCCGCGTCGCCCCGGAAGGCATCGATCTTCCGATAGACCTTCATCAGGACGTCCTGGGTGATTTCCTCGGCGTCCTCCCGGTTCTTCACGTACCGGAAGGCCAGCTGGAAGATCTTCGAACCGTAGGCCGCGGCCAGCTCTCCGAGGGCAGTGTCGTCGCCCTGCCGGAGCCGTTCCACGAGGTGAGTTTCGGTAACCTGTTCGCGCATCGGCAACAACCTCTCCTGCATCTCTCATGGGATAAGAACCCCACGAGTGCGGTGGTTATTCCCAGGTGCGAACAGGTGCGAACAGGTGCGGCAGGTGCGAACGGGTGCGGGCGGGTGCGAACAGGTGCGGGAGGGGGATTGGAGCGCGCTAACCCTTTGACAACACGTCGGTTACCTCTCGCTCGAAGACGGCCGCGAATTCGTCGATGAGCCCGGATTCCACGTCGTGGATGAGGTGGGGCCGGCCGGTGGCCTTCTCCAGGGAGGTGACACCGTGCTCCCTGATGCCGCATGGGACGATGAGGCCGAAGTAGTCGAGTGCGGTGGTGACGTTGAAGGCGAAGCCGTGGCTGGTGATCCAGCGCGAGATCCGGACGCCGATGGCGCCGATTTTCTCGGGCCCGCGCACGGGGTGGGCGACCCAGGCGCCCGTCAGGCCCTGGATGCGGCCGGCCTCGATGCCGTAGCGCGCACAGGCGCGGATCATCACCTCTTCGATGTCGCGCACGTAGCGGTGCACGTCCCGGCGGTCCGGATTGAGGTCCATGATGGGATAACCAACGACTTGCCCGGGGCCGTGGTAGGTCACGTCGCCGCCGCGCCCGGTGTCGAACACCTCGACGCCGAGCGCCTGCAAACGATCCGGCGACGCCAGGATGTGGCTGCGGCCCTCCTTCTTCACGCCCACCGTGAGCACGTGCGGGTGCTGCTGCAGCAGCAGCGTGTCGGGGATGCGGCCGGCCCGCCGCTCTTCCACGAGCTGCTTCTGCAGTTCGAGCGCTTCCGCATAAGGCACCACGCCAAGCCGCCGGACGTCAAGGGGTCGCATGTCTTGGGGCTTGGGGCTTGGGGCTTGGGGCTTGAGGTCTTGAGGTCCCCGACCCGGCCTCGTGGCCTTCGTGCCTACTTCGTGCCTTCGTGGTTTCTCCGTCGCACACCTACACCTGTGCGGGATCGAAGTGCTCGATCGACTTCTTCAGGTCGGCCATGAACTGGTCGGCGACGGCGCCGTCCACGAGCCGGTGGTCGTAGCCGAGCGTGAGGTAGCCCATCGTGCGGATCCCGATCATGTCGTCGATGACGACCGGGCGCTTCTCGATGGTGCCCACGCCCAGGATGGCCACCTGCGGCTGGTTGATCACCGGCAGGCCGAACTGCGCACCGAAGTTGCCGGGATTGGTGATGGTGAACGTCCCGCCCTGCACCTCGTCGGGGCTCAGCTTCTTCGCCCGGGCGCGGTCCGCGACGTCCTGGATGGCCCGCGACAGGCCCAGGATGTTCTTCTCCTCCGCGCCCTTCACCACCGGGACGATGAGGCCGTTCTCCAGCGCGACGGCGATGCCGAGGTTCACGGTCCCCCGGTAAATGACGTTGTCGCCGTCGATCGACGCGTTGATCACGGGGTGGCGGCGCAGGCAGTCCACGGCCGCCTTGGCGATGAAGGACGTGAACGTGAGCTTCGCCCCGGCGGCCTCGTACTCCGCCTTCTTCGCCTTGCGGATCTGATCCACACGGCTGTAGTTCACCTCGAACACCGAATACACGTGCGCCGAGGTGTGCTTGCTGAGCACCATGTGCTCGGCGATCTTCTTCCGCATCACCGACATCGGCTCGACGCGATCCGCAGGCAGGCGGAACACAGCGGGGGCGTGCGGGGCGGGGACGGGAGCCCTGAGCGCCGGCGCCTCCGCGGGTGCAGGTGCCGCGGCTCGAGCCGGGGCCGCGGCCGGGCCGCGCTCGATGAACGACAGGATGTCGGCCTTCGTGATGCGCCCGCCGATGCCCGACCCGGCGATCTGCGCGACGTCGACCTTGTGCTCTTTCGCGATGCGGCGCACCAACGGGGACGAACGCTGACGCTCGGACGCCGATGGGGACACGGAGGCCGCAGAAGCCGCAGAGGACGCAGAAGCCGCAGATGGCGCAGATGGCGCAGATACGGCTGGGGCTGCAGATGGCGCAGATGGCTCGGAGAGAGGCGGCGGGGGCGCAGCGCTCGCCGGTCCCTCGGGCCTGCTCGTCGGCGGTGCGGCCACGGCCGATCCGGCTTCGCCGATCAGGGCCACGACGCTGTTCACCGGGACGGTCTCGCCTTCCTTCACCGAGATGTCGAGCACCACGCCCGCGGCGGGCGAGGGGATCTCGGCATCCACCTTGTCGGTGGAGATTTCGAACAGCGGCTCGTCGCGATCCACGGCGTCGCCGACCTTCTTGATCCAACGGACGATCGTACCCTCGGCAATCGACTCGCCCATCTGGGGCATCACTACGGGTGTGGACATGGGTTGTTACTCTTGAGGTCTTGAGGTCTTGAGGTCTTGAGGTCTTGAGGTCTTGGGGCTTGGGGCTTGGGGCTTGGGGCTTGGGGCTTGGGGCTTGGGGCTTGGGGGGCTGGGGTCCTGGGTCGTGGGTTCTGATCCCCGATCCCTGATCCCTGATCCCTGTTCCCTGATCCCTGTTCCCTGATCCCCGTTCCCTGATCCCTGTTCCCTGATCCCTGTTCCCTGATCCCTGATCCCTGATCCCTGACTCAGATATGAATCGCCGCGCCGTGCGCGGCGTGCGCCGCTTCGCCAACCGCCTCCGACATGGTCGGGTGCGCGTGAATGGTCTTCACCAGCTCCTCGACCGTGCACTCCATGCGCAACATCATGACGGCCTCGGCCACCAGCTCCGTGGCGCGCGGGCCGATGATGTGTACGCCGAGCACCTCGTCGTACTTCTTCTCGGCCACGATCTTCACGAAGCCCTCGGTTTCGCCCGCCATGCGGGCGCGCGCCAGCGCCTTGAACGGGAAAGAGCCGGTGCGCACGTCGTACCCCTGCGCCTTCGCCTGGGCCTCGGTCAACCCCACGCTGCCGATCTCCGGCTCGCAGTAGGTGCACCGCGGCACGTGGTCGTAATTGATGGGCGTGACGTGCTGCCCGGCAATGCGTTCGGCCAGCACGATGCCCTCCATGGACGCCACGTGCGCCAGCTGGTAGTGGGGCCCGCCCATGGTGATGACGTCACCAACGGCCGAGATGCCCGGCACGTTGGTGTGGAAGAGCGGATCCACGACGATGTAGCCGCGGTCCATCTTGACGCCGAGCTCCTCGATACCGAGCCCGTCGGTGACGGGGCCGCGGCCGGTGGCAACCAGCAGCAGGTCGAAAGCGGCCTTCTGCGGCGCCGCGCCCGGCGCCGAGCCGACCATCTCCACGTCCACGCCCTTCGCGCCGGCCTTCGCGCTGGTGACCTTCGTCCCGGTGTGCACCTTGATGCCGCGACGCTTGAACGTCTTCTCGAGCTCGGTCGACACCGCCTCGTCTTCCCCGGGCACCAGGCGGGGGAGCAGCTCGATGATGGTCACCTCGCTGCCGTAGCTCCTGAAGATGGATGCGAACTCGACGCCGACGGCGCCGCTGCCCATGATGGCGATCGACTTCGGCACCTCGGCCAGGTGGATGGCCTCGTCGCTGAAGATGATCCGCTTGCGGTCCACCTCGATGCCCGGCACGCTGCGGGCCGCCGAACCGGTGGCGACGACGATCTCCTTCGTCGCCGTCAGGTGCTGCTTCGCGCCGTCGTGCAGCGTCACCTCGACACCGAGGCCGCCGGTGAGCCGCGCGGTGCCCTTGATCCAGTCGATCTTGTTCTTCTTGAAGAGCATCTCGATGCCGCCGGTGAGCCCGGTGATCATCTTGTCCTTGCGCGCGTGCACGGCCGGCATGCTGATGCCGACGGCCTTGCCGTCCACGCCGGTGAGCCCCCACTCGGCGGCGCCCTGCGCCACCTTCAGGGCGTGCGCGTGCTCGAGCAGGGCCTTGGTGGGAATGCAGCCCCAGATGAGACAGGTGCCCCCGAGCGCCTTCTGGCGCTCGACCACGGCCACCTTCAGCCCGAGCTGCGCGGCGCGGATGGCGGCCACGTACCCGCCCGTGCCGGCCCCGATGACCACGACATCGTATCCGTTAGCCAAGACTGCTCCTTATAAGTGCGATGCGTTCCACATATAACGAAAAACACCAACCTCTCACTGTCGCTTGGAACCGCCGACAGCGTCAAGGACTGGTGCGCGGCGCCACCCGCTCAGGCGCGGGGGTTGGACCGCTTGATCGATCCCAGGGGCACGAAGGCCGAGGGGGCGACGGGCGGCTCGGGCGGTGGCGGGCTCACCGTGGACTTCAGCTCGCCGTGGTCATAGCGCAGCTGCCAGTACAGGTCGGTGAGCTCCCCGATCCGGCGGGACTGCCGGCGCACCAGGGCCAGCGCGACGAGCGCGACCACGAGCGCGACAACGGCGAGGGCAGTGGACATGAAGGAGGCGCCCGGGGACCGGGCGCCAGTCCAGCTATACTGCCCCTCGATGTCCCTCCGCCGCAAGACCATCCTCGTCGTGGACGAGGACGACGCCGCGCGCGAGGCGCTGGCGGCGCCGCTCAAGCGCGACTACCGCCTGCTGCGTGCGGCCTCCGGCGAAGCCGCACTCGCCCTGATGGACCGCGAAGACGTGGACGTCGTCATCGCCGAGGTGTCACTGCCGGGCATCACCGGCTTCGAGCTCCTGCAGGTGGTGCGCGAGAACTTCCCGCTGGTCGAGCTGGTGATGACCTCGGGGGCGGCGGACGTCGACCAGGCCGTGCAGGCCATCAAGCTGGGCGCGTACCACTTCCTCGCCAAGCCGATCACCCCGGATCAGCTGCGCACCGTGGCCGCGCACGCGGACGAGCGGCAGGAGCTGAACCGCCGCGTGCTGCGGCTCGAGGAGGAGGTGGACGAGCTCGGCCACCGCGACTTCATCACCGGCCCGAGCCCGGCGCTCCGCGACGTGCTCGACACCGTGCAGAAGGTGGCGAAGCTCTCGGCGACGGTGCTCATCCTCGGCGAGAGCGGCACGGGCAAGGAGCTGCTGGCGCGGCACCTGCACCGCTGGTCCGAGCATCCCGAGGGTCCCTTCGTGGCCGTGAACATGGCGGCCATCCCGCGCGAGCTGGTGGAGAGCACGCTCTTCGGCCACGAGAAGGGCGCGTTCACCGGCGCCGTCCAGCAGCGCCTCGGCAAGTTCGAGCTGGCCGCGGGCGGCACGCTGTTCCTGGACGAGGTGGGCGACCTCAAGATCGATCTCCAGGCCAAGCTCCTCCGCGCCATCCAGGAAGGCGAGATCGAGCGGGTCGGCGGCATGCGGCCCATCCGCACGTCGTTCCGCCTCATCGCGGCCACCAACGTGGACCTGGCGCAGGCCGTGAAGCAGGGAACGTTCCGCGAGGACCTCTACTACCGGCTCAACGTCATCCCGGTCCGGCTGCCGCCCCTCCGCGAGCGCATCGAGGACCTGCCGGTCCTCATCGACTTCTTCATCCGGCGCTACAACGCGCGCTTCAAGAAGCAGGTGGCCGGGATGGCCGCCTCCACGATGAAGATGCTCTCGCACTACTGGTGGCCGGGCAACATCCGCGAGCTGGAGAACCTGGTCGAGCGGCTCGTCGCGACGGCGCCGCACGACTGGATCACCGACGAGGACCTGCCCTTCGAGTTCCACGCCGCCGAGCTGGACCGAACCGCCTCGGACACGAGCCTCCTCGACCGGGCGCTCACCACGTTCGAGCGCAACTTCATCGTCCGCGCCCTCGAGCGGAGCGGGTGGAACGTCTCGCAGACGGCGCGCTACCTGGGCGTGCCGCTGAGCACGATGAAGTTCAAGATGGAGCGGCTGGAGATCCGCGAGCTGGCGAAGAAACTGAGAGGGAACTGAGGCGCCGGCCGCGGGTGGCAGGCCTGGAGACCCGTTCGGGGGGCAGATCTCCAGGCGCCCGGATGCTACTTCTTCGGAAGGACGGAATCCTTCAGCTGCTTGACGATGCGCGCCTTGACGACGGTCTTGGCGGCGATCTTGATGGGCTCGCCGGTCGCGGGATTGCGGCCGGTGCGGGCCTTGCGCTTCTGCACGACGAGCTTCACCATGCCGGGCAGCACGAACTCGCCCGTGCGCTTCAGCTCCTTCTCGCAGAGCATGGCGAGCTCGTCGAAGAAATCGCGAGCCTGCGTCCGCTTGACGTCGAACCGCTCGGCGAAGTGTGAGAAGAGTTCCGACTTGCCCATCCTGCGGGCTTCTGGCATCGTGTCCCCCCGGTCGAGTGTGGTGCGCGCGCGTGTTGTACGAATGTCCGCCGATGGCGCCACCGCACGCGAACGGCTGCCGGCGGGAAAGGGCGGAAAAGCGACGTGCATCCTAACGCCGTCGCTCTGACCTGTCAAACACAGAACGCCTGGATCTTATCTGATTTTGCAGAAGGCAGGTGCCGCAGATGGGCCGCAGATGACGCAGGTGACGCTTGGGAGGGGGCAGGTGACACGCCGCCGGCCGCGGTGCATGATCGCGGGGTGACCGACACACCAGCCGCCCTGCTCGAGACGTTCCCCAACCCGCGCCCGGAGCGCGACTACGAGATCACCATCGACTGCCCCGAGTTCACCTCGGTGTGCCCGAAGACCGGCCTGCCCGATTTCGGCACCATCCACATCCGCTACGTGCCCGACACGGCGTGCGTGGAGCTGAAGGCGCTGAAGTACTACCTGCTCGCGTACCGCAACCGCGGCATCTTCTACGAGGCGGCGACCAACCAGATCCTCGACGACCTCGTCGGCGCCTGCCAGCCCAGGCGCATGACCGTCGTCGGCGACTTCTCGGCGCGCGGCGGGATCACGACGAAGGTGACGGCGGAGTACGTCAAGTAGGTGCCGCCAGCCATGGATGAGAGCGACGAGCCCGTCGTCGTGCCCATCGAAGACGCGATCGACCTGCACGCGTTCGCGCCGCGGGACGTGCTGTCGGTCGTGGACGAGTACCTGCACGCGGCGTGGCGGGCCGGGCATCGGCGGGTACGGCTCATCCACGGCCGCGGCATCGGGGCACAGCGCGCGGCGGTGCAGCGGCTGCTCGCCTCGCACGCGCTCGTCGAGCGCTACTGGGATGCGCCCGAGTCCTCCCTGGGCGCGACGGTGGCCGTGCTGGGCGAGAACGCCGGCGCTTCGTAGCCATCGCCGGCGATGGCGCGCGCGACGGCCTCGATGTGGTCCTGCAGCCCGCTGACGCGCAGCGCCCGCACGGGCACGCCTGACGTGACGGCGGCGGCCACCGTGCGGTAGTCGCTCGGCACCGTCCAGTCAATCGTCATGCCCAGCACGCTCTCGATCTGCTTCATCGACACGGCCCCGAACTCCGAGGCGCGATTGAGCAGGACGCGCAGCTGATCGGTGGACACGCCCGACAGCCGGACGGCATCGATGAGCCGCTGCAGGTTGCGCAGGCAGGGCACGTCCGGGTTCGCCACGAGCACCACCAGATCGGACGACTGGAGGGCCACAGCCGTTGTCGGTGTCAGGGCGCTGCCCGCATCGACGAACACGAACTCGTAGCGCGACCGCAGGCACTGCAGCGTCGCCTCGATGCCTTCGGCATCGCGTGCCGAGGGCCGGCCCCATTCGTCCCCGGCAGCCAGGACATCGACACCGCACGCATGCGCCGTCAGGTAGCCGGCCATCAGGCCGGGGTCGCGCCACGCCAGGCGGTCCAGCAGGTGCGTGAGCGTGAAGCGCGGGCGCACGCCGAGGAACAACGCGACGTCACCGGGCGCCGCCTTCAAGTCCATCACCACGGTGGCCCGGTCGGTGACACGCCTGGCCTCGGCCCCGACATTCACGGCCATGGTCGTGGTGCCGGTTCCGCCCTTCGTTCCAAGAAAACTGACGATCATGCGCTGGGGGAGAGGCAACCCCTGTGCCACCCGCCGCCGCGTCCCGGCGCCGGAGCTTTTCACAGGAGATCAGCTTCCCGCCGCGGCGCGCCGCCTTGCAGAAACGTAAGCCCGAGACGGAGTTTCGTCGGCGCCGAACGCGGGCCGGACATGGCCGGTCCGACCTGACACGCGGTTTCCGGGCCAAATCCACGCGACACGCCCGAGACAGGTTCCGGTACGCCACTTGCTCGGAGACTGCCACCACCCATTCCCACGAGGAGCCAGAGACGATGCCCATGCCACCGACGTCCGCCGCTCCGCCGCGCCCCACCGTCGACGAATGGGGCGTGTACGACCCGCAACAGGCCGGCCTCGCAGCACTATTTACACGGTTGGCCGGTGTGCCCGAGCCGCGAGCCGAGGGCATCGACCTCTCCCGCACGCGCATCGTCGATCCCGCGCCGGTGGCCGCGTCGCCGGGCGTGCGCAAGTAAGAACCCGCAAGGCAGCGTTTCAGACATTCGGCCTGCACGGGCGGGGTGGCGGAGCGATCCGGCACCCCGCTTGCCTTTTCCCCGCGTTGCGCGATGAGCGACCCGCGATCTTCGCGGTTTCTGCCACTTGCGCCCGGGGAGAACGATGGAGGAACTGCATCGTGGTGTGCGCGCGGGGACAACGGTACGTGCGCGCGGAGACACCTGGACCATCATCGAGGTGCGGCGCTTCGAGACCTGTGCGGTTGTCCTGCTCGAATCCGCCAGTCCAGCCCGGGGGGAACGCCGCACCGCCCTGATCTCGCCGTTCGATGACATCGCCGCCACGCCTCGCGAGCCGATCTCGCGCCGGCGGCGCGCGCGCGTGACGGGAAGCGTCCTCGCTGCCATCGGGCGCGAGCGGCGCGCGCACACCCTGTGGACCGCCGCAGAGGCACGGTTGACGCCCCTGGCGTGGCAGCTGGCACCGGCACTCGCGGTGCTCCGCGGCGCCACCAGGGTGCTGCTGGCCGACGCCGTCGGCCTGGGGAAGACCGTGCAGGCCGGCTTGATCCTGGCCGAGCTGATGGCGCGCGGGCTGGTCGAGCGAGCCCTGATCCTCACGCCCGCGGGCTTGCGTGACGCCTGGGTCGAGGAGCTGCGCGCGCGGTTCGACCTGGCGGCCGTGGCGCTCGATCAGGTCTCGCTCGCCGAAGGCACGTGGCGCGCCGCGGGAGCCAACCCGTGGACACGGGCGCCGGTCGTGGTGTCGTCCATCGACCTGGTCAAGCGCCCCGAGGTGCGCGCCGCCGTGGACGATCAACCCATCGACCTGCTGATCGTGGACGAGGCGCACCACTGCACGCCTGGCAGCGATCGCGGGGCCGTCGTCTCTCGCCTCGCCGCCGCGGTCCCGTGGCTGATCCTGGCCTCGGCCACGCCGCATGCGGGAGACCCGCGTGCCTTTCACTTCCTGCTGGACCTCGGGGGCGTCGGCCGCGACGAGCCCGCCATGCGGGTCTTTCGCCGATCGCGGGCCGAAGCCGGCCTCGCCGGGCGCCGCTCCTCGCACGTGCTTGCCGTAACCCCCACGGCCGCCGAGCAGCGTCTGCAGCGTGCCGTGCATGCGTACGCGCGCGACCTTTCCCTTGGCCCCATACGGGACGCGCCCGGCCTGCGGCTCGTCTGCGGCGTGGTAGCCCGGCGAGCGACGTCCAGTGCGCTGGCGGCCCTCCGCACGCTGCAGCGGCGACTGGCCGCACTGGAGGGCCGCTCCGCGGTGCCGGTCGAGCGGCAGGCATCGCTGCCCTGGTCGGAGATCGACGACGACGAGGATCTGGACCCGTCGTGGCTGGCCACGCCCGGGCTGGGCAGCACGGCCGACGAATGTATGCGGCTCCGGGAAATCCTCGCGGACGCAGAGGCGGCGTGTGCGCGTCCCTCGAAGCTGCTCCGGCTGCGGAGGCTGCTGGCCCGCGCCGGTGAGCCAGCCATCGTGTTCACCGAGTTTCGCGACACCATCGAGGCGTGCCTGCCCTTCGTGCAGGACGTGGCCTCCACCCGGTGCCTGCACGGATCGATGGACGTGCGGGATCGCCGCCGCGTCGTGGCCGACTTCCTCCAGGGGCGTGCACGACTGCTGCTGGCCACCGACGTGGCCGGTGAAGGCCTGAACCTCCACGAGCGGGCGCGGCTCGTGATCACCATCGAGTGGCCGTGGAGCCCGCAGCGGCTCGAACAACGCGTGGGTCGCGTGGACCGGATGGGGCAGCTGCGGCGCGTGCACGCCGTGCACCTGACGTCGCGAGGCACATTCGAGGACACCGTGGTGGCGCGGCTGATGGAGCGGGCGCGGGCCGCATCGGAGGACCTCGGGCAGTGCGAGGGTGAGGTCATCGGGGAGCGCGCAATCGAAGCGGCGGTCCTCGGCGGTTCATCACGTGGCCACGTCGCGGTGGGCTCGTCGCCTGCGTCGTCCCGGGACGAGGCCGCAGAAGCCGCCGAAGTCTGCAGGCTGCTGGATCAGCGCCGGCTCGCGGCGCATGGGCGCCCCGCGATGCCCGCGTGGTGTCTCCCGCGGAGGCGCGGGCGAGTGCGAGCGGGTGCGGGCCTCGCGGTCGTCTTCGAGGTCACCGACCGGTCGCGCCTCGGTCGCCTCGATGCCTGCGCGGTCGTCGCCATCGCGGTGACGCTCGCGCGCTCACCGGCGAACCGGCGCGAGTGGCGCAATACCTGCCTCGCCGTCGCACGCGATCGCCGCGTGCGCGAGGCAGCGCTGGCCGCCGCGCCGGCCCAGGCCGGTAAAGAGTCGTCCTGGGCGAACGCGGTCGGAAGGCTCCTGGCCATCCGCGCCGCGGTACACGCCACGCCACCTGCGGCAGTCCAGGCTTCGCTGTTCGACAGGCGCGCCGTTCGCGACGCCCGCACCCGCGAGGCGGTTGCAGCCAGGCTGGACGCCCATCTCGAACGCAAGGCACTCGCCCTCTCGGCGCTGGGCGGCGAACGGGACGCGCGCGTGCTGGCCGTCATCCCCATCGCCTGAGAGGACGACCCATGATTGCCGGAATCACCGGTGAGCTCCTGTCGAGCGCGTACCTCGCGCGCTACGTACGAGAGCACGAGGACGGCGGCACGCGGCCCGACGCCTGGGCTCGTGGCGTGGTGCGATGGTGGCGGCACGCGCGCCGCTCGCTCGGTCCCGCGTCGGCGCCACGTGCCATGCTCGACGTCGGCACGCTCCCGCTGGCGGCGCTGCTCGGGTACAGTGTCGTCCGCCTCGAACCCGTGCCGTGTGGACATGTGGGCGTGCTCGCCGGCCACGCCGGGCCGGGCGCCGCGTTCATCTCCACGGGCTGGGGCATCTCGCCGGAGGGCGCATGGCGGACTGCGCTGCGGACGGGCCTGGCCGCCCGGCTGCCCTGGGCCCTGGTCTTCAGCGGCTCACACCTCACGCTCATCGACGCGTCACGGCCATGGACCCGGCGCTCCCTCGGCTTCGATCTCGAAGCCGTGTGCCGCAGTCCCGGCGCGATGCACGCGCTGTGGCTGCTCGTGCGTGCCGACGCCGTGGGGCTCGACGGCGCATCCGAACTGGCGCGCGTGGTCGCGGCCTCGGATCAGCACGGCATCGACGTCTGCGCTGCGCTGGGCGGTGGCGTGCTCGACGCCCTCCGACAGCTGGTCGCGGTCCTCGATCGATCCGCAGCGAGAGGTCGCCAGGCCGATCGCCATGGCGACGCGCGCATCTTCGAGCAGTCGCTCACCGTCGTGTACCGCCTGCTCTTCCTGCTCTTCGCGGAAGCCCGTGGCCTCGTGCCGACCTGGCACAGCGTCTACCGCCAGTCCTACAGCATGGAGGCCCTCTGCCGGCGGGTCCTCGAGACTCCACGGGCCCCGGGCGTCTGGGCCACGATGCAGGCCATGTCCCGCCTGGCCCACGCGGGGTGCGAGGCGGACGACCTGCAGGTGACCGCGTTCAACGGCCGCCTGTTCGCTCCCGCGCGGACACCGCTGGCCGAGCGAAGGCGCGTCCCGGACGAGGCGGCCGCGGGCGCGCTCCAATCGCTGGCGACCACGCCCTCGAAGGCCGGCCGGCAGCGCATCGCATTTCACGACCTGGGCGTCGAGCAGCTGGGCGCGGTCTACGAGCGCGTGCTGGAGTACGAGCCGGTGCGCGCGGGCCGGGCGCTGACCCTGCAACCCACCTCCAGCGATCGGAAGACGACCGGCAGCTTCTACACGCCGCGCGCGGTGACCGACTTCGTGGTCCGGCGGGCGCTGGCGCCGCTGGTCGAGGCACGGTCCGCCGAGGCCATCCTGCGCCTGCGCGTCGTTGATCCGGCGATGGGGAGCGGCGCGTTCCTGGTGTCTGCGTGCCGCTTCCTGGCCGAGCGTGCCGAGCGAGCGATGGTGGCCGAGGGAGCCTGGACGGAGCGCGACATCACCGAGGCCGATCGGGCGGAGCTGCGGCGCACGGTTGCCGAGCGGTGCCTCTACGGCGTGGACATCAACCCGACGGCGGTTCAGCTCGCGCGCCTCTCGCTGTGGCTGACGACGCTCGCGGCCGAGCGGCCACTCACCTTCCTCGATCATCACCTCGCCGCCGGCAACAGCCTCATCGGCGCACGCCTGGCCGATCTGGCCAGGCCTCCAGTGGCCCGCGTATCGCCTCGCGGCGAAGACGCACAGCTCACGCTGTTCGGCGACGAGGCCGTTCACGCGCTGGCGCGGGCGGTGGTGCCGGACCGGCTCCGCCTCGAGCAGGACCCCTCGGCGACGCCGCAGTCCGTGCGTGAGAAGGAGCGCCGCCTGGATCGGCTGCTGGCCGACGGCGGCGCGCTGACACGCTGGGCGCGCGCGGCCGACCTGTGGTGCGGCCTGGCCCTCGACGGCTCGCGTCCCGTGAGTCCCGGGATGTACGCCGAGTGGCAGCGGCACATCGCCGGGTTGGAGACGGCGTTGCCCGCGCTCCAGTGCCAGGCCGAATGCGCGCGCGCGGAGGCACTGGCCCGGCGGCATGGCGCCCTTCACTGGGAGTTGCTGTTCCCGGAGGTCTTCCTCGACGAGGGCGGCGATCCCCTTCCCGACGCCGGCTTCGATGCCGTCGTCGGCAACCCGCCCTGGGAGATGCTGCGCGGCGACACCGGCGATGCCGAGCGGCGGGCCGGCCGTCGCGACGACTCCAGGGCCACGCTGCGTTACGTGCGCACGTCGGGGCACTACCCACTGCGGGGGCGCGGCCACGCCAACCAGTACCAGCTGTTCCTCGAGCGCGCGCTCCAGTGGCTGAGGCCCGGAGGGCGCTTCGGGCTCATCCTCCCTTCGGGCGTCCAGTCGGATGTCGGAAGCGCGGATCTCCGCCGCGTGCTGATGGACTGCTGCCAGGTGGATACCTGGCTGGGCTTCGACAACCGCCGCGCCATCTTCCCCGTCCATCGTGGCGTGCGCTTCCTCCTGCTGGCAGGCGCGTCGGGGGGCACCACCACTACGCTGCCGTTGTCGGAAGGCCTCACCGACCCCGCGTGCCTGCATCGGCTGCCCGATCTCCCGCGGGACGACGACGGGGCGGCGCCTCGCGTTCGGGTGACCCGAGAGTTCCTCCGGCAGTGGGATCCCGTGCACCTCACCATCCCCGCGCTCGCCACGCCCCTCGACGCAGCCATCGCCTGGCGTGCCCTCGCGTCTCCGGCCCTCTCGGCATCAGGAGGGTGGGACGTGCGATTCGGGCGCGAGCTGAACGCCACCGACGACGGCTCGCACTTCGTCACCCGTGGCGCCGGCCCCGCGCTGCTGCCGGTCGTGGAGGGCAAGCACCTGCGTCCCTTCGGCATCGACCTGGGCGCGGTGGAGCGCTTCGTGGCGCCCGACGCGGCGGCCCGCCTGCTCGACACGGGCTCGAGCTTCGGCATTGCGCGGGTGTGCTATCGCGACGTCGCCAGCTTCTCGAACCGCCTGACCCTCATCGCGGCGTTGTTGCCGGCCGGCACGGTCTCCACGCACACCGTGTTCTGTGCGAAGCGTCCGCTGACGCCGGAGGCGGCGTGGTGCCTGGTGGGTCTGCTGAACAGCCTCGTGGCCAACTACCTGGTCCGGCTGCAGATGACCACCCACGTGACCACGGCGCTGATGGCCCGTCTGCCTGTTCCGCGGCCCGGGCCGGGATCGGTCGCGGCGCGCGAACTCGCGAGGCTGGCGGAGCGCCTGTCGACCTCGTCGATCGATGAGGATCCGGAGTCGTACGCCCGCCTCAACACCCTCGCCGCGCGCCTGTACGGCCTCTCCTCCGACGAGTACCGCCACATCGTCTCGACCTTCCCGCTCCTGCCCGAATCCCTCCGCGCCCGCTTGCTCACGGCGTGAGCAGTACTTCTCACTTCTGTCAGTGAGCCGCCGCCGCCCAGGCGCTGAGCGCGATGACGACGAGGATGGCCACCGTCAGCAGGGCGGAGAGGCGGTCGCCGGCTCTCGCGTAACGGGCCGTGGCCACCACGACGCGCGAGACTGGCGTCAGGATGAGCATGAGCAGCCCAAGATAGACCGGCCACGCCGCCCAGGGGGCATCCGGCCACATCCCGATGGTGACCAGGCCCACCGCCATCAGCGCGGTGCTCAGGCGCCCGTTCCACTGGAACAGCCGATCGGTCATGGCAGGCGCGACACCATGAGGGCCGCCACGGCCAGCAGGACCACGGCAAGGATGGTCTTGAGCCGGGCAGGGGACAGCGTCCGGCCGAGCCTGAGCCCCGCGATGGAGCCGACGCGGACACCGAGCACGGCCGACGCGGCCAGCACGGGCAGGAGGAGCCCGCGGCCGGAATAGACGAGGGCGCCCGACGTGGCGGTGACGCCAATCATGAAGGCGCTGGTGGCGGAAACCACCCGCATCGGGACCCCGCACCAGGCGTTGAGCACAGGGACCTTGACGACGCCGCCGCCCAGGCCCAGCAGGGTGGACAGGACGCCGGCGACGAAGGACGTCACCAGTGCGAGCGGCATCCGCGTCACGCGGTAGACCACCGCCTCGCCGCTCACCTCGTCGATGAAGCGCCCGCCCCACTCGCCGGGGTCGGCGCTCTCGGGCAGGTTGTTGCGGTGGGCGCGGCGGACGAACGTGAGGGCGCTCATCAGCACCATCACCACGCTGAAGGTGATCATCAGCGCGCGGGACGAGACGTACACGGCCACGAGGCTCCCCAGCAGCCCGCCGGCCGCGGTCAGAAGTTCGAGCAGGAAGCCCAGGCGCAGGTTGATGTACTGACGGCCCGCCATCGAGCCCGAGATGGCATTGGACGTCGCGATGACGGTGGTGAGGCTGACGGCCACGGCCTGCGGCATCGGGACGCCGAGCGCCTGGACGAGCACGGGCACGAGGAACACGCCGCCGCCCAGGCCGAGCATGCCGCCCATCGCCCCCGCCACCACCCCCGAACAAGCGGTAAAGAGGTCGAGCGCGAACGACACCTCGGTCAGCACCGGGCTTCAGCTCCTGGGATTGCCGGACTCCCAGGCTTTCAGCGTCGCGTAGAGCGTGGAGACGATGGGGGCGGGCACGCCGTGCGCGCTGGCGCGCCTGACGGCCGCGCCCTGCAGCGCCTCCACCTCGATGCGCTTGCCCTGCTCGAGGTCGATGAGCAGCGACGACCGCGTGGAGGGGGGCAGGTTCGTCATGTACTCCTCGAGCGTCTCGAAGCGGTTCGGCGAGATGCTGACGCCCTCCGCCGCGGCAATCGCAGCCACTTCGCGCGAGGCGGCGTAGAACATCTCGCGCACGTGCGGGAACGTCCAGATGTAGCCAATCGGCAGGCGCGCGGCGCCGGTGAAGCCGGAGAACGGCACGAGGTACACGAACTTGTCCCAGAGCGGCGTGCGCGCGTCGGGCACCGCCGTCACCTGGATGTCGGCGGGCGACATGACGCCGGCCATGGCCTGCACGCGGGCGGTGAGGCCGCGCGCGCCGAACACCTCGCCGAAGATGATCGACCGGTGCACGCCGGTCTGCACGATGAGCCCGGGCGCCTCGAGCGCCGTGGCCACGTAGGTGGTCCCGCCGAGCACGCGCGCTTCACCCACGACGGCCGCCAGCTGGTTCACGTTGTCCACGCCGTTCTGCAGCGTGAGGACGGCGGTGTCCGGCCCGACGAGCGGTGGAATCATCGGAAAGGCGGTGTCGTTGTCGTACGCCTTGACGGCGACGATGACCACGTCGACGGGGCCCACGCGGGTGGTGTCCGACTCGGCAGGCGCCTTGACGATGAAGTCCCCGAGCTTCGCGCTGCGAATCTCGAGGCCGCGTGCGCGGATGGCGTCGCGGTGGGCGCCCCGCGCGATGAACGTGACCTCGTGCCCGGCGCGCGCCAGCTTCGCGCCGAAGTAGCCCCCGACCGCCCCCGAACCGAGTATCGCGAACCGCATAGGGCCTAGAGCATATCGTGGTCCCGGCGGCCGCCCGCCCACCCGCGCCGTGAGGCCTTTGCTGCTATATTTGGCGCATGGCGGCCCGCCTGACAGCCTACGTGGTCGCGTTCATCGTAGGCGTCACCTTCATCGCCGGCCTCATCGTCGGCGCTCAACGATCCGGCGACGGCCCGGTGGACCTGATCATCGTGAACGGGAAGGTGTTCACGGGGAACCAGGACGCCGCGGAGGCCGTGGCCGTCCAGGGCAACAAGGTGCTGCGCGTCGGCAGCAATCGCGAGATTCAGCGCCTGGCGCGCGCGCAGACCACGGTCATCGACGCGAAGGGCGGCAGCGTCCTGCCCGGCTTCAACGACGCGCACATGCACCTCATCGGCGGCGGGCTCTCGCTCGACCAGGTCAGCCTGGCCGAGGCCGACACGCTCGACGCCGTCAGGGAAACCGTCAAGGCCTGGGCCGATGCGAATCCGGCGCGCGAGTGGATTCGCGGCCGTGGCTGGCAGTACGCCCCGTTCCCCGGCGGCCTGCCCACCCGGCACCTGCTGGATCAACTCGTGCCGGACCGCCCGGCGTACCTCGTCTCGTACGACGGCCACACCGGCTGGGCCAACAGCGCGGCGCTCGAGATCGCGGGCATCACCGGTGCCACGAAGGACCCGGTCAATGGCGTGATCGTGAAGGACGCGCGCGGCGAGCCGACAGGGGTCCTGAAGGAAGCCGCGATGGGGCTGATGAGCCAGGTCCTGCCCATTCCCTCACGCGAGGAGCGCCTGGCCGCGGCGCGCGCGGCCATCGTCGAGGCGCACCGCGTCGGCGTCACGAGCGTGCAGGTAGCAGGAGGGTCGGCCGACGATCTC
This sequence comes from Acidobacteriota bacterium, assembly GCA_020851565.1. GTDB lineage: Bacteria > Acidobacteriota > Vicinamibacteria > Vicinamibacterales > UBA2999 > VFZN01. Next base: position 27,108 of record JADZCN010000017.1, on the reverse strand, counting down.
GAGATCTTCGACGAGCTGCGGAAGCGTGACGAGCTGACCGTGCGCGTCTACCAGGCGCTGACCGTGGAACCGGATGCCACGGCCGAGGACCTCGATGCCCTGGACGAGGTGCGCGAGCGCTTCGAGGACGACCCGCTCCTCAAGACGGGCGCCGCGAAGATCATGGCCGACGGTGTCGTCGAGACGCGGACGGCCGCGATGCTCGAGCCGTACGAGGAGACCGAGGACGACCGCGGCGAGGCGATGATCGCGACCGACGCGCTGACGCGCCTCGTCTCGGAGCTGGATCGGCGCGGCTGGCAGGTGATCACCCACGCGATCGGCGATGCCGCCATCCGCGAAACGCTCGACGCCTACAAGCTCGCGGCCTCGGCGAACCCCGCGCCCGCGCGCGGGCGGCGGCATCGGGTCGAGCACGTCGAGACCCCGGCCCCGGACGACGTGCCCCGCTTCGGCAGGGAGGGCGTGGTGGCCAGCCTGCAGCCCGCGCACGGCGTCCCGCCCTCCGCGGACGATCCGTGGGCCACGAACCTCGGGCCGGAGCGTGCAGCCCGCGGCTGGATGTCGCGCAGCCTCGCCGGGGCGGGCGCGACGCTGGCGTTTGGATCCGACTGGCCCGTCGCCGACATCGACCCGCTCCTTGGCATCTTCGTCGCCGTGAACCGTACCACCACGGACGGCGAGCCGGAGGGCGGCTGGATGCCCGGGGAGCGCCTGTCGCTCGAGGACGCGATCCGGGCCTACACCAGCAGCGCCGCCTGGGCGTCGTTCGACGAGCAGCGCAAGGGGAGGCTCGAGCCCGACATGCTGGCCGACATCATCATCCTCTCGAAGGACCTCTTCGCGCTGCCCCCCGATCGCCTTCTCGAAGCCGAGGTCGTCACGACCATCGTGGACGGTGAAGTCGTGTATCGCAGGGATACGGCCGAGATGACTGAGCAGTGAGCCTCTGTTCGCATTCTTTCCGCCCTGCGGCCAGGTAACCTGCGACATCTGCGGAACCCGCGGGGGCGCGCGCTCGTCTGAGTCCTCGTCGCCATGCGTACAGGCCTTGCGGTGCTCCTGGCCGTGGTTGCCCTGACCGCGGCGATTCCCGCCTCCCAGGGCACGGATCTGGATCAGCTGATGGCGCGCGTCCTGGCTCGGCGCGACGAGAACTGGAAGAAGCTGCAGCAGTACGTGCTGGACGAACGTGAATCGTTCACCCTCACGGGCCCCGGCGGCGCCCGCCTCTACGGCTTCCGGCGCGACTACACGTGGTTCATGAAGGACGGCGTCTTCATCCGCAGCCCGCTCCGGGCAGACGGCGTCGCGCTCACCGAAGCCGAACGGCGCACGGCGGAAGCCGAGTGGCTGCACCGCGAGCAGCGGCGCGCCGAGCGGCGCCGGGCACGCGAGGCGGAGGACGCGTCGGCCGAGTCGGCGGTGCCTGCCTCCCCTGCGCCATCTGCGGACCCTGCCCCATCTGCGCCATCTGCGCCATCTGCGGCCCCTGCCCCGTCTGCCTCATCTGCGGCATCTGCGGCATCTGCGGCCCCTGCGGCCCCTGCGTCATCGGCGTCCCTGCTCGAGCCTGCGTTCGTCTCCTACGCCTACTTCCTGCGTTTCAAGTTCGAGCCCAACCGCTACGCGCTCGTCGGGCGCGAGCAGCTCGACGGCCGCCCCGTGCTGCGCATCGAGTACTACCCCACGGCCCTCTTCACCGAGGGCCGCACGCGGCCCAATCGCCGCGTCCGTGACCGCGACGCCGACGTCGAGGAGAAGATGAACAAGGTGTCGCTGGTCACGCTCTGGGTGGATCCCGCGCGCCACCAGATCCTGCAGTACACCTTCGACGACATCGACATGGACTTCCTGCCGGGCCGCTCCGTCGCCCGCGTGGACGACGTCAAGGCGACCATGCGGATGGGCCAGCCGTTTCCGGACGTGTGGCTGCCGCGGGACATCGACATGCAGTTCCGCATGATGATGGCCATCGGGGCGATCGACGCACGCTATCGCGTCGAGTACCACGACTACCGCCAGGCCGACGTCACCTTCAGGATCCGATGACCGTCCTGGCCCTCGTGCTCGCCGCGCAGGTGATGGCGGCGGCTCCCCTGCCGCAGGTGGAGCGCATCGCGTCGGTGGTGGTCCACGGCAATCACACGACGCCGACCGACGACGTGCTGGCCATCGCCGGTGACGTGACGGGCCAGCCGGCGACCGACGCGCTGATCACCGCCGTTGGCGAGCGCCTGCGGCAGAGCGGCCGTTTCGCCGGCGTGGACGTCCGCAAGCGCTTCCTGTCGATCGACGATCCCACGCGCGTGCTGCTCGTGATTGTCGTGGACGAGCATGCCGGCGTCTCCGAGGACGATCTCACGCCGGGGCCCATGAAGCGGCTCACGGCGAGCGGCATGTGGCTCCCCGTCGTCGAGTTCCGCGAGGGCTACGGGTTCACCTATGGCGCGCGCGTGAGCTTCGTGGACCGCCTCGGCCCGCGGAGCCGCATCTCGGTCCCGCTCACGTGGGGCGGCGAGCGCCAGGCGCAGGTGGAGCTGGAGCGGAGCTTCACGGGACACGCGCTGGCGAGGGTGGTCGGCGGCGGGGGCATCGCCCGCCGCGAGAACCCGCACTTCGAGCTGGGCGACGTGCGCCGCACGCTCTGGGCGCGCGTCGAGAGCGCGCCGCTCCCCTGGCTGCGCACCGGGGCCGGCACCCGGCTCTCGGAGGTGTCCTTCGGCGCCATCGACGACCGGCTCACTACGGTCGGCGCCGACGTGACGCTGGACACCCGCGTGGACCCGGCGCTGCCGAGAAACGCCGTGTTCGTCTCGCTGGGGATCGAGCGTCTCGGGTTCGGATCCGAATCGCTCGGCGCGAGCGCGGCGCCGGGGGCCGCGCTCTCGGCACGCCGCGTCACGGTGGACGCCCGCGGCTACGTCGGCCTCGTGCGCCAGGCCGTGCTGGCCCTGCGCGCACAGTCGGTCGCCGCGTCGCGGGCGCTTCCCGTCTTCGAGCAGGCGCTCGTCGGCGGCGGCCCTTCGCTCCGCGGCTACCGCGTGGGGCAGTTCGCCGGCGACAACATGGTGGCCTTCTCCACCGAGCTCATCGTGCCCCTCACCTCGCCGCTCGATATCGGCCGCTTCGGCGTGAAACTGTTCGCCGACCGTGCCGTCGCGTACGCGGCAGGGGAGACGCTGGCGGATCAGCCCCTGTACTGGGGCTACGGTGTCGGTGCTTTCGTCAATGCCACTGTCTTCACCCTGGGCGTGGACGTCGGCTGGCGTGAGGGACGAGGCCGGCCGAACGCGCACGCGACCTTCGGTGTTCGACTCAGATGACCAACGCCGATGGGCCGCAGACCGGACGCAGATGACGCAGATGAACGCAGATGGCGTAGCAGCCGCAGATGGCGCAGATGACACAGATAACGCGTCGTCTGAGTTCCGGCAGGCTTGGGAGGCTTACCTGTAACCCATCTGCGTCATCGGTGTCATCTGCGGCCACTTCTGCGTATCTGCGGCACTGCCCCATCTGCGTATCTGCGGCACTGCCCCATCTGCGTATCTGCGGCTACTGCCCCGTCTGCGTATCTGCAGCCTACTGCCCCGTCTGCGTCATCTGCGCCATCTGCGGCTCTGCGCCATCTGCGTCCCATCTGCGTCCCATCTGCGGCCTGCTTCTGCGGCCCCTCTTCGTTCACTTCACGCGTTTGAGGAACGCCTCGTACGCCTGCGGCCCATGGGCGTTCAGGTGGGCCGCGAACTCGGTGCCCACCGTCTCGAGGTTCTTCAGGTAGCCCGGGTCCTTGTAGGCCTCGCGCAGCGACGGCAGCAGATCGCGCACCCGCTCCCACACCAGCAGCAGCTCGCGCCCTGACTGGAAGAACAGCTCCTTGTGCAGGATACCGGTGACGATGAACGAAGAGACCATGTCCCAGTAGGTGATCACCATCCGGTACGAGGCGTTCTCGTCCGTCCCGGCCGGGGCCAGCTTCAGCAGGTCCTCGTAGGTCTGCACGCCCTTGCACTTGGCGGTGAACCAGGCGCGGGCCTGGCGCATGCGGTCCTCGCGGCGCATCTCGTAGAGCCGGAGGATGAGGTTGGCATCGTCGTAGGTCGGTCGTGGATGCATGAGCTTGTGTAATGGGAGGTATGTGTTGGATTCGTGAATAGGGTCAGGGCCTTCGCTAAGATAGGAAGGTTATGAACCCGTGGGACCAGTTTACCGGGGCCAACGCCGGCTACGTCCAGGAGCTCTACGAACGTTACCAGCAGGACCCCGGGTCCGTGGACGAGGCGACGCGCCAGGCGTTTGCGCGGTGGGCGCCGCCCGTCGAGGACGGCGTGGTGGAAACCCGGTCTGGCGCCCCCCTCACGGCCGGCACGGCCGCGGACCTCAAGGCGGGCATCGCGGCGTTCACGCTGGCCGAATCCGTCCGGCGCTTCGGCCACCTGGCGGCCCACACCGATCCGCTGGGGTTCAACCAGCCGATCGGCGATCCGTCGCTGGACCCGCAGGCCCACGGCCTCACCGAGGAGACGCTCCGGCGGCTGCCGGCCGACATCGTCGGCGGGCCGGCCGCGGGTGGCGCGGCGCACGCCTGGGAGGCCATCGAGCGGCTGCGCGCCGTCTACTGCGGCAGCACCGGCCACGACTACAACCAGGTGTTCGTGCCCGCGGAGCGCGAGTGGCTGCGGCGGGCCGTCGAATCGGGCCAGTTCCGGCCGCCACACGACCCCATCGACGGCCGCGAGCTGCTGGATCGGATCACCCAGGTCGAGAGCTTCGAGCGCTTCCTGCACCGCACCTTCCCCGGCAAGACGCGGTTCTCGATCGAAGGGCTCGACATGATGATCCCGGTCCTCGACGAGATCATCCACGACGCGGCGGCCGGCGGCGTGAAGCACGTGATGATTGCCATGGCGCATCGTGGCCGGCTGAACGTGCTCGCACACACCCTGCAGAAGCCGTACGCGCAGATCCTGGCGGAGTTCAAGGATCCGCTGCTCCCGCGGTCGTGGGCGGAGGATCTCGGGTGGATGGGCGACGTGAAGTACCACGCCGGTGCGCGCGTGGAGCGCCGCGACGACCTGCCCGAAACGCTGGTGGTGTCGATGCCGCCGAACCCGAGCCATCTCGAGGCCGTGGACCCGGTGCTGGCTGGCATGGCCCGCGCCGCGGCGACCGACGTCGATCAGCCGGGCCCGCCGCGTTTCCGCAGGGCGCAGGTCCTCGCCATCCTCATCCACGGCGACTCGGCGTTCCCCGGGCAGGGTGTGGTGGCCGAGACGCTGAACATGGCGAGGCTGCCGGGCTACGACGTCGGCGGCATCATCCACATCATCGCGAACAACCAGCTGGGATTCACTGCCGAGCCGCAGGAGTCCTACAGCACCAGCTACGCCAGCGGTATGGCGCGCGGCTACAAGATCCCCATCGCGCACGTCAACGCCGACGATCCGGTGGCGTGCATCGAGGCGGCGCGCCTGGCGTGGGCGTACCGCCACCGCTTCGGGCTCGACTTCCTGATCGATCTCGTCGGCTATCGCCGCTACGGCCACAACGAGGGCGACGAGCCGGCGTTCACGCAACCCCGGCTCTACCAGATCGTGGCCGGGCACCCGACGGTCCGCGAGTTGTACGCGCGGCGGCTCGCGGAGAGCGGCCAGGTGCCCGCCGCGGAGGCCGAGGCCCTGGTGCAGGAGCACTTCGGCGCCATGGAGAACGCCTACGCCGCGCTGAAGCCCGAGCAGGACTTCGTCCCGCCGCTGCCGGAGGTCCCGCCCCGCGGCGCGGCGCGCCGGGCGCTGACCGCGGTGCCGCTCGAGCGCCTCGCTGCGCTCAACGCCGAGCTCTCCCGGCTCCCCGAGGGCTTCACGGTGCACCGGAAGCTCGAGCGCGGCCGCGAGCGCCGGAAGACGATTTTCGACCACCCCGCGGATCGAGCCGTCGACTGGGCAACGGCCGAGGAGCTGGCCTTCGCCTCCATCCTGCAGGACGGCGTGGGCATCCGCCTGACCGGGGAGGACGTGGAGCGCGGGACGTTCTCTCACCGCCACGCGGTGTACCACGATGCGGTGACGGGCGCCGAGTACGTGCCGCTGCAGTCCATTCCCAGCGTGCGCGCGGCGTTCGAGATCCACAACAGCCCGCTCACCGAGAACGCGACCATCGGGTTCGAGTTCGGCTACAACATCCAGGAGCCGGATCGCCTGGTGCTCTGGGAGGGCCAGTACGGCGACTTCATCAACGGCGCGCAGGTCGTCCTCGACGAGTTCCTCACGTCGGGCCGCGCCAAGTGGGGCCTGGCGCCCTCGCTGGTGCTGCTGCTGCCGCACGGCTACGAAGGGCAGGGGCCGGATCACTCGAGCGCGCGGCTCGAGCGCTTCCTGAACGCCGCCGCCGACACCAACATGCGCATCGCGAACTGCACGACCGCGGCGCAGTACTTTCACCTGCTGCGCCGGCAGGCCGGGCTGCTCGAGACCGACCCGCTGCCGCTCATCGTGATGACACCCAAGAGCCTTCTGCGGCACCCGGCCACCGCATCCTCCCCCGCGGAGCTCGCCGAGGGGCGCTTCCAGCTCGTCATCGACGACGAGACGGTGAAGCAGCCCGCGAAGGTGCGGCGCCTGGTGCTCTGCAGCGGCAAGATCCACGTGGACCTGGCCACCAGCGAGGCGCGCAAGGACGTCACGTCGGTGGCACTCGCCCGCGTGGAGCAGCTCTACCCGTTCCCGGCCGATGAGATTCGCGCGGTGCTGAACCGGTATCCGAAGCTGCGAGACGTCTGCTGGGTGCAGGAAGAGCCCGAGAACATGGGCGCCTGGGAGTTCGTGCGCCCGCTCCTCGAGCAGCTCGTCGACGGCCGCTGGCCGCTGCGCTACATCGGCCGCGTCCGCAACTCCAGCCCGTCCGAAGGCTCGTCCACGTGGCATGCCGTCAACCAGCGCGCGATCGTCGCGCAGGTCTTCGAGCAGAAGGCGGACGTGGGCGAAGCGGACCGGGTACTGTCGAAGCAGGTGTGAACCGGTGCGGGCGGGTGCGAACGGGTGCGGGCAGGTGCGAACAGGTGCGGGCGGGCTTGGCCGCTGACGAATAGCCAGAGAGTCTGAGATGCCAAATATCGTGGTGCCCGAGCTGGGCGAGTCCGTTGTCGAAGCCCGCGTGGCGAAGTGGTTGAAGAAGGTCGGCGACCGCGTCACCGCCGGTGAACCGCTGGTCGAGCTCGAGACGGAGAAGATCGACCTCGAGGTGAGCGCCGACCGCGCGGGGGTGCTGGCGTCCATCGCGCACCAGGAAGGCGCGGACGTGAAGGTGGGTGAAGTGCTGGGCGTGCTGGACGAGGCCGCCGCCGGCACCGCCCCATCTGCGTCATCTGCGCCATCTGCGGCCCCTGCCCCATCTGCGCCATCTGCGTCATCTGCGGCCCCCGCCCCATCGGCGTCCGAGGACATCCGCGTCACGCCCACCGCGCGCAACGTGGCCAAAGCGCACGACATGAAGGTCGAGGCCGTCCCCGCCAGCGGCCCGCGCGTCACCAAGGGCGACGTCCTTCGTGCGGCGCAGCCCGCTCCGTCTGCGGAGGCTCAGCGACGCGAGCCCGGCCCTGCTCCCGCACCGAAGGCGCCGGCACCCGCTGCCGCACGCGGCGAGCGCGCCGAGACGCGCGAGCGGATGTCGAAGCGCCGTGCCACCATCGCGCGCCGCCTGGTCGAGGCGCAGCGCACCGCCGCCATGCTCACCACGTTCAACGAGGTGGACATGAGCGCCGTGATGGATCTGCGCGCCCGCCGGAAGGACGCCTTCCACAAGCAGCACGGCGTGGGGCTCGGCATCGCCTCGTTCTTCGTGAGGGCCTCCATCAGCGCGCTCAGGGCCTTCCCGGCCATCAACGCCGAGATCCAGGGCGACGAGATCGTCTACAAGCACTACTACGACATCGGGATGGCCGTCGGCGCCGAGGGCGGGCTCGTCGTGCCCGTGCTGCGCGACGCCGACCAGATGTCGTTTGCCGGCATGGAGCACGCCATCCGCGACTTCGCGAAGCGTGCGAACGACGGCACGCTCACGCTCGAAGATCTCAGGGGCGGCACGTTCACCATCACCAATGGCGGCGTCTTCGGCTCGCTGATGAGCACGCCCATCCTGAACCCGCCGCAAGTGGGCATCCTCGGCCTCCACAAGATTGCCGATCGCCCCGTGGCCATCCACGGCCAGGTGGTAATTCGCCCGATGATGTACCTGGCCCTCAGCTACGATCACCGCATCGTGGACGGTCGCGAGGCCGTGCAGTTCCTCGTCCGCATCAAGGAGCTCATCGAGGACCCGACCCTCATGCTGGTCGAAGGATGAGGTGATGACGTCGCGGGACCGGCGGACGGCAACGATGCTGCTCCTGGCCTGGCGCGGCGGCGACCGCGCCGCGCTGGACCAGCTCCTGCCGGCCGTGTACGAGGAGCTCGCCGCGCTGGCCCACCGCGCCCTCCGCGCCGAGCGCCCGGATCACACCCTCCAGACTCGCGCGCTCGTCCACGAGGCGTACCTCAGGCTGGTGGACGCCGACATTTCGTTCCAGGACCGCGCGCACTTCATGGCCGTGGCGGCCCGGACCATGCGCCGCATTCTCGTGGATCACGCCCGCGCGCGGCGGCGCGACAAGCGGGGCGGCAATGCCATCCGGATCGGCCTCGACAAGATGGATCTCCCCGCGCCGGACCAGCGCCTCGACATCCTCGATCTGCACGAGGCCCTGGAGCGCCTGGCTACCTTCGACTCGCGCAAGTCGGCCATCGTCGAACTGCACTTCTTCGGCGGGCTGAGCTACGACGAGACCGCCGAGGCCGTGGGCGTCTCCCCCGCGACGGTGGACCGCGAGCTGCGCATGGCCAAGGCCTGGCTCAGGGTCGAGCTGGACAACACCCCCGCCACCTGACATGACTCCCGAACGCTGGGCGCGCGTGGAGTCACTGTTCGAACGCGCCGCGGCGCTGCCGGCGGCGGAGCGCACCACTGCGGTCCGCGCCGGCGCCGACGACGAGGAGATGGCTGGCCTCGTGCTCTCGATGCTGGACGCTGACGCCCACGATGCCGGCGAGATGGAGCAGGCGGTGGACGCAGCCATTCGCGCAGTGGCCTCCGCCGCGTCAGGTCCCGGCGAACAGCGACTGGGCCCGTACCGCCTCATCGCGGAGATCGGCCAGGGCGGCATGGGAACGGTCTACCTCGGAGAGCGGGCCGACGGCGCCTTCGAGCAGCGCGTGGCCATCAAGGTCGTCCGCGGCCTGCTCGACCAGGAGCGTGTCCGGAGGTTCCGGGCCGAGCGGCAGATCCTCGCCTCGCTCCAGCACCCCAACCTCGCGCGCCTCGTCGACGGAGGAACCACGGGCGATGGATGGCCCTACCTGGTCATGGAGTACGTCGAGGGCCGGCCGATCGATGTGCACGCGCGCGAGCAGGACCTCACCATCGAGGAGCGGCTACGGCTCTTCCTCGTGGTCTGCGAAGCCGTCGGCCACGCGCACCGCCACCTGATCGTCCACCGGGACATCAAGCCCTCGAACATCATCGTGACGGCGGACGGCACGCCCAAGCTGCTGGACTTCGGCATCGCCAAGCTGCTGGATTCCGACGATCCCGAGCTGTCGGCGCGGACGTTGACGGGCATGCGGATGCTGACGCCCGACTATGCCTCGCCCGAGCAGGTGCGGGGCGAGGCCGTCACGACGGCCACCGACGTCTATGCCCTGGGCGTGCTGCTCTTCGAGCTGATGACCGGGCGTCGGCCGCACGCGTTCACGACGCTGAGCGCCCGGGAGATCGAGCGCGTCGTGTGCGATACCGATGCGCCGCGCCCCAGCACGGTCGCGGCGGGCGTCCACGAGGACCTCGACATCATCGTCGGCACCGCGCTGCACAAGGACCGCGAGCGGCGCTATCGGTCCGTGGAGGCGCTGGTCGAGGATGTCTCGCGCTACCTCGACGGGCGGCCCATTCACGCGCGCCCGGCCACCTGGGCCTACCGCGCGCGGCGCTTCGTGGAGCGCCACCGATGGGAGGTTGCCGTCGCCGGCCTGTTCGTGCTCATGCTGGTCGCCTTCTCGGTCCTCGTGTCGGTGCAGGCGGCGCGCGTGGCCCGTGAGCGCGATCTCGCCCAGCAGGAACGTGACGCCGCCAGGGAAGTGGCGTCGTTCCTGGTCGGTATCTTCGAGGTGTCCGACCCGCGCGAGTCGCGGGGCGGCACGGTGACGGCGCGCGAGCTGCTGGATCGGGGTGCGGCGCAGATCGAGAGTGGCCTGGCTGGCCAGCCCGCCGTCCAGGGCCGGCTCATGGACACCATCGGCCGGGTCTACCGGCAGCTCGGGCTCTTCGACCAGGCGGAGTCGCTCCTGGCCCGCGCGCTCCGGCTCCGCGAGGGTGCCGTCACGGGCCCCGACGACGATGTCGCCGACACGCTCGCGGAGATGGCGGAGGTGGCGCGCGAGAAAGGCAACTACGTCGACGGGGAGGCCCTGCATCGCCGCGCACTCGACATGCGCCGCGCGCGGCACGGCGATACGCACGACACCGTCGCGTTCTCGCTGAACGGGCTCGGGCTGGCGCTGGATCAGCAGGGCCGGTACGACGAGTCCGAGGAGATGCTGCGCGCGGCCATCGCCATGTGGCGGCAGGTGCGGCCGGCGGGCGACCCGCAGGTCGCGGTCGCGCTGAACAACCTCGGGCAGATGCTGCGGCGGCGTGCGCGCTACGCGGATGCCGAGCCGGTCCTGAGGGAGGCGCTCGAGATCCGGCGCGCGGCCTTCAAGACCGCGCACCCGCTGCTCTCGAACTCCCTCATGCAGTACGGGCAGCTGCAGAACCAGCTGGGGAAGTTCGCCGAGGCCGAGCGCTACATGCGCGAGGCGCTCGAGATGCGGCTCCAGGTCTACGGGCCCGACCACTTCATCGTCGGCACCTCGTACAACAACCTCGCGTCGCTGCTGCACGACACGCAGCAGTACGACGAGGCCGAGCCGCTCTACCGCGCCAGCCTCGAGATCAGCCGCAGGACGCTGGGCCACGACCACCCCGAGACCGCGGTCACCCTCAACAACCTCGCGTCGCTGCTCGAGGACCGTGGCGACCTCGCCGCGGCCGAAGCGATGTTCCGCGACGCCCTGGGGATCCGGCGGAAGGCGCTCGGCGAGGGACACCCCGCGGTCGCGCGCGGCATGCACAACCTGGCGCGCGTCCTCGTGTCCCGGAACAAGCTGGCCGAGGCGTCCACGTTGCTCTCGGCCTCCCTGGCGATCAAGCGCCGGACGCTGGGCGCCGAGCACCTGGAGATTGCCACCAGCATCGGTCTCCAGGCGCAGGTCCACGCCAGGGCCGGCCGCACGTCCGAGGCGCTGGCCCTCTCCGGTCAATCCGTGGACATGCTGCGGCGCGTGATGCCCGCGGGTCACCTGTCCATCGCCGCGGCCCTGCTCGCGCACGCCGAGCTGCTGATGGACGCCGGCCGGGCAGGCGAGGCCCTGCCGTTCGCCAAAGAGGCGGTGGAGATCCGGCGGCAACACTTCCCCGCCGGCCACGACCTGCTGACGCGGGCCGAAGCCGTGCGAAACGACGCCGCTTCACGCGATCAGCGCTGAAGGGCCGGCCGCGACGCCAGCGCCCTGAAGATCACCAGGTGCCCCGCCCAGGCCGCCAGCACCATGACCGCCGGAAGCAGCACATAGGGCGGCCGCGTCACGAAGGTGTTCAAACGATCGGGTGTGGAGCCGAAGGCCGCGAAGATCGGTGTCGACAGCACCGCGATCGTCACGATGTTGACGAGCAGCGCGAGCCCCAGGAGGTTCCAGCCCATCACGACCGCGCGAGGCGGACGGCCCACGCGAAGCCACACCGCGAGGAGGAGGGCGGTGATGCCCGTGAGGATGTCGAAGTTCCGCCCGGAATAGCTCATCTGGGCAGGCATGAGCCCTTCGACGTGGGCCTCGTGCATGACGAGCTCGAGCGGCAGGCGGAACGCCTGCAGGCCGACCAGGCTGGCGAGGGGCACGCCTCGTGCCAGCCGGTCGCCCGCGGCGGACCGCACGAGGACGACGCCGAGCACGGCAATGGCGGCGAGCAAGAACATCAGCGGCGGCGGCCTCAGGTCGAATCGGCCGAGCACGCCGCCCGCGGCAAGGCCCATGGCCAGTGCCACCCATGCCGCGGCGGCAAGATCGAAGTGCCGGGACACTCGCCTCGTGGTCTCCGGCGAGTCACCGCACGCGGTGCTGGCGCGCCGGACCGCCAGGCTTGTCCACACCAGGATGGCAGCCGCGATGATGACGAACCCCTGCCTCACGAGCATGTGGCACCTCGTGTCGGGCGACGACGCAACTCAGAACACGACCTGGATCCGGAACACGCCCGACCAGAACGTCGTCTCGCCGGCCTTCGGCGTGCGCGCCTCGTCCTCGAAGGCTTCGTGGATGGCGTTGGCCACCACTTTCAGGTGCGGGGCGGGGTACCAGTTCACGCCGACCGTCCAGATGCGGTCCTCGTTCTCCAGCAGGTGATCGGCGCGCGGGTTCCTGAACGCGACCCCCTCGTTGCTGGCACTCCCGAAGCCCAGTTCCTCGTACCGCGCCGCCAGCTCGATGGCGCCCGGCCCGCCGCGGATGAGCGAGCGCCGCATGCTGATGTTGTCGTCCTTGTCCTGCCCGGTGACGATCCAGGTGCCGCTGACGAACCAGCCGGTGCCGACGAAGTCCGAGAGGTCCCGGTCGCCCAGCCCCTGCTCCTTTCGATCCTCGCGCGACTGGACCCACTCGGCGCGGAGCCCGAACGGCCCCGGCGTCCAGTCCAGCTCGAGGCCGAAGCGCTGGCGTCGTCCCTTCACGTACACCGGCTCGAAGTAGTCGAAGCCGTACGGCGTCTCCCCGCGCAGGCTGTTCAGCCCCTCGGGCAGGCGACCGTTCGTGTAGGCGGCACCCACGCGCAGGCTCCCGAGGGCCGCGTCCGCGCCGACCAGCGGCCGGAGCACCGCGGCCGTCACGCGACCCGCCACCGTCGGGCCGAGCCGATCGTCCTCGCCGGTAGGGAACTGCGGCTCCTCGAGCTTGCCGATGTCGCCGTCGGTGTTGAAGACACCGAGCTCGTAGGTGAGGCCGCGGCCGAACCGGCGTCCATAGACCGACACGCCCTTGTCGCGGTTCGGGGTGAGCTGCGTGGACATCCGCGTGCGGAAGATGAAGTCGAGATCGGTGCGCCCGATGTTCTGCTCCATGCCGAAAGGCATCTTGAACCGGCCGCCACGCACCGAGAACGCGTCGAGCGTGTCCCAGTTCACGTACACGTCACGCCAGTCCTCCCATTTCCCGTCGCTGTTCAACTCGCGCTCGATCTCGAAGTCCAGGTGCCGCGTGAGCTCGCCCTTCAGCCCGAACCGCATCACGTTCAGGTCGAACGTGTCTTCATCGAGTGCCGGAGCGAACCCGCGCCAGTCGAACGCGAACTTCGCGCGCAGGTCGACGTGCAGGTCCTCGCCGAACACGATGGACGGACGGTCGTTCCAGACCAGCCCGCGTCTGGGCGGCGGGGATGCTTGCGCGAGCGCATGGCCGGCGCCGAGGGTCAGGACCGCCCCGACGGCCGCCAGGTTCCGGCAGAGGGCGCAGCTCACGGCCGCCCTCCTGGCAGCCGCCTGGCAGGCGCCCCGACGCGGGCGCTCAGCTCCTGGTACGCCTGGTTCAGCCTGCGGACGGTGGCCGCATCGTCCACCATCAGCGCGACCTCCCGGCGGAAGTCGAGGCTGAGCGTAGACAGGGCCATGCTGCCGATGACGGCCCGTGTCTCGTCGATGATGATGAGCCGGCCGTGCGGGTCCAGCGCCCCTGGCAGCGGCGAGCCGATGACCGAGACGGCCACGCCCACCTTCCGGCGCTCGCGCAGCAGGGCGACGATCTCGGGATCCGACAGCTTGTGATCCAGGATCCGGATGCTGTGCCGCGCGCCGGCGATCAGCCGGTGCAGGTCGGCACGGGCGCGCTCCGGGCCCACGATGAGGCGCGGGCTGAATCGGCGCCCGAGCGCCGGCGGCCGCCCCCGCGTGTCCGATTCGAACAGGTGCAGGAGGCTCGCCACCACGGCCTCGTCGTGGGTGACGAGCACCGCGTCCCAGGTGCGGGTGAAGCACTTGCGCGTCGGGTTCAGCGTGGCCACCATGGCCGGCCCCTCATCGGCGACGAGGTACTTCGCATGGTATTTGACGACGGGGTCGGCGTACCAGTTGACCGTCGCCCCCATCTCCTCGAGCGTGTCCCAGAGCTTCTTCAGCCGCTTGCGGCCGCCCTTCGCGCGCTTGGTCAGCAGCGCATGCACTTCGACCCCGCGCGCGAGCGCAGACGCCAGCCCCTCCAGCACCTCGGCGTCGTCGCAGCGGAAGAGCGACAGGACGAGGCGCTGGCGGGCACCACCGATGAGGCGCAGCATGGCGCTCCGCCGTTCTGCCGGCTCCAGCACCACCACCTCGCGCCGACGGCTCACGCGCCCGGGCCGATCAGCTGCGCTTCGGCGGGTGCCACGAGACATGCTTGATGCCGATCTTGCCGTCGCCCATCAGCTGCGCGCTCAGGTCCTCGATGGAATCGCCGGGCCCGAGCGTCGCGAGGTAGCGCACCGTGGCCGCGTCGCCCTGCGTCACCTCGCGGGGCTCGAAGACGATGCCGTTGACGGCGAACACCTGATGGATGTGAGCCATGGGCAGTTCGCGCCCGTCCGCGACGATTTCCACCATCATGCTGCGCGGCCGGTCCTCGCTGAACAGGTTGAGTGCCGGAAGCATCGCGCAGAGGAACAGCGTGCCCAGCCCGGCCACGGCAAAGGCGCCCAGCCCCGCGGCCATCCCGAGGCCCATCAGGATGAACAGGATGGTGATGTCCCGCGGGTCCTCGACCGGCGTCCGGAAGCGGATGATGCTGGCCGCGCCCGCGATGCCGAACGCACGCGCGAGCGAGTTGCCGATGATGATCATCATCAGCGCGCCGGACACGCACAAGAGCACCTGGGCCTGGTCCATGGTCGCGTTGGGCATCCGCTCGGTTCGTGTCTGGCGATGCACCACGGTGACCAGCATGCCGATGACGGCGGCCGCCATCAGCTTGGCCAGCTCGAAGAAGGGATGGCTCAGCGTGCCAGGCGGCTGCGGGGCACCGAGCAGCTCGCCGGCGCCGCCAGGCTGGAGGCCAAGGCCCGGCCACAGCATGCCGACCCCCACCAGCGCCACGCCGACGACGATGACGCCCACGACGGTGAGGACGCGATCCCACTTCAGCTCGTTCGTCTTTGCCTCGGCCAGCGAGTCCTTGATCTCGAGGACCCGGTCCAGGAGCGACAGGCGCAGCAGCTCGCTCACCCTCGCGTTGGGCGTCACGATGGTGAAGCGGCGATGGAGGCGCTGGGCGGTGGTGTGGCCGCGCACGAGGGCGCGGATGCCGGCGCTGTCGGCCCTGGGCACGCTCCGCAGGTCGACGACCACGTGCTGGTAGCCCTGGCGGAACAGGTCCTGCACGCGATGTTCCAGTTCTTCCGCGGGTCCGCCCGCCACGAGGGCTTCCTGCGGCGACAGGACCAGGCGCGAGCCTGGCGGCGGTGGAGAAGAGACAGCCATTCGAGCGAAGACGTGTGTGGCGGAACGGTAGCACGTATGCTTAAGCTCGACAAACATGGCGGCCGTCCTGCCCCGCCTGTCCGCGAGAGTTCTCGCGGCCGGCCTTGCCGGCGCGTGGATGGTGGCCTGCAGTGGAAACAGCGGCTCGCCGGTCAGGCCCACGCCCGGCGGCGGGATCGGGACGGGGCAAGGCGGCACGGGCCCGGCCAGCGTCATCGTGGCGGGCGACATCGGCATGTGCGGCTCCCCGGGCGCCGAGGCCACGGCCCTGGTCGTCGACCGGCTGCCGGGCCACATCCTGCTGGCCGGGGATCTCGCCTACCCGCGCGGCTCCACCGAGGATTTCCTGCGGTGCTTCGAGCCCTCGTGGGGCCGATTCCGCGGGCGATGGCTGGCGGTTCCGGGCAATCACGAATACGAATCGCCAAACGCCGTACCCTTCTTCCAGTACTTCGGAGATGCCGCGGGGACGGACGGCACCGGCTATT
The DNA here is from genome assembly GCA_020851565.1 of Acidobacteriota bacterium. GTDB lineage: Bacteria > Acidobacteriota > Vicinamibacteria > Vicinamibacterales > UBA2999 > VFZN01. The sequence goes on along the minus strand of JADZCN010000017.1, from coordinate 10,995 downwards.
ACGATCTGCGCATCGGCGACTGGCATGTCCTGATGCTGAACTCGAGCGTGCCGACCTCGCCCGGCTCGCCGCAGTGGGACTTCGCCCGCCGCGCGCTCGCGACCGCCGAACGGCCGTGCACGCTCGCCGTGTGGCACCACCCGCTGTTCACGTCCGGCCCGAACGGCCCGAACCGGTTCATGCGCGACATCTACGCGCTGCTCGATGCCGCGGGCGTGGACGTGGTGGCCAACGCGCACGATCACTTGTACGAGCGCTTCGCCCGGCAGACGGCGGAGGGCCGCCCGTCCGGCCAGGCGATCCGGCAGTTCACCGTCGGCACGGGAGGGGCGCACCTCTACCCGGCCACGGGCGTCGCGCCGAACTCGGAGATCCGCCTCTCACGGCACGGCGTGCTGCGCCTGTCGCTCGAACCCGGCGGCTACCGGTGGGAGTTCGTCGCGGCCCCGGGCGATGTGGTGGACATGGGCGTGGATCTCTGCCACTGACGCGGCCCGGAACGGGTTCACGTTACGATAGGCGGATGAGAGTCCTCCTTGCTGCCTTGATGGTGCTGGCAGGCGTCGCGCTCGACGCGCAGTCGCGGCCGCAGTTCCAACCCATTCCCGCGCCTCCCGACGTGGCAAAGGCGCCGGACGATGCCCAGAAGACCGCCTCCGGCCTGGCCTACAAGGTGCTGCAGCCGGGGACTGGCACCGCGAAGCCGACCGCCGAGGATTTCGTCACGGTGCACTACACGGGATGGACGACGGACGGGAAGATGTTCGACAGCTCGTACGCTCGCGATGCCACGTCAACCTTTCCCGTGAGCCGCGTGATCAAGGGCTGGGGCGAGGGCGTCCAGCTGATGGTCGTGGGTGAGAAGCGCCGCCTGTGGATTCCGAAGGAGCTGGCCTACGAAGGCCAGTCCGGCCGCCCTCAGGGGATGCTCGTGTTCGACGTGGAGCTCTTCGAGATCGTCCCCTCGCCCGACAAGAACCCTCCGCCCGACGTGGCGGCGCCGCCGGCCGACGCCGAGCGGACCCCCTCGGGCCTCGCCTACAAGGTGCTGAGGCCCGGGAAGGAGGGCGGCGCGCGGCCGTCGAAGACGAGCCGCGTGACGGTGCACTACTCGGGGTGGACGACAGACGGGAAGCTGTTCGACAGCTCGCTGATGCGCGGGCAGACCGCGTCGTTCGGCTTGACGGACGTCATCGAGGGCTGGACCGAAGGCCTGCAGCTGATGGTGCCGGGCGAGAAGACGCGCTTCTGGATCCCGGAGCGGCTGGCCTACAAGGGACAGCAGGGACGCCCGAAAGGGATGCTGGTGTTCGACGTGGAGCTGCTCTCGGCAACGGTGGGCCAGTAACGCAGAGGAACCGGGCCGCAGGGCCGCAGATGCGCAGACAAGGCCGTCGTGGGTGATCTGTCCCTTCGGATATTGACGGGGTTCGTGCTGGCGATTGGGCTGGTCGCCGGGCTGCCCGGGGTGTCGGCCCAGGAGAGCGTCAAGCTCGATGGCTACGCCGAGTGGAAGCGCGGAGGCGAGCTGGTCGTGGACGGGCAGCGCGTGCGCACGGACGCCGCCACGAAATGGAAGGGCAGGCACACCGGCGTCGAGACGGTCCCACTCGGCGACGAGGTGCGCGTGACCGGTACCCGACAGGACGATGGCTCGGTGCTCGCTCGGCAGATCGACGTGCGTCCCAACAGCGCGAACGCGCTGTTCGAGGCCGACGTGCTGGCTGGGACCGCGGAGCTCGAAGCGGCCTGGCTCCGGGACAAGCTGGCGTTCGAGCCCCGGGACGGCGGGCAGATCGCAAAGATTGGCGAGGTAGCCGATTCGGGCCCGAAGGTGGAGCGCGTGCGGCGGCTGGTCGCGCGGCTCGCGCCCCCGTACGTGCCTCGAGAGAAGCTGCGCGTCTACGTCATCGAGAACAAGGAGTGGAACGCGATGGCCATGGGCAACGGGGCCATCTGGGTCTTCTCCGGCATCATGGACGACATGCCCGACGACCAGCTGGCCGTCGTCGTCGGGCACGAGCTGGCTCACTACACCCACGAGCACTCGCGCCGGCAGGCACGCCGGGGCATCTGGACGCAGATCGGGGGCCTGGCGGCCATCCTCGGCGCGGAGGCGATTGGCAACGACGCCGTGCGCGCAAGCGTGCAGATTGGCGCGGCGCTCAGCCTCTCGGCGCTCAACGCGGGATACGGGCGCGACCTCGAGGACCAGGCGGACCGTGTCGGCCTGCGCTACGCGTATGAAGCCGGCTTCCCCGTCGCGGACGCGCCTGGCGTCTGGCAGCGGTTCCTGGAGAAGTATGGCCAGGAGGACCGCGTCACGAACTTCTTCTTCTCGGATCACTCGCGGGCCTCGACCCGAAGACGCAACCTCGAACGCGAGATTGCGCAGAACTATCGCCGCTGAGCCGTGCGGGACGCAGAATGCGCCGCAGATGGGACGCAGATGGCGCAGATAGCGCAGATGGCGCAGATGGCGCAGATAGGATAGACGGTGTGAATGGCTGACCCGGCGCCGGTTCGATCATCGCCCCGAGTCCGGAGGCCCTCGACGGCTCGCACCGCATCCCGCGCGGGCGCCGCTCGCACGTGGCGCGACGTGCCCATCGACCGCGGGGACATCGGCGTCCGCCTGGACCTCGTCGTGCACCGTCACCTCGCCCACGAACCAGGCATGTCTCGCGCGCGCATCCAGAAGTGGATCGCAGCCAGACGCGTGCACATCAACGGGGCGCCGGCGCCCAGGGCGTCGTGGCGTGTGGCGGAGGGCGACACGGTGCAGGTGGACGCACGCGAGATTCGCACTCGCGCACGCCCGCGCGCCGAGGCCATGGCGCTCGACGTGCTCTTCGAGGACGCGCACCTCCTCGCGCTCAACAAGCCCGCCGGCATCGTCGTCCATCCGTCGTACAAGCACGCCACGGGTACGCTGATCAATGCACTCCTGTGGCATGCGGCGCGCTGGCCCTCGGGCGACGCACCGGCCATCCTGACGCGCCTGGACAAGATGACGTCGGGCGTGGTGCTCGTCGCCAAGCGCCGCGAGGTGACCGCGGCGCTGCAGCGCGAGATGCGGGCGCTCCGTATCGACAAGGACTACCTGGCCATCGTGCACGGCACGCCGTCACCGGCGAAGGGCACCATCGACCTGGCGCTCGACCGCGATCCCTGGGATCGCCGCAAGGTGACGGTCACCGACCGGGGCGGCCAACCCGCGGTGACGAAGTACGAGCGGCTCGCCACGGCCTCGCGTGCGCGCGACGCCGCGGCCGGGACCGAAGCCCCGTCGTCGTTCTCCCTCGTCCGCTGTCGTCTCGTCACCGGGCGCATGCACCAGATCCGGGTGCACCTGGCGCACAAGGGCTGGCCGCTGGTGGGCGACCCGGTTTACGGGAGGAAGGACGGAACGATCGACTTCCCGCGACAGGCCCTGCACGCCTGGCGGGTGGCGCTGACGCACCCGGTCACGCGAGAGCCGCTGGAGATCGTCGCGCCGCTACCCGACGACCTCCGCGCACTGCTGGCGCGCCTGGGACTGGCGGAGGGGGTCTTGAGGTCTTGAGGTCTTGAGGTCTTGAGGTCTTGGGGTCTTGGGGTCTTGGGGTCTTGAGGTCTTGAGGTCTTGAGGTCTTGGGGGCTCGTGGACGTCCTTCGTGGCGCCCTTCCGGCCCTTCGCGTCTTCGTGGTTTCGTTTCCCTCAGAACAGCACGGCCGATGCACCGCGCTCGGCGACCAGGCGGTCGAAGCGTTCGACGATGAGATCCCGGCGCTTCATGAGGGCGTCGATCTCGAAGGGGGTGAGATGGCGGCCGGCGGCGCGCGACACGTCCTGCTTGTGCAGCGCGCGTAGCCGATCCAGCAGGTCGCGGTCGCACGTCGTGAGCGCCTGGGGCAGGCGCAGCTCTGGCCGCAGGCGGAAGGCGCGCGTGAAGTCGAGCATCACGAGCTGCCAGCCCTTCGTGTACAGGACGTTCCCCTTGTTGCGGTCGGTGTCGCGCACGAGCTCGGCGAAGACCTGCATCTGCTGGCGTTGGCGCCCCACGCGGACGGCGTCCATCCCGGCCGGCTGCGTGTTCGTGCGCTCGCGCTCGCCCTCGTCCATCATCACCTCGTCTACCCACCACGAGAACGCGCCGGGCTCTCCCCGGTAATAGCGCTCCACAGTGGGCGGCATCATCGCCTCGAGGCCAAGCAGCCGCGCCAGCTCCCATGCGGCAACGTTGTAGCGGTAGGAATCCACGAAAAGCAGCTCACCGGCAAACCGCTTGCCCTGTGAAACCTCGTGCGGGCGCGCCCGATCGTCGACACTCTGGAAGGACGCATCATGCGTCACGACACCATCTGTCAGGGTCAGACGGAGCGCACCGGTGACGCCCTTGCCGATGGGCCGGGCGTTGACGACGCGGGCGGTCTTCAGGAATGCGAGCTGCTCGTCAACGGTGAGGGCCGGCGTGCGGTGCGCCTCGACGCTGGCACCGACGGCCAGGGCGGCGGCCAGGACGAGCACGGCCGCAAGGGACTTCGGGGACATCACCCTGTTTGGGACGGTGGGAGCCGCCCGCCGGTTCCCTAACGGGTGGTCCGCCTTCTGCCTTCAGGAACGCGGACGCTTGATCTTCTGGATGATCGTCTGCGTCCAGGCGATGGCCGCGGGCACCCCGGCCAGGACCCAGAGCACGGTCGCCGCGGAGGCGACTTCATGGTGCGGTCGCATGATGAGAACCTGATCCGACGATACCACTCTCGGGCTCTCAGGTTCTCGGGTTCTCGGGTTCTCGGGTTCTCGGGTTCTCAGGTTCAAGGTTCGTCTGGCGAAGGTTCAGCGAATCCACGCGTCCGGTATGTTGCGATCGCGGGCCTGGCGCTCGAAGCGGAGCCATTCCTGGTTCAGATCCACCAGGTCCGCCTGGGCCTTTCGCAGGGCGCGCACCGCGATATCGTGTTCGGGACTCGCCGCACCCGCTGGAAAGGACGAGACGCGGCGCTGAAGATCGGCAATCTCGGCGTTCTGCTGGTTCAGCCGGGCGCGGATGCGGTCCGCCATGCTCCGCCAGTACTCCTCGCCCTTGTCGAGGGTGGGCTGGGGCTCCTGCTGGTCGGGAGGCGTGACACCCGCCTGAACGACGTGGCTGGGTGCCGCGGCCGCGTCGCCGCCTGTCGAAGTGCCCTCGGCGGCTGCACCGGAGGCGTCGGGGGGCAGAGCGGTCGCCGGGGGCGCGGGCTCCGGCACCTTCGTGAAGTCCGGCGTCAGGGTCTCGTTCGTGTACACCTTCGACGTCGCGGGCGCAGAGCGTCGCCGCTCCGCTTCCTTTCGAGCGATATCGGCCAGGGACTGAGCGCTGGCAGGCACGGCAGCGGTAATGAGGAAGGCCGCCAGAACAGCGGTGACCTGTCGTCCTCTCGTCATGGTGTCTCTCTCCATCCCGAGACCGTGTATGCCACCGTCTCGATGAGGCCGTTGTAGGACAGGGTCACGGTACCGTGCACTCTGTTGTTCTCGACCAGCGTGCTCACCGACGGCACGTCCTGCACGATGACCTGGCCCGCCAGCGAGGCCGAGCCGCCGAAGTCGATCTGTTCACGGACCATGATGCGGCCCTCGAAGGCGGTCGGAATGCTGATGTTTCCCGCGATCCTCAGGTCTTTCTCCGTGACGAACTGAACCTCCGAGAGCGGCTCGGGCCGCAGGTCCGGGTTGCCCGTCACCTCGATGTTCCCCTCGGCGATGATCGTCAGGAGAATGGGCGACGAGGTCGTCCCGGGGTTGCCCGTAATCTTCACGTCCGTATACGCGAAGTACGTCGCCCAGTTCGTGTTGTTGCCGCTGCCCTGGGGGTTGAGATCCCACGTGTTGCTCGCCGCGTTGTAGCGGAAGCCGAATGGGCCGGTCCCGCCGCTGGGGGTTACACCTCGGCAACCGTCGCCGCCACCCCCGGGAAGGCAGTACGTCGTCGTGCCGTCCTTGTTCGTGATACGCGGCGTGTCGGGTGTGCCGTCGGGCAGGACGTTGCCGTGCAGCACGAAGTCGGCGTCGTCGAAGTAGTCGTCGGCAAAGATGTCCGGGACCGGAATCTCCGGCATGCCGCCGGACTCGAGCCCCCCCGGGTCCCAGCCAGCGTTGGCCGTCAGGGTCCCCGAGGCGGTGGCGTTCTGGGAGACCGTGAGCCCGGACATGCCATCGATATCCAGGTTGCCGTTGGCGTGGACACTGCCCTGCGAACCAATGATGTTCACGCTGCCGAACATCTCGAGGTCGCCGTCCACGAGCAACGCCGGCATCTTGATCGGCGTCAGCATCTGCTCGAGCGTCGCGGTCGTGCCTTGCGGGCCGAAGCCGGTGGCGCGGATGACGATGCGTCTGTTGACGTCGGTGACGCCGGTGCCATCCTCCGGCGGGTCCGGCGGCGGTCCCATCGCGGTCAACTCCGCGTTCGTGAACGCGATGCCGCCCTTCATGGCCGGGTCGTCATCGTCGTACAGGCGCACGTTGTAGCGATACGGCGATCCAGGCGCCACGAACCAGCAGGGGCCGTTCGGGTGGGGGCAAGGCGAGGACCCGGCCATGTCGGCAAGGTGCATCATCAGGCCGTTGTCGGCCGTGTCGGCCGCGTCCCCGTCAGGACCGAGCAGCAGGTTGTTCAGCGGATATGCGGGGTTGGCGGTGAGCGCCATGATCTGCGCCGCCGCGCGGTTGAGGCCCGACTCTGCGGCCGCGCGCGCGCCCGCGTAGAGCTCCTCGTTGTCGCCCATCGCCACTTCGATGCGCCCGCTCGCCGTGAGCGCGATGGCCAGGCCCGACATGACGAGCAGCAGCAGCAGCGCCGACACGAGCGCCATCCCGCGCTCACCGCCGGGCCGTGGATGAGACGGACGGTGCGGTGTCATCGGCTCCTCACTCGAATCTCGGAACTCACGGTGTAGGTGACCGGCGCGCCCAGGTTGAGATCGTCGATCCTCGACGCGACCGTCACCCGCGTCTCGATGAACGCCACGTTCGCGGCAGTGGCGGTGACGGCCCGCAGAGGGTTTCGGTACACGAACTCCAGGCCCGTGACGATGGTGTCGGTCAGGGGAAGCACGGTGTTGCCACCGCCGACATTGTTCTCACGGAGGTTGACCGTGCGCGTCGCCGGGTCGTGGAAGATCGTGACGTCCTCGTTGGGCTCGTTGCACGCACCGGACACGCCGCCGAGGAGGCCGTTCGTCGGGTTCGCGTCCATCTGCACGCGGATGTCGTCGTTCTGCCCGTCACCGTCCGGGTCCAGGCGAATGGCCTGGACCGGCGTGCCGGACGACGGACAGGGCGTCGTGTCCACGCGATACGGGTTGTTGCCTGCCGCGCGCAGGTACCGCTCGATCGCCTGGATGACGTACCGTCCCTCCTGCTGAGCGGTCGCCGCCTCCAGCTGAGCTCGGTAGGACGACTGCATCTGCCCGGCCAGCAGGGTCGCCCCGCCAACGACGGCCATGGAAACCACCATCGCCAGCAGCAACTCGACGAGCGTGAAGCCCTGGTCCGAGCGCCCGCGCGGCCGAGGATGACGTCGCATGGCTACCATCGCCGCAGCACGGTGGTTACCGTGAAGTCGGCGCCGACACGCATGTCCGGGTTGTCGGGAATCACGCGAACCGTGACCGTGCGCAACCGCGGGTTCGCGTTGGGACCCGCCTGCACGAACCACCGCCGGCGGTAGCCGCTGTTCGCCGGCACGTCGAAGTAGTCGGCCACGTCCGACGCCAGCGTGTCGGCGCCGCTGATCTGGATCGCGGGGTTGGTGGCGAAGTTCATCTTCATCAGCTCTTCGAACTTGTCCTGTGCGAGTCGCGACGCCGAGGTCGAGTTCCGCCCCAGCTGGTGCATTCGGACGCTCACGGCCAGCAGCTCCGCCGTCGCCACGAGCGCGACGGTGAGGACGACCGTCGCGATCAGCGCTTCGAGGAGTGTGAAGCCGCGCTGGTCACGAAGTCGGGGTGCGGACACGTCCGGCTTCCGTGACGACGAGGGTGCGTGTGAAGTCTCCATAGCTCACCGAGAGAGTCTGGGGCATCGTGCCCGCGACGGCGGAGACCTGGCCGCGCCCGTTGATCTCGAGCGCCGGCGGCGGGCCTCCGGCACCGAAGGAGACGTTGGGCGGCAGGTATATCGGCGGGCCGTCGTTGGGCACCTGCTGGGTGCACCGGTCCGAGGCGTTGTCCACCGTGGGGTTGCCGGTGACGATGACCATCCGGACCGCCGTGCCACCGAAGCAGTCGAAGCGCACGCGGAAGGTCGAGTTGCGCGTGATGGCCGCCAGGCGCGCTTCACGGATTTGCGCGGCGACCAGCTCGCTGCTCGTGAATACCTTGTTGCGGTCCAGGGCGTTGTTCATGGCCGGGATCGCGATGGCCAACGAGATTCCGATCACCAGCGTCACCACCAGGAGCTCGAGGAAGGTGAAACCGCGATCGCCACGCATTGCGCTGCCATTCACAGCAAATCGCGGACCGCACGGCCCGTTCGGCCGGAAAGCAGTGAATCCCGTCGACTTCGGGGAGACGGACGCGGACCGGGATGCCATTGATGCGCTGTTTCGAGACACGGGGGCACGAATCTGTAATCCCCCAGACGCTTTTCGGCGCGGGACGCCCGGCCCTGTAGGCCCGGGCGTCCGCTCTACTGTGTCGGTCGCAGGATCTGCCGGAACGTGAGCGTGTTGATGTCCCGGAACATCGGCGTCCGGGGCGGCAGCAGGTTCGGCGTCAGGAAGTCGGTGTCGAAGTTGTAGCCGCGCGTCGGGGGGCCGTAGACGTTGTCGCAGCACTTGTACAGCCCCACCGCCTGGCGGCTGGTGTAGAAGCTGATCATCGAACCGCGGTAGTTGAGCGTCTGCCCTCCCCAGTTCTCGATATAGCGGATGAAGTTGTGCGCCCCGCCGTCGGTACCGAAGTCGGTATGGTCGCCGGCATTGTTGTTGGGGCGGGGGAAGTTCAGGTGTTTTCCCGCGATGATCGCGGTGCGATACCAGGTGGTGGCGCCGCCGCGGTTGTCCACGTCGAATGGCGTGCTGAACGATCGGAGGTCGTTCCAGCGGTTTGAGAGGAACGTCACGGCGTCGGCGATGATGGCGGCCGAGACGTGGTCCACGCCGGGCTGGTTGCCGAATCCGGCGCCCACACAGCCCGGGTTGGCCCCGTTCCACGCGGCGTTGGTGCACGCGTTGTAGTTCCCCTGGACGTACACCGGATTCTCGGCGGCCACCGTGAGTCCCTGGGTGCCGTTGGCGGGCAGGTTGCCGCGGCCGCCGTTCACCAGCTTGAGCGCGCGTCGGAAGAAGAACGCGCGGTTCACCCGCGCCACGTCGGCTTCGACTGGCGTGTTCCACAGGTCGTACGTGTTGCCGACCGGCGTCGTGCAGGAAACCGTCGGCGACGCCTGGATGCCTGCCGGCATCAGACGCGGGGTGCCGCCGTAGGTATCGAGCAATGTGTTGTCGTTGAGGTCCTCCGCCCACCGATTGTTGCCCGCCGCGTCGACGAACGGCGCATCGAGCACGCCATTCGGCACGCTGAGAGGGCTGGAGGGATTGATGTTGTCCTCCCAGCCGAACTCGCCGGTCTCACGATCGTCGGCGTATATGTGCCCGGTGGCCAAGGAGTAGTTCAGCTCGGGCATGCCGTCGGCGCCGAGGTCGCGGTTGGTCCGACGGTCCGAGAAGTAGAGGACGAAGCCCGTGATGTCCATCGGGCACGTGTCCCCGCCGGCGCCATTCGCGCATCCGGCGCTGCCGCTGACGCCGATGGCGCCGCTCAACCAGCGCCGGAAGTTGTTCACGTCCAGCTCGACGTAGTGCATGACGCCGGACCACCACATCCGGGTCATGGCCTGGTCGATCGAGTCTCGCGCCGCGCCCTCGCGGGCGTCGTAGAGGACGTTCGGCCAGTAGTAGCGTGCCCCGGCCCAGGCGCCCGTGTGCAGCCGTGTGGTCGCATCGCTGCCGCAGTTTGGGGCAGAGCCCGTCACCCGGTCGGCGGTGCGCTGGAACCGAAGGATCGCATTCGGGTGGGGATCGGCGCAGGAGTTGTTGCCGTCGGCGACCCCGAAGTTGCCGCTCGTCGACAGCCGCTTGCCGATGAAGCCGAGGCTCAGGACCTCGCGCGTCACGTCCAGCCATGTGCCATCGCGCTGCTGCATCTCCACGGACAGCCAGCCGTCGATCCGCGGCGTGTCGATGCCCAGCCGCGCGCCCCAGTCGCGGTCCCCGTCCGACATCGCGAACGGCGCAGCCGCCGGGATGCGGCCTGCCATGCCCCCGAAACCCCACGCGGCCGGGTCGACGACGCCGGCCAGCCGGACGGGATCCGAGACGACGCCCGGCAGGTTCACGATGTCGTCGCGGGTATCCGACAGGAGGACCCGCATGGTCGCCATGTTGTAGAAGCGCTGCCGGGCGACCGCGCTGTTGGTGGCCTCGCCGATGGGCGGCCGGCGGATCAGGTCGATCGGCTCGGCGCCGTCGCTCACGATCGGCAGATCCAGGCGGCGCGCGCCGGTGCGGCCGTTGCGCAGCCACCCGTTCGACGTGCCGACGGACACGTTCGTCCACGCCGGCTCGTTGTCGGCCGATCCGATCGAGTCGGTGACGCTCCCCTGGTTGTTGCCCAGGGTGAAGCACGACGCGTTGGCGGCCGTTGGCGCCGCCGGACACCCGGGGGCTCGGGCGACTCGCACGGTGCCGTTGTGCGACACCACGCCGTTGGCCAGCCGGTTCCGCACCACCTCGCCCACCGCCGTCACCCGATCCTGCAGGGTCAGCGTCGCGTTGTTGTCCTGCTTCAGGAACAGGTGCTGGTTGGTGTGTACCTTGCCGCCGAACGCGAAGTTGGGGCCGGCGAAGAAGCTGAGGTCGTTCTCCGAGAAGAGGCCGAACTGGAACACCGGGATGGCGATGGTCTGCATCGTCCGCCGCATGCGCACCTCGGCGTTGCCGGCCGTGCGCGCGGTGACCTCCACCT